>NZ_NSDJ01000001.1:2038445-2717927 GCF_003610915.1 Rahnella variigena
GGATGGTGTATATATGTGCCTTTCCTTGCCTCACCCCGCCGGACACTTCCGGTTATCGTCATAACTCATCGAAAGAAATCCCCTATCCGGGAAAAAATGCGTAATATCAGGCAGCAAATTAACCTGATATTCATTGTGGGTATCAGTATGGTCAGGGAGTGATAAATGCGTGAATTAGAAAAAATGATCCAAGGTTTGGATTACCAAATCAATGATGCGGAATTACGTGAAATTCGTTATCAGACCCGCGATAAAGTTGATGAGTTTAATGCGCTGAGTGCCCGCCAGGCGCCTGAGAAAGATGCGCTGATAAGAACGATTTTCAGTGAGGTGGGCAGCAATGTACATTTCGAAAAAGGCATGCGCATTGATTACGGTATCAATACCACGCTCGGCAATAATGTTTTCATCAATTTCAATTTTGTTCTGCTCGATTGCGCACCGGTCACGATAGGAAATAACGTTTTCATCGGGCCTGACGTGCAGATTTATACCGCACAACATCCGCTGGATATTGATCTGCGGCGTGAACATATTGGCAGCGCACAGCCGGTGAGTATCGGGAATGATGTCTGGATTGGCGGCGGTTGCATAATTTTGCCTGGCGTGACGCTGGGTGATGGTTGCACGGTTGGCGCTGGCAGTGTGGTGACCCGCTCTGTGCCTGCGGGCGCAGTCGCCTGTGGCAACCCATGCCGGATAATCCGTGATAATGCGCAGGGAGGCTGACTGACTGTTCAGTATTTCAGGGGCAGCTTATGTACTTTTTTGAGAATGCCGTTTTCCAGGGTGACATAGCCACCTTGTTTTAACTGGGCGAGCATTTTCATGATAGTACTGCGGGAAAGACGTGTCTTTTGCTGAACATAGGTTACGGCGACGGTAATATTACGAATTTCCTCAGGTTCATTCATCAGTTCTATCAGATGAAAACGAATGATTTCATAAGATGAATTACCGGTGAGCAATACACCTTTGGTGAATATACTGCCGGTCATTCTGAAAATATGTTTGGATAACATCTCCCATAAATCAAGCTCATTAATTAACGCGTGCATTTCTGGAACGGTAGTCATCGCCACTTCTGATTCTACCTTCGATTCAATATACAAACCCGCTGATTCCGGTATCGCACCGCCTATACCGATAATGCCCGGTAACTGTAATGTGCCAAGTAAAACAGGATCGGCACTGTGATGAATGCTGAACCAGCCATTGCGGACGAAATAACAATATGACGTACCGTTTTTGAATAAATCAAAGCGCGTCTGCGCAGGAACTATATTGAATTCCAGATACGGGCTGAGTTTCTCAAACAGTGCAGCCGTTGCATAGAGCAGGCTTGTATCGTGTTCACTTTTCAGCGTCGTAGGGTCTTTCATTGCAAGTGCCAGGGTGACAGAGAATTCTTTTAAATTTAGCACAATTCTCTGCAGGTCGGGCACCACGGCTCCAGTGGATTTAACCGTTACTGATAAGTAAACGTCATGAGCATCACGCTGTTAATATCCCCGGAACCGGCACTGCCCGCGGGGGCGATAACCCGTCCGGCCAGGGCGAAAATGGCGTTGTGCTGAACCGGATCAATACCGACCGTCATTGTACTGCCGCTGCCTTTTACGCTGGATTTTGTGGCGTCATCCACCACCTGAATCGCCACATTGGCGGCAGAGCCGCTGTTAAGAAAGAGCGCAGGATCGCCCGGATACACTGCGCCGCTAAAGGTGGCGGTTGCACTCACGGTGGTCGCGGGACAATTGTTCAGTCTGACCTGAAAGGGCTTCCAGTCCGAAGCGGCACCCGCAGTACGTAAATCTGTTCCGATTAATTGCCCGAAGTTTACCGTCCGGCTGACCGAACCGGTATCGACAGAGCAGGGCGCGGCAACGATATTCCCTGTGACGTTGATATTCACGAGATCGGTAGCCCTTACCTGATTTGAAAACAGAATTACGGGTAATGCACAGCCGGATGCGAATAAGATTTTAAATCTTTGCAGGTTCATTTTCATTATTGATACGCCAGTGTGACAGTGGCGGAGGCGTTGGCTTGTCCCGGGATCACCGCATCTGAGACCTGATAATAGCGGGCAGTGAATGCCGCGTTCAGCGTGCCACCTGAATTTGAAACAGCGCCAGCCTGAAAATAATTATCAAACGTCACCGGCATATTATTGAAAAGCATTTGTACGCCAATGCCTGTCGCATTGTTGGTGCCGCTGGTGATAGCCATCACGCCGTCTGGTTTAGACGCATAGGCAGGGGAACTCATGCTCATTGTGATATTGACCGGATTATCGCAGGTCACCGGAATGAGGAAGTTTCTGTCGCCTGCAGTAGAACCCGGGCCGGTAAAGGCATTCACCGGGATATCGCCCAGCGGAACGGGGACAGTACTTCCCGTTGAGCAGGAAACGCTTCGATAGATAATATTCCCCGCGTAAGAAACGGAGCTGTCGGTCGAACTGCCCAGACCCCAGCCGGTGTTATACATGCCGATACCGAATTTAGTCTGCGACTGGTTAAGCGAGCCGGTGCCGATGGTGGCAGACGTTTTAACCAGCGCCAGAGTCATGCTGACAGAAAATGTTTTTCCGGGCGTATTGGAAATATATCCCAGCGGCGTGTTGCGGGTATCACAGCTCGTGCCCGCCCCCACGACACGTTGTCCGGCGGAATTGACCAGCGTAATGCCAATGCCGCTGACGCCGGTATTATAAACGCCGGGCATACCGCTGATTTCTGTCCCGCTACCGTAATAACAGGTGATGATCACCGCGCCCTGAGGGACGCCGCTGATTGCCGCGCAGTTACCGGCAAAAGCGAACACTTTCTCCGTGCCGGGAATGGTCGATCCAACGGGTAAACTGGCATCCACCGCGATACTACCGAGCGTTGCGACACCCGGAATATTTGGCGAGCTGGTGCAACCGGTATTGGCCGCCAGCGCAGCGGGTGAAAGAAAACTCAGTCCGGCGAGTAAACCGGCCAGCATCACTATTTTTTTGATTATTTTCATCATCGGTATCCTTTCCCTTACCTGCATTGCGCGTTCAGCACCTGAACGCCTGTTGAGTCTGTCGATGGTTTTGCCAGGCTGTAATGCACGGCACACTGTTCCGCCGGGGTGTTTCCCCATTTCGCCAGCAGCGAACCGCTTTCTGCCATGCCGGTCAGATAGACCTGTCCGGCGTCGCCGACAATAAAGCCCTGCGCGGTTTTCTGCGCCGTATCACTGACCGTGGCACCGAAAGGTACCGGTGAGCCATTCTGGCGCTGCAATGTCATCATCATGCGCAGGCCCACGCTTGCCGCAAAACGGGCACGCACGACCGCGCCGCGGGTCGGGATCACCGTCTGCGTGGTCTGGGGCAGTTCAACATCGTCAGGCAATGTTTCAGTGTCCAGTTGCACCAGATTCTTACGGTACGGACTGCTGTAGGGAACGATGGCATAACCGCGCCAGTCGGTTTTTACGCCAGGCTGATTGCTGATGCTGACACCGCTGGCACCGGAAGCCTGAACCAGCGCAAGGGTTTCGCCCATCGGCTGACCGAGCGTGATGCCGTTTTCATGAGCCAAAATGCCGCCCTGAATGCCATAGTTCAGGCGGCGACGGTTCTGGTCATAGGCATAACCCGCAGTCATTTCGCCGTAGGTACCCCGGTAATCGGCGTTCATATTGCCGCTGTTTCCCGTGCCCTGACTGCCATAGCCTTCCTGCACATTCCAGTTAAGGTTATTGGCAGCAAGCGCTGAACCGTTGAGCCCGACGGTATGCGTGGTATTTCCTTGTTTGCTGGTGTTGTAGCTGTAAGTGGCGTACACCGGGGCATCGAATAAACTTAACGGCACGCTGATGTTGAAACCGATGATTTGATCCCGGTCGTAAACACGTTTTCCGTCGGTGCCATCGTGACTGTTGCTGCTGGCATTTTCGTTATAGCTGTAATTGAGCCCGTAACTGATCCCGCGCCAGCTGTTGTTGTAGCCGACCCCGACTGAGCGCATTGAACGCCCGCTGTTCCAGTAATTCTCGCTAATCCAGCTCAGGGAAAACGACCCGGCACCCTGCCACAGGTTTTGACTCATGGTCATTTCGCTGCGGTTACGGCGTCGTCCGGCAGGCAGTTCAGCATTCTGATCCCGCCAGGTATCCATCACTTCCTGCAGGTTGTAATAACCGTCAGTGGAGTATCGGTAACCTGCAATCGCGAAGTTAGTGCCGGTCTGTACGATGTTTTTGCTGTAGCGCACCCGCAGGGACTGACCGCTGACATGGGGCTGATTTTCCATCGCTGACCACGCGTGCGTCAGATCAGAAGAAAAGGCGCCGAAGTCGCCCAGATTCTTGCCCATGCCCAGCGTCACCGACTGATAATGACTGGAAAACTGGCTGCCGCCGTAGGCCGTCAGGCCATGAGGCAGACCATAAATAGCTGTCCCCTGACCAAAAGGTGTCGCGTCAACATTGTTGTCATACGCGCGATACTGTCCGCCGGTCAGACTGTATTTCAGGCGGCCCTCACGTTGTAACACCGGCAATGAGGCGAAGGGCACCACCAGCAACTGCTCGCTGCCATCGGCTTCTTTAATGGTCACGTATAAATCGCCGGAGCCACCGGTCGGGAACATATCCGCGATTTCAAATGCCCCGGGGGAAACGTAACTTTGGTAGATGACGTAGCCGTTCTGGCGCACGATGACCTGCGCATTGGTGCGCGCAATCCCCCGCACTACCGGCGCATATCCCTTCATACTTTCTGGCAGCATGTCATCGTCGGATGCCAGCTGCACGCCGCGAAACGGCACGCTGTCAAAGATGTCACCGGGCGAAGAACTGTCCCCGATCGTCATCTGACTTTTCAGCGAAATAAGGCTGCGCGTGGCGTAGGTATAAACGGTATCCCATTTATCTTTGCCGCTGCCGTCATGCTCCCAGGTGGTGTAATTACGCAGCCGCCAGGGGCCGATATTAAGACCGGGGCGCAAATTGGCGTATTGCGTACTGCTGTTGGTGCCGGTGTGGCTGCGGGCAGAATTGTCCGCGCCGCTCAGGTTGTAATTGAGCAAAGCGGCAGTGATGCCGTTATCCCACTGAGTTTCAGGTACATTTCCGCGGGCTTTCTGCGTTATCGCCGCCTGCGGTACGCTGAGTAACAGTTGCTGCGCACTGAAGCGAAATTCGGCTTTCCCCTGCGGGATGGCATCCAGATTGACGCAGGGCGTCTGCGCGTTGCCCAGCTCAGGAAACAACGGCGTTTTGATGCCCATGTCTTCCAGTTGTGCGAGGGTCAGGCAGGGCGCCAGAACCGTGGAGTCGTCGGCCATTTTCTGCGTATGGAACTCCACGTCCCGGGTATCCTGCAATTCATTGTTGAGATAAATATCAACGCGATAGGTACCGGGCAACTGACCTGAGTTTGTTTCAAATACCGACAGGTCGGTGCTGCCCTGACCCGGGCTTTCAATCTCAAGCAATGCCGGGTTAAAGGTCTCACCTGCCTGAACGGCAAAAGAGGTCCCTGCGTAAAGGGCCAGCTGGCTGGCGATCAGACAGGCGAGGCTGTTCAAAGGCTGAAAAAATGGGGACTTTCCCTGTTGTTTGTGGCGATTCATCCGTGTATTCCCCTGCCGGAAGGGCTGAGAACGCCGCCTTCTGGCTTCATATTTATGTTTGGGCGCAGGTGTTTTGTGCTGACGGGTTTTGCAAAAGTGAATCACAGGGCAGCGGTATGTTCATCCCCGATACCGCCGTAATCACTGATGATTTTCCAGCTGACGCTACCTGCATTCTCGCCAGCGGGCAGAGCGAAACTGGCAGTGCCACCGGGGGCGACGAACGTCACATCCTTCACGTCTTTCCCGCCCACTTTCACCTGCATAAAGTTCATGTAAAACGGCGTCGGATTGCTCACCTGCAAGGTATTCCCGTTGCGCTGCCAGTGAAGTTTTTCAGTGACGGGTTCCGGTACACCCGTCACGCCTTTTGGCCGGTAAATCAGCTTGATGCGGGTTTTCACCGCAATCTGTAATGTGTTTTGATGATCATTACTTTCCGCCGCAGGAATGGATTTGATATTCATCCAGTACAGGGATTCTTTGTCAGACGGCAGATTGCCACCGGCCTGAACGACGCGAAGCACGTTCTGTTGTCCGCTGTTGAGGCGGAACAGCGGCGGTGTGACCATAAAAGGAGCTTTCTCAGCGCCCGTTCCGGCGGCCTCTACCCAGGTCTGGATCAGGTAAGGTTTTTTGTCCGGATTACTGACGCTCAGTGAAGACTCCTTCTTGCCGCCGTCATAGATCAGACGCGTACCACCGACGACAACCCCGGCCTGTGCGGATGTGGCGCAGACCAGCGTCACGGCCAGTAATGTGCATGGGAACATTTTCATAATGTATTTCCGATAACGTAGAAATACTGGCCGGCAGAGTCTGACGGCCAGAAATAAAACTCAGTCGCCCGGTGAAGGGCGACGAAGGATCAGTTGTAAATCACAGAGAAATTCGCGACGGAGTTAGCAGGGCCTGGGTTAACAGTGTCGGACGTAGCGATGTAACGTGCTATGAACTCCAGATTGTTGTCCTGGGTGCTGGTCAGCGGATACGCTTTGGTTTCAGTGAACAGTGGCACCAGAGTATTGGTGTCATCGGTCAGCTGAATCGCCACGTTTTGCGCTACGCCTGCTTGCTGAGTCAGTGCGAGCAGGCTGGTATCGCCATTCACACTGGAACCGTCAAATTTAATCTTTGCCGTAGAGACAGTTGCCGGGCAGTTGGTCAGCACCAGGGTGAATTTGGTCGGTGCAGCGGTAGAACCGGCCCCGGTAAATTCACTTTTTGCCACCTGACCCATGACGACATTCAGCGGAGAGCTTGGGGTATTCACGATGTCGCAACCGGCATCGATAATTTCACCCGTAAAGTTCACCTGACCGCCTGCCGCCATCGCTGAAGCACCCCAAAAAATAGCGGTAGTAATAACAGCGAGACTGATTAAATTCTTTTTCATAATAATTCCTTTAAATGAATGAATCTGACTAAGAAAATAAAGTGCTGGATTTAGGGTAAATAAATCCCATCACTTTGAAATTCAAAGTGTCCATGATGTGTTATGTTTTTTTTGCAGTGCCGGCAGCCTCAAGCAATCTCCGCTGAAAGTTAAATAACTTACTAAAACGCTCAGATATAAACCGATGCGGAAATACTTATGACTGCGGTTGCTGGCGGCGATTTTGATTGAAGTTTGAGGATCTATACAAGATATTTATGAGTGTAATTTTACACCCACAAATAACTTTATAATTTAACGGGTTTTCGCATAATCCCTGCGCAAGAAAAGTCCTGGTAGTACTGGAAAATCGTGGAGGGAATCACGTGCAACGAGATATAAAACCTTTTTTTACAGATAATTGCAGTGTCAGAGACAAAAAGCCCCTGAAAGAAATTGAAATGTTAATCGAACATCTTTCTCCGGTCTCACACATTCTCGAAACGAATGTCAGGGACTCGCTGAGTTATTCCGCTGATAAACAAAAGAATTGCTTCTTATTACACAGCGGCAACGTGATGCTGCACCGTAAAATCGATGGCATGGTATTAAATTCTGAATCCGCGCCGTATGTATTTGGAATAAGTACCCAATATACTGATCCGGATTATCTTTTTATCCGCATCCATGAACATTCGCAGGTCAGCTTACTGCCTGTCGAGCTGGCGAATCAGATTGTATCGACAAACAATTTATGGCGCAGTCTGGCGCAGTTATTAATTTATACCGCCACACGGGTTTATGATCACTGCGCCAAGATTTCTGCGCTGTCCTCGTATGAAATTATTTGTTATCAGCTGTATGAGTTGATGTATGAACCGGAGGAGGTCAGGAATAATATCACCGTTGTTTCCTATGTGATGAACCGTACCTTTCTTTCGCGAAGTACCATCATGAAAATCCTCGCGCAACTGAAAACCGGGGGTTATATCGCTATGGAGAAAGGCATTTTAAAAACGATTAACCGTATTCCTTCACGATATTAAGTGCTTGCTCTGATTATCTCCGCGTTTATTTTTGCTAAAAGAAGCAAAGTCATCCCTGCGGAATTTTACGTAAGTCATTCATGAATAAAATTCATAACACCATTCTGATTAGCCCTCTGGTGGCTGCCCGCTAAGGGCGATATTGTTACCTGACAATCAAACGGCCAGCGACAGTCTGTGCCGAAGTGGAGAATGAAATGACTGATAAAATGAAAATCACCAAAAGCGGTTCTGTGCCTTCACAAAAAGGGCCGGAGAATTATTTCACCGGTAAGGTGCGTATCGATTCGCCTTTCAGCGGCACGGAATCCGCCCGCGTCGGCGGTGCAACAGTGACTTTCGAACCGGGTGCGCGTACCGCATGGCATACGCATCCGCTGGGTCAGACGCTGATTATCACGCAGGGGCGTGGCTGGTTGCAGGAAGAAGGCGGTGAAATCCGTGAGATGAATGTCGGCGATATCGTGTGGATCCCGGAAGGCGTAAAACACTGGCACGGTGCTACTCCTGAAAATGCCATGACCCACATCGCGATTGCCGAATCTCTGAACGGCAGCCCGGTTGAGTGGATGGAAAAAGTGACTGACGCTCAGTACTCAAAATAATTTTCCACCCTGCCTCAGGACGCAGTTTTTTGGCTGCGTTCACTCAAATCCTGTCCGGTATTGCTGGTCAGGATTTCGTTGTTTAACCTAAATTCGCGCATTAACGATCAATCCCTCCGATTTACGCCTAAAAACCCCGCTGTTCGGGCTATTGAAACCCATGCTTTCTGTAGCTCTCTCATAAGCAACTCGACTACTATAAATAGACATCAACTTAAGAGTCGCTTCAGGTATGCCATATTATTCTCCCGGTGAAAGCCTTGTTCGCGAGCGTTCAGATCGCTTCTTACGCCGAATGTACTTTATGCGCATGCTGGGCACGTTCCTGTGCTTTTTGCCGATCCTTTCCGTTCTTCTGGAACGGGGGGCTTCCTGGATTGCGATCTTTTTGCTGACGCTGAATGCCTTTGTCTGGCCACATGTCGCGATGATGATTTCCCAGCGGTCTAAACACCCCAATCAGGCTGAATTTCGAAATCTGGCGTTTGATGCGATTGCCGGTGGCGCGTGGGTGGCGCAGATGGGGGTTTGTTTGCTGCCCTCGGCGGTGATCACCTCAATACTCATTGCTGACCGGTTCTCTGCCGGAGGCTGGCAGTTACTGCGCCGCGCTGCGCTGTTTTACTGCATCGGATTTATTGTTTGCTGGCCGTTCACCGGGATGACCTTCTATACCACCGTCACTGACCGGACGTTATGGCTGACATTGCCTCTTTCGACGATTTACATTATTGCGTTCAGCGCAGCCAATTATTCCATCTCAAGAAAGCTGCGCGATAAACAGCATGAGCTGGAGAAATCGGCGCTGATGGATCCTTTTCTCGGTTTGCCCAACAGAAGGTTACTTGACCGGCGACTGATGCTGGAATTTGAACGTTCTAAACATGACCTGGCCTGTCTGATGGTGCTGGGCGTGGACGATCTGAAAATGGTGAATGATCTGTTCGGGCGCGAAGCGGGCGATTATGTGTTGCGATCGGTTTCCGCTATTTTGCGTCAGGAAACGGGGCTGAATGATTTTCCAGCTATTCTGGGTGGCGATGAATTTGTGGTTATTCTGCCGGGCGTTTCGGAGGAAGAAGCTTATGCCGTCGGTTACCGGTTATTACTGAAAACCTCTGAAATTCGTTTATCGCAGGATGAAGGGTTTCAGTGTTCATTGAGTATTGGTGTGGCGACATCAAAACATCATGAGGATTATCATCAGTGGCTGGCGACAGCGGAACGTGCGCTGATGAATGTAAAACGTAATGGTAAAAACAGTATTGGCAGCGCGGGCAGGGCAGAAGCCGTCGCCTGACTATACTGAATACACTATTAGCGACATAACGACATACACGAATGAACAAATATTTTCCCGGATGAAAAATGAAAAATATTAAAATAATGATGGTGGCAGCAGTTGCAGTGACGGGTGTTCTGGCAGGATGCTCATCAATAGATAAACCCGTTGGCGCTGAAACTTACCGGCCTGCGAATTACGATGCATCATTTGCACAGGGCGAGGCGAGCTATACCACGTCAGTGTTTTCGATACTTGAACGCCAGCGTCGCGCGGATACTTACAAGAAGATCTTCGAATTCTGCAGCGGCAAATTCCAGACGCTGGGCGAAAGTGACGACGGCGAAAAGATGCATATCCGCTTCGCCTGCTTGCCAAAAGAAACGGTTCAGACCCAAAGTTCTTATTCAATACAGCAGAAGTCTCCTTCACTTTACTGAGTTTAAAACTGACTCGGAGGTTTTATGAGCAAGGAAAGACCTGATTTTATCCGTCACTGGACTGAGCTCGAAGGCGCTGACGACGGCAATTATCCTGGCGATGACGAGCTGATGTCGATTGGCGCGCCGCTCGGCAAAACGCTCGGACTGACGCGCATTGGCATTCATCATGAACGCCTGTTGCCTGGCCGTCGTACCTGTTACGCCCATGCTGAAAGTGCAGAAGATGAATTTGTGTATGTGCTGGAAGGGCATCCTGACGCCTGGATCAACGGCACATTGCACCGGCTGAACGCAGGTGATGCGGTAGCGTTTCCGCACGGTACGGGGATTTGCCATACCTTCATCAATAACACGGATGAGGAAGTGCGGTTGCTGGTCGTGGGTGAAGCCAATAAACCGGAAAACCGGATTTATTATCCGCTCAATCAGGAATATGAGGCGACGCGCAAAGACCGCTGGCAGGATGTTCCGCAGCAGGAATTTGGCGGGCACGATGGTCTTTCCGATGTAAGAAGACAGCAAATAAAAAAACCGGTGTAGAAACCGGTCTTTCTGTACTTTCCATTAATTTCTCAATAATTACTGGATGGAAAGCGACTGCCAGCGTTGCTGACAATAAGGCATCATCTTGTGGATCTTCAGACTTTGCGCCTGATGATGATTGAGGGAATAACCCTCCGGCGTGATCTCTAAAGTATCACCGGCTTTCAGGGTAAAATCGTTATCCACAGACAGGATCAGCTTCAGATTTCTGAACGCCTGAATGCAGATATACTTCAGTCCCGTCTGAGGGATGCTCAGGATATCTATGATTTTCCATTCCATATTCTCACTCCTTTCGTGTTTCTGTCTGATTTCTCGTGAGTCTTTCTGCCTCTTTTTTAACTCATAAGTCCGTCATGTTTTGTCATCACAAAGTAATGATTTCTTTATAGGCGTTCCGATAGGTTCAATGCTTGAACTGACTCACAAAAGAGGCAGGAAGAACTTTCACAGATCGCATAATGGATTAATTAGGACAAAATGCATTTATTCGGAACGGACTTTGGAAATGAAAACGAAAGCAAAAAGACTTGAAATGACAACGATAAAACAGGTATTTCTGAATCCTTTCTGATTTTCAGGGCTGAACATCATGACAACTGATTCATTATCTGTGCCGAAGGATGATTTCATCTGGCTGGAAGGATTGCGTAACGAAAAAGCGCTCGAATGGGCGCACGAACAAAATGCCATTACGCTGGCGGCTTTCACACAAGGCAGCGAATTTACGCCTCTGCGCGAAAAAGTGCTGCAAGGGCTGAACTCTCCGGAGCAGATCCCGGTCGTCTCAAAGTGCGGCAATGACTGGTACAACTTCTGGCAGGATGCGCAGAATCCCAAAGGATTACTGCGCAGAACCACACTCGACGAGTTTCGTAAACCGCAGCCGAAGTGGGAAACCGTGCTGGACATCGATGCACTGGGCAAAGCAGAAGGAAAAGACTGGGTATATCACGGCGTCTTTGCGCTGAAGCCCGATTTCAACCGGGCGCTGATTTTTCTGTCACCGGATGGCGGCGATGCTTCTGAAGTGCGTGAGTTTGATTTGCGGACGCTGGAATTTGTCTCTGACGGATTTTTCCTGCCGGTCGCCAAAAGCCGTACCGGCTGGATTGATCATGACCATCTGTTTGTCGCCACAGACTTTGGCGAAGACTCGCTGACCAATTCCGGTTATCCGCGCATTGTAAAAATCTGGCAGCGCGGCACACCGCTCTCAGAAGCCAAAACGGTATTCAGCGCAGATAAGAAAGACATGCTGGCGGCCGGTTATCACGACAGTTTTAAAGGGTTTGAACGCGATTTTGTGGTGCGCGTTATCGACTTTTATCACCGTGAGGCCTTTGTGCTCAATGCACAAAAAGAGCTGACCCGGATTGATTTGCCAACGGATGCCAAATTCAGTACCTGGCGCGACTGGCTGCTGATCCAGCCTTCCAGCGAATGGCAGATTAACGGTGAAACATGGCCTTCCGGCTCACTGCTGACCGTAAACTTTGAGGCGTTTCTGGCCGGGGAACGCGCACTGAAACCGCTGTTTATGCCGGGGGCGCATTCGTCTCTCAGCGGTGTGACGGCAACCCGCGACCAGCTAAACGGTTATTCCTTCACCAGCGATCACATTATCCTCAGTATCACGCATGATGTGGTCAACCGCCTCGAAGTGCTGACGCCGGAAAACGGTGAATGGCGGCGTGAACCGTTCGGCAAGGTGCCGGAGCTGAGCAAAATCCATGCCTGGGGCGTGGATGACGACACCAACGAATATTTCGTGACGGTCAGCGGGTTCCTGCAACCGGCGAGTTTATCACTCGGTAATCTGGATAACGGCGTGGAGGCGGAGGCTGAACTGCTGAAACAGGATCCGTCGCATTTTGATGCATCGCGTTATCAGGTCAGTCAGCATTTCGCGCAATCTGATGACGGCACACGCGTGCCGTATTTTGTTATCTGTCGCAAAGACGTGGTGTACGACGGGCAAAATCCGACGCTCCTTTATGGTTACGGCGGCTTTGAAGTCTCGCTGGATCCGTATTATCTCGGCGTCAGCGGCGTGTCGTGGCTGGATCGCGGCGGCGTCTTTGTGGTCGCCAATATCCGTGGCGGCGGTGAATACGGGCCGGAATGGCATAAAGCGGCACTGAAAGAAAAACGTCTGCGGGCGTATGAGGATTTCGCCTCAGTCGCCAAAGCGCTCATCGCCAGCAACATCACCTCTCCGGCACATCTGGCGGCGCAGGGTGGCAGCAACGGCGGTTTGCTGGTCGGCAATATGCTGACGCGTTATCCGGAGCTATTCGGGGCGATTGTTTGTGAAGTTGCGCTGCTGGATATGTACCGTTATACGCAAATTTCGGCAGGCGCTTCGTGGATTGCCGAATACGGCGACCCGCAAAAGCCAGAAGAGTGGGCATTTATCCGCGAGTTTTCGCCGTATCATAATCTTGATGCGACGAAAAAATATCCGCCGGTGCTGATAACCACTGCCACCAGCGATGATCGCGTGGGACCTGACCATGCACGAAAAATGGCCGCCAAAATGCAGGCAATGGGCATCCCGGATGTGTATTTTTATGAGAATACCGACGGGGGCCACAGTGCGGCGGCAGACAAGGCGCAGTCTGCGTTTAAGCGCGTGATGGTGAGTGAGTTTTTGTTGCACTTCATTGGACGTAAAGTATAGAAAGAAAGCCGATGCAGTGATTCGGTGACTTAAGCCAAACGGGATACCATTACGGTATCCCGTTAATATTTCGACATGTTTTAACCGCCAATATTCATCCTAAAAACATTGCCCCGCCAATCCTTCCATGTTTATTATTTCGGCTTCACTTGATAACAATTATCAAAATCATTTCTTATTCATTCTCATCTTCGGGTAATCGCATGTTAAAGAACACCGCTCGCGTGCTGTCTGTCGCAGGTCTGATGGCTGCCTCATTCTCCGTTTTTGCTACCACCTATCCGCTGACCGTGACCGATATGGCCGGGCAAAAGGTCACAATTGATAAAGCGCCGCAGCGTGTGATTTTGCAGGACGGGCGTGATTTGCTGGCGCTGGCCGTACTGGATAAAGCCAACCCGTTCCAGCACGTGGTGGCGTGGAATAATCTGCTGAAGAAAACGGACAGCGGCACCTGGGACATGCTGAAAAGCAAATGGCCTGACTCAGCAAACATCCTTGATATGGGATTCAGCGATAAGGGGCAAGTGGATCTGGAAACGGTGATCGCCAAAAAACCGGATCTGATGATTGCCCAGACGCGTGCCAAAGACTCGTTGGCGCAGGCTGGCGTGCTGGAAAAACTGGCTGCGTTGCATATTCCGGTGCTGTTCGTGGATTACGAACTGGATCCGGCCAAAAATACCGCGCCGAGCATTGAGCTGCTGGGTAAAGTGATGAACCAGGAAGACAATGCCCGCGCCTATACGGCGTTTTATAATGAGCACTTCCAGGCTATTCAAAAGGCTGTCGCTGCGATTAAAACCAGGCCTAATGTGTTTATCGAGCCGATTGCCGGACGTGACGATTCCTGCTGCTTTACCCACGGAAATGCTGGCTGGGGTAAACTGATCCAGGCCGTTGATGCCAATAATATTGGTTCTAAACTGCTGCCGGGCGCATCAGGCACGGTTTCTCTGGAACAAGTCATCAGCATGAAACCGGACGTTTACATTATGACCGGTTCTGCGCGTCCGGCTTCCGGTTCTGTGACGCACATTTTGCCATTCGGTTATGGCGCGAATGAAGCTGATGTGGATAAACAAGCCAAAGTGTTGCTCTCCCGTACCGGCGTTGCGCAGATCCCGGCGGTAAGCGCCAACCATGTGTATGGCGTTTATCACCAGTTCTATAACCATCCGTACAACATTGTCGGCATGGAATATCTGGCGAAATTTATCTATCCGGAACAGTTCAAAGATTTGGATCCGGCGAAGACGTATCACGACATCGTGCGTAACTTCACTAACCTGCCGGATCAGGATTTCATTCTGGGCTGGACGCCGAAAAAGTAACGACTGACATCTTTCCTTCTCAGGTCTGATGATTCCGCCTGTGGTCCCGCAGGCGGATTTTCAATCCCTCCGCATGTTTTCTGCACCAACTTTACCTCCGTCACATTTGTTGACACTCCGTTAATTCATACAAAAATGTAACTGTATTACTGTAGAGTTATCACGCCGGTGAATACCGTATAAGGCGTCGTGCGAAACATCAACAAGGTGAATTTATGCAATCTGAAGAACAGCGTTTAATTGACGGGCTTTTTAGTCGCTTACAACAGGCTGAGTCCAATACAGCACCGCGTGATGCGGAAGCTGAGCGTGTGATTCAGGCCCATATTCGTCAGCAACCGTCTGCCCCGTATTACATGGCGCAGGCGATGATTATTCAGGAAGCGGCGCTGACCAAGCTCAATGCGCAGGTGCAGGAACTGCAACAGCAGAATGAACAGCTGCAACAGCAGGCGCAAACCGCAAAACCGCAAAGCAGCGGTTTTCTGGCTGGTTTGTTTGGCGGCGGCTCCTCCCAGGCTGCGCCACAGCGCCAGGCGTCGCAGGGCAGCCAGCCTATTCCCGGTACGCAAGGGTGGGGCAGTCAGCCTCAGCAACAACAATATGCTGCACAGCCGCAGCAGCAGGCTCCGGCTCAGGCCGCACCTCAGCAGCCGGGCTTTTTAGGCAGCGCACTGCGCACAGCCGCCGGTGTCGCGGGCGGTGTGGTGCTGGCGGATATGCTGACCGGCATGTTCCATCACAGCCAGCCGCAGGAAATCGTCAATATTATCGAAGAGCCGCCAGTGCAGGATCTCAATCCGGCTGACAGCAGTTTCCTCGACAATAATCAGAGTTTTGATAGCGGTCAGCCTTCCTGGGAAGATGCCTCGCTGCGCAATGATAATTCGGATTTGGGTTTTGGAAATGATGATTTCGACACTGACGATTTCAACAATGATGACGACTCATTCTTCTAACCGGTTGATGTCATAAGGCGATTAAAGGCCTTTTTGACAGCAGAACAAAGCAACAGAAAGCCAGGAGTGAGAGCTTTATCGCTTATTACCATCAGAATTCTGGACAAAAGTGAAATCTGTTGCTGTACTGTATTTGACACACATTTTGTGTCCAACATTCACGTAAAGGTAAGTTTGATGTCTAAGATTAAAGGTAGCGTTAAGTGGTTCAATGAATCTAAAGGTTTTGGTTTCATTACCCCTGAAGATGGCAGCAAAGATGTTTTCGTTCATTTCTCTGCTATTTCCAGCAACGGTTTCAAGACCCTTGCTGAAGGCCAGCGCGTAGAGTTCGAAATCACCAATGGTGCCAAAGGCCCGTCGGCTGCTAACGTTATCGCTATCTGACTTTAGCCGAATTCTAAAAAACCCGCCGAAGCGGGTTTTTTTTTGCCTGTCATTCGTGAAATGTTTACGCCGGTTTTCGGACCAGCAGCACGAACATCAGGATAGCAATCGCGTAGCAGCCAAGAATGGTCAGCCCCATCGACAGCGCGGGCTGGCTGCCAAAACCGGTCACCGGCACCGCCAGTGCGCCAAGCGCAAACATACAAACCCCGAGCAGTGCAGAAGCGCTGCCTGCGTTTTTCCCCTGACTTTGCATCGCCAGTGATCCGGCATTCGGGCCGATAATTCCTATCACCATCACCGAGAAGAACAGCGGGATCAGCAGCATCACCAGCGGCGCGTTAAGGCTTGCAGCGATGACCAGTGCAACGGATGCCACAGCGGCGATACATAAACCGGCTTTCACCAGAGCCAGTTCACCAAAACGACGGCTCAGGCGGGTAGACACCTGGGCAGAAATCACCAGCCCGATGCCGTTTATCGCAAAGCACAGGCTGAACATCTGCGGGCTGAGATGGTAAATCTGTTGCAGCACAAACGGTGATGCGCCGATATACGCAAACATTCCTGCCATGATAAAGCCCTGTGTCAGGCACAAACCCATAAACGGACGGTGTTTCAGCAGTCCAAATACCGAGCCTAACATGCTGAAAATGCCGCCCTGCGAACGGCGTTCGGGGGCTAAGGTTTCATGCAGTTTCAGCGATGAGAAGCTGAACAGTAAGATGGCAATGAACGCCAGTACGCCGAATATTCCCCGCCAGTTCACCCAGTTCAGTAAGGCGCCGCCAAGTACCGGCGCGATAATCGGTGCCAGCCCGTTGACCAGCATCAGCAACGCAAAAAAACGTGTCAGCTCATGTCCGTTATATAAATCCCTCGCGACTGCGCGTGACAACACGGCACCTCCGGCACCGGCGATCCCTTGTAAAAGACGGGCGACAATCAGCTGACTGATATCCTGCGCCACGGCGCACCAGACTGACGCGGCCAGCAATAAAGCCAGTGACCATAATAAAGGTCGCATACGGCCATAGCGGTCACTCAGCGGGCCAAACAGTAACTGGCCGAAACCGAGGCCGAGTAAACCGGCGGTCAGACTAAGTTGCGCGCTGGCGGTTGTGGTATTCAGATCGCCTGCCATTTCTGGCAGAGCGGGAAGGTATAAATCGGTGCATAAGGGACCCAGTGCGGCGAGGGAGCCTAGCACCAGGGCATAACCGAGGCGTTTTTCTTGCAGATGAGCGCTCATGGTAAAGGTTTATTCCGGTTTGCTGGTGATTAAATCCGTTTCGAAGAGGCTCTGAAAGTAGCGATGGTAGATGGCTTCCAGAAGCTCCGCGTCGGCGTGAATTGTCGTCAGTCGACGAAATGCGGTGCCCTCACAAATCACTGCTAAAGTTTCCACTTTGGCCGTCATTTCAGCTTCTGAAAATTGCGGGAAAGTGGCACTGAGCAGAGACTTTGCTTCGTTGAACAATTGTTTTTCAGAGTCGCGCCAGATTTTTTCCACGACAGGATTGCGTGTGGCTTCTGCGGCCACTTCCAGCATTAATGCGTGGTCAATTTCTGCCTGTTCTTGCTGAACCACGCACAGTTCTTCTTTATAAGGCGCGCTGAGATTGCCAATCCGGCGGTAGGCCAGATTGTGTGCCACCTGCTGCAGATTATGGGCATTGCCGGTCATCAGACTGATTTTTTTCATCACGATGCGGCGCACAATCTCTTCGATGATGGCGTCTTTATTCGCGAAATAGCGGTAAATCTGTCCCACGCTGAGCAGTGAAGTTTTAGCGATTTCAGCCATGCCGGCACCGTGAAAGCCGTGCTTGCGAAAACACAGGCGTGCTGCGGCAATAATCTGGTCGCGCCGTGCGCTGATGCGCGCGTCTTTACTGCATTGTTGTGGGTGAAGCATGATTTACCTGAGAATTTTGCGGACAGTGACTGTGAACGATCATTCTCAAGTATAGGCAATAAGGAGGAACAGGTAAATATTTGTATTATGAATGGAATGAAAAGTGACGTTTAGTTTCAGCGCCATTACGCACGACGCTGAAATGCAAACGGCGCAACCCAGAGGAATGCGCCGCTTACGGAAAAGGGAGAAGTGATAACACTACGGGCAAGGCATTGTTATTCAGGCAAAGTATGCCTGTAAAAAAGCGACAACAGTCAGAATACAGAGAGCAACAACCAGAAGCTCAGAAGACGTTTTTGGAACAGAAAACATGCCATACCTCGAAAATAGACCAGAGTGAACTGACGCTATTATCGGTACAGAAGATGAAGGAAACATTAAGAAACGTCGGAAGGATAAGAACCTGTGTCACAAATTTAGGGCAGCGATGCCTTTTGTCATAAAAAAAGCATCGCCGGAAGATAGTATCAGTGCGCGCTGAACCAGCTGACCAGCATGAAGGCCAGTAACGTCATGGCCAGGGAACCGGCAAGATTGAGCGCCATATTAAGCAGGGCGGCACCAAAACGGCCATCCTGTAACATGTACACGACTTCCAGTGAGAAGGTGGAGAAGGTGGTTAAACCGCCGCAAAAACCGGTGGTGATCAGCAGTTTCCACACCGGATCAATATGGGTCAGACGGGTGAAAAGGGCGATACACAGACCAATAATAAAAGCGCCGACCAGATTCACCGTCAGTGTACCCACGGGCAGAACCGGGCTCATCCCGTTCATTTTGAGGCTGACATACCAGCGAACCACGCTGCCAATACCACCGCCAATAAAAACTGCAAGTAAGGTGCTAAACATAGTAATGCCTTAAAAAAGCAGATGAATTCAGAAAGGGCCTGGCGCTAAGTTTACCTCGCGTCCTGAGGCTTGTGTAGCCACGATACAGAAACAGTATGTAACCAGGAAAATGCCATGCTAATCAGAGAAGGTGTTGTTTCAGACGCGCAGATTCTGGCGCAATTGCTGGGCGATTTGGATTATCCCAACACGCCGGAAGCTATAGCAGAACGTGTGGTAAAAATGGCGACGAACCCGGACAGTTGTCTGCTGGTCGCTGAGGCAGACGGCAAAGCGGTGGGTTTAATCTCGTTGCACTATATCCCGCAAATCGCCCTGGCCGGAGAATTCTGCCGTATCAGCTATTTATGCGTCAGTGACCAGTGTCGTGGCGGCGGTATCGGCCAGAAATTGCTGGATGAAGCAGAACGGCTGGCGGCGGAGCGCGGCTGTGACCGTATGGAAGTTCACAGCCATACCCGCCGCGTGCGCGCCCACCAGTTCTATGCGCGGGCGCAGTACGAAGAGTCGCCGAAGTATTTGCTAAAAAAACGGTAAGTCATCAGGCACCCATTGCCAGAACCAAAGCATCGGCAATTAAATCAACCTGTTCCGGTTTCACCTGACTGGTACTGATACGGATAAACTGCCCCGGTCCGATGCGGCTGCGCTCGCCGGGCAGAACGGCAATCCCCCGCGCAGCCATTGTCACCAGTGCGAACTGCTCCGATGGCACCGGGATCCACATCGCCAGCCCGTCGCGTTCGGGAATGTTAATCCCGCGTATGCGTAAGGCATCGGACATGGCTTTACGGCGCTGTGCATACACACTCTTGGCGTGCGAAATACCTTCCTGCGTTTTCGGATCTTTAATCAGCCAGGCCAGTGCTTCCTGTAAAATACGGCTCGACCAGCCGGCACCAAAGTTACGGAATGATTTGATTTGTTTGATTAAATCTTTCGATCCTGAAATAACGGCCAGCCGCAAATCCGGCCCGTAAGCTTTGGAATAAGAGCGGACATGCACCGTCCGGTCAGGCAGGCGACTGCCCATACTGAGCGGCGGATGACAGGACAATTGTCCGATGCCGTCATCTTCAATGATCAGCGTATTGCTCTGGCTGAGAATTTCCGCCAGCGCAGCATAACGCTCCGCATTGATGGCGTGACCGCAATGTGAGTGCGTACGGGGCTGATAAATAAACGCGGAAGGATTTTTCAGCAGCGCCTGAACCAGGGATTCCGGCAGCGGGCCGAACTCATCACATTTCACTGCAATGACCTGTGCGCCCAGATTGTCCAACATATCCAGCAAACGGGTAGCGGTCGGATCTTCGATAGCCACCACGGAACCCTGCATCAGCAAGGTTTGCAGCGTCAGGTTCATCCCGTCAAAACCCCCATCCGCAGACATAAACGCCGGCGCGTCATAAGGCCAGTCGTGTTTAGCCGCTTCAAGCAAAGACGGCGCGATGGCCTCACGCTGATAACTGTTGAGATTATCAGCGCCAACGCCGTGTTGCATGGCTTCGAGCAGGTTTGGCAGCAGTTCAGGATCCGGCGAAGACAGCGCCAGATCCGCAATGATATGTTCGCCAAAATTGCCGATTTTCTCGAACCGCGCCGGTCTCGGCGACAGCATGTCCCCGCACACCCAGACGCCGTTACGCCCGCGACCGGCGATCACTTTTTGTCTGCGGAGTTGCCCCCAGGCGGCGGATACCGTGGCCGGACTGACCCCCAGCGCCTGTGCCAGTTCGCGGACGGCGGGCAGGTGCGTTCCGATTTCAATCACGCCGGAGCGGATCATCGCCGCGGTTTCAATTGCAATGCCCCGCATGGAACGATCCTGTAATTGCGTCGCTAACCATTGTGCATCCAGCGTTTTTTCGAGGGGGTTTTCTGCCATTTTCTCGCCTTTTGTTCAGTAACAAAGAATCTATTGTACATATTAATTTATGCCATTAGTATCAAACTTAGCCAGAGGAGGCGATAAAATAATCACATTACGATGAAGATGGTCTCCTTCGTAAAAGAATTTGGTGTGTTTGCCGGAAGGTTTGTAAACGCACAGTTGTTTTTCTGCATATCAACCATGCTGACACTTAAGGGGACAGATGTGACGATTACCATCAGGCTGGCAGTTCGTGACTGGGATTATTTTACGCCGCTGGCGTTGGGCGACCTCAAACCGGAAGGCTTTAATCTTGAAATCGATCGCGTGGGTACGCTGGTCGATAATCTGGGCAGCAGCGATAAATACGATGCGGGTGAAGTCTCTTTCAGCCGCTACGCACAAGGGCGTGCGCGGGGCGAATCCGATTTGCTGGCAATACCGCATTTCCTGATGCGCGGTTTCCGCCAGCGTTGCATTATCACCCGCGAAGACAGCCCGCTGACCGAACTTTCTCAGCTGGCAGGTAAACGTATCGGACTGACCGGCTGGCAGGATTCCGGCAATACCTGGACCCGCACGTTGCTGGCGCTGGAAGGCGTGGGCATTGAAGATGCGAACTGGTATGTCGGTCGTCTGACCGAAGCGCATCCGGTTGTGGATCGTCTGGCCGGTTTTGGTCGTGAAGGCCGTATTGAAGCGGTGCCGCAAGAGCGCCCGATGATGGAGTTGTTGCAGGAAGGCTGGCTGGACGCGATTTTCACGCCCTTCATGCCTGACGGTTTCTTCAAGCCTGACTCCGGTTTCCGTCAGTTCCAGCCGGATTTCCGTGCCGCCGAACTGGCCTATTTTAATCGCGTCGGTTACATCCCTGGCATTCACCTGCTGGCGATCAAACCCGCACTGGCCGAAGAACACCCGTGGTTACCGCAGGCACTGAGCGAAATTATCGACCGTTCTTATCAGGTCTGGATGGATAAGCGTGCTAAATATGCCGATACCACACCGTGGTTGCTGGACGATTTACGTCGTACGGTCATCGATTTACCCGCGAACTGGAATGCAAACGGTTACGCGGCCAACGAGAAAATGATCGACGATTTTGCTCATGAATTACATGCTCAGGGGCTGACGGCTAAGCGCCTGACGCCGCAGGAGTTGTTCCCGCAATTTGCCAATACTATCTAACCACTTGCCTGAACTCTCAGGCGACAGGGGAGTAAAGATGAAAGTTGCATTAGGTCAGTTTGCCGTTTCCCGCGAATGGGAAGCGAACGTCGAAACTTGTCTTTCGCTGATGGCGAAATCGCTGGAAGCGGGCGCGGATTTACTGGTATTGCCGGAAGGCATTCTGGCGCGCGACATCACCGATCCGGATCTGGTTTTGAAAGCGGCTCAGCCTCTGGATGGCCCGTTTGTCAGCCAGCTGGTCGCCGCCAGCCGTGGCAATCAGATGACCACCATGATGAGCGTGCACACGCCCGCACCGGATGGTCGAGCCTATAACGTGCTGATTTCCATCCGTAATGGCGAAATTATCTCTGAATACCAGAAGCTGCATCTTTATGATGCCTTTTCATCGCAGGAATCGAAAAATGTTACGGCTGGCGATGAAGTGCCGCCGCTGGTCAATGTCGCCGGTTTTAACGTCGGCCTGATGACCTGTTATGACGTGCGTTTCCCGGAACTGGCGCGTCGTCTGGTGCTGGATGGCGCAGACGTGCTGGTTCTGCCTGCCGCGTGGGTGAAAGGCCCGCTGAAAGAAATGCATTGGGAAGTGCTGGTCACGGCGCGCGCACTGGAAAACACCACTTATATGGTGGCAGTGGGCGAGTGTGGCGAGCGTAATATCGGCAACAGTATGGTGGTCGATCCGCTGGGTGTGGCCATTGCCCGCGCAGCAGAAGCCCCGGCGCTGGTGTTTGCCGAACTGGACAAAGATCGTCTGGCACATGCCCGCAAGGTGTTACCGGTGCTGGCAAACCGCCGCTTTGGTTTACCGCAATTGCGTCAGGACTGATTTCGCTGCCGGTCCTCAACGGCGGCCACTGATTTCATGCAGTACAGCGCCCTCACCAGGGAATGCGTTTGTTTTATAAATAAAAGGCTAAAGCTGTTTTTAATAGCCATAGTAAAAGCCATAGAAAAAGCTTCGAAAAGAAGCATCCGGAATCCCGCCACGGAAGGCACTCACTATAAATACACAACATTCATAAACTCACAGACCGACTTTTCGACAGAGGAAATAAGAGAATGATGGCAAAAAAATTACGTCAGGCTGCTGTTCTGACTGCTGCATTACTTTCCGTATCTTCCATGAATGCCCTGGCTGCTGAAAATGTGACCATCCCGACGCAGACGATGGATCCGGCGATCCACGCTAAATTACCTGCGGATATTCAAAAGTCAGGCGTGATGACGTCGGTGAATAACGGGTCATTCCCTCCGTATGAAATCGTCACCGGCGCAAACGGTCTGGATGGTGCAAGCGCCGATCTGGCAAACGCGCTGGCCGAAGTGTTAGGTGTGAAAATTGAACATGCTTCCGTGAGCGGTTTATCTGGCATCCTCAGCGGTATGGCGGCAGGTCGTTACCAGATGGGCATCGGCCCGATTGGTGACTATCCGGATCGTCAGGCGAAAAATGATTTCATTGATTTTGTGAAAGAATACGTGGTGTTCGGCGTACGCAAAGGTAATCCGGAAAAGATCACTTCTCTTGATGATACCTGCGGTAAACGCATCGCTGTCATGGCGGGCGGGTCCGCTGAACAGGTTATCCGCAAGCAATCGGATGTGTGTGTGAAAGACGGTAAACCGGCAGTCACGGTGCAATCTTTCAGCGATCAGCCGACGTCAATTCTGGCTGTGCGCTCAAACCGTTCCGACGCGTTCTTCTCTTCTCAGGCACCGCTGACGTATTTCGTCGAAAAAGCCAACGGCCAGCTTGAGCTGACCGGCACCGGTAAATCCAACGGATTTGGCGATATCTTCCAAGGCACTGTGGTGGCTAAAGATTCCCCAGTGCGTGATGCGATCCTTGCCGGTTATCAGAAATTGTTCGATAACGGCACTTACGCCATCATCATGAAAAAATGGGGGCTGGAAGGCAATATGATCCCGGCACCGGGCATCAACCTGGCAAAGGCGCAGGCTAAATGACTGATAAACCGTATAGTTCAAAGCCGGCAGTCAAGGACGACTATACGCAGGATCCACGACGTAACGTTGAGTTTTCCCATGCACCGCGGAATTACGGTCGCTGGATTGCCTGGATAGTGGTGGTGCTGATTGCCGCGGATGTTCTCTGGGCTGTCTCTCACAATCCCAATTTCGAATGGCATGTGGTGGCGCAGTGGTTTACGGAAGGCACAGTCATCAAAGGCCTGGGCGTCACGCTCGGCCTTACCGTGGTCTCAATGGTGCTCGGTGTTTTCATCGGCCTGATGCTGGCGATTGCCCGATTGTCCGACAGCATGCTGCTGCGAAGATTGGCAGGGTTGTACATCTGGTTCTTCCGCGGTACGCCGCTGCTGGTGCAATTGCTGTTCTGGTACAACATGTCGACGCTGTTCCCTCGGGTGGTGATCGGTATCCCGTTTGGTCCGCAATATTTGAGCTGGAATACCAATGATCTGATCACGCCGCTGACGGCAGCGATTGCCGGTCTGGCGCTGAACGAAGCGGCGTATATGGCGGAAATCATCCGCGCCGGTTTGTTATCGGTGGATAACGGTCAGGCGGAAACTGCGCAGGCGTTCGGCATGAGCCGTGGTCGCGCGTTGCGCCGGATCATCATTCCGCAGGCGATGCGTTCGATTATCCCTCCGACCGGTAATCAGCTGATCAGCATGATTAAAGCGACGTCGCTGGTCAGTGTTATCGCCATGGGTGATTTGCTGTATTCGGTGCAAACCATCTATAACCGCACCTTTGAAGTGGTACCGATGCTGATGGTGGCCGTGATCTGGTATCTGTTTATCACGTCATTGCTCAATCTCGGACAGTCGGCGATAGAACGCTATTATTCCCGGGGTACGCGCCGGACGTTGCCTAATGCGAAGCGACGTCAGAGTAATGCGGAAGAAAAAACCGCGCCGATCATTAACTCGCCGGGTCTGGCCCGAAAGGAGGACTTATGAGTCAACTATTATCCGACGCACAGTCATCCGAACCGGCATCGCTGGTGACAGCCCGTAACGTACATAAAAGTTACGGCGATAATGAAGTGCTGAAAGGCATTGATCTGGATGTGAAACCCAGCGAAGTGGTGGTGATCCTCGGGCCGTCAGGCTCAGGTAAATCGACATTCCTGCGCTGTATTAATCATCTGGAAGATATCGATCGCGGCTCTATTATGGTGGGCGGTGAGCAAATCGGTTATGAGCTGCGCGGCGACCGTTTGCATAAATTGCCTGAACGGGCGATTGCGCGCCAGCGCCGGGATATCGGCATGGTGTTTCAGCAATTCAATCTTTATCCGCACATGACCGTGCTGCAAAACATTATTGAAGCCCCGGTCGGCGTGCATAAAGAAAGCCGTCAGGACGCAGAGAAATATGCACGTGAGTTGCTGCAAAAGGTCGGGCTGAGCGATAAGGCCGATGCGTATCCGCGCCATCTTTCCGGCGGACAACAGCAGCGCGTCGCGATTGCCCGTGCGCTGGCAGTGAAACCTAAACTGATGTTGTTTGATGAACCGACTTCAGCGCTTGACCCTGAACTGGTGGGCGAGGTGCTTGCGACTATGCGCGATCTGGCGCAGCAGGGGCTGACCATGATTGTGGTCACCCATGAAATCGGTTTTGCGAAAGAAGCAGCGGACCGAGTGGTGTTTATGGATCGCGGGGTGGTGGTTGAGCAGGGCGCGGCAGATGAGGTGCTGGTGAATCCCCAGCATCCTCGCACGCAGGCATTCCTGAGCCGCTTCATCTGATAACGGCGGGCAGAACACGGGAAAGCGATAGTTTTACTCTGCTATTTCAACCCGGTTCCGCCCGTTTTTCTTCGCCTCAAACACCACATGGTCGGGCGGGCTAATCGGGCGTGTAAAACGGGTCGAAATCAAAGTCGAAGTGGTTTTGCTGTAAATAAAGACAGAATTACTTTATGAGCAGGCTATTCACGCTCATAATACCTCACTATGGTCATAATGCGCACAGTTCTGGATCCGTTCTGTTACATTTTCGGGTTGTATTAACGTCGCGAATGGCCATTAATAACGACAAATTGTCACTGCTGTTTTCCAGCACTCAGTGTAAAGAAGGTATGTATGGAAGGTCTAAGTATTACTAAATTGTTGGTGGTCGGCGTGCTGATCGTCCTGTTGTTCGGTACCAGCAAACTGCGTTCTCTGGGCGGCGACCTGGGTGCAGCACTGCGTGGCTTCAAGAAAGCCATGAATGATGATCCGGCTCCGGCAGCTGCTGAAAAAACAGCAGAAGCTAAACCGGCTGAACGCGTAGAGCACAAAGACTGAGTCTGACTCAATTACGTTTTCCGGGCATGAAAAAAGGTTGTTCTCACGAACAACCTTTTTTGTTTTCGGCGATAAGAAGTAACAAAATATTAAACGCAGTGCCGGAGCACCACGTCAGACTTTATTTAACTTCTAAGCCTTTGGCTTGCAGATCGGCGTGATAAGAAGAACGCACGAACGGGCCGCAGGCTGCATGGGTGAAGCCCATTTCCATCGCCGCTTCTTTCATCTGGTCAAACTCTTCCGGGCTCACGTAACGCTGTACCGGCAGGTGGTGACGGCTTGGCTGTAAATACTGGCCGAGCGTCAGCATGGTCACACCATGGCGACGCAGGTCGCGCATCACTTCGATGATTTCTTCGTTGGTTTCACCCAGACCGACCATCAGGCCAGATTTGGTTGGGATTTCCGGGTGCGCTTCTTTAAAGCGTTGCAGCAAGGTCAGTGACCATTCGTAGTTCGCGCCAGGACGAACCTGACGGTAAACGCGTGGCACGTTTTCCAGATTGTGGTTAAACACATCCGGCGGGCTGGCATTGAGAATGTCCAGTGCGCGATCCATACGGCCACGGAAATCCGGTACCAGCGTTTCGATTTTGATTGTCGGGTTTTTCGCGCGGATTGCCGTAATACAATCAGCAAAGTGCTGAGCACCGCCGTCGCGCAGATCATCACGGTCAACAGAGGTGATAACCACATAACGCAGACCCATATCCGAGATGGTTTGCGCCAGTTTTTCTGGCTCATTGGTGTCTGGTGCGGTCGGACGACCATGTGCCACGTCGCAGAACGGGCAGCGACGGGTACAAATAGCGCCCAGGATCATGAAGGTCGCGGTGCCGTGGTTGAAGCATTCGGAAAGGTTAGGACAAGCCGCTTCTTCACAGACAGAATGCAGGCCGTTCTTGCGCAGCGCTGATTTAATGCCCTGAATTTTCGTTGAGTCGGCAGGTAATTTGATTTTCATCCATGCCGGCTTACGTAACATTTCCTGCCGGTCACTGACCACGGTTTTCACCGGGATTAACGCCATCTTGTCTGCATCGCGGTATTTGACGCCGCGTTCCATCTGAATCGGTTTACTCATAATCTCGCAGCTTCCAGGTTTGTCACTCGTTACCCGAGTTTTTTCAGGACATTCAATGAACTGGCTGATTCATCAAAAAAAGTAGAAATAATGCGGAAATTATATCATTGAAGCATCCCTGCGTTCAGCCCTTCGTCATGGCCTGAAGTGCTAAATGCTGCAATTATTTAACCTTAAACAAGAATAATTCTCGAAAAACCAACCCTGTAATGATTCCAGTGGATTGAAAATATTAACTTTTTCTACAAACACCCCCTGCCGGAGAGGGGGTGTTAATGGTGTGTAAATATTTTTTCGCAGCAGGTTTTATGACGCAGTTTTGAATCGATGAAAATCATTCCGCTGAAGAGGAATAGTGTTCAATCTGCCACGGCAGATAATCAACCTGCTGATAATCAAGGCGATAGTTAAAGGATTTCACCAGAACAGGCATGACCTGATCGACTGTTAATCCCGGCATTTCCAGACTGGCCTGAGTCATTTCGAGACCGGCATATCCGCAGGGATTGATCCGGTGGAACGGCTCCAGATCCATATCAATATTCAGCGCCAGACCGTGTAACGAACAGCCTTTGCGAATGCGCAAACCAAGCGAACAAATCTTCTTGCCATCGACATAGACACCCGGCGCGTCAGCACGCGGATAAGCGTCGATAGAGAAATGCGCCAGCGTATCCACTACCGTTTGTTCGATAGCTGTGACCAGCTGACGGACGCCGAGCTTTTTGCGCTTGAGATCCACCATCACGTACATCACCTGCTGGCCGGGACCGTGATACGTCACCTGACCGCCGCGATCACTCTGGATAACCGGAATATCGCCGGGCATCAGAACATGTTCAGCTTTGCCTGCCTGACCCTGCGTAAAGACACGCGGATGCTGAACCAGCCAGATCTCGTCAAGCGAGTCAGCGTTACGGTGTTCAGTGAAGTGGTGCATGGCCAGAGAAACGGGCTCATAAGGCTGAAGGCCAAGCTGGCGCAGTACGATACGTTCTTGCGGGTTATGTGGTTGCACGGCAGTTATCGTCAGTCAGGGAAGGGGAGAACGCGCGACAGTGTTGTGGCTCCCGCGCGTATCGGTCAGAAAGGGCTTACAGCACCATGCGGACAATTTCGATATTGCCCAGCTCATCGTACAGGGTCTCGACCTGATCGATGTGGGTGGCAGTGATCGTAATAGAAACGGAGTGATAATTCCCTTTACTGCTCGGTTTTACCTGAGGATTGTAGTCACCAGGCGCATGGCGTTGCACGACTTCCACAACCTGGTCCACCAGCTCGGGTTGTGCCAGGCCCATTACTTTGTAAGTAAAGGGACAAGGGAATTCGAGCAGTTCGTTCAGTTTGGTTTTCATGTGCACTCCAGCGTGTTGTACAGCGTATTAAGTTTTGTCTCTGAAAGTATAACTCCCGCCGTAGCGGGAGCCATAATCTATACCGGTTATATGGGGATTGTTGCAAACTTTTTCAAGAAGCCACTTAACCGAACCAGTGGTGGAACATCAGTTTGATGTAATCCACGATGCGACCAAAGAAGCCGCCTTCTTTCACTTCGTTCATCACCACCAGAGGGCGCTCATCAATGGTTTTACCATCAAGCTGGAAGTTGATTGAGCCAACCACCTGATTTTTCTGCAACGGCGCGTGCAGTTCAGGAGTGTTCAGCACGTAGCTGGCTTTCAGGTCTTTCATACGGCCACGTGGGATGGTCAGGTATGCATCTTTTTCGACACCCAGCGCGACACGGTCGGTATCGCCAAACCAGACTGGCTCAGAGGCAAACTCTTTCCCGGCTTTCAGCGGAGAAACCGTTTCGAAGAAGCGGAAGCCCCAGGTCAGCAGCTTTTTACTTTCAACTTCACGACCTTTGTAGGTGTGACCGCCCATGACGGCAGAGATCAGACGCATCTGGCCTTCAGTCGCGGAAGCCACCAGGTTGTAACCTGCTGAATCGGTATGACCGGTTTTAATGCCGTCAACATTCAGACTGTTATCCCACAGCAAACCATTACGGTTCATCTGGCGGATATTGTTGAAGGTGAATTCTTTCTCTTTATAGGTGGCGTATTCTTCCGGCACATCACGGATCAGCGCCTGACCAATCAGCGCCATATCACGGGCAGAGCTGTACTGACCGGCGGCATCAAGACCATGAACGGTACCGAAATGGGTATTTTTCAGACCCAGCGCGTTCACGTAGTTGTTCATGATGGCGACGAAAGCGTCCTGGCTGCCGGCAACATGGTCGGCCATCGCCACACAGGCGTCATTACCTGATTGCAAGATAATACCGCGGTTCAGTTCAGAAACCGGCACGCGATCGCCTGGTTTTAAGAACATCAGGGAAGAGCCTTTGAACACCGGATTGCCGGTTGCCCAGGCGTCCTGACCGACGGTCACGATATCGGTTGGAGAGATTTTGCCGGCTTTAATAGACTGACCAATAACATAACTGGTCATCATTTTTGTCAGGCTGGCAGGGTCGCGGCGTGCGTCGGCATTCATTTCTGCCAAAACTTTACCGGAGTTGTAGTCGATCAGGACATAGGCTTCAGCATCAATTTGCGGAACGCCAGGGATCATTGTTTTTAAATTAACATCGTCGGCATAGGCGGACGCTGCACTTAAAGTGATTACGGTGCCAAATGCGAGGCTTTTGACTAAACGTGAAGTATTTACAAGTTTCATGATCGGGACAACAACATCCGTGGGAGTAAGTGATAAACGTGCGCCACTATAGCAGAAGAGTCATAAGTCAGACATCTTCGATTACCGGCGCTTACTGATTTTTACTTATAAGACAGAGCTCTTATTAGACAGAGCACTTATAAAAACGGGGCCGCAGCCCCGTATTTCTAAATTACATACTGGCAGTGACGAAAGACTGCTGCTGGGCTTCGCTGGCCAGTCGCTGTTTCAGCTGTTCGGCCTGCTGGCGGGTGCTGAACGGACCAAGCTGCACGCGATAGGTGCTGCCATTGGCCTGGACTTTACCGGGTACAGAGAAACGCTGGCTGAGGCTTTTTTGCCACAGTTGCGCATTCTGAGGATTACTCAGTGCGCCAACCTGTACCATAAATCCCGAGGAAGGAACGGCAGTGGTATGCGCAGGCGCTGCGGAGGCAGCAGTTGCTGCTACCGGCGCGGCACTGGCGACAGCAACCGGTGCTGCCACCGGTTCGCTGCCTTCTAACACTCCCTGACGCAGAGGTGTTGGCGCACTCAGAAATCCGCCGCCGCTGCTGTTACCGGACATCGTGGTCGCTGCTGGTGCAGAGGCTACGGCGGCGTTGTTATCTTCTTCATTGGTTAATGGCGCAGCATTCGGATTACTCAGGGTGCTGTTGCTGATCGGACGCACATCTGACGTATCGACCGGTTGAGCGCTCAGCGTTGGCGTGCCCATGCTGCTGGCACCTAAACTTGGACGTGACGGCAGGGCGTAAGATTGTTTAGCGACAGTCGTACCAATCGTACCCGGTCCGGACAATGTGCCGTCTTGTGCCACATTAATGAAATCGATACGGACTTTAGTGCTGTTGGTCAGATTCAGGCGATCTGCGGCCGCCTGTGACAGGTCAATGATTTTGCCCGGCACATAAGGACCACGGTCGTTAACACGCACAACCAGCATACGGCCTGTTGCCATGTTGGTGACGCGAACATAGCTTGGGATCGGCAGTGTCGGGTGCGCAGCGGTCATGGCACTCGGGTCGAATTCTTCACCGATTGCCGTGGTGTTGCCGCCATTTTCCTGACCGTACCAGGCAGCCTGACCGACCTGAGAGAAGTTAGACGGGTCTTTGATGATCTTATAGGTTTTACCGTTAACGGTATAATCCTGCATCGTGCCCTGATTATAAGGTTCGTAACGCGGATCAGCCCCGCCGATTTCCACCACAGGGCCGTTATAGGCTTGTTGCGGTGCCGGTTGTTGTTGCTGAGTATCTTCAGTGGCGCAACCACTTAACAGCAAACCGATAATGACAGCTCCAAGCCACTCCTTACGCATTGCTCACCTCTATAAATTTTTTGACAACATTTTTCGATGAGTATGTATCGACATGACGATACCAAACCCTGCCATTAGCACGATGAGTGCTGACCCGCCATAGCTGACCAGAGGCAAAGGTACCCCAACTACCGGGACAATACCACTGACCATGCCGATGTTAACAAAGACATAAACGAACAGAATCAGCATCAGTCCGCCGGACATGACACGCCCGAAAGTTGTTTGCGCATTGGCGGCGATCACCAGACCACGCATGATCAGGCACAGGTACAGCCCCAGCAGCACCAGCACGCCAATCAGGCCCAGTTCTTCGGCCAGTACGGCAAAGATAAAGTCGGTGTGTCGTTCCGGCAGGAATTCCAGCTGTGACTGCGTACCGTGCAGCCAGCCTTTACCGGATAGTCCGCCCGAACCGATAGCAATTTTCGACTGAATAATATGATAGCCGGCTCCCAGCGGATCGCTTTCCGGATCGAGGAGCATCATAACGCGGTCGCGCTGATAATCGTGCATCAGGAAGAACCACAAAATCGGGATAAACGCGGCAACCAGAATGGCGGCGACGGCGATCAGTTTCCAGCTCATACCGGAAAGAAACAGCACGAACAGACCTGAGGCGGCAATCAGAATCGAGGTGCCGAGATCGGGCTGCGCGGCCACCAGCAGGGTAGGGATGAAGATCAGCGCCAGTGCGATAGCGGTATTTTTCAGTGACGGCGGACAGACGTCGCGGTTAATAAAGCGCGCGACCATTAGCGGCACGGCGATCTTCGCCAGTTCCGAGGGCTGGAATTTGATAATCCCCAGATCCAGCCAGCGCTGTGCACCTTTACTGATACTGCCGAACGCATCTACCAGCACTAACAGGAAGACGCAGAAGATATAAAGATAGGGCGCCCAGCTTTCATAAACGCGCGGCGGGATTTGCGCCATGACCAGCATGATCACCAGACCCATCAGGATCTGGCCGATTTTACGTTCCATCATGCCCATGTCCTGACCGCTGGCGCTCCACATGACAAACGCACTGTATGTCAGCAGCGCAAGTATGATCAGCAACATCGTCAGGTCGATATGCATTTTCGACCACAATGATCTTTTCTGTTGGTTCTCAGTCATTGACGGTTAATCACCTTCGGTTCCCGGCGGCGCTGGCGCGTCAGCCGGTAATTGTGTCGTATTGTCGCCCAGTAAAATATGGTCGAGTATCTGGCGGGAAATGGTCCCCACTGCCGGACCTGCACCGCCATTCTCCAGCACCACGGCCACGGCCACGGTCGGTTTATCGTACGGTGCGAAAGAGGTCATCAGCTTATGGTCACGCAGATGCTCAGCGATTTTATGCGCATTATAGATTTCATTGGCTTTCAAACCGTAAACTTGTGCTGTCCCGGATTTGGCCGCTGCTTTGTAAGGCGCATCAGCAAAATATTTGCGCGCAGTCCCGTTTGGACGGTTAGCTACGCCGTACATCCCGTCTTTGGCAATTTCCCAATAGCCGGAATGGATATCACCAATTTGCGTGGTTTCCTGTTGCTTATAAGGCACGAGCTGCCCGTCAACTTTGGTACTCAGCAGTAAATGCGGTGTTTTGACATTGCCGTCATTAATCAGTGTGGTCATGGCCTTCATGATTTGAACCGGAGTTGCTGTCCAGTAGCCCTGACCGATACCGACCGGAATGGTGTCGCCCTGATACCACGGTTTTTTGAAGCGTTTAAACTTCCAGTCACGGTTTGGCATATTACCGCTGCGTTCTTCCGATAAATCAATGCCGCTGTAGTGCCCGTAACCAAATTTACCCATCCACTCGGAAAGGCGGTCGATCCCCATATCATAAGCCACCTGATAGAAGAAGGTATCAGCCGATTCCTCAAGTGCTTTGGTGACATTCAGACGACCATGCCCCCAGTGTTTCCAGTCGCGATAACGCTTGTCAGATCCCGGCAACTGCCACCAGCCCGGATCGAACAACGACGTGTTTTTAGTGATTACGCCAGAGGTCAGTGCTGAAACCGAAATGTATGGTTTCACGGTCGAGGCCGGCGGGTAAACACCCTGCGTGGTACGGTTAATCAGCGGTTTGTTCGGGTCGTTAAGAAGACCGCTGTAATCCTTGCTGGAGATGCCATCTACAAACAGGTTCGGATCATAACTTGGGTTGGACACCAGCGCGCGGATCGCCCCATCGCGTGGATCGGTCACCACCACGGCGGCGCGGCTGCCGGTCAGCAATACTTCAATGTATTGCTGCAAAGGCAGGTCGATAGTCAGGTAAATATCTTTCCCCGCCTGAGGCGGTTCTTCGTGAAGCTGGCGGATAACGCGGCCGCGGTTATTAACTTCTACCTCTTCGTAGCCGGTTTTGCCGTGCAGGGTATCTTCGTAATAACGCTCAATGCCGAGCTTACCAATGTCGTGCGTCGCCGCGTAGTTGGCGAGAATGCCGTCTTTATCCAGACGTTCTACGTCGCGGTCGTTAATTTTCGACACGTAGCCGATCACGTGCGTCAGTGCAGAGCCGTAAGGGTAATAGCGACGCTGATAGCCTTTGACTTCAACGCCGGGGAAATGGAACTGGTTCACGGAGAAACGCGCGACCTGAACTTCTGTCAGGGCTGTTTTTACCGCAATTGAAGTGAAACGCCGCGAGCGCTGACGTTCTTTCTTGAAGTTTTCGATATCTTCATCGGTGAGATCAACAATCGGTCTGAGGCCTTCGAGCGTAGCCTGCAAATCGTCAACCTTTTCCGGCACCAGTTCCAGCTGATAAATAGTTCGGTTCAGCGCCAGCGGGGTGCCGTTGCGGTCATAGATAATCCCGCGGCTTGGCGCAATCGGCACCAGCTTGATGCGGTTATCGTTGGAACGGGTTTGGTAATCCTGAAACCGGACGATTTGCAGGTTATAGAGATTGAAGGCCAGGACACCGCTAAGTAGCAGAATGCCGATGAACGCCACCAGTGCACGGCGCACAAAGAGGGCTGATTCAGCCGTATAGTCGCGAAAAGGGTTACGATCTATTTTCATCCCACTACTTAATTCATGTTGCTGACATTCACCACCCGTTATTCGCGGTGGTATGGATGATTAGTGGTAATACTCCAGGCACGGTAAAGACTTTCCGCGACCAGAACCCGAACCAGCGGGTGAGGAAGTGTCAACGGAGAGAGCGACCAGCTCTGTTCCGCCGCCGCCTTGCAGGCCGGAGCTAACCCTTCCGGACCGCCGATCAGCAGACTGACATTACGTCCGTCCTGTTTCCAGCGTTCCAGTTGCTGCGCCAGTTGCGGGGTTTCCCACGGTGTCCCTGGAATATCCAGCGTCACGATGCGATTCCCTTTGCCGACCGCGGCCAGCATCAGCTCGCCTTCTTTCTCAAGAATGCGTTTGATATCTGCGTTCTTCCCGCGCTTCCCTGCCGGAACCTCAGTCAGTTCAAACGGCATGTCTTTAGGAAAGCGGTGCAGATAATCGTTAAAACCGGTTTGTACCCAGTCAGGCATTTTAGTGCCGACGGCGACAAGTTGCAGCTTCACGCATCAGCCCCAGAGTTTCTCAAGCTCATACAACTGACGGCTTTCTTCCTGCATAACATGAACGATCACTTCGCCCAGATCGACAACGACCCAGTCAGCTTCGTTGATGCCTTTCACGCCCATCGCATCGAGACCGACGGCTTTGATTTCTTCAACCAAATGCCCGGCGATGGACATAACATGGCGGCTTGATGTGCCGGTACAAATAATCATGCAGTCAGTGATGCTTGATTTACCTTTAACATCAATGGCAATGATGTCTTGTGCTTTCAGGTCGTCGACTTTATCGACAACAAAATCTTGGAGCGCTTTACCTTGCAAAGGTTCCCCCTGGGGATGTTTGAAACAATTGACACCACAAGACGTTCGCCGGTGCGGCACCGAAGCGACAGTCAGTCTCATGATGGATAAACATAGCGGTTATCAGGAAAACAGCCTAAAACGTTTAACAATCAATACATTGTATTGGTGAGTCACGTAGCGTTATCGAGAGCCGAAATTAAGCGGCGCAGTATAGCACGCGTTCGCTACTGGCGGTACAAGCCCTGCGATTCAATATAGTGCTCAACGGCTGCTGGCAGTAAATCTGAGCAATCTAGCCCCGCATGTCGCCGTTCCCGGATTTCCGTCGCTGAAATATCCAGCAGGGGCGTATTGGCCTGATAAATGAATCCGCAGGGTTTCTGTTTCAGCTTTTCAGCATCAGTCACCCGGTGGGCGTCATACCATTTCTGTAATTCTGGCGTATCGAGATGCTCTTTGTATCCCGGTCGCGCCATCACCACCAGATGACAGAAATCCAGCAGTGACGCCCAGCGGTGCCATTTATGCAACGTCAGCAATGAATCCTGCCCAATGATAAACGCCAGCGGGCAATCATCGCCATGTTCTTTACGTAACGTTGCAAGTGTCTCGATGGTGTAGGAGGGCGTATCCACCATCAGTTCGCGGGGATCAACCGAAAACAGCGGATCGGCGGCGACGGCAAGCTCAACCATCTGCAGGCGTTGTTGCGCCGTGGCCTCGGGCTGCGGACGATGCGGCGGGACATTATTAGGCAGCAGGATCACCTGATTAAAGCCGGCGATTTTCGCCAGACTGGCCACCGGTTTCAGATGACCGTAATGGATCGGATCGAAGGTGCCGCCAAAAAAGGCCAGCAACAGTGCTGGGCCGGAGGAAGAAGTAAGAGAGGTGTTACGCGGCATAACGGATACCTGACTTCAATACGAACCCAAACCAGCGAAATGGGTGGGTAATGGTTTTCCACATAATAGCATGGAGAGGCTTTCAAGCTCCGACCAGACTGACTGACCGTAATCTTGTTTAAGCGTGATTTCCATTTGAGTCAGTAAACGTACGGCCTGAGAAAGTTGCGCTAGCGATAAGCGTTGCAGTGCCTGTGTCACCAGTGCCCGGCGATTTTGCCAGACTTTTTGCTGATCAAACAATGTGCGGAGTGGCGTGTTATCCATTTTACGTTTCAGATTCAACAGCATCAGAAGTTCACGTTGTACGGTGCGCAGTAAAATAACCGGCTCGCTGTCTTCCTGTTGCAGCTGACGCAAAATGTGCCAGGCACGTTTACTTTTACCCGCAAGCAGAGCATCCAGCCAGTGATATGGCGTAAAATGCGCAGCATCATTCACGGCTTCTTCCACGCGTGGCAGCGTGAGTTTACCATCCGGATAAAGCAGGGAGAGGCGCTCCAGAGACTGCGCTAACGCCAGAAGGTTGCCTTCGTAGCAGTAACACAAAAGCTGGTTGGCGGGCTCATCAAGCTCCAGAGATAACTCTTTCGCACGGCGTGAAACCCAACGCGGCAACTGAGCCTGTTCGGGCGTCTGGCAACTGACGAAAACGCCTTTGTCACTCAGCGCTTTAAACCATGCACTGTTTTCCTGAGCTTTGGTCAGCTTAGTTCCGCGTAACAGCAGCAGGATGTCATCATGCAATAACGTCGTGAGTTTAAGGAGTTGTTCGGCAACCGGCGCTGTCGGACCATTTTCGGGCAGGATAAGCATCAGGGTCTGACGGCTGGCGAAAAGGCTGAGCGCCTGGCAGATGCTGAAGATTGATTCCCATTCAGTATGGTTATCAATGATAAAGGTGTAATGCTCTTCAAAATTAGCCAGCTGCGCCGCTTTGCGGATGCTGTCCTGACTTTCCTGCAGCAACAAAGGATCGTTGCCACATAACACATAACAAGCGCGCAGCCCCTCACGGAGCTGCGCGGCAAGTTGTTCCGGATAAACTCGGATCATTTTACAGACGTGCTGGACGACGTCGTTGGTGGTACCTCTTTGGTATCCTCAGACGACTTGCTGGCAGCGGATGTACTGGTAGAAATGACTTCTACCTCACGTCCGCCGACATCTTCAGCTTTATGCAGTTCAGACGCATGAACGGTCAGCAACTTACGGATCAGTTGCTGTGCAGCCTGCTGACGCATTTCATCGATAATGATGTCCTGCTCGTTATCTTTTGCCAGCGCCGTTAACGGGTTGTCAAAGAACGAACGGAACACTTTCACGTGGATTGGATAAATATCTTTACCCGGCATCAGTACGGTTGCATTCAGATTCATTTCCATCTGGTACTCAGCGGTTTTACCGTCCTGGAAGATCGACGCGGTACTTTGACCTACTGACTCTGCACCCACGCGCAGCGAAGGAATATCCTTACGCTGCTGTTTGGTTGGATCATCAACAATGGTCACATTGCTGAGGCGCAGCTGAGTCCTGATATTACGAGTCATCGGACCATACGGATCCCCACTGTCTAAAACGATTGTTTGCAGTTCGTCGGGAACGTTGGTTTTTCCACGTAAATGGAATCCGCAACCTGCTGTCACCATAACTGCGGCGGTCAGCAGCAGTGTCACTAAGGGATGTCGCACAGATCCTCCTTGACTCAACCTACAACCAGGTTAAGAAGTTTGCCCGGGACGTAGATTACTTTGCGAACCGTAACCCCATCCAGATATTTTGCGACCAAATGCTCTTCTGCCGCACGCTCGCGCACTTGCTGCTCGGTAGCATCAGCGGCTACGGTGATTTTAGCACGCACTTTACCGTTCACCTGTACCACGACCAGCTTAGAGTCTTCAACCATTGCCTTTTCGTCAGCCTGTGGCCACGGCGCGGTATCGACATCGCCTTCACCTTTCAGTGACTGCCAGAGGGTGAAGCAAACGTGTGGAGTGAACGGATAAAGCATACGCACAACCGCCAGCAACGCTTCCTGCAGCAACGCACGATCCTGTTCGGTCTCTTGCGGCGCACGCCCCAGCTTGTTCATCAGCTCCATCACGGCTGCAATAGCGGTGTTGAAGGTCTGACGGCGGCCGATATCATCGGTCACTTTAGCGATCGTTTTGTGCAGGTCACGACGCAGATCTTTTTGCGCTTCGTTCAGAGAAGCCGCGTCCAGAGCAACGGTAGCGCCTTTTGCAGTGTGCTCGAAGGCCAGTTTCCAGACGCGTTTCAGGAAGCGGTTTGCCCCTTCAACGCCTGATTCCTGCCATTCCAGCGTCATTTCAGCCGGTGAAGCGAACATCATAAACAGACGCACGGTATCGGCGCCGTATTTATCTACCATGACCTGCGGGTCGATGCCGTTGTTTTTAGACTTGGACATCTTGCTCATGCCGGCATAAACCAGCTCGCGGCCCTGCGGATCAGTGGCTTTAGTAATGCGGCCTTTTTCGTCACGCTCAACCGTGGCATCTGTCGGAGAAACCCAGATACGTTCGCCGTTGCTGCCGGTGTGGTAGAAGGCGTCAGCCAGAACCATACCCTGGCACAGCAGACGTTTTGCCGGTTCGTCAGAATCGACCAGACCTGCGTCACGCATCAGTTTGTGGAAGAAGCGGAAATACATCAGGTGCATGATGGCGTGTTCGATACCGCCGACATACTGATCAACCGGCAGCCAGTAGTTGGCAGCAGCCGGATCCAACATACCTTCGTCATATTGCGGGCAGGTGTAACGCGCGTAATACCAGGAAGATTCCATGAAGGTATCGAAGGTGTCGGTTTCACGCAGACCCGGGATACCGTTCACGGTGGTTTTTGCCCACTCAGGATCGGCTTTGATCGGGCTGGTGATGCCATCCATTACGACGTCTTCCGGCAGAATAACCGGCAGTTGATCTTCTGGTGTAGGAATAACGGTACCGTCTTCCAGCGTGATCATCGGGATTGGTGCACCCCAGTAACGCTGACGGGAAACACCCCAGTCGCGCAGGCGGTAGTTGACTTTGCGCTGACCTACGCCCTGAGCAACCAGTTTGTCGGCAATGGCATTAAAGCCGTCTTCGTGGCTCAGACCGTCGAATTCGCCTGAATTGAACAGCGTACCTTTCTCGGTCATCGCTTCTGCGCTGACGTCAGGCTGGCTGCCATCAAGGTTCAGGATAACCGGTTTAATTTGCAGGTCATATTTAGTGGCGAATTCCCAGTCACGCTGGTCGTGACCTGGAACGGCCATCACGGCGCCGGTGCCGTATTCCATCAGAACGAAGTTAGCGACCCAGATTGGCAGCTTTTCACCAGACAGCGGGTGAATAGCAAACAGACCAGTTGCCATGCCTTTTTTCTCCATCGTTGCCATTTCTGCTTCGGCAACTTTGGTATTTCGGCATTCATCGATGAAATCGGTCAGGGCAGGATTGTTTTGTGCACCCTGTTGCGCCAGCGGATGACCCGCAGCCACGGCGACATAAGTCGCGCCCATGAAGGTGTCCGGACGGGTGGTGTAAACCGTCACTTTTTCGTCGCTGTCTGCCACGTCAAAAGTGATTTCCACGCCTTCGGAACGGCCAATCCAGTTACGCTGCATGGTCTTAACCTGCTCTGGCCAGCTTTCCAGCGTGTCCAGATCGTTAAGCAGCTGATCGGCGTAATCGGTGATTTTGATAAACCACTGAGGAATTTCTTTGCGTTCTACTTTGGTATCACAACGCCAGCAGCAGCCATCGATAACCTGTTCGTTCGCCAGAACGGTCAGGTCATGCGGGCACCAGTTCACCGCGGAGGTCTTCTTATAAACCATGCCTTTTTCATACAGCTTGGTGAAGAACCATTGTTCCCAGCGATAATAATCCGGTTTGCAGGTCGCCACTTCGCGATCCCAGTCATAGCCGAAGCCCAGCAATTTAAGCTGGTTCTTCATGTATTCGATGTTTTCGTACGTCCACGGAGCAGGCGCAGTGTTGTTTTTCACCGCAGCACCTTCAGCAGGCAGGCCGAAAGCATCCCAGCCGATTGGCTGCAGAACGTTTTTGCCGAGCATACGCTGATAACGGGAAATCACGTCACCGATGGTGTAGTTGCGCACGTGTCCCATATGGAGACGACCCGACGGGTAAGGCAACATGGAGAGGCAGTAATATTTCTCCTTGCCAGGCTGTTCGGTAACTTTGAAGGTTTGCTTCTCTTGCCAGTGAAGCTGAACGTGTGACTCGATGTCTTCTGGACGGTATTGCTCTTGCATGGCGGCCGGTGGTCCTGTGAGTGAAAACAGCTACGCCTGTAGCTCAAAAAGTTTTAATCAAAAGATCCGCATAGCATAGCTGATAAGCGGATGGTGCAACAACACCCAGCGAAGGCTAAAGGGGATTTCTGTCCGCTATTGGCGCAATATTCATAATCTGCGAGCCGGCACGACATAATCTGCGCAACGGATCAGGGATTTACGGCTAAAATAAAGTCAATGCGCTTTCGTCGGGCAAATGATCACGTCAGTTCAAGGAGAAGAAATTATGAGCAATATTACGCAATCTTACCGCCAGCTGGTGGCTTCACTCACTGAACGGTTAAAAAATGGGGAACGTGATATCAGCGCGCTGGTGCAGGATGCCCGTATTGAGCTGCAAAACGAAGGCAAACTGTCTGAAATCCAGATTGAGCAGCTTACGTCAGCGGTAAGACGCGACCTGCATGAGTTTGCGCGCAGTTATTCTGAAAATCAGCAGGCAGTAGCAGAAGCTGAAGATGACGGCACGGACAGCGTATTTATGCGGGTGATTAAAGAAAGCCTGTGGAAAGAGCTGGCGGATATGACCGACAAAACTCAGCTGGAGTGGAAAGAAGTCTTTAAAGATGTCAGCCATCACGGGATTTATCACAGCGGAGAAGTGGTCGGGCTGGGAAATCTGGTCTGTGAAAACTGTCATTTCAATTTAGCGGTGTATACGCCGGAAATTCTGAGCAAATGTCCTAAGTGCGGCCATACAGAGTTTACGCGCCGTCCGTTTGAGCCTTAAGTCTCAATAATCAGCCCCGCATTTGCGGGGCTGATTTGTTCCTGTCGCTGGAATTCTTCTGATCAGTGCAGGATTTTCGCCAGAAAGTCCCGCGCACGGTCTGATTCCGGATTATTGAAGAAATCGTCTTTATTACGATCTTCCACAATTTTACCTTCATCCATGAAAATCACGCGGTTAGCCACTTTACGGGCGAAGCCCATTTCGTGCGTGACCACCATCATCGTCATGCCTTCGTTTGCCAGTTCAACCATCACGTCCAGCACTTCGTTGATCATTTCCGGATCAAGCGCAGAAGTCGGTTCGTCAAACAACATGGCGATAGGATCCATACATAACGCACGGGCAATCGCCACACGCTGCTGCTGACCACCGGAAAGCTGACCCGGGAACTTATTGGCATGTGCGGATAAACCCACGCGATCCAATAATTTCAGGCCTTTGTCTTTGGCTGCGGCTTTATCACGTTTCAATACTTTGACCTGTGCCAGCGTCAGGTTATCGATGATAGAAAGGTGCGGGAACAATTCAAAATGCTGGAACACCATACCCACTTTGGCACGCAGTTGCGCCAGATTGGTTTTCTTATCATTTACTGGAGTGCCGTTAACCAGGATCTGGCCTTTCTGAACCGGCTCCAGACCGTTAACGGTTTTGATCAGCGTCGATTTACCTGAGCCGGAAGGCCCGCAAACCACCACAACTTCACCTTTTTTAACTTCGGTGCTGCAATCGGTAAGCACCTGAAAGTGCCCGTACCATTTAGAAACATTCTTCAGTGAAATCATGAAACGGTCCTTTTCTTCAAATAACGCACCAGCAAGGAAGCACAAAGGCTGATAACAAAGTAAATAAGTCCTGCAAACAGCACCATCTCAACCAGCGTACCGTCGCGGTCGCCAATGTTGGATGCACTGCGGAAGAAGTCCGCGAGGCCCAGAACGTACACCAGCGAAGTATCCTGGAATAATACGATTGCCTGTGTCAGCAGCAGCGGCACCATGGCGCGGAAAGCCTGCGGCAATATAACCAGCTTCATCGACTGCCACTGCGTCATACCCAGCGCCAGTGCGGCAGAAGACTGGCCACGGGCGATACTGATAATCCCTGCGCGGATGATCTCGGAATAGTAGGCCGCTTCAAACAGCGCAAATGCCACCATCGCTGAAATCAGGCGGATATCGGTTTTCGGTGACAGCCCGAGCACTTTCTGTAAAAAGCCCGGCACAATCAGATAGAACCACAACAACACCATCACCAGCGGAACGGCACGGAACAGATTGACGTAGGCAGAAGCAAACCAGCTGATCGGTTTAAACGTCGATAAACGCATCACCGCCAGCAACGTACCCCACAAAATACCGACCACAATCGCCAGTGACGTAATCTTCAGCGTAATGACCATGCCTTGCCACAGATAGGGCAGACCGGGACCAATAGAACTCCAGTCAAATTCATGCATGCTTATTTACCTCCCATGTTGCCCGGCAGGCGGACTTTCCGTTCTACAAAGTGCATCAGCAGCATGATGACGGCATTAATCAGGACATAAGCCAGGGTAATCGCGGTGAAAGACTCATACGCATGCGCGGAGTAATCCAGCAATTTACCGGCCTGTGCCGCCATATCGACCAGACCAATCGTCGAGGCGATGGCGGAGTTTTTAACAAGGTTGACCATTTCAGAAGTCATCGGCGGCACAATCACACGATAAGCATTCGGCAAAAGCACATAACGGTAGGTTTGTGGCAGGGTCAGACCCATCGCCAGTCCCGCATTGCGTTGCCCGCTTGGCAGTGACTGAATCGCAGCACGCACCTGCTCGCACACGCGGGCAGCGGTGAACAAACCGAGACAAATCACAGATGAAGTGAAGAATTGCACGTCCGGTGCCAGTTCAGATTTAAACCACATGCCGATATTTTCCGGCAGTAATTCAGGGACCACCAGATACCAGATGAAGAACTGAACGATCAATGGAACGTTACGGAATAACTCAACGTAACAGGTACCAATGCCTGAGAGGACGCGATTGGGGACGGTACGTAAGATACCGAACAGAGAGCCGACGAAGAAGGCGATGATCCATGCGCAAATTGACAGTGCGACAGTGACCTGAAATCCATTCCAAATCCAGCCCAGATAAGTGGTATTGCCGAAGGGGGCTTGTTGCAGAAAAATGCCCCAGTTCCAATCTATTGACATAAAAACTCCGTAAAACGGGTAATGAATTACCCTCTGAGTGATGACGTAATTCCGCCTAAAGTGAATGGGAAGAAACGCGGGGTGGGGAACGACCACCCCGCATCTTTATCATCACAGGCTGGTGGGCCAGCCTTATATTTTAGTCACTTTTCACTCTTCTCTTGGTTATACCTGTCTGTCTGGTATTTCTTACAGCGCTTTATCGTTTGGCGCTTTGAACAGGGCTTTCATGTCGTCAGACAGTTCAAAGTTCATGTTCAGGTTTTTCGGAGGGATTGGTTTTTTGAACCAGGTTTCAAACCATTTAGTGGCTTCACCGGAGGTCTGCGCTTTCACGATGGTGTCATCAACCAGTTTTTTGAACTCCGCATCGTCTTTACGCATCATGCAGCCATAAGCTTCTTTGGACTGCGGCGTGCCGATGATTTCCCAGTTATCAGGTTTTTTGGCTTTAGCACGTTCACCAGCCAGCAGGGCATCGTCCATCATAAAGGCAACAGCACGGCCAGTTTCCAGCGTACGGAAGGAGTCACCGTGGTCTTTCGCGCTGATGATGCGCAGATCCAGTTTCTTCTCTTCGTTAAGCTTGTTGAGCAGCACTTCTGAGGTAGTACCGGAAGTCACCACCACAGTTTTGCCTTTCAGATCAGCAAAATCTTTAATGTCGGAGCCTTTTTTCACCAGCAGGCGGGTACCAATCACGAAGATGGTGTCAGAGAACGCGGCCTGTTGTTGACGTTCCAGATTGTTGGTGGTTGAACCGCACTCAAAATCGTAGGTCCCATTTTGCAACAGCGGAATACGGTTCTGGGAAGTGATCGGCATCATCTTGACTTGCAGGTTTGGCAGGTCGAGTTTTTTCTTCACGGCATCGACGATAGCGTCAGAGTAGTCCTGTGAATAACCCACGACTTTTTGTTCGTTATTGTAATAAGAGAAGGGCACTGAGGATTCGCGGTGACCCACAACGATAACGCCGTTGTCTTTAATTTTTTTCAGGGTACCGGTCAGTTCTTCTGCGTGAGCAAAGCTGCTTACGGTAACGCTTGCCAACAGTACTGATAATGCCAATTTGCGCAATTGCATGTCCAACTCCTTGCTGTCATTAGGGATCCAAACTCAGGGATCAGAAAGTACTAATGCCTCGTCATATGAAGCTAGAAAATAGCTGAATGTGAATATTATGAAACCATATTGTTTCTTTTTTGAGACGAGACGCGCACCAATTCGAAGCAATCAAATGGCTGTGCACTGAAAAAGTGCATGAGGATCAGCCTGTTTGTATCAAAATGATGCATCCCGTCGCAAAAAATCACTAAACAGATATCTTTCAATCAGATGTAGCAAGACTCGTGCCAGATAGCCCGATTTAACTTCATTAGCGGTCATTCCTGCAGCGCTAAATGCGGCAGTCTCAATAATCGGCAGCAGGTAAAAGGGAGCGGGAAGAGCGGGGCAGAACAGGGTGCGACATAAAAGAACAGGCACCAGGAGGTGCCTGTTTTCACTGCGAAATGCGTTTATTTAGGATTTACGACGGCCAAGCCACAAGGCTGCGCCCGCCATCACTACGGTTGCGAACCATACCGGCCACCAGCCCACCCGGGCATACGGTGTCATACCGGTTGTCGGCGTGACTTTCACGTTCAGCACCTGACGGGTGAATTGCGGGATTTCGTGTGTCACATCGCCCTGCGCATTTACCACGGCAGTAATACCGTTGTTGGTGCTGCGCAGCAACGGGCGACCCAGTTCGAGCGAACGCATACGTGCCATCTGAAAATGCTGCCACGGGCCGATTGAATGTCCGAACCAGGCATCGTTGGAAATCGTCAGCAGGAAGTTAGTGTCCGGTTGCAGGTTATCACGCACCTGTTCACCGAAGACCACTTCATAACATATTGCCGTGGTCAGATTCAGGCCGCTGACCACCAGCGGTTTCTGCACGTAATCACCGCTGGTCAGTCCTGACATCGGCAAATCAAAGAACGGTGCCAGAGGGCGAAGAATTGTTTCAAGCGGCACGAATTCACCGAACGGCACCAGATGATGCTTGTTGAAGCGGTTTTCGTCGGGATAGCGATACGGCTTTTCCCCGCCGAGCACGATGGCGCTGTTATACACCTTCATGCCTTCTTCGTTACGGCGCGCATCGATAATGCCGGTGATGAGTTGGGTGCCGTGTGAGCGATAGATATTATCTACCATGCTCAGGAAACCTTGCTGATCGGACTCAATGTCGGAAATCGCCGATTCCGGCCAGATGATCATGCTGGATTTGCCCACGTACGGACGGCTGAGATCCAGATAGGTCTGTAAGGCACTTTCCAGCGCCTTTGGATCCCACTTCATCGACTGCGGAATATTGCCCTGAACCAGTGCCACATCGACCGTTTTATCGGTCTGTTCCTGATACCAGTGGATATAACGCAACGGCCACGGCAGCAGCAACATAGCAACAGCAATGATCCCCGGCGTGATGCGACGCTGATGCACCGCATACACAATCAGGCCGCTCAGCGAAGTGAGCAAAATCGTGATGCCGTCGACGCCAGTGATGGGGGCAAGGCCTTTCAGCGGACCGTCGATTTGGCTGTAACCAAACTGTAGCCACGGGAAACCGGTCAGTACCCAGCCGCGCAGGAATTCCGTCATCTGCCACAGGGCGGGCGCGGCAAGAGCCAGTTTCCACCAGGTGGTTTTTGGCCACAGTTTGCTGAACAATCCGGCAAACAGCATGGTGTACAGCGACAAATAGGCTGCCAGCAACACGACGAGGAAAAGGTTAATCGCTTCCGGCATGCCGCCAAAGGTGGCGATACTGACATACACCCAGTTTACGCCGCTGCCAAACAGTCCCATCCCCCAGAAGAAGCCGATCAACGCGGCCTGACCCGGACGGCGATCGAGCGTTAATGCCAGCAGACCGCACAGCGAAATAATCGCCGCAGGCCAGAAGTCATAAGGGGAAAATGACAGCGTGCCACAGGCACCGAAAAAGAGCGCCAGCAGGGCGCGAACCCGCTGGCGTTGATATAAAGAGGCAATTGCCATGGAGAATTATTCTTCCAGTATCGGTTGCGGCGCGTCGTCCGGTATTTTTACGTGAACCTGAATGATACGGCGGCTGTCAGCCATCGCAACCTTGAACAGGTAACCGTCAATTTCAATGCTTTCGCCACGCGCCGGTAAATGGCCAAATGACTGCATCACCAGACCACCAATGGTATCGACTTCGTCATCACTGTAGTGGGTCTGGAACACTTCATTGAAATCTTCAATCGGCGCGAGGGCGCGGACGGTATACGTATGACGGCTGAGCTGGCGAATATCCAGATCTTCCGCTTCGTCGTACTCATCATCGATTTCGCCGACGATCAGTTCGAGAATATCTTCGATGGTGACCAGACCGGAAACGCCGCCGAATTCATCTACGACAATCGCCATGTGATAACGCTGGGAGCGGAATTCCTTCAGCATGCGGTCTACGCGTTTGCTTTCAGGAACAACGACCGCGGTTCTCAGCACTTTATCGATGCTGAAGGGTTCAGACTCTGTGCGCATAAACGGCAACAGGTCTTTGGCCATCAGGATGCCTTCAATGTGATCCTTATCTTCGCTGATCACCGGGAAGCGTGAGTGTGCGGATTCGATGATGACATCGAGGCACTCTTCCAGCGGCTGATTGCGTTTTAGCGTGATCATCTGGGAACGCGGGATCATGATGTCCCGCACGCGCTGCTCGGCGATATCCATCACGCCTTCCAGCATGTCTCGGGTATCGGGGTCGATCAGATCGTTTTGTTCTGAATCACGGATCAGCTCAACCAGATCGCCACGGTTTTTAGGTTCACCGTGAAAAAGCTGGCTAAGGATAAGGGAAAAGAAGCCCTTCTTGGGACTGGGGCTGTCACTATTTTGTGAATGGTCATCGCTCATGGCGTTTGGTTTTTTTTACTCGTAGTTAGTGAAAATTATGCGAAACGCCTGCGGATGATAAACCTTCACCGGGCAGGCGCTGCGCGAGTTTACTGATAAATCAGTGGTCTTCTTTCTCTGAAATGTACGGATCCGGATAACCCAAACCCTGCATGATTTCAGTTTCAATCGATTCCATTTCTTCGGCTTCTTCGTCAACGATATGGTCATAGCCCAGCAAATGCAAACTGCCGTGAATCACCATATGCGCCCAGTGGGCCAGAAGCTCTTTATCCTGCTCTTTCGCTTCTTTCTCAACGACCTGACGACAAATAATCAGGTCGCCAAGAAGTGGCATCTCCATACCCGGAGGTGCTTCGAACGGGAAGGATAACACGTTGGTCGGTTTATCCATGCCACGATACGTCATATTCAGTTCATGACTTTCGGGGATGTCGACCAGACGGATGGTCACTTCCGATTCTTCCTGAAATTGCGGAAGAACAGCTTCGAGCCATTTTTGAAAGTCATTTTCAGACGGTAAACCTGCGGGTTCTTCGCAGGCAATTTGTAAATCGAGAATTACCGTATTCATTGACCGGCCTGTTGTGTTGAGCTGTTCTGGTGTTCATGTTTACGCTCTGCGGCAATCGCATCGCGGCGTTTTTGATCTTCTTCTTCCCAGGCTTCGTACGCGACAACAATGCGCGCCACCACCGGATGACGGACGACGTCCTCACTGTGGAAGAAGTTGAAACTGAGTTCATCAACGGAAGACAGCACTTCAATGGCATGACGTAGCCCTGATTTCTGATGACGCGGCAAGTCGATTTGCGTGACGTCACCGGTGATCACCGCTTTGGAGTTAAAACCAATACGGGTCAGGAACATCTTCATCTGTTCGATAGAGGTGTTCTGGCTTTCATCGAGAATAATAAAGGCGTCGTTCAGCGTACGGCCACGCATGTAAGCCAGCGGGGCGACTTCAATGACGTTGCGCTCAATCAGTTTTTCCACTTTTTCAAAGCCGAGCATTTCGAATAATGCGTCATACAGCGGGCGCAGATACGGGTCGACTTTCTGGCTGAGATCGCCCGGCAGGAAGCCCAGCTTTTCACCGGCTTCAACAGCAGGGCGGGTCAGCAGAATACGGCGTACTTCCTGACGCTCCAGCGCATCCACCGCAGCAGCCACGGCCAGATAGGTTTTACCCGTACCCGCAGGACCAATCCCGAAGGTGATATCGTGGTCGAGGATATTAGCGATGTATTGCGCCTGATTTGGCGTACGCGGCTTCACCATCCCGCGTTTGGTTTTGATAATGACCGCTTTGCCGAAATCCGGCACGCTTTCTGCGGTTTGTTCCAGCACCCGGCTTTCTTTGATCGCCAGATGGATTTTTTCAGGGTCGATATCCTGGATTTCACCACGCAGCGGCGCAGTGTCTACGTATAAATCACGCAGGATGTCGGCGGCTGCCGCAACAGGCAGACTCTTTCCGACCAATTTAAACGCGTTATCACGACGGTTGATTTCAACGCCCAACCGGCGCTCCAGTTGTTTGATATTGTCATCAAACGGCCCGCACAGGCTCAGCAAACGCTGGTTGTCTTCGGGCTCCAGTAAAATCTCTTGTGTTACAACGTTCAAACGAATCCTTTGGGTCACTTCGGACCAGTTTACCCTTCATACTGAAGCTACAGAGTGTGTTGGCTGCATTCACTCGACTTTATGCAACTCGAATTATTTCGGGTACGTTTTATGAAGCACCCGGCTGATTACTGCTTTCAGCCGTCAACCATACCTGACTTAATAATACATGCCCTTGGCAAAATATGCTGCGCCGTGGCAGCAGTTGCAGGGACCTTCATCCGGATATGCGGCCTTTGCTGGAAAATTAAACCCTTGTGATGAAGGTATTAGCGAAAATCTCAAAAGAAACAGGACGCCGGAGCGCCCTGTCGATATCGGGTCATACATCATTACTATGGTTCAGGGTTGATACATTCCAACGCCCAATTCATTTTCTTTACGGGTACGTTCGATGACCGATTGCGGAGATTCATGCAGGCGCAGCGCCATCTGTTCTTCGGTGCGGACAACCACACCGCGCAGCGAGTTGGCATACACATCGACAATTTCGACATCCACGAACTTACCGATCATATCCGGTGTGCCTTCGAAGTTGACCACGCGGTTACATTCGGTACGCCCGGTCAGCTCCATAATATCCTTGCGGGACGTGCCTTCCACCAGAATGCGCTGAACGGTGCCCAGCGTGGCGCGGCTGAAACGCATGACCTGCTGAGTGATTCTGTCCTGCAACAGCGCCAGACGCTGTTTCTTCTCGTCCATGCTCACATCATCCACCATGTCCGCCGCCGGTGTACCAGGGCGCGGAGAGTAGATGAAGCTGAAACTGACGTCGTAATTGACCTGTGCGATCAAATCCATTGTGCGCTCAAAATCATCATTGGTTTCGCCAGGGAAGCCAATGATGAAATCTGAACTGAAATGAATATCAGGACGCGCAGCGCGTAACTTACGGATCGTCGATTTGTATTCCAGCACCGTATGAGGGCGTTTCATCATGGTAAGAATGCGGTCGGAACCGCTCTGAATCGGCAGATGCAGGAAGCTCACCACTTCCGGCGTGTCTTTGTACACATCGATAATGTCATCGGTAAATTCGACCGGGTGACTGGTGGTGAAACGGATACGGTCGATGCCGTCAATGGCCGCCACCAGACGCAGCAGCTCAGCGAAGGTGCAGATGCCGCCGTCAAAAGAATCGCCGCGATACGCATTGACGTTCTGGCCCAGCAGATTGACTTCACGTACGCCTTGCGCGGCCAGCTGGGCGACTTCGAACAGCACGTCATCGCACGGGCGGCTGACTTCTTCGCCGCGGGTATAAGGCACCACACAGAAGCTGCAATATTTGTTGCAGCCTTCCATGATGGAAACGAAAGCGGTCGGGCCGTCGGCGCGCGGTTCCGGCAGTCGGTCAAATTTTTCGATTTCAGGGAAACTGATATCGACGACAGGACTTTTAGTGCCACGCACATGGTTCACCATTTCTGGCAAGCGGTGCAGGGTTTGCGGGCCGAAGACGATATCAACACAAGGCGCGCGTTTACGCAGCATTTCGCCTTCCTGCGAGGCTACGCAGCCACCGACGCCGATAATGATATCCGGATTTTTCTTCTTCAGTAATTTCCAGTGTCCGAGCAGGCTGAAGACTTTCTCCTGCGCTTTTTCCCTGATTGAGCAGGTGTTCAGCAGCAGAATGTCTGCTTCTTCAGCGTTATCCGTCAGCTGGTAACCATGGGTGCTGTCGAGAAGGTCAGCCATCTTGGATGAATCATATTCATTCATCTGGCAGCCCCAGGTTTTTATGTGCAGTTTTTTAGTCATCAGCGTGTCAGTACTCAATACGGGGAACGTGAGATCGGCAATGCCGCAGTGCATAGCATAGTTCAGGGGCGCTATTGTAAACCCTCACTCCGGTGCTGACCAGTGCAGGAAAGCAGCTTAGGCCCTGATGCTGACATAAAAATCCGGTACACTTCGCATAATGAACTGAACAGAAAGCCGGAATAAAATGAATAATTCTGAGAAGACATTTGATGCAGTAATTGTCGGCGGCGGCATGGTCGGCGCAGCCGCGGCGCTGGGACTGGCAAAACAAGGTCTGCAAGTCGCACTGATAGAGAATGAAGCGCCTGCCGGATTTGACCCGTCAGCACCGGCTGATTTGCGTATTTCCGCCATTGGCTGTGCATCCGCCCGCTTTTTACAGAAACTGGGCGCATGGGGATCTGTTGAGAAAATGCGCTCAGTACCGTACCGCCGCCTGGAAACCTGGGAAGTGGACGGTTCTGAGGTGAAATTTGACGCGCAGTCCCTCGGATTGCCGGAGCTGGGATTTATGGTCGAAAACCGTGTGTTGCAGCTTGCGTTGTGGCAGCAGTTCGACGCACTCACAAACCTGACGCGTTTTTGTCCTGCAAAGTTACGTCATCTCTTGCAGCACGATGATAAAACCTGGTCGCTTCAGCTGACCACAGGGGATTTACTGCGCGCGAAACTGGTGATTGCCGCCGATGGGGCGAACTCACTGGTACGGCAGCTGGCGGGCATTGGCGTGGATGGCTGGGAATACCGCCAGCACTGCATGCTGATTAACGTTGAAACTGAAACGTCGGATCAGGACGTCACCTGGCAGCAATTTTTCCCTTCCGGCCCGCGGGCGTTTCTGCCTCTGTTCGGCAATCAGGCCTCGCTGGTCTGGTATGACAGTCCGCAGCGTATCCGTTATCTGAAAACGCTTAATATGCAGCAGCTCACAACAGAAGTGATGCAGGCGTTCCCTGCGCGACTTGGCACGGTCAAAGCGTTATCGGCAGGGGCGTTTCCGCTGGTTCGCCGTCATGCTCAGCGTTACGTCTTGCCGGGGCTGGCGCTGGTGGGTGACGCGGCGCATACCATCAATCCGCTGGCAGGGCAGGGCGTGAATCTGGGATATCGTGACGTGGAAGCATTGCTGTCTGTGCTGGAGAAAGCGCGGGATCATGATGAGGCGTGGAGCAGTGAAAAAGTGTTGTTAGGCTATCAGCGTCAGCGTCGTCTGGATAATTTGCTGATGCAAAGCGGCATGGATTTGTTCTATACCGCCTTCAGCAACGATCTGCCACCGGTGAAAGCGTTGCGTAATCTGGCGCTGATGACCGCACAGCGTGCCGGCGCACTGAAAACCAAAGCACTAAAATATGCTTTAGGGATTTAATCAGCTCAGGGCAAACCGGAGAAATACTGGTTTGCCTTTCTTGTTTGCTGACTAAAAAATAAATAGCAAAAAGCCCGCACGAGGCGGGCTTTCTTAATGTGGCTGGGGTGCCAGGATTCGAACCTGGGTATGCTGGTATCAGAAACCAGAGCCTTACCGCTTGGCGACACCCCAATTTTGTTTCTCACTACCTTTTGAGCAGTGTACTGCAAGTAAAATGGTGGCTACGACGGGATTTGAACCTGTGACCCCATCATTATGAGTGATGTGCTCTAACCAGCTGAGCTACGTAGCCAAATTTTACTGACTTACTTCAAAACTTCAAGCACTAATTTAACTAACTTAATAATAAATTTCAAGTGCTTACCAATTATACAGAAAGAAGTATGGCTGGGGTACCTGGATTCGAACCAGGGTATGCTGGTATCAAAAACCAGTGCCTTACCGCTTGGCGATACCCCAACAGTACAACTTCTTCAAATTGGATTTTCCTCACAAACACATCAGTAAAGCAATGTGAAAGATAAGAAAATGGCTGGGGTACCAGGATTCGAACCTGGGAATGCTGGTATCAAAAACCAGTGCCTTACCGCTTGGCGATACCCCAACTGTGCTACCGATGTCTGGAAATGGTGCGGGAGGCGAGACTTGAACTCGCACACCTTGCGGCGCTAGAACCTAAATCTAGTGCGTCTACCAATTTCGCCACTCCCGCAAAAAAGATGGTGGCTACGACGGGATTCGAACCTGTGACCCCATCATTATGAGTGATGTGCTCTAACCAACTGAGCTACGTAGCCATCTTTTTTCGCGCTACCTTCATCGGCGTTGCGGGGCGCATTATGCGTATATGACCGTTTTGCGTCAACACCTTTTTTGGAGAAAAAGCCCTGATGGCGTCCATTTGTCTGGCTTATAACCACTCTGGTGATTAATTGGACAAAAGACATTATTTTTAGTGGCTTTACCCACAAAAAAACGGGCCATAAGCGGCCCGTTTGTTACAAGGATATTTACCGGGGAATGGATTATTTGTAGGCGGACTGGTGCACGCCAACAGCACGCCCGGATGGATCGTCCATGTTTTTGAACGCTTCATCCCACTCAATCGCTTTCGCAGAAGAACAGGCTACAGAAGGGCCGCCAGGCACGCATTCTGCCGCGCTTGGGACCGGGAACAATTCTTCAAAAATCGTACGGTACAGGTAGCCTTCTTTGGACGTCGGCGTGTTGTACGGGAAACGGAAATGCGCAGTTTCGAGCTGTTGATCGGTGATCTGCTGAGAGGCCACTTCTTTTAAGGTATCGATCCAGCTATAGCCTACGCCATCAGAGAATTGTTCTTTCTGACGCCATGCCACGCTGTGTGGCAGGTAAGACTCGAAACATTCACGCAGGATATGTTTTTCCATCTTGCCGTTGCCGCACATCTTGTCTTTAGGGTTGATACGCATCGCAACGTCGAGGAATTTTTTGTCCAGGAACGGTACGCGGGCTTCCACACCCCAGGCTGACATGGCTTTGTTGGCACGCGCACAGTCATACATGTGCAGGGCCAGCAATTTACGCACGGTTTCTTCGTGGAATTCTTTGGCGTTTGGTGCTTTATGGAAATACAGGTAGCCGCCCAACACTTCATCTGCGCCTTCGCCAGACAACACCATTTTGATGCCCATCGCTTTGATTTTACGCGACATCAGATACATCGGCGTTGATGCACGGATAGTCGTCACGTCATACGTTTCGATGTGATAGATAACATCACGGATAGCATCCAGACCTTCCTGCACGGTGAAATGAATTTCGTGGTGCACGGTACCTAAATGGTTTGCCACTTCCTGAGCTGCGCGCAGATCCGGAGAACCTTCCAGACCGACTGCAAAGGAGTGCAGTTGCGGCCACCAGGCTTCGCTCTGATCTTTATCTTCGATACGACGACCTGCAAATTTCTTGGTGATCGCGGAAATCACGGAGGAATCCAGACCACCTGACAGCAGTACGCCGTAAGGCACGTCGGACATCAGGTGACTTTTCACTGCTTCTTCCAGTGCATCTTTCAGCGCCGCAGCGTCAGTGACGTTGTCTTTGACGTTTTCGAAGTCAAACCAGCCACGTTGGTAATATTCGCGAATTTCACCGTCCTGGCTCCACAGATAGCTGCCTGCCGGGAATTCTTTGATGGTGCGGCAAACCGGCACCAGTGCTTTCATTTCAGAAGCGACATACATGTTGCCGTGTTCGTCGTAACCCATATACAGCGGAATGATGCCCAGATGGTCACGGCCAATCAGGTACGCGTCTTTTTCTGTGTCATACAGAATAAAGGCGAACATGCCTTGCAGTTCATCCAGGAAGGCAGGGCCTTTCTCCTGATACAGCGCCAGAATAACTTCGCAGTCAGATGCGGTCTGGAATTCATATTTATCGCCCAGTTCTGCGCGCAGAGCCTGGTGGTTGTAGATTTCGCCGTTAACAGCCAGTACGTGTGTATGTGCAGCGTTGTACAGAGGCTGTGCGCCGTTGTTGACGTCAACGATGGACAGACGCTCGTGCGACAGAATCGCTTTATCGCTGGCAAACACGCCGGACCAGTCTGGTCCGCGGTGACGCATCAGGCGCGACAGTTCCAGCGCTTTTTTGCGCAACTCGACGGAGTCAGTTTTGATATCGAGCACACCGAAAATTGAACACATATTGCTTTCTCCCTAACGACGTTTCTCTGGCTGTCATTTTTATGTTTATGAATGAGGATCAACGTTGCCGTTCTTGCAGTTTTAACCGGCGGTTGTTGCGTTGCTGACTATGAAAATGCGTCAAAACCCCCATGTTGTGCAAGTGGTTTAACGCTCTTCTGATAAAAAGTTGGTAGAGGGAGGGTGATCTTTAACGAATTATCAGTTTTATGGCATTTTCATTAGCGAATTATTAATTTAATTGCCAAAAATTGAGGAGGATTCAAAAAAAGAGAAAAGTGGATAAAAATCAGGCGGCAAGACGAAAAAAAACGAGCCGGGAGTCAAATCCGGGCTCGTTTTCATAGACTTATCAGTGGCCGTTAAATTACGTCAATATCGGCAACGGAAGGATAAATCCAGGTCGGGCGGAATGGCATTCCCTCAATATCATTGAGAGTGGAAACGCCGGACAGTACCAGAATGGTTTCCAGACCGGCCTGGAAGCCCGCAAGTATGTCGGTGCGCAGATTGTCACCCACAATGACCGTCTCTTCGGAATGCGCCTGCATTTTATTCAACGCCGAGCGGATGATCCAGGGGCTTGGCTTACCGACGTAAAACGGCTGGCGCCCGGTGATTTTTTCGATAGGTGCGCATAACGCGCCACAGGCCGGGACAAAACCGTGTCCGTGATTATCAGGATTGGTGGCGATAAAACGTGCGCCGTTAGCCACAAAATACGCGGCTTTATGGATCATATCCCAGTTGTAAGACCGGGTTTCGCCAACAATCACGAAATCAGGGTTGATATCGGTAATGGTAAAACCGGCCTTATACAGTTCATGAATCAATGCGCCTTCGCCGACGACATAGGCTTTTTTGCCTTCCTGGCGTTTCAGGAAATCGGCGGTCGCCATCGCGGAGGTGAAAAATGCACTTTCAGGCACTTCAAGACCGGCTGCGCTGAAGCGGTTAGCCAGATCCTGCGCTGTCTGGGAAGGGTAGTTAGTGAGGATCACTAACGGCATTCCCTGTTCCTGAATTCGCGCGAGAAAACGGTCGGCGCCGGGTACTGCGGTATTGTCGTGCAACAGCACGCCATCAATGTCACAAATTACGTTCTTTATTGTCATGATTTCCAAACCCACATTTTCAGTCCCATTCCTGGCAGCCTGATACTATAGCACGTCTCAATTTTCCATCAGACGCTGCAACAGAACGCCATTCAGCATCGCCCGTTTGACCAGTGCAAAAGCGCCAATCGCAGACTGATGATTCAGGGCTGAAGTCACTACCGGTAAATTGCGGCGGAAATCTTTCAGAACTTGCGCATTAATACAGTTCTGAATCGCAGGAAGCAACACTTTGTCGGCTTCCGTGATTTCACCCGCAATCACCACTTTTTGCGGATTAAACAGGTTAATCGCAATCGAAACGCCTTTACCCAACTGGCGCCCCACATGCTCAATGACTTCGGTTGCCAGCGCATCGTGGCGATTGGCGGCCTTACAAATGGCGGAAATCGAACAGTCTTCCAGGGTCAGTTTGCTGGCATAGCCTTGCGTAAGCAGGTGGCGCACACGATTTTCGATGGCGGCGTTGGCCGCAACGGTTTCCAGACAGCCGAAATTACCGCAATGACAGCGTTCGCCCAGCGGATCAATTTGGATATGCCCGATTTCCCCCACATTGCCGTTGCTGCCCAGGAAAATCTGCCCGTTAACGATGATCCCTGCACCTGTACCACGGTGTAAACGAACCAAAATCGAGTCCTGACAGTCACGGGTCGCACCGAAATAGTGCTCAGCCAGCGCCAGACTGCGGATATCGTGGCCAACAAAACTGGTGACTTTGAATTTTGCTTCCAGCGCATCCACTAATTTCCACGCACCGACGCTGATATGCGGCATGTAGCGCACAATTCCTTTATTAGGATCGACCAGCCCCGGAAGGATGACAGAAATGGCAATCAGTTCGCGGATTTTACGCTGATTCAGCTCGATGAACTGGGCAATAGCCTCGAACAGCGCGTTCTCCAGAGTTTCCTGAGTGCGCTCGGGCAGGGCGTAATGTTGTTCAGCCAGCGATTTGGCACTGAGATCGTAGAGGGTAATCGTTGCATCGTGGCGGCCAAGGCGCACCGCAATAGCGTGGAAAGGGCGGGTTTCAGTAATGATGGAAATTGCGCGGCGGCCTCCCGTGGAAGCCTGCTGATCCACTTCTTTGATCAGCCCGCGCTCAAGCAATTGCCGGGTAATTTTGGTGACACTGGCGGGTGCCAGCTGGCTCATGTCGGCAATCTGAATGCGCGAGATGGGCCCTTGCTGGTCAATCAGGCGGTAAACGGCTGCGCCGTTTAACTGCTTAACCAGATCAACGTTGCCGATTTGTGCCTGCTGTCCGCCAGTTGTCATCAATGCTGTATTCCGCTCAATTAAACTTCGTCACCATTAACGATAGTTTTTGTGATTTTAAAATCATGAGTGAACGCGGTGAGGTTGGCGACTTTACCTGCTTCGATGCTGCCAAGCTGATCTTCAACACCAATGGCGCGAGCCGGATAAAGCGATGCCATACGCAGCGTTTCATCCAGAGCAATTCCGACATGTTCGACGCTGTTTTGCACCGCTTCGATCATCGTCAGCGCAGAGCCGCTCAGCGTACCGTTTTCGTCCACACAGAGTCCGTCACGGTAGTATATTGTTTTACCGGCAAAAATGAACTCATCAATATTCGCACCCGCTGGCGCGGTAGCATCAGTGACCAGCACCAGCTTCTCGCCTTTGAGCTTTTTCGCGTTGCGGATGTTGGCCCAGTCCACATGCAAACCGTCTGCAATGACGCCGGTATACACTTCAGGCGTATCGAAGATTGCACCAATAAGGCCAGGCTGACGACCGGTAATGGCGGGCATTGCATTATAAAGGTGCGTCGCAAAGCTGATACCTGCCGCAAAACCGGCACGGGCTTCAGCATACGTTGAATTTGAATGGCCTGCGGAAATTACAATCCCGGCATCACGCAACTGGCGGATATATTTCGCATCAACCTGTTCCGGTGCGAGCGTCAGTTGGGTAATCACATCGGCATTCGCGCACAGGAAATCAATCATGGCGCTGTCTGGCAGGCGGATAAAGGCAGGATTATGCGTGCCTTTTTTTGCCGGGCTGAGGTATGGCCCTTCCAGATGCAGACCCAAAGCCTGGTTCGGATATTTTTCCAGATAGGTGCGCATCACGCTGATACCGTGTTTCATGTAGTCGTCGCTACAGGTGATCAGCGTCGGTAAGAAACTAGTACAGCCGGATTTTTCATTGGCTTTCTGCATGATTTCTAACGTTTCTACTGAAATGGCTTCCAGAGAATCGTTGAACTGCACGCCGCCACAACCATTAAGTTGCAGATCGATAAATCCGGGGGCAAGAATGGCGCCGTCCAGACTGCGGGTTTCCACATTCGCCGGCAATTCACTCACCGGACAGACACGTTCGATTTTGCCATCGGCAATCACTACCGCGTGGTTATCCAGAACGTCATGACCGGTATAGACCCGGCCCTCAATCAATGCGTACATCATGCCCCCATTCCCCTAAATCCTTTGAGCCGCAGCAGCGTTGGTTGCCTTCACTCACTCCGGTCACTTACTTGAGTAAGCTCCCGGAGACTCGTTCCGTTGCCGCCTTGCTGCAACTCCAATGCTTTCGGGGACTCAGTTAATTAAAGGTTTTTCATATTTTCCGCTTCTAACTCGCGGAAATATTTAACAGTTTTGACTTTCAGTTCCATGGTGGAAGGTTCATCACACACCATAACGGCTTTTGCGTGTAATTGCAGGCAACTGATGGTCCACATGTGGTTGATATTACCTTCAACAGCGGCTTCAAGCGCCTGCGCTTTCGCGTGACCGGTAACCAGAATCATCACTTCTTCCGCATCCAGCAGCGTACCCACGCCAACGGTCAGGGCGAATTTTGGCACCTGAGACACATCGTTGTCGAAGAAACGGGAGTTCGCGATACGGGTTTCATGGGTCAGGGTTTTGATACGCGTACGTGAAGCCAGGGATGAAGCCGGTTCGTTGAACGCGATATGACCGTCGTTACCCACGCCACCCATGAACAGGTTAATTTTGCCGTAAGACTTAATTTTCGCTTCGTACTGGCGACATTCTTCGTCGACGTCTGGTGCATTACCATTCAGCAAGTTGATATTTTCACGTGGAATATCAACGTGATCAAAGAAGTTTTTATACATGAAGGTATGGTAGCTCTCAGGGTGTTCCTGCGGCAGACCCACATATTCATCCATATTAAAGGTGACGACGTTCTTGAAGCTAACCTGGCCTGCTTTATGCATGGCGATTAAATGTTTGTAAGCTTCGAGAGGGGTACCACCGGTAGGCAGGCCCAGAACGAAAGGACGGTCGGCGGTAGGTTTGAAAGCGTTAATACGTTCAACGATATGACGTGCAGCCCATTTGCCAACTTCAGTGGTGGTGTTTAAAGGAATAAGTCTCATCACGTACCTCTAGTTTCAGAATATTGAATATACTGTTGATATCCTCTGTCCTTGACGCTGCAGGGGCGTTGGCTGCTCTCGCTCACCCGAATCACTTACCTGTGTAAGCTCATCGGGTTTCACTCGATTGCCGCCTTCCTGCAACGTCAATGACTGCGGATATACGTAGTCAAAGTAAAAACTAAGTTCGTCAGTTCAAAGGCGGTCTTGTTAAGCGTAAACCACCGCGGCGGTTTATGACTGGCACAATGCCGTCTAGATTTTTTTAATGATAAAATAAGTTTTGTGTGTTGACCAGTCTGATGGCATGTTATGACCTCTTTTTGGTGACATTTCTCACAAAAAGAGAGGTTTTAATTTGCGATACGAAATAATCTTTTTACACTCGCAGTGCTGTTAGTTATAAGTGCAGTTGGTTAAATCGGAACGGTAAATGTAAAGGTAGTAACCATACTAATTAAACTACTTAGGTGATTCGCCTGACGGCGGATAGGGGGAAATGTGAATATTCTTGGATTCTTTCAGCGTTTAGGCAGAGCGCTACAGCTGCCGATAGCCGTACTGCCGGTCGCTGCTTTATTGCTGCGTTTCGGTCAGCCTGATCTTCTTAATATGCCTTTCATCGCGCAAGCCGGTGGCGGGATTTTCGATAACCTCGCATTAATTTTTGCTATTGGTGTGGCATCCAGCTGGTCTAAAGACAATGCGGGTGCAGCAGCATTAGCCGGCGGTATTGGTTACTTCATCCTGACTAAAGCGATGATCACCATCAACCCTGCGGTAAACATGGGCGTGCTGGCCGGTATTATCACCGGTCTGGTGGGCGGTATGGTTTACAACCGCTGGTCAGATATCAAACTGCCTGACTTCCTGAGCTTCTTCGGTGGGAAACGCTTCGTTCCTATCGCAACCGGCTTCTTCTGTCTGATTCTGGCCGCTATCTTCGGTTACGTCTGGCCTCCGGTGCAGGATGCAATCCGTGCGGGCGGGGAGTGGATCGTAGGTGCTGGCGCATTCGGTGCGGGTATCTTTGGTTTCGTCAACCGTTTGCTGATCCCAACCGGTCTGCATCAGGTTCTGAACACCATCGCATGGTTCCAGATTGGTGACTTCACTAACGCTGCAGGTACTGTATTCCACGGTGACATCAACCGCTTCTACGCGGGTGACGGCACTGCAGGGATGTTCATGTCCGGCTTCTTCCCAATCATGATGTTTGGTCTGCCAGGCGCAGCATGTGCAATGTACTTTGCTGCACCAAAAGAACGTCGTCCGTTGGTTGGCGGTATGCTGGTATCCGTCGCGGTGACTGCATTCCTGACCGGTGTGACCGAGCCATTAGAATTCCTGTTCATGTTCCTTGCTCCGTTGCTGTACTTAGTGCACGCCATCCTGACCGGGATCAGCCTGTACATCGCAACCGCGCTGGGCATTCACGCAGGCTTCTCCTTCTCTGCAGGCGCCATCGACTATGCGTTGATGTACAACCTGCCAGCAGCAAGTAAAAACGTCTGGATGTTGCTGGTGATGGGTGTGATCTTCTTCATCATCTACTTCGTTCTGTTCAGCGTTATCATCCGTATGTTCAACCTGAAAACGCCAGGTCGTGAAGACGAAGTTGATCATATCGGTGAGCCGGAAGCAAACAGCAACACTGAAGAAGGTCTGAATCAGCTGGCTGTGAGCTACATCGGTGCTCTGGGGGGTTCTGATAACTTCAAAGGTATTGATGCCTGTATTACCCGTCTGCGTCTGAACGTGAAAGATGCCGGCACCGTTGATGACGCCGCATGTAAACGTCTGGGGGCATCAGGTATTGTTCGTCTTAACAAACAAAGTATTCAGGTTATCGTCGGCGCTAAAGCAGAATCTCTGGCAGATGCCATGAAGAAAGTGATGGCGCGTGGCCCGATTGCTGCCGGTGTTGCTACGCCAGTGGCTGCGGTTAAAGCAGCGCCGCAGGCTGTGCCAAACAGCGTCAAAACCGTCGTAGAGACGCTGGTTTCGCCGGTTACCGGTGACATCGTTGCGCTGGATCAGGTGCCTGATGAAGCATTTGCCAGCAAAGCGGTCGGTGATGGCGTCGCTATTCGTCCGACAGATAAAATCGTCGTTTCTCCTGCGGCCGGTACTGTGGTGAAAATCTTCAATACCAACCATGCGTTCTGCCTGGAAACCACTTCCGGCGCTGAAATCGTGGTGCATATGGGGATTGATACGGTTGCACTGAATGGTCAGGGCTTTACCCGCCTGGTTGAAGAAGGTGCAACGGTCGTCGCTGGTCAGCCTGTACTGGAACTGGATCTGGATTATCTGAACGCCAATGCGCGCTCAATGATAAGCCCGGTTGTGGTCAGCAACATCGACGATTATACCGGTGTGATTTCTCTGGCCAGCGGCTCAGTGGTTGCCGGTCAGACCAAACTGTTCGAGATCCAGAGTAAGTAACTCTGTTGATTGATTCACAGTAGAAAGCCCTGTCGCGGGAAGAGAGTAATCTCTTCCCGCGTTTTTATTGCTTCTAAGCAGAAGTCATGCAGATAACCACGATTTTATGCAACTAACGGTTGTTTCCTTACGTGGCTTGTTGGAACATAAGCGGTTATCCGTAGAGTCAAATGTCGCGTAGAGGAATTGCACAATGAGTGAGGCAGAAGCCCGCCCAACAAATTTTATCCGTCAGATTATTGATGAAGATCTGGCGACCGGGAAACACAATACCGTTCATACCCGTTTCCCGCCTGAGCCTAATGGCTATCTGCATATTGGTCATGCGAAATCTATCTGCCTGAATTTTGGCATCGCGCAAGACTATCAGGGGCAGTGCAACCTGCGTTTTGACGATACCAACCCGGCAAAAGAAGATATTGAATTCGTTGAGTCGATCAAACACGACGTGCAATGGTTAGGTTTCGACTGGAGTGGTGATATTCACTATTCTTCAGACTATTTTGATCAGCTGCACGCCTATGCGCTGGAACTGATCAATAAAGGTCTGGCGTATGTAGATGAACTGTCTCCTGATCAGATCCGCGAATACCGTGGTTCCCTGACATCGCCGGGTAAAAACAGCCCGTATCGCGATCGCAGCGTAGAAGAGAACATCGCGCTGTTCGAAAAAATGCGTAACGGCGAATTTGCTGAAGGCGCTGCGTGTCTGCGTGCAAAAATCGATATGGCTTCGCCATTCTTCGTGATGCGTGATCCGGTAATTTACCGTATCAAATTTGCAGAACACCATCAGACCGGTAACAAATGGTGCATCTATCCGATGTACGATTTTACCCACTGCATTTCCGATGCGCTGGAAGGGATCACCCATTCACTGTGTACGCTGGAATTCCAGGACAACCGTCGTCTGTACGACTGGGTGCTGGATAACATCAGCATTCCATGCCATCCGCGTCAGTACGAGTTCTCCCGTCTGAATCTCGAATACTCCATCATGTCCAAGCGTAAGCTGAACCTGCTGGTGACGGATAAAATCGTTGAAGGCTGGGATGACCCGCGTATGCCGACCGTTTCCGGTCTGCGTCGCCGTGGCTACACTGCCGCGTCTATCCGTGAATTCTGCCGTCGTATTGGCGTGACGAAACAAGATAACAACGTCGAAATGATGGCGCTGGAATCCTGTATTCGTGACGATCTGAACGAAAACGCACCGCGCGCCATGGCGGTTATCAATCCGGTTAAAGTGATCATCGAGAACTTTACCGGTGATGACGTGCAGATGGTGAAAATGCCGAACCATCCGAGCAAGCCGGAAATGGGTACCCGCGAAGTGCCGTTCACGCGCGAGATTTACATCGATCAGGCTGATTTCCGTGAAGAAGCGAATAAACAGTACAAGCGTCTGGTGCTGGGCAAAGAAGTTCGCCTGCGCAATGCGTATGTGATTAAAGCGGAACGCATTGAGAAAGACGCAGAAGGCAATATCACCACCATCTTTTGTTCTTACGATATCGAAACGCTGAGCAAAGATCCCGCTGATGGCCGCAAGGTGAAAGGTGTGATCCACTGGGTTTCTGCGACAGAAGGTAAACCGGCGGAATTCCGTCTGTATGACCGTCTGTTCAGCGTGGCGAATCCTGGCCAGGCAGAGGACTTCCTGACCACGATCAACCCGGAATCGCTGGTGATTGCTCACGGTTTTGTTGAACCTTCTCTGGTGGCAGCTCAGGCTGAAATCAGCCTGCAGTTCGAGCGTGAAGGTTACTTCTGCGCCGACAGCCGCTACTCAAGCGCTGACAATCTGGTGTTCAACCGTACCGTTGGTCTGCGTGATACCTGGGAAAGCAAACCCGTCGCGTAATTGCCTCTGAATGGCTTGTTTGAACGACTGATGAAACGCAGCTCCGGCTGCGTTTTTTTTATGTCTGCTATTTCTGTCTGCTGGTAATGACATGTGCATGGTGATTTTGTTTTTCATCGCGAATTAATGTGTTTTTGATGTTTACTTTTAAACCCTGTTTTTTGTGTGCTGAAACGTTTAAATGAACGCTTAAAACTATCAATTCACTGATTATGTTATTTATTTTAGTTACTCCTCCGCTTAACTCTTTCCTATGGCATTTTGTTACACTTTTTCATCTTTATGTGCACTTTGTCATACTTCAGCGATCAATGAGTAATTACTCATTGATAATTCGCGTCGCGAAAAATACTCTTGAACGTGATTTAACCGGTTACGCCTTTGGCGGCCGCTTTTAATACCCGTTTGGGTTTTGTTGGTATTTTTTAGTCAAAGATGAGGAATTTCTATGCACAAGCACCTTAACAGGGGCAGGGGATCGGCTTACCTGAAACCTGCACTATATTCTCTTGCCGGCACCTTATTGGGTGGCGGAATGATGTTTTCTGAAGATGCCAAAGCGGCAGGTTTTATTGATGATTCGACGCTGACCGGCGGTGTGTATTACTGGCAGCGTGAGCGTGACCGCAAGGACATGGATCCGGCGAGCGACAACTACAAAGACTACACAACCAACCTTTCACATTCTACCGCTAACCTGAATCTCGATTTTTCTTCCGGCTATGCCTGGGACATGTTTGGTATTGATATCGCAGCCTTTACGGCGATAGAAATGGCCGAAAGCAGCGAAAGCGGACATCCCAACGAAATCGCTTTCTCCAACAGCAACCGTGCTTACGACGAAGATTACTCCGGCGATAAAAGTGGGGTCAGCCTGTACAAAGCCGCCGGTAAATTTAAATACGGCGGATTCTGGGGGCATGCCGGTTACATCCAGCCAACGGGCCAGACACTGATTGCACCGCACTGGAGCTTCATGCCGGGAACTTACCGCGGTGCGGAAGCGGGCTACAAGCACGATTTCGGTGATCCGGGAGAGTTGAGTTTCTCCTACATGTGGGCGGATGAATATAAATCTCCGTGGCATCTGGAAATGGATGATTTCCGCCAGAACGATAAGAAAACGGGCGTTTCATACATCCACTCTCTTGGAGCGAAATACGACTTCAAAAACGACTTTGTGCTGGAAGGCGCTTTTGGTCAGGCTGAAAGTTACGTCGATCAGTATTTTGCCAAAGCGTCTTACAAAATCGATCTGATGGGCAATCCGCTGACCACCAGCTACCAGTTCTACGGTGCGGAAGATCGCATCAGCAATAAGAACGATCCGAACAGCTTGTATGACGGGATGGCCTGGTTGCAGGCGCTGACTTTCGGTTACACCACCGGTCAGTTTAACTGGCGGCTGGAAGGTACGATGGTCAAAGCGGAAGGTAATCAGGGCTACTTCCTGCAACGTATGACCCCGACGTATTCCTCCTCCAACGGTCGTCTTGACGTGTGGTGGGATAACCGTTCGGACTTCAACGCCAACGGCGAGAAAGCGGTGTACGCCGGCGTACTTTACGATCTGGCGAAATGGGATCTGCCGGGCTTTGCCGTCGGGGGTTCTTACGTTTACGCGTGGGACGCCAAACCGAGTACCAACGCCGCTTATGACCAGAGCCAGCGTCTGAAAGAGAGCGCCTGGAGCCTGGATGCGCTTTACACCATTCAGGAAGGCCGCGCGAAGGGGACACTGTTCAAACTGCATTACACCCAGTACGACAACCACTCGGATATTCCGAGCTGGGGCGGGGGTTACGGCAACATATTCCAGGATGAAAAAGACGTGAAATTCATCGTTATTGCTCCATTCACTATTTTCTGAGGTCGTTATGTCGATGAATAAATTACTGATGATGGCGGTATCGGCTGTTCTGCTGGCAGGCTGTGCGCCTACCGCCGATCAGGCACAGATTTCGCAAACGCGTGAAGACTACCGCACCTGTATTAACTCTTCAGAAGGTAATCCGGACAAACTGGCGACCTGTCAGGTGTTGCTGAACAAGCTGAAACAGGAAAAAGCACACCAGAAATTTGCGGAACAGGAAACAGTTCGCGTGCTGGATTACCAGCGCTGTCTGACGGCGCGCAAAACCGGTGATGGTCAGGCATATGCGGCGGATTGCGGTAAAATCTGGCAGGAAATCACATCCAATAACGCGCCTGCAATGGCGAACTAATAGCAGATTTTTGTAAAAGCCTTAGCTGGCAAAAACATCATTATCAAAAGCGAAACCCCGGCTTGCCGGGGTTTTTTACGTCGGCAAGCGGCGTCTGTGTTCGGGGTGAAGCACAGGCATAAAAAAACCGCTTTCCAGCGGTTAGTTTATTTAGAACATTTGCGACAATCGAAGCTGTGCAAATTAATGCGCAGGTTTGTCATTGTGCAAAGATTCATCTTCACGGCAGTCGCCTGCTTCACAGTGACCGTACAGGTACAGACTGTGGTTGGTCAGTTTGATGCCATGTTTTTTAGCAATCTCACGCTGACGACCTTCAATATATTCGTCACGGAATTCAATCACACGACCGCAATCCAGGCAGATCAGGTGATCGTGGTGATGTTGCTGAGTCAGTTCGAATACGGACTTGCCGCCTTCGAAGTTATGACGGGTGACGATACCAGCATCATCAAACTGGTTCAGAACACGGTATACCGTGGCCAGACCAATTTCTTCGCCCATATCAATCAGTTGCTTGTACAGATCTTCCGCACTAACGTGATGACCTTCCGGCGCTTGCAGCACTTCCAGGATTTTGAGGCGCGGAAGCGTGACTTTTAAGCCGGCTTTCTTCAGTGCGGTGTTGTTGTCAGTCATGCGGATTCAGTCCTGTTACTATGTGCTAATCAAGTTGAGGCATGCAGCCTGTGGCATCGGCGGCACAAAATTGTTCGTTTACTGTTCTTCGTTTAAGGGAAGTGTGCCCATTCTCGTAAACGACAGCCTGTTAATAAAGATCACAAATTGCCTGTCACACTAATAATGCAACGACTTGATCGATAGAAAAAACAGATGAACTCAGTGTACCTTGATACGACCGAAAGTTACAATTTTGTAGCGGTTAAATTGTTAATTTCAGTAATAGTTTGGCCCTTCAATTGTAGAATAAATCCTCAGGGCCAACAGGGTTTTAGCCGATAATTTCTGAAAGGCTGAGTTCTTCTGTGATCTGTTTCACCCACGCATCAACACGTTCAGCGGTCAGTTCCGGCTGACGGTCTTCGTCAATTGCCAGTCCGATGAAGTGCTTATCATCTGCCAGGCCTTTGGATGCTTCAAAGTGGTAACCTTCAGTTGGCCAGTGTCCGACAATCACTGCGCCGCGTGGCTCAATGATATCGCGCACGGTACCCAGTGCATCGCAGAAATACTCGGCATAGTCTTCCTGATCGCCGCAGCCAAACAGGGCAACCAGCTTACCTTCGAAATCTATCTCTTCGAGCGACGGGAAAAAGTCATCCCAGTCACACTGCGCTTCACCGTAATACCAGGTTGGAATTCCGATCAGCAAAATATCGAATTTTTCCAGATCCTCTTTGCTGCTCTTCGCAATGTCATGCACCTCAGCCACATCTTTACCCAATTGTTTCTGGATCATTTTAGCGATGTTTTCGGTGTTACCTGTATCGGATCCAAAGAAGATACCTACAACGGCCATAAGATTATCTAACCTCTTGTTCTAAATGAAGTGCCCTGCATTGCAGGCAATAATAGCGAAGATGATAACAAACTCGCGAGGCGGAGAATATGCTTCTGCTCGCCTTCTTAACTGGGGAATAAGTTTATCGGGCAATATTTTAAAGTGTTATCGCCATCGTGTGCTTATCAACCACAGGGTTCCTGAGGTCATAAGCAAAGTGAAGAAATAAACCGGCTCCTTCCTTAAGTTTACGCATGTCCCGCCGATAGATGATGCGAGAGCAATCTCAACATAATAAAGAAATCGATGCCCGGAGAGGTGTTCAAACATGTCCGGGGGCGTAAGCCTGCTGGTTACCTGTTTTGATTCTCCGCATCCCCGTCAATCCTCAGACCAGAAACAGTCCTGTTTCGAGAGAGGCATATCGTGCAGTTTTTAAAAAATATTACCATCAGGGCCGCTTTATTAACCATTCTTGGCATCTTCTGCGTGATGTGGGCCGGTGTTTCCCTTTATACCGTCACATCACTTGGCACATTAACGCAAAATACCAGGAACAGTACCGAACTGGTCAACAACATGACGCTGATCAGCAAAGGTAACGATCAGTATTTCCGTACCGTGACGCGTCTGAGTCGTGCGGTTGCACAGCTTCAGGCTGACCCGTCAAAGGGCCCTGAAATTTTTGACAGCGCCAAACAATCTCTTGATGGACTGACTCAGGCGCTGGCTGATTTTAAATCAGTACCCCATCCGGGCCTGGAAGAATCAGCCATTCAGGAACTGCAGACCAGCTGGGAAAACCTGCTGACACAGGGCGTTACGCCGTTATTCAATGCTGCCAGCAGTAAGAATATCGACACCTATAACCAGTTAGCCAACACCACGGTTCCGGCGCTGAGCCGCACTTTTGGTTCATCAATGGAAAAAGTCAGCAGCCAGATTTCAGTTGATTTTCAGGCCGCACAAAATGAATCCAATCATCTGACCTACATGAGCAAAGTGATCCAGCTGAGCGCATTTGGTATTGGTTTGCTCCTGTTGCTGCTGACCGACCGCTATCTGGTGATGGCGCTGGTGAAACCGCTGGATAAAATCCGCGATCAGTTCGCGGTGATCGCCAGCGGTGACCTGACGCAGTATATGGAAGAGTTCGGTAAAAACTGCGCCGGTAAACTGATCCCGCTGCTGAATGTGATGCAGGCGAGTCTGGTGAATACGGTGCAGACGATCCGTAACTGTACTAACCATATCTATCAGGGCGCATCGGAAATTTCAGCAGGGAATAATGACTTGTCTTCGCGTACCGAAGAACAGGCTTCTGCTCTGGAAGAAACTGCAGCCAGCATGGAAGAACTGACAGCGACGGTGAAACACAATGCCGATAACGCACATCACGCCAGCCAGCTGGTGATTGAAGCCTCCGGCACAGCGCAGAAGGGCGGAAATATTGTGGCGGACGTGGTCAGTACCATGAAAGACATTTCCGGCAGCTCAAAGAAAATTGCTGAAATTACGTCGGTCATCAACAGCATAGCTTTCCAGACCAACATTCTGGCGCTGAACGCCGCAGTTGAAGCCGCACGTGCGGGCGAACAGGGGCGTGGATTTGCGGTGGTCGCCAGCGAAGTGCGCAATCTGGCACAGCGCAGCGCCCAGGCGGCGAAAGAAATCGAATCCCTGATCAGCGAATCGGTTTCCCGCGTCGACAGCGGTTCTAAACTGGTTGAAAACGCCGGTCTGACGATGAATGAAGTGGTGCGCTCAATTACGCATGTCACGGATATCATGGCGGAAATTGCTTCGGCATCTGATGAGCAAAGCAAAGGCATCGGTCAGGTGGCGGTGGCGATCACTCAGATGGACAGTGTGACGCAGCAGAACGCCTCGCTGGTTGAAGAGGCATCGCAGGCTGCGGTTTCTCTGGAAGAACAGGCTGCATTACTCAACAACGCCGTGGCCACGTTCAAACTCAAAGACAGCGTCACCAACGTGAAGGGACGTCCAGCGAAAGCGGTTTCCGCTCCGTTGCTGCGTCCGGATACCGGGATGGGCGGGTTGCTTTCGGCGAATAGCGCGAAAAGTGCTGAGAACTGGGAAACGTTTTGAGAAGCACGAAGAGAGTGAGCGTTGAATAAGTAAGAAAAAACAAACGGGTAGCCTGAAAAGGTTACCCGTTTTTAATCAGCCTTCATGACCGTTAAGATGTGCCAGCAGCATCTCTTCAATCAGTTCGCTACGACTGATGTTACGTTCTTCAGCCAGCTTATTGAGCGTATCAACAGCATCGGCATTCATTTTCAGCTCAACGCGACGCAGACCGCTCGCTTTATCGCGGCGTAACTGATTGCGCTTGTTGATCCTGAGCTGTTCATCACGGGATAGCGGATTTGTTTTTGGACGCCCCGGACGGCGGTCATCTGCGAACAGATCAATCGTCGTGCGATCCAGTTGTTCTTTTGCCATAGGTAGCGGTACAACCAGGGAAGTTTTTACATCGGAAAACGGCAAGCCGATTCCTGACGAGCGTTTCACACATTTCGGGCTAAGAAACCCTGACCCAATTTACCCCCCGCGACTCAGCCTGAGTGAACGGGGCGGCAAAATTATAGCGCGCAATCATACACTGGCGCGCCTGGGGTTCACAACGCCTGATTGCCCTGATTTCATGATAACTTTCTAAGTTGTGCAGACTTTTTGCACAATTTATCCCCAGGATGTTAAACCTTAGTCCACATCGATGAAACGGTGAACAGCGCGCAGCACGGCCTCAGGTTTTTCCGCGTGAACCCAGTGTCCGGTTCCGGCGACGACATAGGCTTTGGCCTGCGGGAACTGACGGGCGATATCTTCGCGGTAAGCGTCCTGCACATACGGCGACAATCCGCCGCGGATAAATAACGCCGGGTGATCCCACGCCGGTACGTCTTCCCAGCCGGTGATGGTTTCGTATTCACTGAGCAGCACCGGAACGTTAAAGCGCCATTCTCCCTGCTGGAAAGATTTCAGCAGAAACTGAATCACGCCGTCTTCCTTTATATACTCGCGCATACAGGCGGCAGCCGACGTGCGGTCACGTAATCCGGCAGCGGTGACGGCGTTAATCGCGGCAAAAATCTCATCGTGACGGCGCACGCGGTAATCGACCGGCGCGACATCAATGACGATCAGCTTCTCGATACGGTCAGGGATCAGCGCGGTCAGCGCCATCGCTGCTTTGCCGCCCATCGAGTGGCCGATAACAATGATTTTTTGGAAACCCACTTCATCCAGCGTTTCTGCTAAATCCTGCGCCATCGCGGCGTATGACATCTCATCAGAACGCCCGGACTGGCCGTGGTTACGCAAATCGACCTGTAACACTCTATGCTGTTGTTTCAGGTCGCGGCCCAGAACGCCCAGATTATCAAGGGTTCCGAACAGGCCGTGGATTAACAAAACCGGCAGGGCATGGCTGCCAGCGACTTCAGGTTCTTGCAGGCGATAATGTAATTTCATGGCGAAGTTCATACTGATAAACGATTCCATTAGGTTATCATGAGTTGCGGATGATTTTTTAGAACAGAAAGTTTCTGCCAGATGCCTGAGCGGGATTTGACTACCAGAAGCAAGAACAGGCCGGAGCCTGCATGCAGCAAAAACGGGAAGTAGTCTGGTTTTTGCTTCGCGGCGCAATTCCCCTGTTTGTTACTGTGTAGAAATTTGTATAATCCTTTTGAATTAAGTAGAAAAACAGTACTGGATAAAGATGAAAACTATTGAGGTTGACGAAGAACTCTACCGCTACATTGCCAGCCACACGCAGGCTATCGGTGAAAGTGCGTCTGATATTTTACGCCGTATGTTGAAGTTTACTGCCGGACAGACCGCTCCTGCCGCGACAGTGAATGCTTCCATTATTGCCGGCACCGTTGCACAGGAAAAACCTGTCGCCGCTGCAGCACCGACGTCGCGTGATAAAGTCCGCGCCGTCCGTGAACTTTTGCTGTCTGACGAATACGCAGAGCAGACCAAAGCGGTGAACCGCTTTATGTTGATCCTGTCGACCTTGTATGGCCTGAACCCGAAAGAATTTGCCGTTGCGACCGAGTCATTAACGGGCCGCACACGTACCTATTTTGCCGGTGACCAGCAAACCCTGCTGCAAAACGGCATTCATACCAAGCCTAAACACGTTCCCGGAACGCCGTATTGGGTTATTACGAATACCAACACAGGTCGCAAACGCAGCATGATCGAACACATCATGCAACTCATGCAGTTCCCGGCGGAACTGACTGACAAAGTGTGCGGCACCCTCTAAATTTCAGCGTAAGGGAGAAGCGCCAGTGGCTAATCACCCCCGTGCAGGGCAACCTGCTCAGCAAAGCGATTTGATTAATGTGGCGCAGTTAACGTCACAGTATTACGTTCTGCAACCGGATCCGGCTAATACAGCACACGCTGTGAAATTCGGCACGTCCGGTCATCGCGGTAGTTCGTTGCGTCACAGCTTTAATGAAGCGCACATCCTGGCCATTGCTCAGGCAATTGCTGAAGTGCGTAAAGAGCAGGGCACCACCGGCCCGTGCTACGTGGGTAAAGACACACATGCGTTGTCTGAACCGGCGTTTATCTCTGTGCTGGAAGTGCTGACGGCGAATGGCGTGGATGTCATCGTGCAGGAAGACAACGGCTTCACGCCGACGCCTGCGGTGTCTCACGCTATCCTGACCCACAACCGCAACGGCGGCGCGCTGGCTGATGGCATCGTCATCACCCCTTCGCACAATCCACCGGAAGATGGCGGCATCAAATACAACCCGACCAACGGTGGCCCGGCAGATACCAACCTGACCTCCGTGATTGAGAAACGCGCTAACGCACTGCTGGCTGCGAAGCTTGCGGGTGTGAAACGTCAGTCTCTGGATCAGGCGTGGAAAAGTGGTCATCTGGTGGCGCAGGATCTGGTTCAGCCGTTTATCGAAGGCCTGACCGACATCGTTGATATGGCCGCGATTCAGAAAGCAGGCCTGAAACTGGGTGTGGATCCTCTCGGTGGTTCCGGTATCGAATACTGGAAGCGCATCGCTGAGCATTACAAACTGGATCTGACGCTGGTGAACGATGAAGTCGATCAGACTTTCCGTTTCATGCATCTCGACCACGACGGTGTGATCCGCATGGACTGCTCGTCTGAATCCGCCATGGCCGGTCTGCTGGCGCTGCGTGATAAATTCGATCTGGCCTTTGCCAATGACCCTGACTACGACCGCCACGGCATTGTGACGCCAGCCGGTCTGATGAACCCCAACCATTATCTGGCGGTGGCGATTCAGTACCTGTTCCAGCACCGTCCGCAGTGGGGCAAAGAGGTTGCCGTCGGTAAAACGCTGGTTTCCAGCGCGATGATCGACCGCGTAGTGGAAGATTTAGGCCGTAAACTGGTAGAAGTACCGGTAGGCTTTAAATGGTTCGTTGATGGTCTGTTTGACGGCAGCTTCGGTTTTGGTGGCGAAGAAAGTGCAGGGGCTTCTTTCCTGCGTTTCAATGGCACCCCGTGGTCTACCGACAAAGACGGTATCATCATGTGCCTGCTGGCCGCGGAAATCACCGCCGTCACCGGCAAGAACCCGCAGGAACATTACAACGAGCTGGCTGCCCGCTTTGGCGCGCCAAGCTACAACCGTATTCAGGCACCTGCAACTCACGCGCAGAAAGCCGCGCTGTCTAAACTTTCTCCTGAACAGGTGAAAGCCGACACGCTGGCCGGTGACCCGATCACTGCCCGTCTGACCAACGCTCCGGGTAACGGCGCGTCAATCGGCGGCCTGAAAGTGATGACCAAAAACGGCTGGTTCGCGGCACGTCCGTCCGGTACAGAAGAAGCCTACAAAATTTATTGTGAAAGCTTCCTCGGTGCTGAACACCGCGAACAAATTGAGAAAGAAGCGGTAGAAATCGTCAGCAAGGTTCTTGCCGACGCTAAATAAGCCGTTTTCTGTTTCTCATCAAAGGCGCTGATTATTCAGCGCTTTTTTTTTGCGCATTTCTTGCCGCCAGTTCAGAGACGAAAAAGATATATCTAAATGCGCTTTTCGGCTTGCCAGTTTCTGAAAATCGATCTAGTTTAGATATATCGAAATAATTCGATATATCTAAATAGGACGTAAACTATGTTTAGCAAAATGTTTGAAGGCCGCCACCGCGGTCACGGTTGCCGGGAAGAAGGGCATCGTGGTCATTGCCGTCATGAATCAGATCGCAGCGATCACAGCGAGCGTCACATGTTGCGCCGGGATGGCCGCCATCGTGGTGAAGAACGTGGTGAAGAAGGGCGCGAACGTCGCGGACGTGGCGAAGGCCGTCGCGGTGGTCGTGGCGAGCGCGGTGTGCATCGTCTGTTTGAACACGGTGATTTGCGCCGCGTGCTGCTGGCGCTGGTGGCGAAGAAACCAAGCCACGGTTATGAGTTGATCAAAGCCATCGAAGAAGCGTCTTCCGGTCTGTATGTGCCAAGCCCTGGCGTCATTTATCCGACGCTGACGCTGCTGGAAGAGCAGGATTTCCTCGAGCCTGTCGCCACCGGTAATGGTCGTAAAAGCTATCAGATAACTGAAGCCGGAAAAGTCGAACTGGCGCAGCATCAGGCGGCGGTGGATGTGATTTTTGCCCGTCTGGCTGGCGCTCAGCGTCCGCGTGAAAACAATCTGGCAGAAGGTATTCATGAATCGATGCACCGCCTGCGTCACGCGCTGCGCGGCAACATGATGCGTTCGGATTTAACGCCGGAGCAGGTGGTGCGGGTGAGTGCCATTTTGCAGCAGGCTGCGGAAAGTCTGGAAGCTGAATTTGGCGAAGCCAAACCGGAAACTGACGAACCTAAGGCATAAAACGATAGCCTACGCCGGTTTCAGTCAGTAAATGACGCGGCCGGGTGGCGTCGGCCTCCAGTTTCTGGCGCAAATGCCCCATGTAGATGCGCAGATAATGGCTGTGTTCGACGTAATTCGGGCCCCACACGTGACTCAGTAACTGACGCTGAGTAATCACTTTGCCGCTGTTTGCCAGCAGTTCGGCCAGCAGGCGAAACTCAATCGGCGTCAGATGACAATCTTCCCCGTTTCGTTGTACGCGGCGGTTGATCAAATCTACCGTCACATCCGCAAACGTGACCAGCGGACTTTCCTGTGAATTGCCCGCATGACGGCGCAGCGCCACGCGAACCCGCGCCAGCAGCTCACCAACGCCAAACGGCTTGGTCAGAAAATCATCGGCACCGGCATCCAGCGCGGCAATTTTGTCTTCTTCACTCGTGCGAGCGGACAGCACAATCACCGGGATCGCGCTCCAGTGGCGCAAATCGCGGATATACGTCAGGCCGTCACCGTCCGGTAAACCGAGATCGAGAATAATCAGATCCGGTTTACGCGTGCCGGCCTCAATCAGCCCGCGTTGCAGCGTCTCACTTTCAAATACCCGCAAGCCTTCCGCCTCGAGCGCCGTGCGCACAAAGCGGCGGATCTCTTTTTCGTCTTCAACAATTAAAATATTTACCGGGGATGCGCTCACGTTGCCTCGTCGATGTCAGTGTCCATATCCGCTTCCATCTCGGGCAGGGCTTCCAGCGGCAGCCTGAAACGGAAACGCGCGCCGCCGTCAGGGCCATTCTCCGCCCAAATTCGTCCGTCGTGCACCTCAATAATGGCACGGCAAATCGCTAATCCCAACCCCACGCCGGGAATAGCTGACTCTTTATTTCCCCTGGCGAATTTTTCGAAAATAGCGTGTTCGGCACCGGCCGGAATTCCCGGACCGTTATCCCAGACTTCGATCTCCAGCCACTCATCCAGCGGTGTGGCTTTTATGCCAATCGTCGCGCCAATACCGGCATATTTATGGGCATTTTCCAGCAGATTGATCAGCACCCGTTCAATCAGGCTGGCGTCGCAGTTCACCAGCACCATTTCCTTCGGCAAATCTATCTCGATGTGGTCGTGAGCCAGCACCGGTTCAAGCATCCGCAGCGCGCTGCCGGTGATTTCTTCCACTGACTGCCACTCTTTGCGCAGATTAAATCCGCCGGACTGAATGCGCGCCATATCCAGCAGATTATTCACCAGCCGTGTGGTGCTCAGTACCTGCTGGCGGATCTGGCTGGCCTGCGGGGCGTGCTTCGAACCTTCCGATGCCAGATCCAGCGTCAGGATTTCCGCCTGCCCGAAAAGCACCGTCAGAGGCGTGCGCAGGTCATGGGAAAGCGCTGAAAGCAGTGAGTTGCGCAGTTGCTCGCGTTCAGTTTCCAGTCTTGCTGTTTCCGCGCTGGCGGCCAGATGCAGGCGTTCCAGGGCATTAGCAATCAGCACGGTGAAAGTTTGTAGCAGACGTTGCTGTTCCGGCACCAGTAGCTGGCGGATATTCGGCGGTTCGACCGCCAGCAGACCGCGGGATTCACCGGAAGCAATCAGCGGCAAAAGCTGATACGGCACGCCGGGCAGGGTATCGGTGCCCGCACCGGCAGGCATTTTTTTATCGAAACTCCAGCGGGCGATGGCGTCATCCACCACAATCGACGTGGTTTCACCGGCAGGTTGTGCCAGTTCGCCATTCTCCTGCGGCAGCAAAATGGCGGTTTTGGCATTCAGGCTGGAAGAAATAAAGTGGCGGCTGGTTTGCGCAATGGCTTCCGGCGTCAGCGACTGGCTCAGCCCTTTGGACATTTCATACAGATGCTGCGCGCGTTTTTCACGGTGACGGGCGATGCGCGCCTGATAACGCACACCGGCGGTCAGATTCCCGATCAGAATACCGACGATCAGCATGACGCCGAACGTCACCAGATACTGTGCATCAGTGACCGCCAGTGAGCCGCGAGGCTGGACGAAAAACAGATCGAAGCTAACGACATTGATTACTGCCGCCAGCACCGACGGCCAGCGGCCATAAAACAGCGCGACAATCACCACGCCGAGCAGATACACCATCACCAGGTTGGCTTGATCGAAGGTCGGCACCAGCCATTGCGACATCACGGTGATCACCGCACACAGCGCCACTGCCAGCGAGCAGCCCCAGAGCTGGCGGCTGAAGCGGTCAGCGAATGTGCGTGAGTCCTGTTCTTTGCGTGCCGGATTGGGCGGGGAATCTTCCAGTCCGACCACGATGAGATCGAGATCCGGCGCGATATTTGCCAGTTTATCGGCAAAACTGGCGCTGAACTTCCAGCGTTTTTCGCGGCGGCGGCCGGTCACGATTTTGCCCAGACGATGCTCGCGGGCGTAGCGTAAAATCGCCTGTTCTTCCTGCGGATCGGAGAGGGTGGCGGTTTCCGCGCCCAGCTCCTGCGCCAGTTTCAGGGAGTGCAAAATGGCGCGTCGCTGACCTTCCGGCAGACGATGCAGACGTGGCGTTTCTACATACACCGCATGCCAGACGCAGCCGAGACGTGCGGCCATGCGCGATGCAACACGCACCAGTTTTTCATTACCGCCGCCGTGACCAATGCACAGCAACAGTGCGTCGCGGGTATGCCAGACACGATTAACGCCCTGATCGTCGCGGTATTCGCGCATCTGATCGTCAACGCGATCGGCGGTGCGGCGCAGGGAAAGCTCGCGCAGGGCAATGAGATTGCCTTTACGGAAGAAGTGTTCGATGGCGCGTTCGGCCTGACCGGGAATATAAACTTTGCCTTCTTTCAGGCGCTGGCGCAGGGAGTCTGGCGGCAAATCCACCAGCACCACTTCGCTGGCGTCATCAAACAGACGGTCGGGAACGGTTTCGCGAATAATAATGCCGGTGACGCCGCTGACCACATCGTTCAGGCTTTCGAGATGCTGCACGTTGACGGTGGTAAACACGTCGATTCCGGCATCGAGTAACTCTTCGACATCCTGCCAGCGCTTCGGATGGCGCGAACCGGCGGCATTGCTGTGCGCCAGTTCGTCCATCAGGATCAGGGCAGGGCGGCGGGCCAGCGCGGCATCGAGGTCAAATTCCTGCACCTGACGACCGCGGTGGTTTATGCGTTTCGGTGGTAACAGAGAAAGCCCCGGCAGCAGCGCCTGCGTTTCCTCCCTTCCGTGGGTTTCCACCACCCCAACCAGCACGTCGAGACCGGTGGCGCGCAGACGCTGTGCTTCCTGCAACATGGCAAAAGTTTTCCCGACGCCCGCACAGGCGCCGAAAAAGACTTTCAGTTGCCCGCGTGGTTTCTCATTGGCGAGCGCCAGCAGGCTGTCAGGATCGGGTCTTTCTTCTGTCATATCACCCTTCATACTTCGAGCTGCAGGTGCGTTGGCTTCACTCAGTCACCCGAATCACTTACTTATGTAAGCTCATCGGGACTCCTTCACTTGTCGCCTTCCTGCAACCCGAATTATTTTGGTTGGTTAATTGGTTAATTGGTTAATTGGTTAATTGGTTAATTGGTTAATTGGTTTTCAGTTCATCCAGCGCCTGATTCATCCCGAGCACGTTAACCACGTCGGGGCCGAGGAAACCAATCAGCGGCGATGATGTATTATCATCAATCAATTTATTCACTTGCGCCAGTGGCAGACCACGCGCGGCAGCAATGCGCGGTGCCTGCCATTGGGCGGCGGCGACCGAAATCTGCGGGTCTAAACCACTGCCACTGGCGGTGACCAGATCCACCGGCACCGCCGCCGGACTTTGCGGGTTGGCCTTGCGCAGCGCAGCCACACGGTCTTTCACCGCCTGATCCAGCGCCGGATTACTGGCCGCCAGATTGCTGCCAGCGGACGCCATCGGGTTATATGGCGAGTCGGAGGTGACAGAAGGACGTCCCCAGAAATAATCATTACGGGTAAAATTCTGCCCGATCAGTTCTGAGCCAATCACTTTATTCCCGCTGTCTTTAACCAGCGAACCCATGGCCTGAGTACGGAACACCAGTTCTGAGACGCCGGTGGTCAGCAGCGGATACACCACGCCGGTCGCCAGCGTCAGCAGAACCGTCATCACCAGAGCCGGGCGGACATAGGACATTCTTTTAACGGACATAATGGTCTTCCTCAAAAATCAGCTCAGATGTAAAACGGTCAGGATCACGTCAATCAGTTTGATACCCGCAAATGGCACCAGCAGTCCGCCGACGCCATAAATCCACAGGTTACGGCGCAGCAGGGCGGCGGCACTCATGGCTTTATAGCTCACGCCTTTCAGCGCCAGCGGGATCAGAAACACAATCACCAGGGCGTTGAAAATAACCGCCGACATGATGGCCGACGACGGCGACGTCAGGTGCATGACGTTCAGCGCATTCAGCTGCGGATAGGTCGCCGCGAATGCCGCCGGGATAATGGCGAAATACTTCGCCACATCGTTGGCGATACTGAAGGTGGTCAGTGAGCCGCGCGTCATCAGCATCTGTTTACCGATATGCACGACTTCAATCAGCTTGGTCGGGTTGGAATCGAGATCGACCATGTTCCCCGCTTCTTTCGCCGCTTGCGTACCGGAGTTCATCGCCACCGCGACATCGGCCTGCGCCAGAGCCGGGGCGTCGTTGGTACCGTCGCCGGTCATCGCCACTAAACGGCCTTCCGACTGATACTGACGGATCAACGCCAGTTTGGCTTCCGGCGTGGCTTCCGCCAGAAAATCATCCACACCTGCTTCGGCGGCAATCGCAGCGGCGGTCAGACGGTTATCCCCGGTGATCATCACCGTTTTGATGCCCATTTTGCGCAGTTCGGCGAAACGTTCCTTAATGCCGCCTTTGACGATATCTTTCAGTTCGACCACGCCCAATACTTTCGCGCCTTCCGCCACTACCAGCGGCGTGCCGCCTTTGCGCGCTACGTTTTCCACCAGCTCATCAACGGCTTTCGGGAAGGTGCCGCCGTTGGATTCCACATGACGACGGATCGCATCCACCGCACCTTTACGGATACTGCGCTCACCGACGTTAACGCCGCTCATGCGGGTTTGCGCGGAGAAGGGCACGAAGGTCGCATTCAGTGAATGAATATCGCGTTCGCGCAGATTAAAGCGCTGCTTCGCCAGTACCACGATACTGCGGCCTTCCGGTGTTTCATCCGCCAGAGACGATAACTGCGCGGCATCAGCCAGTTCCTGTTCCGTCACCTGAGGGGCGGGCAGGAACTGCGAAGCCTGACGGTTACCGAGCGTGATGGTGCCGGTTTTATCCAGCAGCAATACATCCACGTCACCGGCGGCTTCTACCGCACGACCGCTGGTGGCAATGACGTTGGCTTCCAGCATACGGCTCATCCCCGCCACGCCGATAGCCGACAATAAGCCGCCGATGGTGGTCGGGATCAGACACACCAGCAGCGCAACCAGCACGGTGACAGTCACCGGAATGCCGGCGTGACTAGCGCCCACGCTGAACAGTGAGAACGGATACAGCGTCGCCGTTGCCAGCACGAACACCAGCGTCAGCGCCACCAGCAAAATGGTCAGCGCCACTTCGTTTGGGGTCTTGCGGCGTTTCGCGCCTTCGACCATCGCAATCATGCGGTCGAGGAAGGTATCGCCGGGGTTGGCCGAACACTCCACAACCAGCCAGTCGGACAACACGCGCGTCCCGCCGGTAACCGAGGAGAAATCACCGCCGGATTCGCGGATCACCGGCGCGGACTCACCGGTAATCGCGCTTTCATCCACAGATGCACCGCCGGTCAGCACTTCGCCGTCGCACGGCACGGTATCGCCTGCTTCGATCAGCACGTAATCGCCTTTGCGCAGCGTATCGGCGGCGACTTTGATCACCGGCGATTCAGGGCGCGGTTCGTAGATTTTTTTCGCCCAGCTGGTTTTCTGCACGCCTTTCAGGCTCTGCGCCTGCGCCTTGCTGCGGCCTTCCGCCAGCGCTTCGGCGAAGTTGGCAAACAGCACGGTGAACCACAGCCACAGCGACACGCTGCCGGTAAAAGCCGCGCTGCCGTCGGTACGGTGCAGCAAGATCGCCAGCCAGATAAGGGTGGTCAGGATGCTGCCCAGATACACCACGAACATCACCGGATTGCGCCACTGAACGCGGGGATCCAGCTTTTTCACCGAATCCAGCAGGGCAGTGCGGATCAGGCGGGGTTCAAATAACGCACGTTGTTTACGACTCATCTTTTTAGTCTCTATATTCATCAGTTCAACGAGTTACGCAGCATTACTGTGCTGACCAGACCTGCAAATGTTCCGCGACCGGTCCCAGCGCCAGTGCCGGAATAAAGGTCAGCGCGCCGACTAACAACACGGTGCCGACCAGCAGGCCGATAAACAGCGGGCCGGACGTCGGCAGGGTGCCGTTGCCTGCCTGCTGGCGCTTTTTCGCCACCAGTGAACCGGCAATCGCCAGCACCGGAATGATCACCCCGAAGCGGCCAAAGAACATGCACGCTGCCAGCAACAGGTTGTAGAACGGTGTGTTAACACTCAGTCCGGCAAACGCGCTGCCGTTGTTGTTGGCCGCGGAGGACACCGCGTACAGCACTTCACTGAAACCGTGTGCGCCGGGGTTTAAAATCCCCGCGCGACCTGCGTCGGTGACCAGTGCCAGCGCGGTGCCGAGCAGCACCAGCGTCGGTGTAACCAGGATCGCCAGTGCGGTCATCTTCATGTCGTAAACGTCGATTTTCTTACCGAGATATTCCGGTGTGCGGCCGATCATCAGCCCGGCGATAAACACCGTCAGCAGCACGAACAACAGCATGCCGTACAGGCCGGAACCCACGCCGCCGAACACCACTTCACCGATCTGCATCAGCCACATCGGTACCATGCCGCCGAGCGCGGTGAAGGAATCGTGCATGGCGTTGACCGCACCGCACGATGCCGCCGTGGTGACCACCGCATACAGGCTGGAAGCCAGAATGCCGAAGCGGCTTTCCTTACCTTCCATATTGAAGTTGCTGTCCGCACCGAGCATCGTGAAGTGCGGGTTACCTTTGAGTTCGGCGTACATCACCACTACCACCGAGACGACAAAAATCACCGACATCGCCCAGACCAGCGCGTGTCCCTGACGGTTGTCGCCGACCACCCGGCCAAACGCGAAGCACAGCGCACAAGGGATAATGAAAATTGCCAGCATCTGCACCATGTTGGTCAGCGCCGTCGGGTTCTCAAACGGATGCGCGGAGTTAGCGCCAAAGAAGCCACCGCCGTTGGTGCCGAGCATTTTGATCGCTTCCTGAGAAGCCACCGGCCCCATCGGCAATGTTTGTTGCAGGCCTTCCAGCGTGGTGATGTGCTGATACGCTTCGAAGTTTTGCAGTACGCCCTGACTGACGAAAAACAGCGCCAGCAGGAAGGACACCGGCAGAAGCAGATACAGCGTGATGCGCCATAAATCAGTCCAGGCGTTACCGATGGTCTGCGCTGAAGGACGCGCAAAAGCGCGGATCAGAGCGAACGCTACGGCGATACCGGTGGCAGCAGAAAGGAAGTTTTGCACGGTCAGTCCGACCATCTGACTGAGATAGCTCAGCGTACTTTCGCCGCTGTAAGCCTGCCAGTTAGTGTTGGTGACGAAACTTACCGCGGTGTTAAAGGCCAGATCCCATGACAGTCCGCCATAGTGCTGCGGATTCATCGGCAACGCGCCCTGTGCCATCAGCATCGCCGTCAGCACAATAATGCCCAGAATGTTGAATACCATGATCGCCAGCGCGTACTGCCACCAGTTCATTTCAGCATGGCTGCTGCCAGACGTGCGTAAAACACCGTTTTCAATGCGTTGAATAAATGCGCCGGGCTGTCCTTCGATCAGTTGAGCAATAAAATTACCCAGTGGTTTTGCCAGCAGCAAAAGCACCAGCATAAAACTGGCAATCAGTAAGAATCCGGTTGCGGCCATTTAAAAATCCTCCGCATTCAGCAGGGCATAAACCAGATAGCCGAGCAGCAGAAGAACCAGTAATGCGCCGCAGATTACGCCAACACTCACAATCCACCTCCACAGGTGTGTTTTTATGTTGTGGCGAGAATAAGGAAAGGCGGGAAAAGATCCTGAAAAGAAACATAACCGCAGTGTAAAAAAAGTATAAAAATGCGCAAAAATGAAACCATAAAGAAACTTTAATTGCGTATTTATTTAACCATTCTGTAACTTAATTACAGTGTCAGGGCAAAATTGGCGAATATTTACACTTTTAAGTGGTCAGATGAGTAGTAAAATTTCATCAATTGCAGTATATTTTTCGCAACTTACAGTTTCCGAAAACTTTCCAAATTTCACAGGAGCAACGCGATGAATGAATACACGCCATATACAATGACCCGCATACTGGCCCGCCGCGCTTTTGTTATCGCAGCCGGTGTGCTGGCTCTGCCGGTCATGCTGTTCCGCGCTGACCGCGCTCGTTTTTACAGCTATTTACACCGCGTCTGGATGAAAACCAGCGATAAGCCGGTGTGGCTGAGTCATGCTGAGATGGCGACCCAGGATTTTTATTAATTTAGCTCCCTCCCCTGCGAAGGGGAGGGTTGGGGTGGGGTATTAAGTTCAAACACCCGATTTGAAGTCTGCGTAAACCGTTGTTCGGTCTGCTAAACCCCCTCCCATCCTCCCCCTTCGCAGGGGGAGGAGCCAAAAACCCCGTTTCCCCGCGGGGTTTTTTATTGCTGGTCGATAAACCTGTACAACATTATTTTTATGTATAACTTGTGCTAAGGTTATACATGCAGGTGATGAAGTTAAGGCACCCCTCTTTTTTCTTAATACCGGGAGCTGACCATGGCGAAAACAATTCCAGTTGGCATCAGTGCATGTCTGTTGGGCGACAACGTGCGTTTTGATGGCGGTCATAAACGCCTGGCGTTTGCCGTCGAGCAGTTATCACCTTATGTGCGCTTTGAGTCGATCTGTCCGGAAATGGCCATCGGCTTACCCGCACCCCGCGCGGCACTGCGTCTGATTAAACACGACGACGGCGTGATCATGCGTTTCAGCAACGATGAAACGACCGATATCACTGAGAAGATGCAGGCCTACGCGGAAAAACGCGTTGCACCGCTCGATCACCTTTGTGGCTATATCGTTTGTGCAAAATCTCCCAGCTGCGGAATGGAGCGGGTGCGCGTTTACAGCGCCAACGGTAAAGACGCCAAAAAATCCGGCGTCGGGATTTATACCGCCGAGCTGATGAAGCAGCATCCGTGGCTGCCGGTAGAAGAGGACGGGCGTCTTAATGATCCGGTGTTACGTGAGAATTTTGTCGAGCGCATTTTTACGCTGTTTGAACTCAATCAGCTGCGGGAAAGCGGTCTGACGCGCGGCAAACTGATGGCTTTCCATAGCCGTTATAAACTCATTTTGCTGGCCCATTCGCAGCCGGAATACCGCGAGCTGGGGCGCTTTGTTGCCGCGATGGCCGAATGGGATTCCCTTGAAGAATACTTTAAAGAATATCGCCTGCGGCTGATGAATCTGCTGAGTCATAAGGCCACGCGCCGCAATCACACCAACGTGCTGATGCACGTGCAGGGATATTTCCGTAAACAGCTGAGTTCGCCACAACGTCAGGAACTGGCCGGACTGATCGACCGTTACCGTCAGGGCATGCAGCCGCTGCTGGCGCCAATCACGTTGCTCAAGCATTACATGTCGGAATATCCGGACGCTTATCTGGCTGACCAGCGTTATTTCGAGCCTTACCCGGAAGCACTAAAACTTCGATACGGACATTAAAAGGAGTGTTATGACCACGCATTTAGTCTGGTTCCGTAATGATCTGCGGATAACCGATAACCGCGCGTTGCATGCTGCCTGTGAAGACCCGCAGGCGCGAGTGATTGCCCTTTTTATCGCCACGCCGGAACAGTGGAAACAGCATGAGATGGCACCACGGCAGGCGATGTTTATTTATCAGCATCTTCAGGCACTGCAACATTCACTGGCAGAGCGCGGTATCGGACTGCATTACCATCAGTGTGATGATTTTGCTGACAGCGTGGACTGGCTGAAGGATTTCTGTAAATCCGAAAAAGTGGATGCACTGTTTTACAATAAACAGTATGAATTCAATGAACGTCAGCGGGATGCGGCAGTTGAAAAAGCGGTCAGTGAATCGGTCATCTGCCACGCGTTTGACGACAGCTTGCTGCTGCCGCCGGGTTCGGTCACGACCGGCAATAATGAAATGTACAAGGTGTATACGCCTTTTCGCCGCGCGTTTTTATCCCGCCTGACCGAGTCCGACAGCCGTTCCCTGCCTGCGCCACAAGTCCGGGGAAATGCCGGAAAAGTGGTGATGCACCGGCTGATGCCCTTCGATTATCCGCTGGCCGATATTGGTGACGACTTTGCGATTGGCGAAGAAGCTGCGCGTCATCAGCTGCGCAGTTTCTGCCGGGAACAGGTTCAGGATTATCTCGAACAACGCGATCTACCGGCGGTCGACGGCACCAGTTCGCTGTCGCCTTATCTGGCTATCGGCGTGCTTTCGCCGCGTCAGTGTCTTAACCGTCTGCGCACCGAATGCCCGGATGTACTGGAGAAAACTGACGGCGGCGCGTTCGGCTGGCTGAATGAGCTGGTGTGGCGTGAGTTTTACCGTCATCTGATTGTTGCCTGGCCGAAGCTTTGTAAGCATCAGCCGTTCGTGGAATGGACCGACAATGTACGCTGGCGTCATGCACCGGAAGAGTTACAGGCGTGGAAAGACGGTAAAACCGGTTATCCGATTGTGGATGCGGCAATGCGTCAGCTGAATTCAACAGGCTGGATGCACAACCGCCTGCGTATGATTGTCGCCAGTTTTCTGGTGAAAGATTTGCTGATTAACTGGCGCGAAGGCGAGCGTTATTTCATGTCGCAACTGCTCGACGGCGATCTGGCGGCCAACAATGGCGGCTGGCAGTGGGGCGCTTCTACCGGCACCGACGCCGCACCGTATTTCCGTATTTTCAACCCGACCACGCAGGGTGAACGTTTTGACAAAGCAGGACGCTTTATCAAAGCCTGGGTGCCTGAACTGGCGGATGTGCCAGAAAGAGACATTCATCAACCCCATCGCTGGGCGGAAAAACAACATCGCGTGCTAGACTACCCGCTGCCGGTTATTGATCATGCGCGGGCGAGAAAAGATACGCTCGCGGCATTTGAGGCGGCAAAAAACCGGTCTGACTGACCTTACTCTCACCACGACAAGGAGCGATGTGATGAAAAAGTACCTGCTGGCGCTGATGCTGGCATGCTGGGCGGGACAGGCCACCGCAGGATTTGATGTGGTGGCGCTGGGCGTGAACGGCGGCGTCGAAGAAGGCAATCTCACCTCGTACCTGATCAGAAGTGATGATCAAAAACTCTATCTCGGGCTGGATGCCGGTTCTGTTTTGCCGGGCATCCGCAAGGCGCTGGATAAGGGCAGTTTTCCGCAGGTGACCGCTGAAAATGCCGCGCCGCTGACCCCGCAGGGCGCGATTTTCCGCAATCTGATTGGCGGATACTTTATCAGTCACGGTCATCTCGACCATCTTGCGGGATTGATTATCAGCTCCCCGGAAGACAGCAAAAAACCGATTTACGGCACGGCGGATACCATCGGTACGCTGCGCCAGCATTATTTCAATGGCCGCGTCTGGCCGAACTTCACCGACTCCGGCAGCGGTTTGCGCATCGGCACTTATCGCCTGAATCAGCAGCGTCCGGCGCAACGTTTTTCTCTCGGGCTGACCGGGCTGGATGGCAATATTTATCCGCTCAGCCATGGCGGCACACCATCGAGCATGATTCTGGTGAGCCGCAATAAAGAGTCGTTTGCCTTCTTCGGCGATACCGGCCCGGATGAAGTCGAAAAATCGAAGAACCTGGATACCGTCTGGCGCGTTCTGGGTGATGAGGTGAAAGCCAAACGGCTGAAAGGCATCATCATCGAGACCTCTTATCCTGATGGTGTGCCTGACAGCAAACTGTTCGGGCACCTGACACCGGACTGGTTGCTCAAAGAACTGGGGATTTTGCAGCAATACGCTGGGGGCGAGGGTTCGCTGAAAGATCTGACGGTGATCATCAGCCATGTCAAACCGGGCCTGAAAGCGGGTGCGGATCCTGAAAAAGAGATCATGGCACAGCTGGAGAAAGGCAATAAATTTGGCGTGAAGTTTGTCAGAATGGCGCAGGGTGATAAATTAGAGGTCAAATAGACCATTCATTTAATAACGAGAAACGCCATGAATAATCTCCAGCTTGAACGCCTGATTAATCAGAAACTGGACATCAGCAACTACAAAGATTACGCGCCGAACGGATTACAGGTTGAAGGCCGTCGCGAAGTACAACGCGTGGTGACCGGTGTGACGGCGTCGCAAGATTTGCTGGATGCCGCGATTGCGGTGGAAGCCGATGCGGTGCTGGTGCATCACGGTTACTTCTGGAAAGACGAACCGGCTGAAATTCGTGGCATGAAACGCAACCGTCTCAAGACGTTGCTGGCGACTGACACCAACATGTACGCCTATCATCTGCCGCTTGACGGCCATCCTGAACTGGGCAATAACGCGCAACTGGCAAAGCTGTTCGGAATTAACGTGCAGGGCGAAATTGCCGTGTTGTTGCCGTGGGGCGAGCTGGAAAAACCGCTGACCGGTGAAGAGTTTCGACAGCGCATCGAAGTGACGCTGGATCGCAACGTCCTTCACAGTTCACAGAATGCACCGGCTGAAATCCGCCGTGTGGCGTGGTGTTCCGGTGGCGGTCAGGGCTACATTCAGAAAGCGGCGGAATATGGCGTCGATGCCTTTATCAGCGGCGAAGTGTCCGAACAGACGATACATATTGCCCGCGAAATGGGGCTGCATTTCTACGCCGCCGGCCATCACGCCACAGAACGTTATGGCGTGAAGGCGCTGGGCGAATGGCTGGCAGCGGAACATGGGCTGGACGTCATGTTTATCGACATTGATAACCCTGCCTAGGGCTATCTTATTTGCCATTCTGAATCCGGGCAGTGCTCGTGACAGTCACGTACTCATTGTACGCTCCTGTCCCTGCGCGCTGGCCGAATCCAAACTGCCTGCAACGATTACGCCCCTTACTTATGTATCGTTTTATCAGTTGTCTCTTCAGGAACGCTGTCTTCCAGCAGGGTAAACGCCCGCTGTAATCCGGTATCCACTTCGGGGTCTGCGCCCTGCGGTGGATACTTACTTTCCTCTTCTTCCTCTTCTTCCTCTTCTTGCTCTGCGGCTTCGCTTTCCTCAACCAGCGGTTCAACCACATTTTCCGGCGCGGGCATGGTGTCCTGAATCATCTGCTCATCAAAGGCCGGATTCAGTGCAGGAGAAAGCGGGGAACTGCTCAGGCTGTCCGGCATGGCGATGTGCGGAACCGGTGCATCGACCGCCATCTGCGTCTCTTCTTCTTTTTTCGATGTCCGGCTCAGCGCCACAATGCCGCCGCCGCAAATCGCAAAAAATGCGTACAAAATATTGCCACCCAGTGGCTCGATCAGCGCGCCGACCGCCAGCGGACCGATACAGGCACCGACGCCGAACGCCATCAGCAGACAGGCGGACAGCGAAACACGGCGTTCCGGCTCGATCATGTCATTGGCCAGCGCGACGACCAGCGGGTACAACGTGAACTGCATCAGGCTGACGATAAAACCGATGCCAAGCAGCAGCGGGAAGGAGATATGCGTGAGCAGCGCCAGCGGCAATGCCGCCACGGCCAGCAGAATCGCGTTAATGCGCATCAGCATGTTGCGGTTATACCGATCCGACAGCCAGCTCAGCGGGAACTGCGCCAGTAATCCGGCGAAAATCGCCAGCGCCATAAACAGACCGGTTTGTTGTGTGCTCAGCGATTGCTGGCTGGTGTAAATCGGCGCCAGCCCGTAGAACGACCCGACGACCATGCCAATCAGCAACGTGATAGCCAGCACTTTGGGGATCGCGCCGATAAAGAATTTCAGCTCCATCGGCGCCGGAGACATATGTCCGACGTTGGTGCGCGTCGTCAGGGCAATCGGCACCAGACACAGGGCGAAACACAGCGCGATAACGATGAGCGTACTGACGCCTAAATCGCTGTTGAGCATCAGCACCACCTGACCAAGTGCCATCCCGAGATAAGACGCCACCATATAAAAGCCGAATACCACGCCGCGCTGACTGGATTCGGCCTGGTCGTTAAGCCAGCTTTCCAGCACCATATATTGCACCATCATGCACAAGCCGATGATCAGGCGCAGCACCACCCAGATCGGGATAATGTCGGTCAGGCCATGACCTAGCACGGCGGCGGTAATGATGCCGGAACAGGAAACGTATGCGCGAATGTGCCCGACGCGGGCAATCAGAATGTGGCCGACTTTACCGCCGATCACCAGCCCGATGTAGTTGGCCGCAATGATTGCCCCGATCATCGCGCCGCTGACGTGGACAGCGGACAAACGCAGGGAAATGTAGGTAGTCAGCAGGCCGGAGCCCAGCAGCATCAGTAATGTCGTGGTGTACAGCGGAAAGAAGAGTGCTAACGGTTTTCTCACAGGCCATCCCTATTGTGTAACGAAGGCGTTATCCAAACGCTAAAAAAACAGCAACTTTTATGAGAGTACCAGTTGCGGACGGCGGGCGAAACCTCAGTGTCCCGTGCAAAAGGGCAGATGAGTTGACATCACCACTCGATTTCACGCATAACTGATAACAAATCACACACTATTGATTTAGTAAATAACCTGATGATCCACAACCTTTCTTTGAGGAGTGCCTGAGTGCAACGAGCACGATGTTACCTGCTGGGTGAACGCGCGGTAGTGCTGGAACTGGAACCTCCGGTTTCGCTGGCGAGCCAGCAGCGTATCTGGGGACTGGCTCAGCGTTTACAGGATCGGGCGACCTATCCCGGTGTCCGCGAAGTCATACCCGGTATGAATAACCTGACGGTGTTACTCACCGACGCGCAAAGTTCGGCGCTGGATGCGATTGAACGCCTGCAAACCTGGTGGGAAGAGAGTGAAGCGATTGAGCCGGCATCACGGCTGATTGAAATTCCGGTGATTTACGGCGGCACGCAGGGCCCGGATTTAGAGCATGTGGCGCAGCATACCGGTATGACGCCGCGTCAGGTGGTCGAATGCCACAGTGGCATTGATTACACCGTCTTCTTCCTGGGTTTCCAGCCCGGCTTCCCTTATCTGGGCGGCATGCCGGAGAAACTGAGCACACCGCGTCATGGTGAACCGCGTCTTTCTGTACCCGCAGGTTCGGTCGGTATCGGCGGCAGCCAGACGGGTATTTATCCGCTGGCCACGCCGGGCGGCTGGCAGTTGATCGGGCAAACGTTGCTGGCAATGTTTGATCCGCTGCGCGAAATTCCGACATTACTCCTGCCGGGTGACAGCGTGCGCTTCGTGCCACAAAAGGAGGGCGTATGCTGAAGGTTTTACGCGCAGGGATGTTGACCACCGTGCAGGATTTAGGCCGTAACGGTTATCGCCAGCAGGGCGTCAGCCAGTCCGGTGCGCTGGATGCGCCGGCGTTGCGGATTGCTAATCTGCTGGTCGGCAATGACGAGAATGCCGCCGGTCTGGAAATCACGCTCGGTCAGTTCAGCGCAGAGTTTCACCGTGAAGGATGGATTGCGCTGACCGGCGCGGGCTGTCACGCGCAACTCGATGGCAAAGATCTCTGGACCGGCTGGAATTATCCGGTGAAGCCGGGACAGATTCTGACGATGAAAATGCCGACGCGCGGTATGCGCAGTTATCTGGCAATTTCCGGCGGGATTGATGTGCCACAAGTCATGGGGTCGCGCAGTACGGATCTGAAAGCCAGGTTTGGCGGTTTTCAGGGGCGTCAGTTGCAGGATGGCGATCAGCTTCCCACCGGCGACTCATCCCAGCAGCCGAAGCATTCCGGCGGCATTAAACAGTTGCTCTTCGGCAACCGCATCCGTGCCTTGCCGGGACCGGAATATCAGGAATTCAGCGCGCAGTCGCGTGAAGAATTCTGGCGTGCTTCCTGGCAGCTTAGTCCGCAAAGTAACCGTATGGGCTATCGTCTGCACGGGCATGTCCTGAAGCGCGAAACTGATCGCGAAATGTTGTCGCACGGCTTGTTACCGGGCGTGGTACAGGTGCCGCACGGCGGACAACCGATTGTGCTGATGGCCGATGCCCAGACTACCGGCGGTTATCCGCGTATCGCCTGTGTCATCGAAGCCGATTTATATAATCTGGCGCAAATCCGCCTTGGCGAACCCGTTCACTTTGTGAAATGTACGCCAGAAGAGGCGCAGAAAGCGCTGCGTGAGCAATCGCTGTTTATTGAGCAGGTAAAACGGGGGCTGCATGGTCGTTGATCTCAACGCGGATTTAGGCGAAGGCTGTGCCAACGATGAGGCACTGTTGCAACTGGTCAGTTCCGCCAATATTGCCTGCGGATTCCATGCCGGTGACGCGCAGACCATGCGTCAGTCTGTACGCTGGGCGCTGAAATACGGCGTGGCGATTGGCGCACATCCGTCGTTTCCCGACCGGGAAAACTTTGGCCGTACTGCGATGCGGTTGCCTCCTGAAACGGTGTACGCACAGGTGGTGTATCAGCTCGGCGCACTGGCCGCCATCACCCGTGCGGAAGGCGGGGAAATGGTTCACGTGAAGCCGCACGGCATGCTTTACAATCAGGCTGCGACCGACGCTATTCTGGCTGATGCGATTGCCCGTGCGGTGCATACCATCAACCCGGGGCTGCGTCTGGTCGGACTGGCGGGCAGTGAATTGATCCGCGCGGGTGAGCGGCTCGGGCTGCAAACGCGTCAGGAAGTATTTGCTGACCGCCGGTATCAAAGTGACGGCACGCTGGTGCCGCGCAGTCAGCCGGATGCCATGATTGAAAGCGACGAACTGGCGCTGGACCAGACGCTGGCGATGGTGCAACAAGGCAAAGTTCTCAGCCGCGAAGGCCTCTGGGTGCCGGTCAGCGCCGATACTGTCTGCCTTCACGGCGACGGTGAGCACGCACTGACTTTCGCCCGCCGGTTGCGGGAAGCGTTTGGTGAGCAAAACATTCAGATCAGCGCGGGCTGATCTTAGGGAATATCAATGCGTAAAGTTCTGGTAACCGGTTTTGAGCCTTTTGGCGGCGAGCGTGTGAATCCGTCATGGGAAGTGGTCAAACAACTCGGCGATCTGGAGTTATCCGGCGCGCAGATTGTGGTGCGTCAGTTGCCGTGTGTGTTCGGTAAAGCCATTGATGCGCTGAATACGGCAATTGATGAAATCCTGCCGGAAATGGTGATTTGCGTCGGACAGGCGGGCGGGCGCGTCGATTTCAGTCTCGAACGTGTGGCGATCAACGTCGATGATGCGCGTATTCCTGATAACGAAGGCAATCAGCCGGTGGACGAAACCATTGTCGCCGACGGACCTGCGGCCTATTTTTCCTCACTGCCGATCAAAACGATTGTCAGCGGATTACGCGAATCTGGTATTCCGGCGTGCGTATCACAAACCGCCGGTACCTATGTCTGTAATCACGTGATGTACGGGCTGATGCACCGGCTGGCCCAGCCGTCATGCAAGGTGGTGAAGGGCGGTTTTATCCATATTCCTTATCTGCCGGAACAGGCGGCGAAGCATCCTGGCGCGCCGAGTATGTCAGTACACACTGTCCTGAACGCCCTTGAGCTGACTATCGCTATCGCGCTGCACACGGAACAAGATTTGAAAATTGCTGAGGGTGCGACTCACTGATGCCAGAAGGTCCTGAAATCCGCCGCGCTGCCGATTTACTGGCAGAAGCGGTGGTCAATAAACCGCTTACGGAAGCGTGGTTTGCGTTTCCCTCATTAAAACCATATCAGTCTGCACTGCGCGGAACGAAAATCACCTCGATTGAAACGCGTGGCAAAGCGCTGCTGACGCACTTTTCTAACGGACTGACGCTCTACAGCCACAATCAGCTCTATGGTGTCTGGCGGGTGGTGAATGCCGGTGAAGTGGCGAAAGAAACCAAACGCTCGCTGCGGGTAAAATTGCAGACCACCGGCGCGGCGATCCTGCTGTACAGCGCGTCGGAAATCAGTATTTACGATTCGGCGGAAATCGAGAATCATCCGTTCCTGCAACGTATCGGCCCCGACGTGCTGGATGAGACGTTGACGGTCGCACAGGTACGTGAGCGGTTACTTTCACCTAAATTCTGCAACCGGCAGTTAGGCGGAATGTTGCTGGATCAGGCTTTTCTGGCCGGGCTGGGCAACTATCTGCGGGCGGAAATTCTCTGGCTGGCGAAACTATTGCCAGATCATAAACCGAAAGAACTGAACGAAGCGGAACTGGATGCGCTGGCGGATGCCTGTTTGTCTGTTGCGCGGTTATCTTATGCTACACGCGGCACGATGGATGAAAATGTGCATCACGGCGCGCTGTTTCGCTTTAAGGTGTTTGGCCGCACGGGTATGCCTTGTGAGCGCTGCGGTGATCCGATCGCGAAAACCAGCGTGTCATCGCGACCGTTTTTCTGGTGTCCGGTGTGTCAGGTATGAGTGAAAAAAAAGGGCACCGGAGTGCCCTTGCTCAGTCCAATAAGGATCAGAAATTCACTTTGATACCCAGATTGCCGCTGTAGCCTTCCAGATCTGAATCAAAGCCTTTCTGGTAGCGGACGTCAGTATAAATCGTGGTGTTTTCACTGAGTTTGCCCGCCAGACCTGCGCCTGTCTGCCACCAGCTGTCGCTGAATTCTGCTTTCAGTCGCTGATCCGCGATTTGTACATCTGGTTCATCGCCGATAGTGGTGACAGCATCCAGCGTCAGATAAGGCGTCCAGGTCGGATTATCCAGGAACAGCCGCACACCGCCGCGTGCCTGCGCGTTACTGGTTGATACGCCGGAGACATGGCTGATGTCATCGTTGAAATCTTCCAGATTAAGATACTGATAGATCACCTGCGCCTGTGGTTCAATTTTCAGATTTTCATGCAGGGTAAATGGCTTGCCAGCTTCTACTGATAACGCGACGCCATAACCGTCCTGATCGGCATCATGTGTGCTGTCATAACTGTTTTTATACCAGCTGCCCATGCCCACCGCGTCAATGTATCCGCCATCTTGCGCTTTCAGCGTGTAATAACCACCAATGCTGTAGATGTCGCTGTCTAAACTGCCGGTTTGTACGGAATACATCGGGTTATTGCTGCGAAGGCTGTCTTGCGCATCAGTATTCTGACGTCCGAGTGTCACGATAATACCGGCACTGCGTTCGGTATTTTCTTCGTTTTTATCCCACATCAGATCCATACCCAACTGTGCATACCAGGTATCGGTGTCAAAGCTGTAACGACCAGCGTCATTCTCAGTGTGAGTACCGACAATCCGACCCCAGGCTCCGTCTTTATGCAGCACATCACCGCCGGTACGCTGATGGTAAGTCCCGATCACATCAAAGCCATACTGCATATTCAGCACTGGCGCCGCGATGTATCCCGGCACTTCCTCACGCCATGGCTGAGTGTCATCGGATGGCGTCGGGATTGGATTGACATCAGGATTGTCATCCGGGATATCGTCAGGAATATCATCAGGAATATCATCAGGAATATCATCAGGAATATCATCAGGATTGTCGTCCGGATTATCATCTGGCGTTGGGTCCGGAATAGGATCTGGATCCGGGATAGGCGTTGAACAATCGTAACTGGCGCAATTGCTCAGATACCAGTTTTCGCCCTCACCGGTGGTGATATCGCCTTTACGCAGACCGTAGTTGAAAGCGCCGGCAGAAACAGAATTCCCCAGCGTGAAAGCATCGGTTCCCTGCGTATTCGTTCCATCCACGGTAACCACTTCAATCCCGTTACCCAGCGTATTATTACCGTTGCCGCCAGTGCTGGTGACAAACAGGGTATTTTGACCGGTAATGTCGCCCGTTACGTGGATCTTATCTGTCGGCGAATTACTGTCATCAAGGTAGGTATTAATGCTATAAACGCCGTCACCGGTCATATTGCCATTCACTGTCAGCTCTGAATATTCATTGCCGCTGTGAGTGAAGTGTGTGGTGCCGCTTGAATTCATCTGCGAAATCGTCGAATCACCCGTCAGTGTCCACAGGCTGGAATCATCGATATTGACGCTGTTGGTATTTGCGGTAGTGCCTTGCCATTCAGAGCCGCTGTTAAGATAGACATCCACAATACTGCCGGTATCGACAATGATTTCGCCTTCCATATGCGAGTTACTGGCGGATAAGTTCACCTGACTTTGCACGGTCACGCCCGTATCAGTATCTATGAAACTTTCAGCTTTCAGCAGAATACCGTTTCCGCTTTGCACGGTTGATCCGTTGTTCACGTTAATCCGGGTATTGGCACCTGCAGCCAGTATTCCCTCGCTGGTGGCGCTGCTGACAAGGCTGTTATCCAGCGTTACGACGGCCTGATGGTCTGCATCAAAACCCTGCGTATAGATGCCATTTGCTAATGCACCGGTGGCTGATAATTCGCTATTGCTGATGGTCATCTGGCTGTTGGCGTAGGAACGGATAGCGGAAGCAGCTTGGCCAGTCGACATTCCCTTGACTGCATTGGCATCAAGGGTGGAATCATTCATTGCTACCAGCAGATTACTGTTTGATCCCTGAGTTGTGATCTCCGCGCCATCAAGATCCATAATCCCTGCGCGGGCAGCGACAACAGCGGCTGAACTGGCCCCTGTGGTGTTGATCTTCATATCTTTGGCAGTCAGCATGACGGGCGGTAATCCCGCGTTTGTCGCTTCATTGGAATCGACATAGAGAGCGTAAGACTGATTACCCAGAGTCGTGATACTGACGTTATTTAATTCTGTCTCCCCCCGTGCATCCACCGCATTGGAGTGCGTGCCATCGGTGATGAGTGTAAGGTCATTGGCGATTAATTTCGCGCCCTTAGTCGCTGTAAAAAATCCGGTGTTATTATCACCTACCGCTTTATATGTCCCGCCATTGAGCGTGACATCGCTGTAAATGTTTGTGTTCACCATAATATCGCCAGTACCGGTCATTTCGACGTTGCCGTTTATTATCTCAGCGGTGGCTTTCTTGGTGTCGCTCGAACCTGATACATAAACAGCTGATTGAGTACTTTCAGAATTTTGACTAATGGTGAGGTTTTCAATGATCGCGGTTGAGTCCGATACTGTGATCGCGTTTCGGCCATTGGTTAAGGTAATGTCAATATTGCTCAGATCAGCTGACGCACCTGAGCGGATATTAATTCCCCGGGCCTGAGCTGCATCACTGGTGATACGAATATCATTGCCAGTTAAAGCCGATCCTTTATCGGAGACATAAATAACACTGCTATCCTGTTTGCCTGAACTTATATCGGCATTATTAATTTCAGCCGAAGCACCGGTAGTGATGTTAAATGTTTTACTGGAATTTGTTGTGCTGACGTCAGCATAATTAAGTACCAGTTTGCCTTCATTAATAATATTGAAGGCATAGGCTTCGTTGCCGGTCGTGGAGACTACAGATAGGTAAGGTGATGTCATCTCGCCAAGAGTAATTTCACCATCGACGGTCACTATTGTATTCGCGTCAGTGATGACATAGGCATGTTCCCCGTCAGCTGTAGTTGAATAGGTTAGATAGTCAAAAGGTGTGGGATTCCCGCCAGAAAATGTTGTTGTTGCAAGTACAACCGATGACGGTAATAAAAGGCTAAAAATGGCACTCGATAATAATGTTCTTTTAAACGATCGTGAGCCGTTCCGATATTCTTCCATGTCAGAATGTCCTTGGTTTAATAATGGCATGTTTATATTACATGTTTCATTTATCCGTTCTTTTAATTACCGGATTGCAATGAATCGTGTTACTGGTGACTATGGCTTTTGTAGCCCGGTGAATTTCGGGGGATGGTATATCACAGAGGGATAATCGTCAAACATTGGTATTGCTTTTTATATTTTTTCAAAAATCTTAATATATAATTAAGTTGTCATGTGAATTAACAAATAAAAAAGCCGATGAGTTATTCATCGGCCTTATATATTAGAGGAGAATTATTTTTTCAGCTGAGAATGGAAATCGCGCTTGTCGTAACCGGTATACAGCTGACGAGGACGGGCGATTTTAATGCCTTCCTGATGCATTTCACTCCAGTGAGCAATCCAGCCAACAGTACGCGCCATCGCGAAGATAACGGTAAACATGGAAGACGGAATACCCATCGCTTTCAGAATGATGCCGGAGTAGAAATCGACGTTCGGATACAGTTTCTTCTCGATGAAGTACGGGTCGTTGAGCGCAATGTGCTCAAGTTCCATCGCCACTTCCAGCAGGTTGTCTTTCAGATCCAGCTCTTTCAGCACTTCATGACAGGTTTCACGCATTACGGTAGCGCGCGGGTCATAGTTTTTGTAAACACGGTGACCGAAGCCCATCAGGCGGAAGGAATCATTTTTGTCTTTTGCACGCTTAACGAATTCCGGAATGTGATCAACGCTGCTGATCTCTTCCAGCATTTTCAGCGCAGCTTCGTTGGCACCGCCGTGAGCCGGTCCCCACAGGGACGCGATGCCCGCAGCGATACAGGCGAACGGGTTAGCGCCAGAAGAACCGGCGGTACGCACGGTAGACGTCGACGCGTTTTGTTCGTGGTCAGCATGCAGGATCAGAATACGATCCATGGCGCGTTCCAGAATCGGGTTCACTTTGTACTCTTCGCACGGCGTGGAGAACATCATGTGCAGGAAGTTACCGGCATACGACAGGTCGTTGCGCGGATAAACAAACGGCTGGCCGATGGAATATTTGTAACACATGGCTGCCACGGTCGGCATTTTGGACAGCAGGCGGTAAGCCGCGATTTCACGGTGACGTTCATTTTCGACGTCAATCGAGTCGTGATAAAACGCCGCCAGTGCGCCGGTCACACCACACAGCACAGCCATCGGGTGAGAGTCACGACGGAAACCGTGGAACAGGCGGGTGATTTGCTCGTGAACCATCGTATGACGGGTCACATTGGTTTTGAATTCTTCATACTGTTCTGGCGTCGGGGTTTCGCCGTTGAGCAGCAGATAACTCACTTCCAGGAAAGTAGATTCTTGCGCCAGTTGATCAATCGGGAAGCCGCGATGTAACAGGATCCCTTCGTCACCGTCGATAAAGGTGATTTTAGATTCGCAAGATGCGGTAGACGTAAAACCGGGGTCATAGGTGAAAAAACCTTTCGCGCCTAACGGGCGGATATCAATTTCATCCTGGCCCAGCGTGCCGGATAGCACGTTTAGTTCAATCGGGTCGTGACCTTGTAGGGTAAGTGTCGCTTTCTTATCAGCCATTTACAGTCTCCTTAGCGCCTTATTTTTAAAAATCCCTAACAACAGAAATGCCTGGAAGCGACGCCTTGTAAGGTCATTATTATTGTCAGCCTTAGCTCTTCGATCGAATGAAAAAGGGAACGTAGAGCTGAGTCGAATTGCAGTCTCAGACTGCTCTGTGACAAACAAGCGGCGTTTCATCGTTGTTAAAGATTCGGTAAATCATTACTGTTCTGTCACTCAGTACCTGTGAGAAGCATGAGGATTTACACAATCACCACTTTTGCATAACTTGAGCCATCAGGGAAGACCCGTATTTGCGATTGTGTGATCCACTGATTCTTCAGAAACTTTCGCCTTTCTGGTGCATCAGGCGAAAGCCGGTATGTGCTCAGTATCACAGTCCTATAGAGATAACTCATTTGTAATGGAAATGTTGATCAATTGTCAAACCAGATAATTTATTTTGTGTATTTTATGAAAAGTGAGAGCTAACTCACTGTTTCAGAGAAATGTGAATAAAGCATTTGTAGGGCAATTGTAATAAGAATGTGATCAACCTATACTCCTACAAGGTCTCCGGACAATCCGAAGTAGGAGCACCCAGCATCATTTTCTTCGCCCTTTACGTTACGGCTACGAAAATACGTTTATCGCGCCTTTTAAGCACACTGGATGTCGTCCTTTGAGCGCGAAAACTGATGAGCTTTTAGCTCAGCTTTCCAAAGTTATTGGTGTTGTGGGAAGACGGCAAGCAACCGAATCCCTATGAGCTGACATAGGTCAGTGATTAGGGTGAGCGCGCGCAGCCAACGCACCCACAGCGACAAGAACGAAGGAAAGGATGCTGTCTGACATACTGCTCCGGGCCCGGAGGAAGTAAAATAATAAGAGCTGTGTGGGCAAAACCGTGAAAAAACAAAGACCTGTCAATCTGGATCTGCAAACGATCCGGTTTCCTGTTACTGCGATAGCGTCCATCTTACACCGAGTCTCTGGCGTAATTACCTTCGTCGCCGTCGGTATCCTCCTCTGGCTGTTAGGCCTGTCTCTCTCTTCTCCTGAAGGGTTTGCACATGCTGCCGCCATCATGAATAGCTTCTTCGTCAAATTCATCTTTTGGGGAATACTCACTGCGCTGGCCTATCACGTTTGCGGTGGCATCCGCCATTTGCTGATGGATTTTGGCTATATCGAAGAGAGTTTGGCTGCCGGTACCCGTTCTGCCCAGGTGGCAATCGGTCTGACCGTCGTGCTGTCAATTCTGGCTGGAGTCCTCGTATGGTAAGCAACGTTTCTGCGTTAGGGCGCAATGGTGTGCACGACTGGCTGTTACTGCGTGCTTCCGCAATTATCCTCACCCTGTACATCCTCTATATTCTGGGCTTCGTGGTTCTGGCTCAGGAACTGACATTTGATGTCTGGCATGGCTTCTTCTCTTCCTCCATCACCAAAGTATTCACACTGCTGGCGCTGCTGTCGATTCTGATCCACGCGTGGATCGGCATGTGGCAGGTGTTAACGGACTATGTGAAACCGGTAGCTGTCCGGCTTGTGCTGCAACTGGCCATTGTCGTGACATTAGTGGTTTACCTACTTTACGGAACAATTGTTGTTTGGGGAGCGTAGTAAATGAATCTGCCAGTCAGAGAGTTTGATGCTGTCGTTATCGGTGCAGGTGGCGCCGGTATGCGTGCCGCGTTACAAATTTCACAAATGGGGCTGTCCTGCGCCCTGATTTCAAAAGTCTTCCCGACCCGCTCCCATACGGTGTCAGCGCAGGGCGGTATCACCGTCGCGCTGGGTAACACCCATGAGGATGACTGGGAATGGCACATGTACGACACCGTAAAAGGTTCCGACTATATCGGTGACCAGGACGCCATTGAATATATGTGTAAAACCGGCCCGGAAGCGATTCTGGAACTGGAGCACATGGGGCTGCCTTTCTCCCGTCTCGAAGACGGTCGTATTTATCAGCGTCCGTTTGGCGGCCAGTCGAAGAACTTCGGCGGTGAGCAGGCGGCACGTACTGCGGCAGCCGCTGACCGTACCGGTCATGCCTTGCTGCACACGCTGTATCAGCAAAACCTGAAGAACGGCACCACGATTTTCTCCGAATGGTATTCACTGGATTTAGTGAAAAACCAGGACGGCGCCATCGTCGGCTGTACGGCTATCTGTATCGAAACCGGTGAAGTGGTGTACTTCAAAGCCAAAGCCACCGTGCTGGCCACCGGCGGTGCAGGGCGTATTTATCAGTCCACCACCAACGCCCACATTAATACCGGTGACGGTGTCGGTATGGCGCTGCGTGCCGGCGTGCCGGTGCAGGATATGGAAATGTGGCAGTTCCACCCGACCGGTATCGCCGGTGCCGGGGTTCTGGTAACAGAAGGCTGTCGTGGTGAAGGCGGTTATCTGCTTAATAAAGACGGCGAGCGTTTCATGGAACGTTATGCGCCGAATGCGAAAGACCTGGCGGGTCGTGACGTGGTGGCGCGTTCCATCATGATCGAAATCCGTGAAGGCCGTGGCTGTGAAGGTCCGTGGGGCCCGCACGCCAAACTGAAACTTGATCATCTGGGTAAAGACGTTCTGGAATCCCGCCTGCCGGGTATTCTCGAACTGTCGCGTACCTTCGCACACGTCGATCCGGTGAAAGAGCCAATTCCTGTTATCCCAACCTGCCACTACATGATGGGCGGTATTCCGACCAAAGTGACCGGTCAGGCGCTGCGAGTGAATGCACAGGGTCAGGATGAAGTGATCCCGGGGCTGTTTGCGGTCGGCGAAATCGCCTGCGTATCGGTTCATGGCGCTAACCGCCTTGGCGGTAACTCGCTGCTGGATCTGGTGGTGTTTGGTCGTGCAGCGGGTATGCATCTGCAGGAGTCCATTGCCGAGCAGGGCGACAGCCGCGATGCGTCTCAGGATGATATCGATGTGTCTCTGGAACGTCTGAACCGCTGGAACAACACCCGTTCAGGTGAAGATCCGGTGGCAATCCGTAAAGACCTGCAATCGTGCATGCAGAACAACTTCTCGGTATTCCGTGAAGGTGATGCGATGGCGAAAGGTCTGGAAGAACTGAAAGTGATCCGCGAGCGTCTGAAATCAGCGCGTCTGGATGATACCTCCTCAGAATTCAACACCCAGCGCGTCGAGTGTCTGGAGCTGGATAACCTGATGGAAACTGCGTTCTCTACTGCCGTCTCCGCAAACTACCGCACAGAAAGCCGTGGCGCACACAGCCGCTTCGACTTCCCTGAGCGTGATGATGCGAACTGGTTGTGCCATACGCTGTATCAGCCGGAAACAGAAAGCATGACCCGCCGTGAGGTGAACATGCAGCCTAAGCTTCGCGCGGCGTTCCCGCCGAAAGCGCGTACTTACTAGGGCGGAGCGGAGACAGATTATGAAAATTGAATTTTCGATTTATCGCTACAACCCGGACGTCGATGACGTTCCGTACATGAAGGATTACGTGCTGGAAGCGAAAGAAGGGCGCGACATGATGTTGCTCGACGCGCTGATTTTGCTGAAAGAACAGGATCCGACGCTGGCTTTCCGCCGCTCATGCCGTGAAGGTGTTTGCGGGTCAGATGGCGTGAACATGAACGGTAAAAATGGTCTGGCGTGTATCACGCCGGTATCGACGTTGCGTAACGGCAGCAAGAAAATTGTTATCCGTCCGTTACCAGGTTTGCCTGTTGTGCGCGACCTTGTTGTGGACATGGGACAATTCTATAAGCAGTATGAGAAGATTAAGCCTTACCTGTTGAATGATGGGAAGAATCCTCCGGCGCGTGAACATTTACAGATGCCGGATGACCGTGAAAAGCTGGACGGATTGTACGAATGTATTCTCTGCGCCTGCTGCTCAACATCTTGTCCTTCGTTCTGGTGGAATCCGGACAAATTTGTCGGTCCGGCAGGCCTTCTGGCCGCTTACCGCTTCCTGATCGACAGTCGCGATACCGAAACACAATCGCGCCTCGACGATCTGAACGATGCTTTCAGCGTATTCCGCTGCCACAGCATCATGAACTGTGTGAGTGTGTGTCCGAAAGGGCTGAACCCGACCAAGGCGATCGGCCATATCAAATCCATGCTTCTGCAGCGTGGTGCCTGAGTGGTTTAGGTAACGCAATCAGCGGGAACTCAGGTTCCCGCTGTTATTTAGTTACCACCGGTTTTGCACTTTCTTTAGTTACAAATGCGGTAACTGAGGCGACGATAGCAAATAAGTAATTTTTTAATAACAAAGTAGCAACAAGTGCAACAAAGTTGCGCCTGACTGGAGTAAGATAGCCGGGTGAAAAACAGGGGGATATAAGGGCAGTAAAGAGTCGGGAAGAAAAAGCAGGGCAACTTCAAAAATCACTCAGCCAGATGGATGATTTTTGAAGGTTCCTTGAAGAGCCAAACGCTCAACCAGCGAACTGTTTTAGTAAGGAAAACCGTTTTACCGCGGTGTATCACGGTCAATATTATTAACCACGGCGAAAACTAAAGCTTCAAAGCTTAAGGGATCACGATGCAGAACGGCGCAATGAAGGCCTGGCTGGATTCCTCCTATCTGGCGGGTGCGAACCAGTCTTACATAGAACAACTCTATGAAGACTACTTAACCGATCCTGGTTCCGTTGACGATAGCTGGCGTTCGATTTTTAAACAGCTACCAACAGTGGGTGTGAAACCAGAGCAACTCCATTCTCAAACACGAGACTACTTCCGCCGACTGGCGAAAGACGCGTCACGTTATAACTCCTCCATCAGCGATCCGGAAACGGATGCCAAGCAAGTCAAGGTGCTGCAGTTAATCAACGCCTTCCGCTTCCGTGGCCATCAGAACGCGAACCTTGATCCCCTCGGCCTGTGGAAACTGGACGATGTACCTGATCTGGATCCTGCGTTCCATCATCTGACAGAAGCTGATTTCCAGGAGACCTTCAACGTCGGTTCATTTGCCATTGGCAAGGAAACCATGCAGCTCGGCGAGCTGTATAAAGCCCTGAAGCAAACCTATTGCGGATCCATTGGTGCGGAATACATGCACATCACCAACACCGAAGAGAAACGCTGGATCCAACAGCGTATCGAATCCGTGGCGGGTCGTGCGAATTTCACCAATGATGAAAAGAAAACCTTCCTGAAAGAACTGACCGCAGCTGAAGGTCTGGAACGTTATCTGGGTGCGAAATTCCCGGGTGCAAAACGTTTCTCTCTCGAAGGTGGCGATGCGCTGGTTCCGATGCTCAAAGACATGATCCGTCATGCCGGCAAAAACGGAACCCGCGAAGTGGTGCTGGGTATGGCGCACCGCGGACGTCTGAACGTGCTGATCAACGTGCTGGGGAAAAAACCTCAGGACCTGTTCGACGAATTCTCCGGTAAGCATAAAGAACACCTGGGTACCGGTGACGTGAAATACCACATGGGCTATTCGTCTGATGTGGAAACCGAAGGCGGTATGGTTCACCTGGCGCTGGCGTTTAACCCGTCGCACCTGGAAATCGTCAGCCCGGTCGTCATCGGTTCTGTTCGTGCCCGTCGTGACCGTCTGGACGAAGCGCGCAGCAACATGGTTCTGCCAATCACCATTCACGGTGACGCGGCAATTACCGGTCAGGGTGTGGTTCAGGAAACCCTGAACATGTCGCTGGCACGCGGTTATGAAGTGGGCGGTACCGTGCGTATCGTCATCAATAACCAGGTGGGCTTCACCACCTCGAATCCAAAAGATGCACGTTCTACCGATTACTGTACGGATATCGCGAAAATGGTGCAGGCACCGATTTTCCACGTCAATGCAGATGATCCTGAAGCAGTCGCTTTCGTGACCCGTCTGGCACTGGATTTCCGTAACACCTTTAAACGTGACGTCATGATCGACCTGGTTTGCTACCGTCGCCACGGCCATAACGAGGCCGACGAACCTAGCGCAACCCAGCCGCTGATGTACACCAAGATCAAGAAACACCCGACGCCACGCAAAATCTACGCTGATGTCCTGACTGAGCAGAACGTTGCCAGCCTCGAAGATGCGACGGAAATGGTCAATCTGTACCGTGATGCGCTGGATGCCGGTGAGTGTGTAGTGGAAGAGTGGCGTCAGAATGACATGCACACTTTCACCTGGTCGCCGTATCTGAATCATGAGTGGGACGAGCCATACCCGAATAAGGTTGAGCTGAAACGTCTGCAGGAACTGGCGCGTCGCGTCAGCCATGTGCCGGATGCGATTGAAATGCAGTCACGCGTTGCCAAGATTTACGGCGACCGTAACGAGATGGCCGCAGGTAATAAGAAATTCGACTGGGGCGGCGCAGAAAATCTGGCGTACGCTACGCTGGTGGACGAAGGCATTCCGATTCGTCTGTCCGGTGAAGATACCGGTCGTGGCACCTTCTTCCACCGTCATGCTGTGATCCACAATCAGAAAAACGGTTCCGTGTACGTGCCGCTGGCCAATATTCATAACAGCCAGGGCGAGTTCAACGTCTGGGATTCCGTGCTTTCCGAAGAAGCGGTACTGGCGTTTGAATACGGTTATGCGACTGCTGAACCGCGCACCCTGACCATCTGGGAAGCGCAGTTCGGTGACTTCGCCAACGGTGCGCAGGTAGTTATCGACCAGTTCATCAGTTCCGGCGAACAGAAATGGGGCCGCATGTGTGGTCTGGTGATGCTGCTGCCGCATGGCTACGAAGGGCAGGGGCCGGAGCACTCCTCCGCGCGTCTGGAACGCTATCTGCAACTTTGCGCTGAGCAAAACATGCAGGTGTGTATCCCGTCTACCCCGGCGCAGGTTTATCACATGATCCGTCGTCAGGCACTGCGTGGTATGCGTCGTCCGCTGATCGTGATGTCACCGAAGTCACTGTTGCGTCATCCTCTGGCGGTTTCTACGCTGGAAGAACTGGCCGACGGCAGCTTCCTGCCAGCGATTGGTGAAGTTGACGAACTGGATCCAAAACAGGTTAAGCGCGTGGTGATGTGCTCCGGTAAGGTTTACTACGACCTGCTGGAACAACGTCGCAAAAACGAGCAAACCGATGTGGCGATTGTCCGCATCGAGCAGCTGTATCCGTTCCCGCACAAAGCGATTCAGGAAGTGCTCGAGAAATTCTCACACGTTCATGACTTCGTCTGGTGTCAGGAAGAGCCGCTGAACCAGGGCGCGTGGTATTGCAGCCAGCACAATTTCCGTGAAGTGATTCCTTTCGGGGCTTCTTTACGTTACGCAGGACGTCCGGCCTCTGCTTCCCCGGCAGTCGGCTACATGTCCGTTCACCAGAAGCAACAGCAAGATCTGGTTAACGATGCGCTTAACGTTAAATAACGCGTTGGCGTGAGTTAACACTATGGAACATAAGAAGGATTTATAATGAGTAGCGTAGATATTCTGGTCCCTGACCTTCCTGAATCCGTTGCGGATGCGACGGTTGCCACCTGGCACAAAAAACCGGGCGACAGTGTTGAGCGTGACGATGTACTGGTAGAAATTGAAACCGATAAAGTGGTTCTGGAAGTGCCAGCAAGTGAAGCCGGTATTCTGGACAGCATCATCGAAGACGAAGGCGCTACCGTGATTTCCCGCCAGATCCTGGCGCGTATCCGTCCGGGCAACAGCTCCGGTAAGCCAAGCACTGAGAAAAGCTCCGAAAAAGAAGCGACTCCTGCGGCACGCCACACAGCAGCACTGGAAGAAGAGAACAATGACGCACTCAGCCCGGCTATCCGCCGCCTGATTGCTGAACATTCTCTGGATGCCAGCGCGATCAAAGGCAGCGGTGTCGGCGGTCGTCTGACCCGTGAAGATATCGAACAGCATCTGGCGAAAGCCAAAGACGCTAAACCGGCAGCCGCTCCGGCAGCTTCCAGCGCCGCTCCTGCTCTGGGTTCACGTAGCGAAAAACGTGTGCCGATGACCCGTCTGCGTAAGCGCGTGGCTGAGCGTCTGCTTGAAGCGAAAAACAGCACTGCGATGCTGACCACCTTCAACGAAATCAACATGAAGCCAATCATGGATCTGCGTAAGCAGTACGGTGATGGTTTCGAAAAACGTCACGGCGTGCGTCTGGGCTTTATGTCTTTCTATCTGAAAGCCGTGGTTGAAGCGCTGAAACGCTATCCGGAAGTGAACGCGTCTATTGATGGCGAAGATGTGGTTTACCATAACTATTTCGACGTCAGCATTGCGGTATCGACTCCACGTGGTCTGGTTACGCCAGTTCTGCGTGACGTAGATACGCTGGGCATGGCTGATATCGAGAAGCAAATCAAAGAGCTGGCGATCAAAGGTCGTGACGGCAAACTGAAAGTGGAAGAACTGACCGGCGGTAACTTTACCGTGACCAACGGCGGCGTCTTCGGCTCCCTGATGTCCACGCCAATCATCAACCCACCACAGAGTGCGATCCTCGGCATGCATGCCATTAAAGATCGTCCTATGGCGGTCAATGGTCAGGTAGTGATTCTGCCAATGATGTATCTGGCACTGTCCTACGATCACCGTCTGGTGGACGGCCGTGAATCGGTCGGCTTCCTGGTGACCATTAAAGAAATGCTGGAAGATCCGGCTCGTCTGCTGCTGGACGTCTAGTCCCGGCGCAACGAAAGATTAGAGATCGAAAAATCTGCGGCACAGTTCGCTGTGCCCTGATAAGCCTTCCTACTTACCGAATAAGAATGGATAGAACATCATGAATTTACACGAGTATCAGGCGAAACAGCTGTTCCTGCGCTACGGCCTGCCAGCACCATCAGGCTTCGCCTGTTCCACCCCGCGTGAAGCGGAAGAGGCTGCATCGAAAATCGGTGCCGGTCCGTGGGTGGTGAAATGTCAGGTTCATGCCGGTGGCCGCGGTAAAGCGGGCGGCGTGAAAGTGGTTAAAAGCAAAGAAGAAATTCGCGCTTTTGCTGAACACTGGTTAGGTAAACGTCTGGTGACTTATCAGACAGACGCCAGCGGTCAGCCGGTTAACCAGATCCTGGTTGAAGCGGCAACGGATATCGATCAGGAACTGTACCTCGGTGCGGTAGTCGATCGCAGCTCCCGTCGTGTGGTGTTCATGGCGTCTACCGAAGGCGGCGTGGAAATTGAGAAAGTGGCAGAAGAAACGCCACACCTGATCCATAAAGTAGCCCTGGATCCGCTGGCAGGTCCGCAGCCTTACCAGGGGCGCGAACTGGCGTTCAAACTGGGTCTGACCGGTAAGCAAGTTCAGCAGTTCACTAAGATCTTCATGGGTCTGGCGAACATCTTCCTTGAGCGCGATCTGGCGCTGATCGAAATCAACCCGCTGGTGGTGACTACCGCTGGCGACCTGATCTGCCTCGACGGCAAACTGGGTGCGGACGGCAACGCCTTGTTCCGTCAGCCAGAATTGCGCGAAATGCGCGATTACAGCCAGGAAGATGCCCGTGAATCACAGGCAGCGCAGTGGGAACTGAACTACGTTGCCCTCGACGGCAACATCGGTTGCATGGTGAACGGTGCCGGTCTGGCAATGGGTACCATGGACATCGTGAAACTGCACGGTGGCGAACCGGCTAACTTCCTGGATGTTGGTGGTGGTGCAACCAAAGAACGCGTGACTGAAGCCTTCAAAATCATTCTGTCTGATGAAAAAGTGAAAGCCGTCTTCGTTAACATCTTCGGCGGTATCGTACGTTGCGACCTGATCGCCGACGGTATCATCGGCGCGGTGGAAGAAGTGGGCGTCAGCGTACCGGTTGTGGTACGTCTTGAAGGTAACAATGCAGAGCTGGGTGCCAAAAAACTGGCAGACAGCGGTTTGAACATCATTGCAGCGACCAGCCTGACGAATGCGGCTCAACAAGTTGTCGCGGCAGTGGAGGGGAAATAATGTCGATTTTAATCAACAAGAACACCAAAGTTATCTGCCAGGGTTTCACCGGTAGCCAGGGTACTTTCCACTCCGAACAAGCCATCGCTTACGGCACCAAAATGGTTGGCGGCGTTACGCCAGGCAAAGGCGGCACCGAGCACCTGGGTCTGCCCGTGTTCAACACCGTGCGCGAAGCGGTAGAAACTACCGGCGCAACGGCGTCTGTAATTTATGTTCCGGCTCCGTTCTGCAAAGACTCCATTCTGGAAGCGCTGGATGCGGGTATCAAACTGATCATCTGTATCACTGAAGGCATCCCGACGCTGGATATGCTGGTGGTTAAAGTGAAACTGGATCAGAGCGATGCAGTGATGATCGGGCCAAACTGCCCGGGCGTGATCACCCCTGGCGAATGCAAAATTGGCATCATGCCTGGCCATATTCACCTGCCAGGCAAAGTGGGCATCGTTTCCCGCTCCGGTACACTGACCTATGAAGCTGTTAAACAGACCACTGATTACGGTTACGGCCAGTCTACCTGCGTCGGCATCGGCGGTGACCCGATCCCGGGCTCTAACTTCATCGATATCCTGAAGCTGTTCCAGGAAGATCCACAGACTGAAGTGATCGTCATGATCGGTGAAATCGGTGGTAACGCAGAAGAAGAAGCTGCTGCGTACATCAAAGCACACGTGACTAAACCGGTTGTGGGCTACATCGCCGGTGTGACTGCGCCCAAAGGCAAGCGTATGGGCCACGCAGGTGCCATCATTGCCGGTGGTAAAGGCACTGCAGACGAGAAATTTGCAGCACTGGAAGCGGCCGGCGTTAAAACCGTTCGCAGCCTGGCAGATATCGGCGAAGCCGTGAAATCTGTCCTGCCGCAATAAGTAATACCCGTCGCGCCGGAAAAAATCCGGTGCGATGTAAGTCGATTTATTTAAGAAACTGATTCGACATGTTGGCCGCCTTCGGGTGGCCTTTTTTATTTTAAGCGAAATATTTAACATTCGCTGAATTGAGCTATATTTATTAACACAGCACGATAGGTTCATTGGAAATAAAAGGTTAATAATTAGGTTTCAACAGGTAGCAAAATAGATATTAATGACAACCATATAAGCACAATTAATTAACATTAAGTCCACCCTTAAAGCCCAATGAAACCAATGATTAACATCCTGAAATATTTTTTCAGAAATTGATGTGGGTAATATAGAAATAAACAAGGAGATAGGCTTAAATTGCGGCAGATCAATTACAGCGATTTTCACTGTTTTGTTCTTAAATTGACCTGTACACGGAAATCCGCTTTGGGTCACTAAAAAACCTATTTAATGTGTGGGATTACTGGCGTAACATATTGGTCCTGTAACATCAGTTTTTTGTATGTTTACTTTTCCCCGTGATTTCGCCTGCTCATCAGCCTCTTAGAGGCTTACTGACCGTGCGTTTTCCGGGTTCAGAGTGCCTGCCGCGGGCATTTCTGTTCTACACACATTTGAATATTGGTAGTCAAGAGGCGTTCCGGCAACCGGTTCGTCAAAGATCGCAATTTGGGGTCTTCCTCCGAGGAGCAAGGGGTCAAGATGTTTGATATCGTTGAACTGTCGCGTTTACAGTTTGCTTTAACAGCCATGTACCATTTCCTATTTGTCCCATTAACGCTGGGTATGGCGTTTTTACTGGCAATTATGGAAACGGTTTATGTGCTTTCCGGCAAACAAATCTATAAAGATATGACCAAATTCTGGGGCAAACTCTTTGCAATTAACTTTGCACTGGGCGTTGCAACCGGTTTAACCATGGAATTCCAGTTCGGTACTAACTGGTCATATTTCTCACATTACGTCGGTGATATCTTCGGTGCGCCTCTGGCGATCGAAGGTTTGATGGCGTTCTTCCTGGAATCCACTTTAGTCGGCCTGTTCTTCTTCGGTTGGGATCGTCTCTCTAAAGTTCAACACATGACAGTGACCTGGTTTGTGGCGCTTGGCTCAAACTTGTCCGCCTTGTGGATCCTGGTGGCGAACGGCTGGATGCAAAACCCGATTGCTTCCACCTTCAACTACGAAACCATGCGTATGGAAATGGTCAGCTTCTCTGAGCTGGTCCTGAACCCGGTTGCGCAGGTTAAATTCGTTCACACCGTAGCGTCTGGTTATGTGACTGGCGCGATGTTCATTCTGGCTATCAGCTCTTACTACCTGCTTAAAGGTCGTGACGTCGGTTTCGCGAAACGCTCATTTGCGATTGCTGCAAGCTTTGGTCTGGCTGCCGTACTTTCCGTTATCGTGCTGGGTGATGAATCCGGTTATGAAATGGGTGACGTGCAGAAAACCAAACTGGCAGCTATCGAAGCAGAGTGGGACACCCAACCTGCACCGGCCAGCTTCACGCTGTTTGGTATGCCTAACCAGGACAAAATGGAGAACGAATATTCTATTCAGATCCCATATCTGCTCGGCCTGATTGCCACGCGTTCTGTTGATACGCCGGTCACCGGTCTGAAAGACCTGATGGCGCAACACGAAGTGCGTATCCGCAATGGTATGAAAGCCTACACCCTGCTGGAAGAACTGCGTTCGGGCAACACTGACCCGAAAGTACGCAGCGATTTTGAAAATGCTAAGCAGGATCTGGGCTACGGTATGTTGCTGAAACGCTATACCGACAACCCGGCGGGTGCGACTGACGCACAAATTCAGAAAGCGACCAAAGATTCTATTCCGCGCGTTCTGCCGCTGTACTTCGCATTCCGTATCATGGTTGCCTGCGGCATCCTGATGTTCGTGCTGATTGCGCTGTCCTTCTATACCGTATTGCGCGGCAAGATTGGTCAGAAACGCTGGTTACACCGCGCGGTATTCATCGGCCTGCCATTGCCGTGGATTGCTGTCGAAGCGGGCTGGTTCGTGGCCGAATATGGCCGTCAGCCTTGGGCGATTGGTGAGGTGTTACCGACTGCGGTTGCGCACTCTTCACTGACTGTGGGTGATGTACTCTCCTCGATGATCCTCATCTGTGGCCTGTACACCCTGTTCCTGATCGCTGAAATGTTCCTGATGTTCAAATATGCGCGCCTGGGCCCAAGCAGCCTGAAAACTGGCCGTTATCATTATGAACAAACTTCAGCGCCACTTGAGCAAGCTCGGTAATAGGGAGTCCACTTATGTTTGATTATGAAGTTTTACGGTTCATCTGGTGGGTGCTGATTGGCGTGCTGTTTATCGGCTTCGCAGTCACCGATGGATTTGATATGGGCGTGGGCATTCTGGTGCGCATTATCGGTAAAACCGATACTGACCGCCGCGTGATGATCAACGCCATCGCCCCGCACTGGGACGGTAACCAGGTCTGGCTGATCACCGCCGGTGGTGCATTGTTTGCAGCATGGCCGATGGTTTACGCCGCGGCATTCTCCGGCTTCTACGCCGCGATGGTGCTGGTGCTGTGCGCCTTGTTCTTCCGTCCGCTGGGCTTTGACTATCGTTCAAAACTCGAGAGCCCGCGCTGGCGTGGCATGTGGGACTGGGGCATCTTTATCGGCAGCTTCGTCCCTGCACTGGTGTTCGGTGTGGCGTTCGGTAACCTGCTGCTGGGTGTTCCGTTCCATATCGACAGCGACCTGCGTCTGTTCTACACCGGTAACCTGTTTGGCCTGCTGAACCCGTACGGCATTCTGGCCGGTCTGGTCAGCCTGACCATGCTTATCACGCAAGGTGCCACCTATCTGCAAATGCGTACTGTGGGTGAACTGCACCTGCGTACCCGCACCGCGTCGCAGATTTCTGCACTGGTGATGATGGTGTGCTTCCTGCTGGCAGGTATCTGGTTAGTGAAAGGGATTGATGGCTTCACCGTGACGTCTGTTATGGATCACGCCGGCCCGTCAAACCCGCTGCGCAAAACGGTGTCTCATGAAGCCGGTGCATGGCTGGCTAACTTCAACAAGACTCCGGGTCTGTGGGCGATCCCTGCACTGGGTGTGATTCTGCCGCTGCTGACCATTTTGTTCTCACGCATGAACAAAGCGGCGCTGGCATTCATCAGTAACTCACTGACTATCGCCTGTGTGATCCTGACTGCGGGTATCACTATGTTCCCGTTCGTGATGCCGTCAATCACTGAGCCGAACGCCAGCCTGACCATGTGGGATGCGACATCCACCTTGCTGACGCTCAGAGTGATGACCGTTGTTGCCTGTATCTTTGTACCAATCATCCTGATTTACACCTCATGGGCGTATTACAAGATGTTCGGTCGCCTCGATAAACACTACATCGAGAACAACAAGCATTCGTTGTATTAAGGAGAACACCATGTGGTATTTTGCCTGGATCCTCGGCACCTTACTGGCTTGCTCATTCGGTATCATTACCGCGCTGGCGTTTGAACACAGCGAAGCCAATAAAGCGGCTAAAGAAGAGAAGTAATAATGAGTGTGATCGTGGATAAACTCTACGCCATCACAGACAAGGGCCCCTTGCGGGCCCTTTCGCTTGTGATGTCACTGGTGCTTGCCGGATGCGTATTCTGGAAACCGGGCCTGTTTGCCTCGTCAACCAGTCAGCTGGAAGTCTGGCACGGCATCATCCTGATATGGGCAGTCTGTGCAGGTGTGATCCACGGCCTTGGCTTTCGTCCGCATAAATCGGTATGGAAGGCATTCTTCTCTCCGATACTTGCCATGATTGCGCTGGCCGCAGGACTTTTTTACTTTTTCAGCTGATTCTTTGCTGAAATAAAAGACAAATTTACAGTAATCGTCCTATGGGCCGTTCTGGCCCATAATTATTTTCGTTCCAGCAATGCAACCCATTCCCAACCCCAACTCACTTGAGTATAGTAGTGCCGTCAAATTGCATTACGGGATGTAGAGTGAGTAATTCGTTGTTCCGATGGCCGGTTCGTGTCTACTTTGAAGACACAGACGCGGGAGGTGTGGTCTACCACGCCCGATACGTCGCCTTTTATGAAAGGGCTCGCACAGAGATGTTGCGCCAACGCAATTTTCACCAGCAACAACTGCTGGGAGAACATGTCGCTTTTGCTGTCCGCCGCATGACGGTCGAATACTTTGCACCAGCTCGCCTAGATGACCTGCTGGATGTTCAGAGTGAGATTACGTCCATTCGCGGAGCTTCTCTTACTTTTGCACAACGAATTCTTGATTCGCATGGAAACCTTCTGAGTTCTGCAGAAGTGTTGATTGCGTGCATTGATCCACACCAAATGAAGCCACGTGCGCTTCCTAAGTCTATTGTCGCGGAGTTTAAGCAGTGACTGACATGAACATGCTTGATTTATTTTTAAAGGCCAGCATCCTGGTTAAGCTGATTATGCTTATCCTGGTGTGCTTCTCTGTCGCGTCCTGGGCGATCATCATTCAACGCACAAAAGTGCTGAATGCCGCCACCCGTGAGGCAGAAGCATTTGAAGATAAATTCTGGTCCGGTATTGAGCTTTCCCGTTTGTATCAGGAAAGCCAGGGCCGTCGCGAAACCCTGAGCGGGGCAGAGCAAATCTTCCATTCCGGTTTTAAAGAGTTTGCGCGTCTTCATCGTGCCAACAGCCATGCGCCTGAGTCGGTGATTGAAGGCTCTTCACGTGCCATGCGTATTTCCTTTAACCGTGAACTCGAATCTCTTGAAATGCACATTCCTTTCCTGGGTACCGTCGGTTCCATCAGCCCGTATATCGGCCTGTTTGGTACGGTCTGGGGGATCATGCACGCCTTTATCGGCTTAGGTTCTGTAAAACAAGCCACCCTGCAAATGGTTGCACCGGGTATCGCAGAAGCACTGATCGCCACCGCGATTGGTTTGTTTGCTGCTATCCCTGCGGTTATGGCGTATAACCGCCTGAACCAGCGTGTAAATAAGCTTGAGCAAAACTACGATAACTTCATGGAAGAATTTACGGCCATCCTGCACCGTCAGGCTTTCTCTCGCGAAACCAGCAGTAACTAAAGGGGGAGAGTATGGCTCGTTCACGAGGTCGTCGTAACCGTCGCGAAGGTAAGTCGGAGATCAACATTGTTCCGCTGCTGGACGTACTGCTGGTTCTGTTACTGATTTTTATGGCAACAGCTCCCATCATTACCCAAAGCGTGGAAGTGGATCTGCCAGACGCGACGGATTCCAAAACGGTATCCAGCGATGATAACCCGCCAGTGATTGTCGAAGTCTCAGGCGTGGGTCAGTACACCATAGTGGTGGATCATCAGCGTATGGAACAATTGCCTGAACAGCAGGTTATCGCGGAAGCGACCAGCCGTATTCAGGCCAATCCGAAGACGGTATTTCTGATCGGCGGCGCTAAAGATGTGCCTTATGATGAAATCATTAAGGCGCTGAATATGCTGCATCAGGCTGGCGTGAAGTCTGTCGGATTGATGACACAACCTATCTGAGGATAGGTAATTTGTAACACTTATTTGAAACCCGGCATTCTCTGGCTTGTTAAAAGTATGACAGGCAATACAGGAAACCGGGTTTTTAGTAATCCTGTCTTGGGAAATCTATTTTGGTAAAGGCAACTGCAACTGAACAAAACGATAAGCTCAAACGCGCCGTTATTGTTTCGGTCGTTCTGCATATCATCATTATAGGCCTGCTGATTTTGGGATCGCTGGACGAAGATACCAGCATGAGTGGGGGCGGTGGCGGCAGCGATATCTCTGCCGTAATGGTTGATCCCAGTGCCGTGGTCGATCAGTACAACCGTCAGCAACAGCAACAGGCTGATTCCCAACGCGCTGCTGCAGCGCGTCAGAAAAAATCAGAACAACAGGCTGAAGAGCTTCAGCAGAAACAGGCCGCCGAACAACAGCGCCTGAAAGAACTTGAAAAAGAGCGTCTGCAAGCGCAGCAGGATGCGAAGCAGCAGGCTCAGGAACAGGCTCAGCAGCAAAAACAAGCTGAGCAAGCCGCTGAACAGGCGAAAGAACAACAGAAGCAGGCTGAAGCTGCCGCTGCACAGGCGAAAGCCGAAGCAGCAAAAGCGGCGGCACAGGCCAAAGCGGATGCTGCGAAAGAAGCGGCTAAAGCCCAAGCAGACGCACAGAAAAAAGCTGCTGCGGATGCTCAGAAAAAAGCAGAGGCCGAAGCAACCGCCGCTGCTGCCGCTGCGAAGAAACAAGCAGAAGCTGACGCGAAGAAAGAAGCGGCTGCAGAAGCGAAGAAACAAGCTGCTGCAGAAGCTAAAGCGCAGGCCGCTGCAGATGCAAAAGCCCAGGCTGAAGCGGATGCGAAAGCGGCTGCTGATGCCAAAGCCGCTGCTGCCGCTGAGAAAAAAGCAGAAGCTGCAGCTGCAGCGAAGAAAGCCGCAGCCGATAAAAAAGCTGCCGCTGCCGCCGCTGCGAAAGAAGCAGCTGATGCGAATAACTTATTTGATGGTCTTGCTGACTCCAAAAATGCACCAAAAGGCGCAACAGGTGGCGGCGCTTCTGCTCCGGCAGGGAAGGGGACTCAGAAAAAGGCAGGCGCATCAGGTGCCGATATTGCTAACTATGGCAGCCAGATTAAGGCAGCTATCGAGAGCAGATTCTATGACGCGTCATCGTATGCGGGTAAAACTTGTTCGTTGCGCGTTAAAATGAACCCGGATGGCTCGCTTATCAGCGTGTCGGCGGAAGGTGGGGATCCTGCACTTTGTCAGGCAGCGCTTGCCGCAGCCCGACAGGCGAAGTTCCCGAAACCACCTTCTGAAGCAGTCTATGAAGTCTTTAAAAATGCTCCGATAGATTTTAAACCGTAGAAAGACGAAAATAATTTCTTTTCAGAATTTTACGATAGATTGCAGGGTGTAATTCTAGTTTTGTATGCGTTGGTTTGTTAAAATTCTGCTAAATTATCGCGGGCAGATACGTCCAGATAAGGGAGATACAATGAAGCAGGCATTTCGAGTAGCGTTCGGCCTTTTGATGATGTGGGCATCTGTGGTTCATGCAGAAGTTCGCATTGAAATTACCCAAGGGGTAGATACAGCTCGCCCGATTGGCGTTGTGCCATTCAAATGGGCTGGCCCGGGTACACCACCTGAAGATGTGGGTGGTATCGTTGCAGCTGACTTACGTAACAGCGGCAAGTTCAATCCTATTGATGCATCACGTATGCCACAACAGCCGACCTCTGCCGCAGAAGTAACTCCTGCTGCATGGACTGCGCTGGGCATTGATGCGGTTGTTATCGGTCAGGTTCAGCCTGCAGCCGATGGCAGCTACGTGGTGTCTTACCAGCTGGTTGATACCTCTGGCGCACCAGGTACCGTGCTGGCACAAAACCAGTACAAAGTGACCAAACAGTGGTTACGTTATTCCGCCCATACCGCCAGTGACGAAGTTTTCGAAAAGCTGACCGGTGTGAAAGGCGCATTCCGTACCCGTATCGCTTATATCGTGCAGACCAACGGCGGTAAATTCCCGTATGAACTGCGCGTAGCGGATTATGACGGTTACAACCAGTTCGTGGTTCACCGTTCACCAGAGCCACTGATGTCTCCGGCCTGGTCGCCGGATGGCAGCAAACTGGCGTACGTCACGTTTGAAAGCGGTCGTTCAGCACTGGTTGTTCAGACTCTGGCTAATGGCGCGATCAAACAGATTGCTTCATTCCCGCGTCACAACGGTGCACCGGCGTTCTCACCTGATGGCAGCAAACTGGCTTTCGCTCTGTCTAAAGACGGCAGCCTGAACCTGTATGTAATGAATCTGTCTTCTGGTCAGATTAGTCAGGTGACCAACGGACGCAGCAACAACACTGAACCAACCTGGTTCCCGGACAGCCAGAATCTGGCGTTCACATCGGATCAGGGTGGTCGTCCGCAAGTTTATAAAGTCAATATTAATGGCGGTGCGCCTCAGCGTCTGACCTGGGAAGGCTCGCAGAACCAGGACTCTGACGTAAGTGCAGATGGTAAGTTCCTGGTGATGGTGAGCAGCGCCAGCGGTACACAGCACATCGCTAAACAAGATCTGGCAACGGGAGCCGTTCAAACATTGACGGACACGTTCCTGGATGAAACGCCTAGCCTCGCACCAAACGGCACCATGGTAATTTACAGCTCTTCACAGGGCCTGGGTTCCGTATTGCAGTTGGTATCGACTGATGGGCGCTTCAAAGCGCGTCTTCCGGCAACTGATGGACAGGTCAAATTCCCTGCCTGGTCGCCGTATCTGTAATGCATAGAAAACTATGTATGGCAAAAAATTATAAAAGGATCGAATAGATGCAACTGAATAAAGTGCTGAAAGGGCTGATGCTGGCGTTGCCTGTACTGGCTGTAGCTGCTTGTAGTTCTCACAAGAACGCAGACAACGACCAATCTAATGGTATGGGTCTGAACTCTGGCGCAGGCACTGAAAACGCAAACATGTCTTCAGAAGAGCAAGCTCGTCTGCAGATGCAAGAACTGCAGAAAAACAACATCGTTTACTTTGGCCTGGACAAATACGATGTGTCTTCTGAATTCGCTCAGATGTTAGACGCGCACGCAGCATTCCTGCGTAGCAACCCGTCTTACAAAGTGACTGTAGAAGGTCATGCTGACGAACGTGGTACGCCAGAGTACAACATCGCCCTGGGCGAACGTCGTGCTACTGCTGTTAAAATGTACCTGCAAGGCAAAGGCGTTTCTGCTGACCAAATCTCTATCGTTTCTTACGGTAAAGAAAAACCAGCTGTACTGGGTCATGACGAAGCGGCATACGCTAAAAACCGTCGTGCAGTACTGGTATACTAAGAGAATAGTATGAGCAGTAACTTCAGAACTCACTTGTTGAGTCTGTCGTTACTGGTTGGCGTAGCGGTCCCATGGGCCGCTACTGCCCAAGCGCCAATCAGTAATGTCGGCTCAGGCTCGATTGAAGATCGGGTCACCTCTCTGGAGCGTATTTCTAACGCTCACAGCCAGCTATTAACTCAACTCCAGCAACAACTTTCTGATACCCAACGTGATATGGATACTCTTCGTGGTCAAATCCAGGAGAACCAGTATCAGTTGAGTCAGCTTGGTGATCGCCAGAAGCAAATTTTTAATCAACTGGACAGCTTAAGCCAGGGCAATGCAGGAGCCGCCAGTACGGGCGCTGCAGCAGCCACAGGTGACACAGCCGGTTCTGCTGCCGCAACGCCGGACGCGGGTGCTGCACAAGCGCCTGCAAGCACCGGTGACGTGAACAGCGATTACAATGCTGCGGTTTCACTGGCGCTGGAAAAGAAACAGTATGATGAGGCGATTGCTGCCTTTCAGAGTTTCGTAAAAAAATATCCTGATTCAACTTATCAGCCTAATGCCAACTACTGGTTAGGACAGTTGTATTACAACAAAGGTAAAAAAGACGACGCTGCGTATTATTTTGCAGTTGTGGTCAAAAATTACCCTAAGTCTCCAAAAAGTTCTGACGCGATGTTTAAGGTTGGGGTGATCATGCAGGAGAAAGGTCAGGCTGATAAAGCCAAAGCCGTCTTCACGCAGGTTGTAAAACAGTACCCAAATACCGATGCGGCAAAACAAGCTCAAAAACGTTTATCTGCAAAGTAGTTCCTCATTCAGGTCTGGAAAATGTACATATCGTGCATTTTCTGGGCTTGAGTGTGTGAAACGCCATCAGTTAGCACTCTTTCTGAAAATTAAAGTTGCACTGAAAAGTTAAATAAGTAATATATGCCGCCGTTGCCCAGACAACTCCAAACGGCTAACGCTGTCAGAGATTTAGGCAATATGCAGTAGGTTTAGAAGGGCCGTTAGCTCAGTTGGTAGAGCAGTTGACTTTTAATCAATTGGTCGCTGGTTCGAATCCAGCACGGCCCACCAAATCTAAATCATTTATTGCATGTGGCTTGCACACCAACTGCAAGACACGCAGGCAGACAGAAGTATTCAGGAAGGGCCGTTAGCTCAGTTGGTAGAGCAGTTGACTTTTAATCAATTGGTCGCTGGTTCGAATCCAGCACGGCCCACCACTTTTAAAGTGGAAAATGTAGTGAAGCAGTGCAGGATGAGAACCAATGGTTCGAGCCGAGCGAAGCGAGACGACAACGCGCAAGCGTTGCCCGCAGGGCGAGGTGAAACCGAGTCAATCCAGCACGGCCCACCACTCTTTTAGAGTGAACGCCCTGAATAGTTTTAGACGCCGACAGTAAAAAGTAGTACCCAGCATTTAGATGGGCCGTTAGCTCAGTTGGTAGAGCAGTTGACTTTTAATCAATTGGTCGCTGGTTCGAATCCAGCACGGCCCACCACTTTTAAAGTGGAAAATGTAGTGAAGCAGTGCAGGATGAGGTGAAACCGAGTTAATCCAGCACGCCCCGCACACTATTGTGAAGCCATCTAAATTGCAGAATTCAGAGAAAAGCGCCTTTTGGCGCTTTTTTCGCATGTGATGCACGAAACCTCCTTCCATCGTTATCTTCAATTTTCCTGTATTTTGCTCAACTCACTCCAGTTTTAAGTGCAGTAAACATTTTAAGCCTTATGGCTAATATCTGGACGACTTTCTCAGAATTTTACGGTATTTTGTTTAGCATACAAAACCAACGGGTTTCTGAATGGGATCTGTTGCGGCTTCTGGCTTTTCAGGCGTGCTGCCTGACTGAATGAGATGACGAGTATGAGCGAAACATTGGACCTGAATTCGACGGTTTATCCTTTTCCTCCTAAACCCGCAGTTCTGAGTGCAGATGAAAAGACTTTCTACAAAGAGAAGATCAGAAAACTGCTCAGGGAACGTGATGCCGTGATGGTGGCGCATTACTACACTGATCCTGAAATTCAGGCGCTTGCAGAAGAAACCGGGGGCATTGTCGCAGACTCTCTGGAAATGGCGCGCTTTGGCAGTCAGCATCCGGCTTCCACGTTGCTGGTGGCCGGCGTGCGCTTCATGGGTGAAACGGCCAAAATCCTCAGTCCTGAAAAAACAGTCCTCATGCCGACGCTCAATGCGGAATGCTCGCTGGATCTGGGCTGCCCGGAACAGGCTTTCTCAGATTTCTGCGACCAGCACCCCGATCGCACCGTTGTGGTCTACGCTAATACCTCGGCGGCGGTGAAAGCCCGTGCCGACTGGGTAGTCACGTCGAGCATTGCGGTAGAACTGATTGAACATCTTGATAGTCTGGGCGAAAAAATCATCTGGGCACCGGATCGTCACCTCGGCAATTATGTTCGCAAGCAGACGGGCGCTGATGTCTTGTGCTGGCAGGGCGCCTGTATCGTCCATGACGAGTTTAAATCCCAGGCCCTGACCCGAATGAAAGGCTTGTATCCAAACGCCGCTGTTCTGGTACATCCTGAGTCTCCTCAGGCGATTGTGGATATGGCTGATGCGGTCGGTTCTACCAGTCAGCTCATTCAGGCTGCAAAAACCTTGCCTCAGAAACAGCTGATCGTCGCTACTGACCGCGGGATTTTCTACAAAATGCAGCAAGCGTGCCCGGATAAAGAATTGTTTGAAGCACCGACAGCAGGTGAGGGCGCAAGTTGCCGCACCTGCGCGCATTGCCCGTGGATGGCGATGAACGGCCTGAAAGCCATTGCTGAAGGTCTGGAGCACGGCGGAGCAGAACATGCGATAGAAGTGGATGAGGCGCTGCGTGTGAAGTCATTGATTCCGCTGAATCGTATGCTGGATTTTGCCGCGCAACTCAAATTACGCACACAGGCCAAAGCCCTGTAAGCAAACGCGATGTGACTGACGAAAAAGGAAGGACGTGATGATGGATTTTTTCAGTACCAGCAATATTCTGGTTCATATTCCTCTCGGCAAAGGCGGGTATGACCTGTCTTGGATTGAAGCGGTTGGCACCATTTTTGGTTTGCTTTGTATCTGGTACGCCAGTAAAGAAAAGCTCATCAATTACGCGTTTGGTCTGATCAACGTCACCTTGTTTGCGATCATCTTTTTCCAGATCCAGCTCTACGCCAGTTTGCTGCTGCAAATCTTCTTCTTTGCCGCCAATATTTATGGCTGGTACGCCTGGAGCCGTCAGACAGCGGATCAGGAAGCCGAATTGCAGATCCGCTGGTTACCACGCGGGAAAGCGCTGATTTGGGGCGTGGTGTGCGTCGCTGGCATTTTACTGATGACGTTTAACATTGACCGCGTATTTGCCGCGCTCACTCTGGTGGCGGTGAATCTGATGCAGGCGCTGGGGATGAATGTGCAGATGCCAGAATTGCAGCCGGATGCTTTCCCGTTCTGGGATTCATCAATGATGGTGCTGTCGATTGTGGCGATGCTGCTGATGACGCGTAAATATGTCGAGAACTGGTTGCTGTGGGTGGTGATCGACGTGATAAGCGTGGCGATTTTTGCCTATCAGGGCGTCTATGCGATGGCGCTCGAATACGTGTTGCTGACGCTGATTGCACTCAACGGTTCGTGGCTGTGGATCAAGAGCGCGAAGCAAAATGGCTCGCAGCCCCTGCAAAACGTCTGAATCTGCTTAACAAAAACGCCTCCATACCGGAGGCGTTTTGCTTTCTGCTATTGGTGAACATCAGTGATGATGGTGTGCGTGGGAGTGACCATGATGATCGTGCCCTGCGCTGGCAGCCGGGATTTCATTAATCTCGCAATCCGGCGTTTCACAGCGACCGTATTCCATCTGAATCGTCGCGTGTCCGATATGGCATTTCTCCAGCAAATGATGCTGAATGCGGTCTAACAGCGCATCGTGATCGTGAGGTGGCACCACCTGCACATGCAGCGTCATCAGCCGCTGTTCACCAATCTGCCAGACGTGAACGTGATGGACATTGCGAACTTCAGGGATGCTCAGCGACAAATCACGGCGCAGTTTATCGATATCAATTTCCTCAGGCGTACCTTCCAGCAACTCATGAAAACTTTCGCGCAGTAGCCGCCAGGCGTTGTTCAGCACCAGACACGACACCAGCACCGACAGAATCGGGTCAATGGGCGTCCAGCCGGTATACATGATGATCAGTGCTGCAGCGACCGCACCAATCGATCCCAGTAAATCCCCCAGCACATGCAGAGCCGCAGCGCGCACGTTGATGTTGGCTTTTTCCTGACCCTGATGCAGTAACCAGAACGCCAGAATATTGGCAAACAGCCCGGCGATAGCAATGACCAGCATCGTGGTACCCATCACCGGCTGTGGATTGAAGAAGCGGGCAATGGCTTCCCAGACGATCAGCACCACAATTACCAATAGCGCGGCGGCATTGACGAACGCGGCCATTGTCGTCAGGCGCAGATAACCAAAGGTATGACGGGAATTGGGCTTACGTTTTGCAAAACGCACGGCCATCAGCGCCACGAGCAAAGCGGCAGCATCTGTCAGCATGTGACCGGCATCGGCCAGCAACGCCAGAGAGCCAGAAATCAGCCCGCCGATGACTTCCGCGACCATAAAAACAACGGTTACAAGGAAAGCCAGTAACAGGCGACGGCTATTTTTATCCTGCGGTAACAGGGAAGAAGACATAGTTATATTCACAAAGATGATGAACAGAGACGATCACAATAGCGTAATCAGATGACGTTGCAAGAAGGGGAAGTTTCGAAATAAGGAGGAACCGAAGTTCCTCCTGAACGAGATGCTACCGGCGTATTTATTTACCAGTTTCTTTTGATTGCGTGGTTCCAGGTGCCTGGTCAGGACAACGACCATCTTTGCACATCGCTTTCTTATGCTGTTTGTCCTTGCTCATATGCTGCTTGGTGGTATCCGTTTTGGTATTCACTTCATCTGCTGGCTTGTTCGTGTTGTTAATCTGGTCATTATCAACACTTTTAGGTGCCATATTCTGAATTGAGCCAGGTGAACCGGACTGATTGGCCTGACCGTTGTTATCACCAGCCGAGGTTTCACCGGCAGCAAAGGCCGCGCCCGTTGTCAGAGCCATAGTGGCAGTCAGTAACATGATTGCGAGCTTTTTCATAATGTCATCTCCATTGTTTCAGAAAGGTCCGTGGTCGTGTTTCATGTGTCTGCTTAAAGCCTAGCTAAATAAATTATGTCCTAAATCAAAATGAGACTAATCGTAAGTGTAAAAGCAGGTTTACACTGCCCCTCATTACGGCTAGATTGAACGCGGTCAGCGTTTCGCTTTGTCTCTTATGAACACCCGAATGGAACTGTTATGAATTATCAAAACGACGATTTACGCATCAAAGAAATCAAAGAACTTTTACCTCCGGTTGCCCTGCTCGAAAAATTTCCCGCCACTGACAAAGCGGCAAAAACAGTTTCTCAGGCTCGTAATGCCATTCATAAGATCCTGAAAGGAAACGATGATCGTCTGCTGGTTGTTATCGGGCCTTGCTCAATCAATGATCCTAAAGCTGCCAAAGAATATGCCGCACGCCTGCTGAAAATGCGTGAAGAATTGCAGGGGGAACTGGAAGTGGTAATGCGCGTTTATTTCGAAAAACCGCGTACTACGGTGGGCTGGAAAGGGCTGATCAATGACCCGCACATGAACAACAGCTACCAGATTAACGATGGTTTGCGCATTGCCCGCAAATTGTTACTTGATATTAATGACACCGGTTTGCCTGCCGCCGGCGAGTTCCTGGACATGATCACGCCACAATATCTGGCGGATTTAATGAGCTGGGGCGCAATCGGTGCGCGTACCACAGAATCTCAGGTTCACCGTGAGCTTTCCTCCGGTTTATCCTGCCCGGTCGGTTTCAAAAATGGTACCGACGGCACCATCAAAGTGGCTATCGACGCCATTAACGCCGCAGGCGCGCCGCATTGCTTCCTGTCTGTCACCAAATGGGGTCATTCCGCCATCGTGAATACCAGCGGTAACAACGACTGCCATATCATTCTGCGTGGCGGCAAAAAGCCAAACTACAGCGCTCAGGACGTGCTCGAAGTGAAAGACGGCCTGAAAAAAGGCGGTCTGCCAGCACGTATCATGATCGACTTCAGTCATGCAAACAGCAGCAAGCAATTCAAAAAGCAGATGGAAGTCTGTGAAGACGTTTGCGGGCAGATTGCTGGTGGTGAACAGGCAATTATGGGCGTGATGGTTGAGAGCCATCTGGTTGAAGGGAACCAGAGCCTCGACAGCGGCGAGCCACTGGTTTACGGCCAGAGCGTGACCGATGCCTGCATCGGCTGGGAAGACACAGAAGTGCTGCTGCGTAATCTCGCGAACGCCGTTAAAGCGCGTCGCGGATAATTCTTTAACACCAGTACATCTTTCTGAGCCCCGCTTTTGCGGGGCTTTTTTATTAGCTGAATACGTCAAAGTGCGCAGCGCATATCCATGCAACGCAAATCGGCATTCGCCATTTCTGACCGGTACAAACCCTCTTTTACCAGGCTGAATCCGTTCCTCTTATAAAACTCAAAAGCATTGGGCGTGGATGACAGGATGATCTCTTTAAATCCCCGCGATTTTGCTTCGGCTTTTAGTTTATTGAGAATTTGCGTCGCGAGTCCTTTTCCTTCGAATTCCGGCAAGGTGAATATCGCCTCAACACTGCCATTTTTCAGGTCTAGATAACCCGTTGCCGCAGGCGTACCCAGACCGTGCGCTTCAGCCACAAAAAAAGGATTCTCAGTAATGGCCTTACGGTAACCGGGTGGCATCTGATCCGGCGTCCAGGCCATCACAATGTCGGCGCCATAGGTATTTTTACATCCGTGGCGGATAGCCTGATTTCTGATTTCCCAGAGTATTTCCGCTTCATCGGGGGAGGCGAGTCTGACGGGCATCGGTTTCTCCTTATGGCTGTTCGTTTTAATTAAAACGTATTACCACAAAATAGCGCGAACAGTTACTTCTTCATCCCGACACCCAGCCGTCCGTTAGCGTTGAGATCACGTTCAAGGAATCGGCCTGTCCAGTTCGCTTCATAGTTTTCGCGTGGGAAATCCGCAGGTGAAGCGCCTGTCTTCAGTGCTTCGTGTACCTTGCGGGCATAAGCGACATTCTTTTCGCACAGTGGTGCGGCCGGAATGTACATCACATTTCCCCATCCTTGCTGATCTTCAACCGGCGCGACGGAATGAATGACGTCACAATGCCACCATACCGAGTCGCCCGCCTGAAGTTCCGGAATACTGCACAGGCCTTTAATCAGATGCGGATGCCATTTTTCGGAAACAGGTAAAACGCGGCCAGGCGTAACGCCACAGAGTTCATCTTCAGGCACATCATCAAGCAGCGGACGCAGCAGCACATACGCCATCGCCTCAGGCACCGGAACGGCGTGCAGCAAGCCCTGTCCGGTTTGCATATCAGACAGCGCAGTCCAGCCCTGGAATGTCCGTAAAGCTGAGCATTTAGTCGTGTTATCCACATCGTATTCATTGACGTCGGGTCTGAAAGCCGCATCCCATGGATCGTATTCTTCAAAACGGTTGGTGAAAATCTTGCGGAAGACTTTCTGATACGCTGGTAACAGCCAGCGTTCTAACGCGCCGGAATCGGTATGCGCGCCCAGCCCCTTAGAAGTGGTGCCCGGAAGACGCCTGCGGATCCTGTCCGGATAGATAATATTTACGTCGGGATTAAACCATGCGCCCTGATGGTCGCCGAACTTCCAGAGACGGTTTAAAAATGACTGAACCGTGCCGATTTCCTCACTCTGTCTGGCTTCCATCTGTGCGGCAGACCAGTAGATGGGATAAATCTCAGGGCGGGAAGCGTCCAGTGAACCAAAGAAATTATCACCCGGTCCGCGATAAACCTCATCGAAATTGTTTTCATCAAGGTAATGCAGCATGGATTTATCCATTGCAAGCGCGTCATCACGTTCAAATGTCTGACGTACCACCAGACATCCACGACGTTTCACCTGCGCAATCTGCGCATCAGATACCCGGCCTTCTGCCAGTTCTGACCAGCTAATTTGCGGCCATGCAGTGCCGTTAGCCGCTTCCTCCGCCCTTGCTGCGGCTATCTCCGTTTCAATTTTTTCGCAGACCTGCCGGAAGAGTCCTTCAACATCGCCAATCTGTGCGCGGAGTTGTTTTTTCATCTCAATAATATTCTTTTTATAATCAACAGGTAATGTCGTTGACGTAAATCTGTTATCCATAAAACCTCCGGCAGACTGGTGAAATAATTATTTCGTACGAATATTGTTTTGCTTTCATTCGAAAGATAAAAGAATGTAGCAAAACTGTTATTTAAAAATCCAGCGCTGGATCACGAATTTCAAAAAGGGAGGATTTTCCGGAAAGTCTGGAGAAGGGCAGGGGAGTGTCAGATTTAGAAAACAAAACAGGCACGCTTGCGCGTGCCTGTTCCAATCGCTCTGTTTAACACAGAAAACGCGAAATTACTTCGCTTTACCCTGGTTTGCCACGGCCGCTGCTTTCGCTGCGATTTCGTCGGCATTACCCAGATAGTAACGTTTGATTGGTTTGTAGTTTTCGTCGAATTCGTAAACTAATGGAACACCGGTAGGGATGTTCAGTTCCAGAATTTCGTCTTCGCTCAGATCGTCGAGATATTTGACCAGTGCGCGCAGGGAGTTACCGTGCGCAGCGATGATCACGCGCTCGCCGCTGGCGATACGTGGTTTGATCACGTCAGTCCAGTAAGGGATGACACGTTCGATGGTCAGCGCCAGGCTTTCAGTCGTTGGCAGTTCAGCCGCAGTCAGTTTTGCATAGCGCGGGTCATGGCCAGGGAAACGCTCATCAGCGCGATCCAGTTCTGGCGGAGTCACCGCGAAGCCACGACGCCATTGTTTAACTTGCTCGTCACCGTATTTCTGAGCGGTTTCTGCTTTATCCAGACCCTGCAACGCGCCGTAATGACGTTCGTTCAGTTTCCAGGATTTCTCAACCGGCAGCCATGGCTGGTTCAGTTCGTCCAAAACGCTCCACAGAGTATGGATGGCACGTTTCAGCACAGAGGTATAAGCGAAGTCGAATTGGAAGCCTTCGTCTTTGAGCAACTGACCAGCAGCTTTTGCTTCAGTGCGACCCTTATCGGACAGTTCAACATCATGCCAACCGGTAAAACGGTTTTCTTTGTTCCACTCACTTTCACCGTGTCTTACCAGCACCAGCTTGGTTACAGCCATAGCTAAACTCCTCAGTTAACTGAATTTTCAATGATAACGGTTATCATTATAGGGGCTTGGCCTCCCGGACAGCAATCTGAAACTTCCTCAGGAAGCCTTTGCGGGACACCGTTTGTATTAAACATAACGAATTTGCTGCGGCGATGTAAAACAAAACGCGCGAACGGTTTCCCGGACAGCGCGTTTTTTGCAAAAGGACAGCAGTTAGCTGGCTTTTTTCAGGCAGGTACTCATGAAGGTTTTACGTGCATCGCCTTTCAATTCTTTTTTCGCTGCGTCAGCGTTACAGGTTTTCATTTTTTCCTGCTGAGGCGTCATGCCTGCCGTCGCCGGTTTGGTTTCAGCCTTGAGGCACTGACTCATGAATTTTTTACGGTCATCGCCTTTAAGGGACTGGGTAGTGGCCTGCTGATTACAGTCGGTCATCTTTTGGCGTTGCTCAGTCTGAGCAGGAGAAGGCACTTTCACAGGGTCAGCCGCCAGAGCGGAGCCAGCCGCGCAAAGCGTTGCCAGCAGGGATAACACAACGGGTAAACGCATATCAAACTCCTTATTAAACGTCCTTTTATGCAGGACACTCTCTAAGAGTAGATGCGGGAAATGCCTTTAGCTGAAAATGTGCTGATACAGATGCGCCGTGAGTCACAAATTTGCAGAAGTCGGAATAAATGAAGACAGGGCCGGGCGACCCTGTCTGATAAACGTTAAAGATGATGGACGTTATAGCGCGAAGAACTGATACGTGGTGGCAGATTTATATGCCTGCCCCGGTTTGATCCAGCAGCTTGGCTGTGGCCAGGTTGCGTGGTTCGGGCTGTCTGGCAGGAATTCACTTTCCAGCGCCACACCGCTATAGCTGGCATATTCGCCGCCGCTGCGATTCGGTGTTCCGCCGAGGAAATTGCCGCTATAAAGCTGGACCGCTGGTGCCGAGGTAAACATGGTCATTTTCACTTTGCCGTCCGCCGACCACAAATGTGCTGCCGGATTTGTAGCGGCATTGCATGAGCGGTTGAGCAGATACGCGTGGTCATAACCTTTCACCCGTTGCTGATCGCGATCCTTGAGGAAATCTTTCGCCAGCGTTTTTGCGGCGTTGAAATCCATGCCGGTATGTTCAACCGGCGTCGGATCGGCGCAAGGAATGCCGTAGCTGTCGACCGGCAGGAAGCGGTCAGCAAACAGTTGCAGCTTATGCTGGCGCGCGTCAGTGCCTTCGCCGTCGAGATTGAAATAGGCGTGATTGGTCAGATTGACCGGGCACAGCTTATCGACAGTCGCTTCATAACGAATTTCCAGACGGTTATCGTCAGTCAGCTGATAATGCACTTTGGCGGTCATATTGCCAGGATAACCCTGGTCGCCATCGGCAGAAAACAGCTCGAACGTCAGTTTCTGCGCGGTTTGCCCGACGATCTTCCAGCGACGCGCATGGAACCCTTCCGGCCCGCCGTGCAGCTGATGAACGCCCTGATTGGCGACCACAAGATGCGGTTTGCCGTCAATTTCAAACTGCGAGCGGGCGATGCGGTTGGCATAACGCCCCACGGTGGCACCCAGATACGCGCTCTGATTCATGTACTCCGGCGGCGACTCGCAGCCGAGCAACAGCTCACGAGAGGTGCCGTCGGCCAGCGGCAGTGTGAAGGATAACCAGGTCGCGCCCCAGTCCATAAACGTGGCGGTGGCACCCGCCGCATTCTGTAGCGTCACCTGTTCAAACGGCTGGCCGTCGGGCGCCAGCTGTGTGTTTTCAGGTTTTAACATATGCCTGCTCCCTGTGATGCGGTGCAAACATAGAAGGTTTCTTTCAGGCCACTGTGGGCGTGATATTGCTGTTCAACGGCATGACGGACTTTTTCCACCATGTCTTCCGGAACCAGCGCGACGATACAGCCGCCGAAACCGCCACCGGTCATACGCACGCCGCCTTTATCGCCAATCACTTCTTTGACGATTTCTACCAGCTTGTCGATCTGTGGAACAGTGATTTCAAAATCATCGCGCATGGAAGCGTGAGATTCCGCCATCAGTTCGCCCATACGTTTCAGGTCGCCACTGGCCAGTGCATCTGCTGCCGCCAGTGTGCGGTCGTTCTCAGTGATCACGTGACGCGCACGGCGGGCGACCACCGGATCCAGTTCATCCTGAATGGAGAAGAACAGGGCAGGATCCACGTCACGCAGCGCTTTTACGCCGAAGAAGCGGGCGGCGACTTCGCATTGTTCGCGACGGGCATTATATTCGCTGTCGACCAGACCGCGTTTCACGTTGGAGTTGATGATCACCACCGCCGCGTTTGTCGGCATAGACACCGCACGGGTTTCCAGTGAACGGCAGTCGATCAGCAGGGAATGATTTTCCTTGCCGAGTGCGGAAATCAGCTGATCCATAATGCCGCAGTTACAGCCGACAAACTGGTTCTCCGCTTCCTGACCGTTCAGTGCCAGGGCGACGCCATCCAGCGGCAAATCGTATAACGATTTCAGCGCCTGACCGACGGCCACTTCCAGCGATGCCGATGAACTCAGGCCCGCGCCCTGCGGCACGTTGCCGCTGATCACCATGTCAGCGCCGGAGAAATCTTTGTTACGCAGCATCAGATGTTTCACCACGCCACGCACATAGTTGGCCCACGGGTGCGCGTCGGTATGCAGAATCGGTTCGTCGAGAGAAAAGCTGTCTTCGTCATTGTCGTAATCGGCGGCGATCACGCGGATGGTGCGGTCGTTGCGCTGCGCACAGGCGATCACCGTTTCGTAGTCGATCGCGCACGGCAATACGAAGCCGTCGTTATAGTCGGTATGTTCGCCAATCAGATTTACGCGGCCCGGTGCCTTGATAGTGATGGTCGCAGGGTAGCCAAATTTATCGGCAAAGATTTCCAGGGTCTTGGTTTTCAGTTTCATTGTTTTTCTCCGGCCTCACGATAATGAACATCACTCACCGCCCGCAGACGTTCTGCGGCTTGTTCCGCTGTCAGGTCGCGTTGGGTTTCAGCCAGCATTTCGTAGCCGACCATGAATTTGCGCACTGTCGCTGAACGTAGCAACGGTGGATAGAAATGCGCATGCAACTGCCAGTGTTCGTTGTCGCCTTCGGTAAACGGCGCGCCGTGCCAGCCCATTGAATACGGGAAAGAGCACTGGAACAGATTGTCGTAGCGGCTGGTCAGCTTTTTCAGCGCCAGCGCCAGATCACTGCGCTGCTCATCAGAAAGCTCAGTGATGCGCTTCACGTGCACTTTCGGCAGTAAGATCGTCTCGAACGGCCACGCCGCCCAGTAAGGCACTACCGCCAGCCAGTGTTCGGTTTCGACCACCGTACGGCTGCCGTCTGCCAGCTCGCGCTGTACGTAATCCACCAGCATCGGCGAGCCCTGTTTTTCCAGATAGGCGCGTTGCAGGCGGTCTTCACGCTCGGCTTCGTTAGGCAGGAAACTGTTGGCCCAAATCTGGCCATGCGGATGCGGATTTGAGCAACCCATCGCGGCGCCTTTATTCTCAAAAACCTGCACCCACGGATAAGTTTTTGCCAAATCTGCGCTCTGTTCCTGCCAGGTTCTGACGATTTCCGTCAGTGCTTCAACTGACAACTGAGGCAAAGTTTTGCTGTGATCCGGCGAGAAGCAAATCACACGGCTGGTGCCGCGTGCGCTCTGAACGCGCATCAGCGGATCGTCGCTTTCCGGTGCAAACGGCGTGTCCGGCATCAGCGCGGCATAATCATTGGTGAACACGTAGGTGCCGGTGTATTTCGGATTCACATCACCGGTCACACGGGTATTTCCCGGACACAGGAAACAGTCCGGATCGTGTGCTGGCAGCACTTCCTGCGAAACCGCTTCCTGCTGGCCCTGCCACGGGCGCTTGGCACGGTGCGGACTGACTAAAACCCACTGATCGGTCAGCGGATTGTAGCGGCGATGCGGATGGTCAATCGGGTTAAACGTTGTCATAACTTTCCTTAGTGCTCCTTAATCCGGGTAGCCCTGCGGGTTTTTCGACTGCCACAGCCAGGTGTCATTGGCCATGTCTTCCAGCGTGCGGGTGACTTTCCAGTGCAGCTCTTTCTCGGCTTTCGTCGGATCCGCCCAGTAGGCAGGTAAATCGCCATCGCGACGTGGTGCAAACTTGTAATTCACCGGCTTGCCGCAGGCTTTGCTGAAGGCGTTAACCACGTCCAGCACGCTGTGACCAAAGCCCGCGCCCAGGTTGTAAATATGCACGCCCGCTTTATTGTGCAGGGTTTTCATCGCCGCGATGTGGCCGTCAGCCAGATCCACCACGTGAATATAGTCACGCACGCCGGTACCGTCCGGGGTCGGATAGTCGTTGCCGAAAATGGCCACCGATTCGCGACGACCTACCGCGACCTGCGCGATAAATGGCATCAGGTTATTCGGTACGCCTTGCGGATCTTCGCCCATCAGGCCAGACGGATGCGCGCCGACCGGATTGAAATAACGCAGCAGCGTCATGCTCCATTCCGGTTCCGCACGTTGCACGTCTTCCAGAATTTGCTCAACCATCAGTTTGCTGCGGCCATACGGGCTGGAAGGATTGCCGGTCGGGAAGTCTTCGACATAAGGCGTTTTTGGCTGGTCGCCGTACACGGTTGCCGAAGAGCTGAAAATCATGTTTTTGACGCCCGCGGAGCGCATTGCTTCAAGCAATACCAGCGTGCCGGTGACGTTGTTGTCGTAATACGCCAGCGGTTTTGCCACAGATTCACCCACGGCTTTCCAGCCCGCGAAATGAATGACGGAATGAATATGATGTTCACTGAAAATTTTATCGAGGAGTGCACGGTCGCGGATGTCTCCTTCATAGAACAGCGGCGTTTTGCCGGTCAGCGTATTAATGCGTTCAAGCACGCTGACTTTACTGTTGTGAAGGTTATCCAGAATGATTGGCGTATAACCTGCGTCAATCAGTTGCACGCAAGTATGACTGCCAATGTAACCGCTACCACCTGTGACTAAGACGTACATAAGAGCTCCCCGATGATTATCTTGCTGCAACGATATCACGCTGCAAGGCTGAAAAAGGTGATCCATCCCCAATAAAATGGAATCGCTTACACAAACAGTTTAGCACCTTTCAGGATGAGCAAACAGGTACAGTGCGCCGTACAGAAAGCCCGCAACATCCGGCATTAAGTCAGAATTGATGGTAAGTGTAATCGCTTACACTGATTTAGTTGCATTATCTTAATCAGCGTTTTATGTGATTTTTCGGACTACATCCTGGGAATGGTGCTCATTTTATCCAGCAGCCAGCGCCGCAGAATGACGATATCTGCCCGTTCCGCTTTCTCTTTCGTCGTCACCAGATAGTAATTAGCACCGGGAAGATGGTGCAGGAACGGGGTAGAAAGGATGCCTTTTTCGATGAAATCATGGGCCAGCAAACTGCTGACAATGGCTACGCCCTGACCCGCAATCGCCGCCTGAATCGCATGCGTTTCATCGGTGAAACGCAGCCCGCTGTCGATTTTTAATGTCGCCGGACCGAAATGCTGACGCCAGTTTTCCCAGTCGGGGGAAGGTTGCGGAATGTGGCGATTTTCCACATGAAATAAAGTCGCGTCAGCTAAATCTTCCGCCGTGGTCAGACGAAGGGAAGGGCTGGCGACCAGCACAAATGTGTCCTGATACAACAGCGTTGAATTCAGCGTTTCATCTGCCGACTCGCTGTAACGGATAGCGACGTCCACCGTATTGCGGGACAAATCCACCAGTTCGATACCGGTGTGTAGACGTAAATCCATGTCCGGTGCCGCACTTTTCAAATCCGCCAGCCTTGGCACCAGCCAGTGAGTCAGAAAATTGGACGTGGTGGTGAGTGTCAGCGCCGCGGGTCTTGCTGCGTGATGAATATCTTCTACCGCCGCCTGTAATCCGGCAAAAGCCTGCCGCGTTGCCTGACGCAAAATCTCCCCGGCGGCCGTCAGCCGGACTTCCCTCGCACTGCGCTCAAAAACAGCGGTGCCCAGCGCCTCTTCCAGCACGCGGATCTGATGGCTGATGGCGGTGGCGGTCACGCCGATTTCTTCTGCCGCGCGCTTGAAGCTGTTCTGCTGTGCCACGACATCAAATGCCCTGAGCGAGCCAAGTGGCGGCAACCGGACTTTTTTCATGATGAGTTATTTTCATCCTTTGCTGAAATCTATGACTTTGAACAGCCTAAAATAGGCGGTGTAAGCTCCTTTATCAAGATGCTGAGGATGAGATTGAATCATCTTTCATGGCAGATGTTTTTTGCAAGATTCTGATAGAGGAAAGATTAATGATGATCCGTTTCCGTTCGCCCTTGTGGTCCCTGATCCCGGGTGTGGTGTTTATTGTGAGTCTGGTTCTGACGCTGTTAAGTGTCGCTTTTTACGGGCTGGATACACCGCTGAGTCACACGTTGGCGGGGGCCGCTGCGCTCTTTTTTTTATTGTTTATCATCAGTGAAAATTATCATCCGGATCCGCTGCTGCCGCGTCCGTTACGTTCATCGCTGCCGTTACAGATAAGCCTCTGGACGTGCATTTTCTCTCCGGCGGTAACCTATACTGCGGGTTTATTGCTGGCAGTGGCGATGTATCAGCTTTATGCAGTGAGCGTACCGGGCATTATTCTCAGCTTTCTCCCCTGGCTGCTGATGCGGCTGGCGGGCACGGCGCTCGGTGAAAAACTCGGGCAGGGCATCTCACCCTCCACGGTTTTACTTTGGGGTTTTATGCTGGCGGCGGGCGGTCTGGGACTGATATCCATGATGCCGGCAGCAACGCCGTTCTGGCTGGCGCTGCTGCCGGGCATGCTGCTGACAGGTTTCGGGGCAGGGCTGACAGGTCACGCAGCACGTGCTGGCAGAGAGGGGCTTACCGGTGATGAATATCATTATTCTTTACGGCTGGGCGTGCTGGCGCAGGTCAGCAGCACTGCGGTGATCCTGGCGCTGCTGACGTTGCTGCTGAGGAATAATCCCGGTCATCAGGGTGTTATAACCGGGTTTTCATTGCTGGGGGCACTGGCGCTGGCCGGCATTGTGACGGCGCTGATGGCCCCCGGGAAAGGGAAGAAAGTTACAATGCGTCAATCTGATAGCGGTAAATATCGCCGTCAGGAATAAAGCTCAGGCGATGCGTAATGCATTGCGGGGCGTCTTCGGCGTGATGCGAAACAAACAGCAGCTGTGTTTCCCCTTCGCCAATCAGAATATCGACAAAACGGCGCACCAGCTGACGGTTGATCGGATCCAGCCCCTGCAACGGTTCATCGAGAATTAACAGGGCAGGATGTTTAACCAGCGCGCGGGCGATCAGCGCCAGCCGCTGCTGTCCCCAGGATAAACTGTGGAATGGCGTCTCACCGGCATTGCCACCCAGACCGAGCAGTTCCAGCCATTGCGACGTCAGGAGCCGCTGGCGGTCAGAGACTGCCTGATAAATCCCGATAGAGTCGAAGAAGCCGGAAGTAATGACATTGCGCACGCTGGTGCTGACACGGTAATCCAGATGCAGGCTGCTGCTGACGTAACCGATGTGGCGTTTGATATCCCAGATGGTTTCACCGCTGCCACGACGACGGCCAAACAGCGTCAGATCGTTGCTGTAGCCTTGCGCGTGGTCGCCGGTAATCAGACTCAGCAGCGTGGATTTTCCGGCGCCGTTCTGGCCGGTGATCTGCCAGTGCTGACCGTGATCGACCTGCCAGCTGAGGTTATGCAAAATCGGTTTGTCGTTGTACTGCACCACGCCGTCACGCAGCACGATCAGCGGACTGTCAGCAGGCGGACTGATGCGTGCGGTTGGATCTTCAGCTTCCGGCACGGCCATGCCATTCAGGCTTTCGCTGTGGGCCAGCTGTGCGACCAGCGCGTCGGCCATCACCTGTTCACGCGGGCCCACTGAGGCCAGCGTACAGTCAGCTAGCACGCCGACATTTTTAACAAACGAAGGAATATCGTCAAAGCGATTAAGTACCAGCACCATTGTCTGGCCTTCGGCGGAAAGTTTCTCAAGCAGTTCTGCCAGCTGGGCGCGGGCATTAACGTCAAGGCCGTCAAAGGGCTCATCCAGCACCAGCAAATCGGGTTGTTGCATCAGCACCTGACACAGCAACGTTTTGCGGGTTTCACCGGTCGATAAATATTTAAAGCGGCGGTCGAGCAATTTCTCAATACCAAACTGCGCGGCAAGCGCGGTGCAACGGGCCGGATCGCGTACGTCGTCCTGAATGATTTCAGCGGTTGTGCGACCGGTATCGTCTTCACCTTCACTGAGTAAATCGGTGTTGTTACGCTGCCACTCATCTGCGACCAGTTTCTGTAACTGTTCAAAAGACAGGCGAACGATATGCGCAAAACTGTTTTCACGGGTGCCTTTCAGCAGGGTTAAGTCGCCCGCCAGCGCACGGGCGAGGGCGGATTTACCGCTGCCGTTCGAACCGACAAATGCCCAGCTGTCGGCCTGGCGGAGAGTCAGATCGGAAAGTGTGAGGGTTCGGGTGTCACTGAGGCGGAAAACGCCTTGCGAAATATGCAACGACGACATTTTTTATCTCTCATTTTGAAATGATTATAAAATAAGGGATAAGCGCTGCACCTTCGCAAGTCAATTGACAATTCTGCAAAATGAAAACGCTGATTTTGCAAGATACTGATTAAATACCCGTTTTTAGCAAAGGGTGGCGATGATGACTTTGTCATCGTCAAACTGAGCAAATACCGTCTGACCGGTTTTCAGCGCCAGTTTATCCATCTCAGTATTTGGCACCGTGGCGCACAATGTCTCGCTGCTGAGTAATTTTACCAGCACTTCGCTGTTTTTCTCGCCGTGCTGAATACTGATAACTTCGCCCCGCAGCGCGTTGTGGCTGTTTTCAGCGTTAAATCCGAGGGTTATCCACGGCGCTTTAATCAGCACCAGCACTTCTTTACCCGGTGTCAGCGCCAGACGGTCGGCACTTTGCTCGGTAATGGCGGCGCGAATTTGCGTTTTTCCGTCCGCCAGCAGGATATCAATATGCTGCTGGACGGTCTGATGGGTGCGCTCCACGACGGTGCCGAAGAACTGATTACGTGCGCTGGTTTGCAGTGAAAAACGGGAAATTGCGGCCAGCAGGCTGTCCAGCGGCAGGGAATCTTCTTTAAGCACGTCAAAGGCTTTTTGCTGGATTTGCGCCAGCAGCTCATAAAGTTGGATCAGGCGCTCGCCGTAAGGCGTCAGTACGGCGCCCCCGCCACCTTTGCCGCCGGTACTGCGGTCAACCAGCGACTCATCCGCAAGCTGATTCATCTCGTTGATGGCATCCCAGGCGCTTTTATAACTGATCCCCGCGAGCTTCGCGCCCTGGCTGATTGAACCGGTGTGACGCACTTGTCGCAATAATTCGATACGACGTGGATCGGCGAACAAGCGTTGCTGGAGCTTGAGAGTTAAGAGAATTTCGGCTTGCATTGCAGCTTCCTTAATTGAATCATGCTTTATTGTCGCCGCTAAACCCGCAGGCAGGCAAGTTGGCTAAATGCTAAAGTATTTACAGTCCCGTGCTGTTATTATCTGCCACAGTTTGATTTACGTTTTTGACTTCATGCAAGAAGTCCTACACCGTCTGCGGGCGGTTCAGCCAGCTAAGTGAGGCTATCATGTTAGAACTATTAGAAAGTTTGCTTTTCGCTGCCGTCATGGTGCCAGTCTTCATCGCTGTGATCCTGGGGCTGATCTGGGGACTGGGCGAAGTATTCAACCTCATCTCCCACGTGGGTCACTCTAAAGAGTCCCGCGAGAAACCTCATTACTGAAACATGAGTGTTTTCTGAGAACGCATTTTCCAGAAGCCCGGCCATTGTGCCGGGCTTTCTATTTTTGGGAACAGACTCATTTTGGAAACAGGCTCATTTTGGAAACAGACTCGATTTTCCGCCTGAGATCAAAAAACTACCGCTTCTTCAGCAGAGTGCGGAAAAACCGGATGACATCGTGTTTTTTCTCGTTATATTCATCTCTACATAACGTATCCATATCTATAACAGCAGAGGAAATCCGATGAAACACACCTGGGGCAAATTACTGACCGCGACCGTGCTGGTGGCAGGCGTTAGCATGCACGCGCAGGCCGCCGAAAAAATCACTGTATTCGCCGCGGCGTCCCTGACCAATGCATTACAAGATATCGCCACCCAATATCAGAAAGAAAAAGGTGTGCAGGTTGTCTCTTCTTTCGCGTCGTCTTCTACGCTGGCTCGCCAGATTGAGCAGGGCGCGCCTGCGGATATGTTCATTTCTGCCGATCAGCAGTGGATGGATTACGCGATCGGCAAACAACAAATGGTCGATAACACCCGTTACACCTTGCTGGGCAATGAACTGGTGCTGATATCTGCGGCCAACAGCAAAATTGATAAAGTCGACATCTCTGATAAAACCGATTGGACCAAACTGATTGGCGACAGCCGTCTGGCGGTCGGGGATCCGGACCACGTTCCGGCCGGTATTTATGCCAAAGAAGCGCTGCAAAAACTGGGTGCCTGGACCACGCTGGAGCCTAAACTGGCGCGTGCCAGCGACGTTCGTGCCGCAATGGCGCTGGTTGAGCGTGAAGAAGCGCCGGTCGGAATTGTTTACGGTTCTGACGCCGTCGCCAGCAAAAAAGTGAAAGTCGTGGGCATCTTCCCGGCATCCAGCCATAAACCGGTTGAATACCCGATGGCGATTGTAAAAGACCATGACAACGTCACCGTGAAAGGTTTCTATGATTATCTGAAAACGCCTGCTGCGGCTGAAATCTTCAAAAAATACGGTTTCACCCCGCGCGGTTAACGTCATCTGTTCGTCAGATGAAACACTTAAGCCATCGCCTCTGGGGATGGCTTTTTTGTCTCAACGCCACTGCATCAAGGTTTATACTTTGCGGACACAGGCTTCCGCGATTAAAGGCTTTTAAATTTTTGCCGATATTTTATCTTTAGCGGCACATTTACTTCAGGATTAACAAACCGACATGATGTTGAGTGAATATGAGTGGCAGGCGGTACTTCTCAGTCTGAAAGTATCGAGTCTGGCCGTAGTTTGCAGTCTGCCGCTTGGAATTCTGATGGCGTGGATCCTGGTCCGCTGCCGCTTTCCCGGCAAATCCCTGCTCGACAGCATTATTCATCTGCCGCTGGTATTACCCCCGGTGGTCATCGGCTATTTGTTGCTGGTGGTAATGGGACGGCGCGGTTTTATCGGCCAGCGTTTATATGAATGGTTTGGCTTCAGCTTCAGCTTCAGCTGGCACGGCGCTGTGCTGGCATCTGCCGTGGTGGCATTCCCGCTGATGGTTCGCGCAATACGTCAGTCACTCGAAGCCGTTGATCCTAAACTGGAACTCGCCGCCCGCACACTCGGGGCTTCACCGTGGCGGGTCTTTTTCACCATTACATTGCCGCTTTCTGTGCCCGGCGTCATCGTCGGCGTGGTGCTGGCCTTCGCCCGTTCACTGGGTGAATTTGGCGCAACCATTACCTTCGTGTCGAACATTCCCGGCGAGACCCGCACCATTCCGCTGGCGATGTATACCCTCATTGAAACGCCGGGCGCAGAAAGTGCCGCCGCGCGCCTTTGCGTGCTGGCCATTCTGTTGTCTCTGGCAGCGTTACTGATTTCTGACTGGCTGGCAAAACGCAGCCGTATCCGGCTGGGAGGCTGAAATGCTCGAACTCGATTTCAGTCAAAAGCTGGGCGATTTGGATTTACAGGTTACGCAAACTTTACCGGCGCAGGGTATCACGGCCATTTTTGGCCTGTCGGGCGCAGGAAAAACGTCGCTGATCAACGCCATCGGCGGACTGACCAAACCTGATAATGGCCGCATCACCTTAAACGGTCGTATCTTGTCAGATGCGCAAAACAACATTTTCCTGCCGCCGGAAAAACGCCGCGTGGGCTATGTTTTCCAGGATGCGCGGCTGTTTCCCCATTATCGCGTGAAAGGCAATCTGCAATACGGCATGGCCGCGTCGATGCGCGGTCAGTTTGACAGCATCGTTCATTTGCTGGGTATTGAATCCCTGCTGGATCGTTTTCCGCTCACCTTATCCGGGGGCGAAAAGCAGCGTGTGGCGATTGGCCGTGCCTTACTGACTGCGCCGGAAATTCTGCTGATGGACGAACCGCTGGCGGCACTGGATATCCCGCGTAAACGGGAACTGATGCCGTATCTGGAGCGTCTGGCGCAGGAAGTCAGTATTCCGATTTTATACGTAACGCACAGCCTGGATGAGATTTTGCGGCTGGCTGAAAAGGTGCTGGTTCTGGATGCTGGCAACGTGCTGGCGATGGGCGCGCTGGAAGACGTCTGGGCGAGCAATGTCATGCGTCCCTGGCTGCCAAAAGCAGAGCAGAGCAGCGTGCTGAATGTCAGTGTGCTGGAACATCATCCGCGTTATGAAATGACGGCGCTGGCGGTGGGGGATCAGCGGTTGTGGATAAGCAAAGTAGAGGAAGAACCCGGCACACCACTGCGTATTCGTGTGAACTCCACGGACGTTTCACTGGTGTTGCAACCGACGGCCAACAACAGCAGTATCCGTAATATTCTGCCCGCCAAGGTGCTGGAATGTCTGGATATCGGCAATCAGGTGGAAGTGAAACTGGCGATGGCCGACCACATTATCTGGGCCCGCATTACGCCATGGGCGCGAGACGAACTGATGATCCGCGCCGGACAGTGGCTGTATGCGCAGATCAAAAGCGTGTCGGTGAACAGATGACGCCTTGCAAAAATGATCAGTTGAGTCCACCCTTCATCTCAATTTAGCGATTTTTTGAGGTGTAAGTTGAAAATTAAGCGCCCTCCCAAGAAAATTCCCGTGTCAGAAATCCGCATGGAAAGCTTCGTCATTAACTTTCCATTAGCAAAAGATTTATCAGCAAAGGGAGATTATCTGCATTGGGATCAGCTCCGGCACCGTTTACCATCAGGAACTGATGAGGAATGTGTCTGGTCATTGTTGAGTATGATCAGACGGGCTGATGGTCAGTTTTTATCATTGACGGGTTCTAATGATGCTCAACATGCTTTCATAAAAAATACCCCACTTATTCTCCAAACGTCCTCAATGGTTGACCGTCTGACCACCTCTGGCGGTGAGGCTGAATTGCTTGAACCTTTAGCGGCATATCAACATCTGCTTGATGAATTGCGTGCGGAGGAATCAATTTCCTCCAGTCAATTGGAAGGCGCCGCGACAACTAGCCGTGTTGCATTAGAAATGATCAAAGTGAAACGTGCTCCACGTGACGAGAGCGAAAAAATGATCATGGGTAATTTCCACATGATGGAATACGTAAACTCGCATTGCACTGAAGAAATGAGCATGGAATTTTTGAGAAAATTACATGTTATTGCTGTGGAGGGAATCGATGACGAAAAATATCTCCCGGGAAGATTTCGACAATCGAATGATGTCGTCGTTGTTGATACAGAAAATAACGTTATACATACCCCGCCGGATCATACTGAAATAAATCACAGGCTCATTCTGCTGCTTGCATGGGCGAATACGCCGCATGAGCGCCTTGAAGGCAAAAATTACTTACATCCGCTGGTAAAGGCATGCATTTTGCATTTCATGGTAGGTTACCTTCATCCGTTTTATGACGGTAATGGTCGGACTGCAAGGGCGTTCTTTTACTGGTATATGCTGCGTTGCGGGTACAGTGCATTTCGGCATATATCCGTCAGCAAATTACTAAAAAAAGCGTCCACTGCTTACGCAAAATCTTATTGTTACTCTGAAACGGATGATATGGATCTCACTTATTTCGTTGAGTACCAGTGCAGTATTGTGAGCAGGTCATTAGGTGAATATGTTGAATATATTCATCATATGATCAAAGTAAGACAGGAACTTGACAGTTTTCTCTATGAATCAGGTCTTGCTGCGGGGCTGAACAGTCGTCAGATCAGTCTGCTGAATGTCGCTTTCGCCCGGTCTGGGAATATTTTCACGGTTGCTGAGGTCAGGGAGCGAATGGCTGTTTCAGACAATACGGCACGTAAAGACCTCTCTGCGCTGGAGAAATTAGGCCTGTTGAAATCCCATAAAGATGGAAAAGAAACGGTTTACGTATCCCCTAAAACTCTACCACAGTTAAATAAATGGAATGCTCAAACTGCTCCACGCGGGAGCAGTTGGTAATACTCAGAGTCTTATACACTAATACTTAGCGGTTTTATACGCTTCGTAAAGCGCCAGAACCTGTTCGGCAAACGCATCGTCAATGATATAGAAATAACATTCCGGCACGTTCAGCACGCGGGCGAAATGACACATGGTGTCGAAGTTCGGGCTGTACGTGCCGCTTTCATATTGAGAAACCCGCGAGCGTGCGGTGCTTTCATCAATACCCGCTAAAACACCTAATTTTTCCTGCGTAAGTTTTGCTTTTGCTCGTGCTGACTTCAGTCGGTGAGGGATCATAGCCAATAACCATAAAAACTGTATTGACGTTATGTTAAGCATCCCTTAACATCATTGTTGTTTAGAGTTACTGAACGTTGTAACCGAAAAGTGTAGTGCAGATTTCTGAAGGCTGTATCAATCACGAAAGGAAGAACGATGAAAATGGGAAATGACTGGCATCCCGCAGATATTATTGCCGGATTACGTAAGAAAAGAACCACACTGGCCGCCGTATCACGCAAGGCAGGACTGGGGTCTTCAACGCTGGCAAACGCGCTGGCACGTCCCTGGGCAAAAGGTGAAATGCTGATTGCGCAGGCGCTCGGTGTTCCGCCGTCAAGCATCTGGCCAAGCCGTTACTTCGACGAGAAGAACTGTCGGATCCTCCGTTCTGTCAGACCGGCGAAGGTGAAAGTGGTGAAAGTAGAGAAAGCAGAGCAAGAAGAATAACCCATGTCCGGGTCAGAAGAATAACGCCTTCCCTGTAAGACATGGGAAGGCGTGCAACGCTCATCAGTTCAGCACTTTACTGCGGATAACGTCTGCAATTCCTGGCGTTTCATGGTCACCGATGACCAGCGCCGCGCGCTCTTTGATAGCATCCGCCGCATTGCCCATCGCCACACCCAGACCGACATTTTCCAGCATGCTCAGGTCATTGTAGTTATCACCAAACGCGACCACATCCTGCATGCTCATGCCCTGAGATTCGACCCATTCCTGCAAACGACGGCCTTTGCTGTTGCCGCCTTTGGCGACGTCCACCTGATCGTGCCACGACCATTCGCACGCCAGACCCAGCTCGTTTTCCACCTGCGCGGCAAAAGTATGCAATGCATCGAGATCCTGATGGGAAGTCGCGAATTTCCAGATGGACTGCGCTTCATCAGCCGCCTCGCGCAAGCTGTTAACCTGAATAATGTTCGGGCGCTGATTTTCCGGCAGGGTTTGTCCCCAGGCGATAGAACGGCTCACATGGCCGCTGGGTTGCTGATACAGCATGGCGTCATCGACATACAACAAACCGTGAATACCGTGATACTCCAGCAGGTCGATCACTTTTTTGGCTTTCACACTGTCGAGTGGATCAGACGTTAAGACCTTACGTGCCTGATAATCATACAAATACGTGCCATTACAGCAGATAGCAGGTGTATCGAGCTGCAATGCCTGATAAAACGGATGTATCGCCACATGATGACGTCCGGTGACCACGACCACTTTGACACCCTGTGCGCGGGCATCAGCCAGAGCGGCAAGGGATTCAGGAAGGATACGTTTTTGGCGGTCCAGCAGTGTACCGTCGAGATCGAGCGCGATAATGCGATAAGTCATGAGCAGTCCGTCGTAAGTGAAGGAGGATCGGGGAAATTATCGCCATATTACCTTTTTTAGCCTGCTAATTAAACCGCGCTTCCGGCACTAAAGGTGCCGCCAGAGCGTTGGGGAATCGTGTTAACCTGAGCTACGCTTAATACCCGGCATATTTCAAGTTGCAGATGCGTTGGCTGCGCTCGCTCACCCGAATCACTTACTATAGTAAGCTCATCGGGATTAATGAGCCTCGTCCCTGAGGCTCACCCTGCGGGCCAGCGCAAGCGCTGTTCAAATCGGTTCCTGACCGATTTGTCTCTCGTTTGCCGCCTTCCTGCAACTCGAACTATTTTGGGTATTACAACTATTTGATTCTTAATAAGGAGATGTGATGAAGCAAGTTGTCTACGTTGCCAGCCCTGAGAGCCAGCAAATCCACGCTTTTCGTCTGGCGGACGATGGTGAGCTGAGCCTGCTGCAAACGGTTGAAGTTCCGGGACAGGTTCAGCCGATGGTTATTCATCCTGATGGTCATCGCTTGTACGTCGGCGTTCGCCCTGAATTTGGCGTGCTGACTTACCACATTGATGGTGAAGGCAAACTGGAAGAGGGTGCGATGGCGCCATTACCGGGCAGTCCGACGCATCTGGGCATCGATCTGCAAGGGCGTTTTGTGTTCTCGGCTTCTTACAGCTTCAACAATGTCAGCATTCATCCTTTGAATGAAAAAGGTCACGCGCTGGCACCGGTTCAGGTTCTTGAAAATATTCAGGCGCCGCATTCTGCCAACATCGACCCAACCAACCATCTGCTGATGATCCCTGCGCTTAAAGAAGACCGCATCCGCCAGTTTGATTTCAGCGTGAAAGGTGAGGCGACACCGCATGCTTCCGCTGAGCTGAAAACGGCAGAAGGTGCCGGTCCGCGCCATATGGCATTCCACCCGAATCATCATTTTGCCTACTGTGTGAATGAGCTGAACAGCAGTGTGGATGTGTATCAGAAAGATGTCGCCAGCGGCGAATATCGTCAGGTGCAGACGCTGGGCATTATGCCGGCTGATTTCACCGGGACCTGCTGGGCAGCCGATTTGCACATCACGCCTGACGGTAAATATCTCTACGCTTCCGACCGTACCGCGAGCCTGATTTCCATCATGACCGTCTCCGCGGATGGCAGCGAACTGGAGCTGGTCGGGCATCACGCCACTCAGACACAGCCGCGCGGTTTTAATATCGATCATTCCGGTCAGTACGTGATCACTGCCGGTCAGAAATCTGATGCGATTGAAGTGGCGAAAATTGATCCGAAAAACGGTCAGCTGACGACGCTCAAAACCTACCCGGTGGGCAAAGGCGCGATGTGGGTAAGCGTTCTGGAAATTAATTAATCACGCTGAGTTACTGGTCAGTTTTTCTCATGTTTACTTTTCAGCTGATCAATAATCCCGCCATGATATTATGATCAAGCCTCTGTATTAAGGGGCTTTTTTATTGCCTGATGCTTCTCACCAATAGTTAAGAATAATTTCCAATTTCCACTAAATGTTATTCCGCACTGGTCGATAACTCTCCCGTATTTCACTCATTCTTCGGTGGCATCTGCCGCTTCAGAGTCAGTCCTTTTGGAAATCAGGGAGAAGAAAATGAATGTACTTTCAGGGATCGCTGGCCGGGTTCGCCACGCCACCATCGCTCACAAGCTCGGCGCAGGCTTTGCGCTGGTGCTGCTACTGGGATCCTCAATCGCTTTATCCGGTATTTACCATCTCACCAGCATCAATCAACGCGCCGAAAAATCCACGCTGCTTAAAAGCATGAACGACCTGCTAAACGAGGCCAAATTTTCACGGCTTTCCTACATGGCCAGCAAAGACACGAAATTTGTTGAAGAAAACCATCTGGCGCTGGATAAACTCGACACCGTCCGCGCCGATGTTGCGGCACATTCCTGGGCCAGCGGCGACCAGATGCTGGTGGATGCCATGCCGGATAACATCCGCCGTTATCGGGAAAGCTGGCAGCAGACGCTTAATCCGCCCGCAGGCAGTGATCCGCAGCAGATAAGCGCACAACTTGCCGCCGCGGGACTGGCGCTGACTTCTGCGTCGAACACCTTGCTGAATCATGAAATGACCAACCTTAACCATGAAGTAAGCCGTACCATTTCGGAGATGCTGGCGATTATTGTGGCGACCATTATTGCCGGGGCGCTGATTTCGTGGCGCATGACACGTCAGCTGACACTGCCGCTGCGCCGCACGCTGCAAACCGCCGAGCGTATTGCCGCCGGGGATTTATCAACCCACGCCTCCAGCCATAGCTTTGACGAAGTCGGACAGTTGAGCCGCGCTATCGAAACCATGAACCAGAACCTGCACGGCATTATCGGCGATATCCGCGAAGGCGTGATGCAGGTGACACGCGCCTCAGGCGAAATTGCAGCGGGCAATATTGACCTGTCCGCACGCACCGAAGAACAGGCTGCCGCGCTCGGGCAAACGGCGGCGAGTATGGAGCAACTGACGTCCACGGTGAAACAGAACGCCGACAATGCCACTCAGGCCAGCCAGCTGGCGTCTGATGCCGCAAACACTGCCGCTCGCGGTGGCAAGCTGGTGGGGGATGTCGTCGGTGTGATGAAAGAAATTACCGTCAGCTCGAAACAGATTTCGGAAATCACCACCGTCATCAACAGCATCGCTTTCCAGACCAACATTCTGGCGCTGAATGCGGCCGTCGAAGCGGCGAGGGCAGGCGAGCAGGGGCGCGGATTCGCCGTCGTCGCCAGTGAAGTCCGCAGCCTTGCACAGCGCAGCGGTCAGGCAGCGAAAGAAATTGAAGGCCTGATCGGTAAATCAGTCGCCAACGTGACCAGCGGTTCGCAGCTGGTCGCAAAAGCCGGTGACACGATGGAAGAAATTGTCGGTTCAGTCCGCCACGTCACGCAGATCATTCATGAGATTGCCTCGGCCTCTGACGAGCAAAGCCGGGGCATCAGTCAGATTGCGCTGGCAGTGGCAGAAATGGATACCGTGACGCAGCAAAACTCTGCGCTGGTTCAGCAGTCAGCCAGTGCGGCGGCCTCGCTCGATGAACAGGCGGTGAATCTGGAACGCACCGTGTCGGTATTCCGTCTGGGAAATGAAGCGCTCTGAAGTAGTTGCGAAACCCGATCCGCAGAACGAAAAAAAACCGCCGGAGTTAATCCCGGCGGTTCTTCATCATGTTAAATCACAACCTCAGACGACATTACTTCGCAGGCTGAGTCAGCACATTGTTGTACTGCCACAGGCGGTTGAAGTCGGTATCGTTCAGATTACGCTGTTGTTTCTCATCTTTCGGCACGTTGCCTGTAAACGGCTGGCCGGAGAAGACGGAAGCGCCCCACGGGTTCATCTGGTCATAGCTGTTGTCGAAGCTGCTGTCGCGGATCACCAGCTGGCTGCTCGCGCCGTCAGCATCCCACGCACGACCCATTTTTGCTTTCGCTGCCTGCTCGAAACCACGGTCACCGGTCAGGTTGCTGTCGATCACCAGGAAACCGTATGGTGCGGTTGCCGGCGTATTCGGTGCGAAGATGGACGCCTGTTTCACGCCACGGCTGCTGACAGTGTGGAATTCAACGTGATCGAACACCGCATTGGCGCGACCAAACACGTAATCCACATCACCGACGATCAGGCTGTTATGCACGTAAACGCGGCTGTAACGGCTGTTGTCAGTCTGATTGTGGATATTGGCGGTGTTGGCCATAAAGGTATTCTGGCGGCCAATCAGGCGCACGTTATCCAGAATGATGTTATCTCCGTCGGTGCGCAGTGCCACAGCGGAGTGATCACCGGCATCCACGGTATCAAGCAGGGAATTACCAATGGTCAGATTCTGCAATTGCAGGCTGCTGCTCTGTGACCACACAGTCGCGGTACAACCGGTGCCGATGGTTTCAGTGGTCAGCGTTGCGCAGTTCTGGAACATATAGAATGCGCGATCACCTGGCAGGAACTGACCGGCAGGGCTGACGGTTGAACGGTAAACGGCTGGCGCTGCTGACGCTTCCAGGCCTTGGGCCAGGGTCACATCAGCGGAGCTGTTGCCGGCACCGAACAGGGTGATGGGTGGTGCGCCAGCAGGAATGTAAACCGCGCCGTTATAGGTGCCCGGCAGGATTTTAATGAAGATACGTTCGCCGTGGTTACGCACTGCCAGCGCGGCATTGACTGCCTGCTGAACGTTGGCATAAGCCGCACCGTCGGTGCCTAACTGCGGGCCGACCACGAAGTCGGTTTTCGCGCCGTCAGTGCTTGCCAGTTTAGGGAACCAGCCCTGCTGCTGAACCTGCAAAGAAGGGCCGCCAAAGGCCAGGTAATTTTTCGCTGTAAAGTTGGCCGCTTCGTCCGCAGATAACACGGGCAGTGACGCGGTGCCCGGAGCAACCTGGCTGGATAAGCCTTGATGGCTGCTGCTACATGCCGCCAGGATCAGGCTGGCAGACAACATAGCGCACGCGCGCGACAGGGTGGAAATTTTCACTGTGACTGACTCCTTGATGAAGAAGATTGTTCTTTTTTTTCAATGTTGCGGTCATCGCCGCAATAAAAAAACGGTGGCCAGTAAAACTGACCACCTTTTCTGCGTCTTTTATACCACAGGAATCAGCTGTATATCACTGTCAGTGATGCTTTGCCGAGAGTATGGAAATGCACATTGAAGCCGAGATAAGCGCCGCTGGCATTTTCATCCACTTCAAGCGTTTCTGTATCGATGGCGTATACGGTGAAGTGATAGTGATGGTGTTCGCCCTGCGGAGGTGCTGCGCCGCCATAACCGGCTTTGCCAAAATCGGTGCGGGTCTGTACGGCACCGGCAGGTAAACCGCCTTTACCGGAGCCCGCGCCTTGCGGCAATTCGGTGACGTCAGCCGGAATATTCGCCACGCCCCAGTGCCACCAGCCTGAGCCGGTAGGAGCATCGGGGTCATAAACGGTTATCACAAAACTTTTGGTGCCTTCCGGAGCGCCGGACCAGGCCAGATGCGGCGACAGGTTGTCGCCGTTGTAGCCCATGCCGTTAAAAACCTGCGTTTCCGGCATTTTTTCGCCATCGCGCAAATCATTACTGGTCAGTGTAAATGCCATAAAATCCTCATCTTTTGGTGAACGGTTACCCGCAGATTACTTACTGATTTCAGCCCCGCCCAGCATTTTCAGCAAGGCCTGTGCGACCGCTTTGGAGGAGGCGGGATTCTGGCCGGTAATCAGCTTGCCGTCGGTGATGGCATAAGAACGCCAGTCTGCGGCTTTGCTGTAATCACCGCCATTTTTCTTAAGTTCATCCTCGACAAGGAAGGGCACGATATCGGTCAGGCCGACGCCGTCTTCTTCGCTGTTACTAAAACCGGTCACGCGTTTGTCTTTGACCAGCGGCGTGCCATCAATCAGGACATTGCGCAAAACACCCGGCGCATGACAGACGGCAGAAACCGGTTTGCCGGCCTTCCAGAACGCCTCGATCAGCGCAATAGAATCCGCATCTTCCGCCAGATCCCACAACGGCCCGTGACCGCCGGGATAGAAAACGGCATCAAAGTCATCAGCACTGATGTCACTGAGTTTCACGGTATTTGCCAGCGCCTGTCTGGCGTTGTCATCCTTGTGAAAACGCGCCGTGGTTTCCGTCTGGGCATCCGGCTCAGAGCTTTTGGGATCCAGCGGCGGTTGCCCGCCTTTGGGTGAGGCCAGTGTCAGTTCAGCGCCTGCATCCAGAAACTCATAATACGGCGCGGTAAATTCTTCGAGCCAGAAACCTGTTTTCTTACCGGTTTCGCCGAGCTTATCGTGTGATGTCAATACAATCAGTAATTTCATGTTACCTCCTGTGGACGTCGTCAGCTGAAGTTGTCGTCAGCTGACGTTAAAGAGAGATCAGTCCTGACCGACACGAACGACCAGTTTGCCAAAGTTTTTACCTTCCAGCAGGCCAAAGAACGCCTGCGGCGCGTTCTCTAATCCTTCCACAACATCTTCGCGGAATTTGATTTTTCCTGCTTCAAACCATTCGCTCATCTGTTTTGCAAACTCAGGATAACGATGGCCGTAATCATCAAAAATAATGAAGCCCTGCACACGCATGCGTTTCTTCAGGATAGTTCCGGTCAGCAGCGACAGGCGATCTTGCCCGTCTTTGAGCCCGGTCGCGTTGTACTGCGAAACCAGTCCGCACACCGGAATACGTGCTTTGGTGTTAAGCAGCGGCAGCACTGCGTCGAATACCGCGCCACCGACGTTTTCGAAATACACGTCGATACCGTCCGGACAGGCCGCTTTCAGGCGTTCATCCAGATTCGGCGCGCGGTGATCCAGACATTCATCAAAGCCGAAATGTTCGACCGCATAGCGGCATTTCTCTTCGCCACCGGCAATCCCCACCACGCGACAGCCTTTGATTTTACCAATCTGCCCGACCAGCGAGCCGACCGGACCGGTTGCCGCAGCGACCACCAACGTTTCACCCGGTTTAGGTTCGCCGATATCCAGCAGACCCATAAAGGCCGTGAAGCCGGGCATACCCAAAACACCCAGCGCCAGGGAAGGCTGTTTGAGTGCTGCGCCTTCCAGTTTCTTCACTGCTTTGGCATCAGCCACGGAATAATCCTGCCAGCCGGTGCTGCCGACCACTAAATCACCGGCTTTGAAATCCGGGCTTTTTGATTCCACCACGCGGGAAACTGCGCCGCCGGTCATCACTTCGCCGATTTGTACCGGCGCGGCGTAAGAAGGCGCATCGCTCATCCTTCCGCGCATGTACGGATCGAGCGAAAGCCAGACGGTGCGCAGCAATAACTGGCCGTCTTTGGTTTGCGGTAACGGGGCTTTTTCCAGACGGAAATTATCATCGACAGGTTTACCGTGAGGACGTGAAGCCAGCACGATGCGGCGGTTTTCAGACTGTAACTGGGGCATAGTCATTCCTTTTCGTTTTCTTATAAGAAAGTTAAAAGCTAACGTAATTGGGAATAAGTATAGGACGCTAAACAGTTTTCGAACCAAGCGCTTTATGCCATGTTGGAAAAATTCAGACGGTTTTACCCTGAAATGTGACCATCATCTTTTCCTATGACATCCGCCGGAAAATTCCTTTAAATCTGCAGGTTGCGCAGGTATGGTCGTTAAGATTTTTGACCTGTTGCTCCACTTTATCTGCAAGATTAATAAGCATAAAAAAGGGATCCGAATGCGTAAAACGCCTCTGGCACTGAGTGCCATCTTCCTGCTGCTCAGCCTGAATCAGTCGGCTGTCGCTAAAGACGCCACGCCTGCACCGCTTTATCCGGGTGTGAATGTCGCGCAACTCGCGCAGCAAGCTCCAGTTCACTGGGTGTCTGTCGCTCAGATTGAAAACAGCCTCAGCGGCCGCCCGCCGATGGCGGTGGGGTTTGATATTGATGACACCGTGCTGTTCTCCTCGCCGGGCTTTTACCGCGGTCAGGTCGAGTTTTCACCGGGTAAGCAGGATTACCTGAAGAACCCGCAATTCTGGGAAAAAATGAATAACGGTTGGGATGAATTCAGCATGCCAAAAGAGGTGGCAAAGAGCCTGATTGCCATGCACCTCAAGCGTGGCGACAGCATTTACTTCGTAACGGGACGCAGTGAAACTAAAACTGAGACTGTGACTAAAACCTTGCAGAACGATTTCCAGATCCCGCAGGACAAGGTGAATCCGGTGATTTTTGCCGGTGACAAAGCCGGGCAGAACACCAAAGTCCAGTGGCTGAAAGACAAACAGATTAAAATATTTTACGGCGATTCTGACAACGATATCACTGCCGCTCAGGCCGTGAGCGCGAGGGGCATTCGCGTACTGCGCGCTTCTAACTCAAGCTACAAACCATTGCCGCAGGCCGGTGTGTTTGGCGAAGAAGTGATTGTGAATTCCGAGTATTGAGTGGCTCCCTCCCTGCGAAGTCTCTTGATCAGGAGATCTGATCAAGAGACAGCCTTCACAGGGGGAGGAGCAAAAGTAAGACCTGTCTTCCAGGCGGCTTTACTTCACGCTCACATCAATATCGCCAAAGTATTTCTTCGAAAGCTCTTTCACCACGCCATCTTTTTGCACTTTCACGATAGCCTTATCCAGCTTCTCTTTCAGCTGGGTATCGCCTTTGCGCAGGCCGAATGCGATACCGCTGCCGAGGATTTTGTCATCCCGCACGGCGTCGCCGACAAAGCCATAATCTTTACCGTCCGGACGCGACAGGAAACCGCTCTGACCGGCTGGCGCCAGTACTAAAGTGCCATCAAGGCGACCGGAGGACAGATCCAGATAAACCTGGTTCTGATCCTGATAAGAGACGATATCTACGCCTTTCGGTGCCCAGTGTGCCTGCGCGTAGCTTTCCTGAATCGAACCCTGCAACACGCCGATATGTTTGCCTTTCAGCGAATCAACCGTTGGCAACAGACCGGAGTCTTTCTTCGCAATCAGTTTACTCGGCACGCGGTAAATCACGTTGGTGAAATCAATCGCCTGACGACGTTTTTCTGTCACGTTCATGGCGGAGTTGATCGCATCAAATTTACGCGCCTGCAATGCCGCAATCAGGCCGTCGAATGAGGTATCAAACCATTCGCATTTCACGCTGGCGGCGGCGCAGACGGCGTTGCCCAGATCGATATCAAAACCTTGTAACTCACCGGTCGCACTTTTGGATTCAAAAGGCGGATATTGCGCTTCCAGACCAAATTTGAGTGTAGAACCGTCCGCCAATGCGGAGAAAGAAGCCACGGCACAACCTAACAGCAATGCGATTTTTAACTTTTTCATTATTCACAATTCCCCAGCGTGATGTAGATAAATGCAAAGGCTCAGACGCGACACAGGCGGCGTGCGCCTTCGTACAACGTGTCGTTGTCTTTGGCGAAACTCAGGCGGATAAGCCCGGTGGGTTTGTTATTGCTATAAAAAGCCGAGAGCGGGATGGTGGCAATCTGATGATCGCGGATCAGGCTCAGCACAAATTCGTCGTCGGTCAGCGGGCTGAAATGACTAAAACGCGCCAGCATAAAGAAGCTGCCACGGCTTGGCAGTAATTCAAAGCGGGATTCACTGAGCGCTTCGGCCAGCAGGTCGCGCTTTTGCTGATAAAAATCCGCCAGACCTAAATAACTTTGCGGATCAGCCAGTGCTTCGGCGAAAGCCACCTGCATCGGCGTATCCGCGGAGAACATCATAAACTGATGCACTTTACGGATTTCACTCATCAGTTCGGCCGGTGCCAGACAATAGCCCACACGCCAGCCGGTGACGTGATAAGTTTTGCCGAACGACGACACAATCACACTGCGCTCTGCCAGTTGCGGATGGCAGGCCATACTTTCATGGCGCTCGCCGTCGAACACTACATGCTCATACACTTCGTCGGACAAAATCACGATGCCGGTGTCTTTGGTCAGTGCGGTCAGACGTTCGATATCGAAATCCGTGAAAATGGCGCCGGTCGGGTTGTGCGGGCTGTTGATGATGATCATCCGCGTACGGCTGTTGATCGCACTTGCTACCTGATCCCAGTCGATGCTGAAATCGTCCATCGACAGGCCGATCGCAACAGGCTTCGCGCCCTGCAAACGGACAATCGGCGCGTAGCTGTCAAAAGACGGTTCGAAATAAATCACCTCATCGCCCGCATGAACCAGTGCGCTGATGGCGGAATACAGGCCTTCGCTGGCGCTGGCAACCACGGTCACTTCACTGTCGGCGTCATATTTGCAGCCGTAAAGTGCTTCGGCTTTGGCAGAAAGCGCATGACGTAAGGCCGCCACGCCGCTCATCGGCGCGTACTGGTTATGACCTTCACGCATGGCTTTGGTGACACTTTCGATCAGCGCGGGCTGACAGGAAAAGTTCGGCGCACCTTGCGATAAATTCAGGGCATTATGCTCGGCGCTGAGCTGGCCGATGACGGTAAAAATAGTGGTGCCGACGTCCGGTAATTTAGACTGCGGCGACATGGCGCTCTTCATAGCATTTCCCCAAAAAATACAGGCCGGGCGGCCATAAGAAGGTAAAACAGGTTTGAATGATTAAGCAACAGTTCCCCTGTGCCGACAATGGAAAGTTTGTCATACTCGTTATGATCTGAAGTCATGGCTTAATGACGTTTACAACGAGGTAACTGTGAGCTTTTCGCCTGAACTGCCGTACCTGAATTTGCCTTCGCTCAACGTGCTGAAAACGTTTGTGGTTGTAGCGCAGACGCTAAATCTGACCCATGCCGCCTCGTTGTTGCATATCACGCAGGGCGCGGTCAGCCGCCAGATAACCGGGCTTGAGTCCACGCTGGGCTATCCGTTGTTTTTGCGTCAGGCCAGAGGGCTGACGCTGACCCCGCGCGGGGCACAACTTTTACCGCCGGTACAACAGGCGCTGGCACTGATGGGGGAAGCCCTGAAACGCGTCGGTTCGCACCCTGATACGCTGCGCATTAAATGCCCGACCTGTTCGATGCGCTGGCTGTTGCCGCGCGTTATCCAGCTGCAAAATGATCGCCCGGATATGCAGATTGAACTGACGGCATCCATCGCCCACGGCGTGGATTTCAGCAGTGAGCATTTTGATGCTGCCGTAGTCTTTGGCCGTCCGCCGGAATCATCGCGTCGCGCACATCATTTGTTTGATGAAGTGCTGACACCGGTCTGTGTGCCTGATTTTTTGCCGCGTCATAAAGGGCAAACTGCGGTGGCAGATCTTGAGGATAAAACACTGTTGCACCCGACGCGGGATCGTCGTGACTGGTTGTTATGGCTGCGGGAAGAGGGTGTTCAGGGGCTGCCTTCAGCCAAATCCCAGCATTTTGATACGCTGGATTTGGCCATTAATTCTGCGTTGCAGGGATATGGCGTGGCGATTGGCGATCTGACATTAATTGAGGACGATTTGCAGGCGGGGCGGATTGTCGCACCGTTCCCGCTGTGCGTGGCGAGCGGCGCGTCTTATACGTTGCTGTATCCGGAAAATCCGACGCCCGCACTAAAAGTAGCGATTGATTTTCTCAATGAAGAAGCGCGGCTCAGCCGGGAAAAGCTGAGCGCGCTGTTATCGACGTCACACCGGTTAGTCAGCGCAAACTGATCAGTACAGCGCAGCCAGTGCGCTGGCGATGGCACCGGTCAGTTTGCTCAACTCTTCTGCCGAAATGATGTACGGCGGCATCAGGTAAATCAGCTTGCCGAACGGACGGATCCACACGCCTTGCTCAACGAAGTGTTTCTGCAACTGCGCCATATTCACCGGCTGGCGCATCTCTACCACCCCAATTGCGCCCAGCACCCGCACGTCGGCGACGGCCGGATGTTCCGCGAGTGGCTGTAATTCGGTTTTCAGTTGTTTTGCAATATTCAGAACCTGTGCCTGCCAGCGGTTTTCGGCTAACAACCGCAGGCTGGCATTGGCGACCGCGCAGGCCAGCGGATTGCCCATAAAGGTCGGGCCATGCATGAAACATCCCGCCTCGCCATTACTTATCACTTCAGCGACGTGACGCGTGGTTAAGGTAGCCGAAAGCGTCATATAGCCTCCGGTCAGCGCTTTGCCGAGACACAGAATATCCGGCGAAATCCCGGCGTGATCGCAGGCAAACAGCTTGCCGGTACGGCCAAACCCGGTGGCAATTTCATCGGCAATCAGCAGCACGCCGTATTCGTCGCATAACTTGCGCACGCGTTTGAGATACAACGGATGGTAGATCCGCATTCCACCCGCGCCCTGAACCACCGGTTCCAGAATGACGGCCGCGATTTTGCTGTGGTTCTCGTCGAGCATTCTGGCGAACGGCGCGATATCCGTTTCATCCCATTCGCCGTCAAAGCGGCTTTGCGGCGCATCGGCGAACAGATGCTGCGGCAGATATCCCTGATACAAACTGTGCATCGAATTTTGCGGATCGCACACTGACATCGCGCCAAAGGTATCGCCGTGATAGCCGTTGCGCAGCGTCAGCAAGGTCTGACGTTTTTCGCCGCGCGCCTGCCAGTATTGCATCGCCATTTTCAGCGCCACTTCTACGGCAACCGAACCCGAATCCGCCAGAAACACGCATTCCAGTCCGGCAGGCGTCATTTCCACCAGACGGCGCGACAGCGCAATTGCTGACGGATGCGTGATCCCGCCAAACATCACATGTGACATTTTGCCGATTTGTTCGACTGCGGCCTGATTGAGCTGCGGGTGATTGTATCCGTGGATCGCTGCCCACCAGGATGACATGCCGTCAACCAGCTGACGTCCATCGGCGAGTTGCAACATCACGCCGGACGCCGATTCCACGGCATACGCGGGCAGCGGTTTGGTCATCGAAGTGTACGGATGCCAGATGTGGCGCTGATCGAATTCAATATCGGCGGGGGTCATAAATGAGTCCTGGGGGAGCTAAGTTGTAAACTAAAAAATAATTTTAACGTTGACGGTAAACCAAAACAAATTAAAAATGGTTTACTAATCATAAAATATTAACCCCAAAATCATTCTGATTGCATTATTTGGAGATGTCGTCATGTCCCACTGGACGCTGGAAAAAACGCAGGCCTTGTTCGATAAGCCATTCCTCGAGCTGATGTTCGAAGCTCAGCAAATTCACCGTCAGCATTTTGACCCGCGTCAGGTGCAGGTCAGCACCTTGCTGTCGATTAAAACCGGTGCCTGTCCGGAAGACTGTAAATACTGCCCACAGAGTTCCCGTTACAAAACCGGACTGGAATCTGAACGTCTGATGCAAGTGGAACAGGTGCTGGAATCTGCCCGTCAGGCAAAAGCCGCCGGTTCGACCCGTTTCTGCATGGGCGCCGCGTGGAAAAATCCGCACGACCGTGACATGCCGTATCTCGAACAAATGGTTCAGGGTGTGAAGGAAATGGGCATGGAAACCTGCATGACGCTCGGCACGCTGAACACCACGCAGGCGCAGCGTCTGGCGCACGCCGGTCTGGATTTCTACAACCATAACCTTGATACCTCACCGGAATTTTACGGCAGCATCATTACCACCCGCAGCTATCAGGAACGTCTGGATACGCTGGCGGAAGTGCGCGGTGCGGGCATTAAAGTCTGTTCCGGCGGAATTGTCGGTCTGGGTGAAACCGTTAAAGATCGCGCGGGTTTGCTGATGCAACTGGCGAATCTGCCGGTACCGCCGGAAAGCGTGCCAATCAACATGCTGGTGAAAGTCAAAGGCACGCCGCTGGCTGATAACGACGATGTGGATCCTTTCGATTTTATCCGCACCATTGCCGTGGCGCGCATCATGATGCCGCAATCTTACGTGCGCCTTTCCGCAGGTCGCGAGCAGATGAGCGAGCAGACGCAGGCGATGTGCTTTATGGCCGGTGCTAACTCGATTTTCTACGGCTGCAAACTGCTGACCACGCCGAACCCGGCGGAAGATAAAGACTTAATTCTGTTTGGCAAACTGGGGCTGAATCCTCAGTCCTTCGAAACAGAAATGGGCGACAACCAGCAGCAGGCCGCGCTGGCCGAACAACTGATTCATGCTGATACCGATCAGTTCTACAACGCGGCGGTATAACCGGTGAGCTGGCAAACGCGGATCAACGAAGCGGTCGCGGCGCGTAAACAGGTGGCGGCATTTCGTGTGCGCCAGCCAAACGAGGGCGGCAGCGTGCGTTTTCTGACGCAGAATGAGCGACGTTATCTGAATTTTTCGGGCAACGATTATCTCGGCCTGAGCCAGAACCGCGATGTGATTGCCGCGTGGCAGCAGGGCGCGGAGAAATATGGCGTCGGCAGCGGCGGGTCCGGTCACGTCACCGGTTACAGTCTGGCGCACGCCGAGTTTGAGCAGCAACTGGCGGACTGGCAGGGTTATCCGCGTGCGTTGCTGTTTATCTCCGGTTTTGCCGCCAATCAGGCGATCCTTGCCGCGCTGATGCAGGCTGAGGATCGCGTGCTGGCCGATAAACTCAGTCATGCGTCTTTACTGGAAGCCGCGGCACATGCGCCTTCGCAATTACGGCGTTTTCATCACAATCAGCCGGATTCCCTGCAGCGTCTGCTGGAAAAGCCGTTCAGCGGTGAAACGCTGGTGGTTACAGAAGGCGTATTCAGTATGGACGGTGACGCTGCGCCATTGGCTGAGCTGCATAATTTGTCGAAAACGCACGGCAGCTGGCTGATGGTGGATGATGCGCACGGCGTGGGCGTGACCGGCGAAGAAGGACGCGGAAGTTGCTGGCAGCAGGGCGTGCGGCCTGAGCTGCTGGTCGTCACATTCGGAAAAGCGTTCGGCTGCAGCGGGGCGGCAGTGCTGTGTGATGATGCGACTGCGAATTATCTGTTGCAGTTCGCCCGTCATCTGATTTACAGCACGGCGATGCCCGCCGCACAGGTGTGTGCGTTACAGGCTGCGCTGGCACGAGTCCGGCAGGACGACGACTTGCGTGATAAACTGGCGGCCAATATTGCCCGTTTTCGCGCGGGAGCCGCCGGTTTACCCTATCAGCTGACCGGTTCACAGACCGCTATTCAGCCCGTTATTGTGGGTGAGAATCAGCCAGCGCTGGATCTGGCTTCGGCGTTGCGTGAACGCGGGTTGTGGATCAGCGCCATCCGTCCGCCGACGGTGCCGCCGGGCAGTGCGCGGTTGCGTATCACCCTGACGGCGGCGCATGAGCCGGAAGATATCGATTTTTTGCTGGAGTCCCTTCATGGGTGCAGTCACTGAATTAGTGAACAAACAAGCGGTGGCCGACGCGTTCAGTCGCGCCGCCATCAGTTATGAAAACGCCGCACAGTTGCAGCGTGATGTAGGCGAGGAATTACTGGCGCTCGCAGCGCCGTATCTTAAAGACGCCGGTAATCTGGTCGTCGATGCGGGTTGCGGCACCGGACATTTTAGCCGTCACTGGAAGGCGCAGGGCAAAAAGGTTATTGCGCTGGATCTCTCCGACGGCATGTTAGACCGTGCCCGTGAGCTGGATTCCGCCGATGAATATGTGCCGGGCGACATAGAACGTTTGCCGTTCGCCGACAATTCTGTCGACATTTGTTTCAGCAATCTGGCGGTGCAGTGGTGTAACGCGTTACCGCGCGCGCTGGAAGAAATGCACCGCGTTACCCGCAACGGCGGGCTGGTGCTGTTTTCCACGCTGGCAGAAGGTTCGCTTAACGAACTGGCTGCGGCATGGATGAAAGTCGATGGCCGCCGTCACGTGAACCAGTTTCTGACGCCGGACAAAATAGCCGAAGCCTGCGCACCGTATCGACACGAAGTAACCTTCAGCGACCACGTGGCCGAATTCCCCGATGTGATGTCACTGATGCGCTCGCTGAAAGGCATCGGCGCGACGCACATCAAAAACGGCCGCCTCGGCGGTCTGGGAGGACGCGAACGTCTGCAATTGCTGGAAAAACACTACGTCCGGCGCGACGGCATCCTGCCCCTCAACTACCGGCTGGTCTACGGCATTTTGCAGGTCGAAGAACTTATCCCACGTTAACAAAGCTCCTCCCAGGCTTGAAACAGGCGCGGTCTGCTCCCTCCCCAGCGAAGGGGAGGGCTGGGGTGGGGTATTAATGGCAACTCTGGAGTCGTCTTTAAAACCCCCTCCCGACCTCCCCCTTCGCAGGGGGAGGAGCAAAACCTGATTTCAATGTGGGGAGGGAGCCAACCAACCCCAGGCTTTTCATGAAACAAAAATACTTCATTACCGGCACCGACACTGAAGTCGGAAAAACCGTCGCGACCACCGCATTCTTGCAGGCTGCCGCATGTGCCGGACACACAACCGCCGGATACAAACCGGTGGCATCTGGCAGTGAAATGACCGCCGAAGGGCCACGTAACAGCGATGCTCTGGCGTTGCAGGCTTACAGCACCGTGGGTCTGCGTTATGACGAAGTGAATCCCTGCACTTTTATCGAACCGACCTCACCGCACATCGTCAGCGAACTGGAAAAGCGTCCGGTTGACCCGCAGGTGTTATCCGCAGGTTTACGTCATCTGGAACCGCTGGCGGACTGGGTGATTGTGGAAGGCGCGGGCGGCTGGTATACGCCACTGACCGCGGATTATACCTTTGCTGACTGGGTTATCGCCGAGCAGTTGCCGGTGGTGTTAGTGGTGGGAATGCGCCTCGGCTGCATTAACCACGCGGTGCTGACGGCGCAGGCGATCGCACAAAGCGGATTGCATCTGGCGGGCTGGATAGCCAACGACGTGCAGGAAACGGGGAAGCATCATCAGGCGTATATGGATACGCTCACGCGTATGCTGCCTGCGCCGCTGCTGGGCGAGATCCCGTACCTGAGCGCCGGACTGGACGTTAATCTGGGACAATATCTGGATCTTGACCGTCTCACGGCGTGAAACATCAGACCGTCAGATAGTTTTTGATTAACTGATCGTCGAGCTGTGCCAGCGTGCCTTGTGCGACATCGCGGCCGCCATCGACCAGACAGAACCGGTCGGCGACGCTGCGGATGAACGGCAGTTTGTGGCCGACCAGCAATAATGTCAGACCCAGATCCCGGTTCAGGCGGTGAATAATATTGCCCATGTTCGCCGCCATCGATGCGCTGGTGTGCTCGGTCGGTTCATCCAGTATCAGTAATTCGGGCTCCTGAACCAGCGCCCGGCTGATGGCCAGCTGTTGCTGCTGGCTTTCATCAAGCTCTCCCGCCTTACGCGTGCCCATCTCTTTTAACGCCGGAAACAGGTCATAGACTTCTTCAGGCACGCGACGCGTCTTATTCCGGCTCGCCATCATGGCGATTTGCAGGTTTTCATCGACACTCATCTGCGAAAAAATCTGCCGCCCCTGAGGTACATAACCGATACCCATCTGTGCGCGGCTTTCCACAGGCAGATTCAGCAGACTTTGCGGCTCTTCATCACGCGATTGCCAGGAAATTGCGCCGCTTTTCACCGGAAGATGCCCCATGATGCAATTGATCAGCGTCGTTTTGCCCACGCCATTTCGCCCGATCAGGCAGGTGCATTGCCCGCGGTACAGTTCGAGATTGATGTCCCAAAGAATATGTTTTTGCCCATAGTACTGATTAACGGATTTTACACTTAACATCAGACATACCTCCCTCATGGCGCTTTTCACCGGACTGCATTTTGACGGCCACTGTCATGTTTCTGACATTTATGTTCCGCTGTATGCGCGTTCTACAGGGGAATCCTTCACGAAATCTCTTCAAAGAGTGAATTTGCAACTCTCAGGCCAAGTTTTACCAGGGAGTGATAAAAAGAGACGTTACGTGGCTGTTAACAGGCCACGTACGGATGATTTAGGATTATTCATGAGTATTGTCAGGATTTGGAGATTCGGCGTGAGCCGTTGTAAAAGTAAACTGCACTTTGGCAGTGCCGGTTTCACTAATTTTGGTGCAAGGTTTGCGCCGTTGAGAAGCTGGAAAATCCTGATCAGATGCACTTTTGGGTTTTGCAAGGAACATCCGCTCGGAAATCCAGGCGAAATAGGCATAAATAAGGAGATAAAAAAGATAAAAAATAACTAAAAAAGAGCTCTCAGGCGCTGACGGAGCAAAAAATGGTTTTTTACCAACTCCCGCCGCGCCTGGTGTACTGAGACTTATCCACTATTCCTGTGGATAACCTTGTGCATGAGAGTAAGAAAAGTTGCTACAGACGAGTCAGGACGCGGCTTGCGCTCAGTTTGCCCGTATTCGCAGCTTTTTGATGATGTGGTTTTATATCAATGAGTTAGTTAAAAGCAATACAGGCGTAATTCGTTCGTCACAGTTGTGTCAATCTTCGTCAAGCTGTGGTCAGAAAGTGAGTAGCGGTAAATATCGGGATAAAAATGTCAACTGATGGTGAGATTTCTCATTTGCCATAACCTAAAAAAGTGCAGTGGCAGCAAGATGTTAAAAGAGGTGCTGATTTTATCGATTGGAAGCTGGTTTTATATACAGTATTATAACAGCGGTAAAATTTGGACTGGCAAAAATTGCCAAGTCTTTCATACTATTTTTCCCCGAACTGTTCACCGGTTCAGCCCGTACGGCCTTGTGCATTTCCATTTCAGTCAGGTAGCCCGTCATGAGTAAAGAGTTCAAACTGCATTCCGAATTTAAACCTTCAGGCGATCAGCCTGAGGCGATACGCCGCCTGGAAGAAGGGCTGGAGAACGGGCTGGCGCACCAGACGTTGCTCGGGGTGACCGGTTCAGGCAAAACTTTTACCGTGGCGAATGTGATTGCTGACCTGAACCGTCCGACGATGGTGCTCGCCCCGAACAAAACGCTCGCGGCGCAGCTTTATGGCGAGATGAAAGAGTTCTTTCCGGAAAACGCGGTGGAATATTTTGTCTCCTACTACGATTACTATCAGCCCGAGGCCTATGTCCCGAGCTCAGACACTTTTATTGAAAAAGACGCCTCAGTGAACGAACACATTGAGCAAATGCGTCTTTCCGCGACTAAAGCCCTGCTGGAACGCCGGGATGTCATCGTGGTAGCGTCAGTTTCTGCCATCTACGGTCTGGGTGATCCGGACTTGTATCTGAAAATGATGCTGCATCTGACCAAAGGGATGATCATCGATCAGCGAGCCATTCTGCGTCGTCTGGCGGAGCTGCAATATTCCCGTAACGATCAGGCTTTCCAGCGCAGTACTTTCCGCGTGCGCGGGGAAGTCATTGACGTGTTCCCGGCAGAATCTGACGATCTGGCGCTACGCATTGAACTGTTCGATCAGGAAGTCGAACGTCTGTCGCTGTTTGATCCGCTGACCGGTCAGGTTCAGCACGAAGTGCCGCGTTTCACCATCTACCCAAAAACGCACTACGTGACCCCACGTGAACGCATCGTGCAGGCGATGGAAGAAATCAAAGTCGAACTGGCGGATCGCCGTAAAGTGCTGCTGGCCAATAACAAACTGCTGGAAGAACAGCGTATCAGCCAGCGCACGCAGTTTGATCTCGAAATGATGAACGAGCTGGGTTATTGCTCCGGTATCGAAAACTACTCGCGCTACCTTTCAGGGCGCGGGCCGGGCGAGGCACCTCCGACGCTGTTCGATTACCTGCCTGCCGACGGTTTGCTGATTGTTGATGAATCCCACGTGACCATCCCGCAAATCGGCGGGATGTACAAAGGCGACCGCTCGCGTAAAGAAACGCTGGTTGAATACGGTTTCCGTCTGCCTTCCGCGCTGGATAACCGCCCGATGCGCTTTGAGGAATTCGAAGCGCTGGCGCCGCAAAGTATTTATGTCTCGGCCACGCCGGGTAAATACGAACTGGAGAAATCCGGTGATGATGTGGTCGATCAGGTGGTGCGTCCGACCGGTCTGCTGGACCCGATCATCGAAGTGCGTCCGGTGACCACCCAGGTGGACGACTTGCTGTCTGAAATTCGTAAACGTGTGGCGGTTAACGAGCGTGTGCTGGTCACTACGCTGACCAAGCGTATGGCGGAAGACCTGACCGAGTATCTTGAAGAACACGGCGAGAAAGTACGTTACCTGCACTCTGACATCGATACCGTCGAGCGTGTGGAGATCATCCGCGATTTACGTCTGGGTGAATTCGATGTGCTGGTCGGTATCAACTTACTGCGAGAAGGGCTGGATATGCCGGAAGTGTCGCTGGTGGCCATTCTGGATGCCGACAAAGAAGGCTTCCTGCGTTCTGAACGCTCGCTGATCCAGACCATTGGCCGTGCGGCGCGTAACCTCAACGGTAAAGCGATTCTCTACGGTGATAAAATTACCAACTCGATGGCCCGCGCCATTGAAGAAACCGAACGTCGCCGCGCCAAACAGGAAGCGTATAACCTCGAAAACGGCATCACGCCGATGGGGCTGAACAAGAAGATCTCCGACATCCTGCAACTCGGTCAGCCTAAGACCAAAAAGAACAAAGACAAACGCGATGCAGAAGCGGCGCAGACCTTCAAATCGCTTACGCCGAAAGCGCTGGAGCAACGCATCAAAGAGCTGGAAAGCAAGATGTATGCGCACGCGCAGAATCTGGAATTCGAAGAAGCAGCCAATACCCGCGACGAACTGCATGCCTTGCGCGAGCAGTTTATTGCGATTTCATAACGAGAAGGGTGGTAGACTGCGCGGCTTAAAAATCATGACCCAGACATTTTAACGAAGAGCGAGCCAATGACTGACACACCACAAAATCCTGGCGCAGCGAAAGATCCGCTGCACGGCGTCACGCTGGAAAAACTGCTGACAACGCTGGTGGATAACTTTGGCTGGCCGGCGCTGGCCTCGCAGGTGAATATCAACTGCTTTAAAAGTGACCCGAGTGTGAAATCCAGCCTTAAATTCTTGCGCCGTACGCCGTGGGCGCGCAAGGAAGTGGAAACGCTGTATCTGGATTTCATCGAAGGTCATCTGCGCCCGGACATGACACGCAGCAAGCGCCGCACACCGCTCTCAGCACAGGCTCCGCAAAAGCCAAAAGTCAGTACCGCCAAACCGGCTGCCGACAGCCCGTGGAATAACCATCCGCTGGTGAAAAAGTAATTTACGCGCATTTCATTCTGTTCATTTGAGGGGAAGGATCGTGTCAGAGCAACAGGTTCTTATCGTGATCGATATGCAAAACGGAGTGTTCATCTCCCCGCGTTATGACCGCAGCGGACGGGCTGAGCGCATTAATCAGCTGATTGACCGGGCAGGGCGCGTTATTTTCATTCAGCACGCTGAAGGTGAAATGACCGAAGGCAGTGAATTCTGGCAAGTGTTACCTGAACTTCATCAGCCGGAAGGGGCAATTTCTGTCACCAAAACCGCCTGTGATTCTTTCTATCGCACTACGCTCGAATCGGTATTGCAGGAACTGAACGCGACCCGTTTTACGGTCTGTGGTTGTGCAACGGATTACTGCGTTGATACCACCATCAAAGTTGCCGCCAGCAAAGGCTATGCCGTGACCGTCGCATCGGACGCGCATACCACCGGCGACCGCACGCATGTGACGGCGCAGCAACTGATCGGTCAGCATAATGAAGTGTGGCGTGAGTTATCCGTGCCGGGCAATCCGGTTACCGTGAAAACCACCAATGAGATCCTGGCTGACTGGCAGTAAATTCAGTTTCCGGACGCAAAAAAGGCCGCATCGCGCGGCCTTTCGTGTTTCTGCTATTCAGTAAATCAGAGCATCTTTTGCAGCGCTTCTTCGATGGCCGCCCGCAACATATCGCGGTCATGGCGATAGGGCACATCGCTGGCTTCGAGCGGGCTCTGAATAATCAGATGTTCAGCCGCGCTTCCACCAACTGTCACTTTCGGCCCCACAATCGCGGCATCTGCACGGCGACCAATGCGCGCTTCGATCATATCCAGTTTGTTATCCAGCGTCAGAGAAGCCGCGGCGACGCTGAGTTCTTTCCCCAGATTGCCGATATACACAATGTGCGCACGGCTGCGACGCAGCGCAGTGGTGAGGTCATTCATCAGCAACAGCGGCATCAGGCTGGTGAAGAAACTGCCGGGGCCAATCAGGATCAGATTAGCTTCTGCAATTGCCTGCAACGCTTCGCGCGTGGCCGGCACCTGAGGTTCAAGCCGCAGTTCCCGCGGGATCTGCGTCAGTTTATCGACATTCACTTCTCCATGAACCGTTTCACCGTTGGCATCAATGGCGGCCAGATCGACCGGCTGTTCTGACATCGGGATCAGTTCGGCATCCACTTTCAGCAGGCTGCGCACCAGATTGATCGCTTCAAGCGGACGCACGGTCAGGTGATCGAGCGCACGCAGCATCAGATTCCCCAGATTATGCCCGTCGAGTTCTCCCTGACCGCTGAAGCGATATTCAAACATCGCGGAGGCCAGACTCGGTTCGGTAATCAGCTGATTCAGGCAATTGCGCATATCGCCCCAGGCAATGCCACCCACGGAACGACGTATGCGGCCGGTCGAACCGCCGTTATCCGTGGTGGTCACGATGCCGGTCAGACGCGGGCCGAGAGAGGAGAGGGAGGACATCACGCGGCCAAGCCCGTGACCTCCGCCTAACGCCACCACCCGGTCGAGGTCTGCTAATGTTCGGTTACGCATGGTTTTCCTTTCAATGGGGAGTGGCGATATAAATCAATTTTCTGCGGGGATTTTACCTAACTTTGCAACAAGATGTTATCACTTAAGGGCACGACATTTGCAGACTCAGCGTATTCAAAATCAAACGCTTTTAGCCTTGAAAATGCAGTCTTTTGTCGTGAAAAATCGTTATATATCAAAATGCATAACGAAAAACCATCTTGGCGATCCGGACTTTGCGGCGTTAGAATATGCCCCGTTACCCCCGTATTCATCATCGCTCCGCTATGGATCGGATGAATCAACTCCTAGCCCTGGTTCCTAAGTTGCCTTTCTGACGTCGTTCCCACAGAAACAATATGGAGCCCTGGCCGTGACGAAAGTCACCAGGGTGTATGGCAGAAATGCCCGCATCTCCCGTATCTGGAAAGGTGTTAAGGTGCTTCAACTTACTGATGCTTTTGCCCGCAAGTTTTATTACTTGCGGCTGTCGATCACAGACGTGTGCAATTTTCGTTGCACCTATTGTCTGCCGGATGGCTACAAGCCGCACGGACACAGCAATAAAAGTTTTCTCTCGCTCGATGAAATCCGTCGGGTCAGCCGCGCGTTCGCTCACTTAGGGACAGAAAAAGTGCGCCTGACCGGTGGAGAACCGTCGCTGCGCCGCGACTTCTGCGAGATCATTGCCGCAGTGCGCGAAAATCCTTCCATCAAAACCCTCGCGGTGACCACTAACGGTTATCGCATGGCGCGTGATATCGATAAATGGCGCGATGCCGGTCTGACCAACATCAACGTCAGCGTCGACAGTCTCGACGCCCGCCAGTTTCACGCCATCACCGGTCAGGATAAATTCCACGATGTGATGGCCGGAATCGACGCGGCTTTTGACGCCGGTTTCAGCAAGGTGAAAGTTAACACCGTGCTGATGCGCGATGTGAATCACGCCAGCCTGAACACGTTCCTCGACTGGATCAAAACCCGTCCGATCCAGCTACGTTTCATCGAACTGATGGAAACCGGCGACGGCGGCGATCTGTTCCGCAAACATCACGTGTCGGGCGAAGTGCTTCGCGAACAGCTGGTGCGTCAGGGCTGGCAGTTACAAGTTCGCTCCCGCAGCGACGGCCCCGCGCAGGTTTTCAGCCATCCGGATTATCTCGGTGAAATCGGATTGATCATGCCGTACGAAAAAGACTTCTGCGCCAGCTGTAACCGGCTGCGCGTGTCTGCCATCGGCAATCTGCATTTGTGTCTTTTCGGCGAGCAGGGCATCCCTCTGCGTGATTTATTAGCCCACGACATGCAGCAGGACGATCTGATGGACCGCATTCAGGGCGGTCTGAGCCGCAAAAAACAAACTCACTTCCTGCATGAAGGCAATACCGGAATTACCCAGAACCTGTCGTTTATCGGCGGCTGAGTCCGGCATTAATCGTTTAAGGAGCAAACTGATGAGCAAAGCCAGTAAAGAGTTTTTGCCTTTATCTGTGGCGATCATGACGGTTTCCGACCGCCGCACCGACGCTGAAGACACATCCGGGCATTACCTGAAAGAGGCCGTGACCGAAAGCGGGCATCACGTCGTCGCACAGCAAATCGTCAAAGAGAACATTTACAGCATCCGCGCCGTGGTTTCTGCGTGGATAGCGGATGAAAAAATCCAGGCGATTCTGATCAACGGTGGTACCGGTTTTAACGCCGGCAACAATACGCCGGAAGCGCTGAAACCGCTGTTTGACCGCGAAATCGAAGGCTTTGGCGAGTTGTTCCGCATGGTGTCGTTTGAAGATATCGGTACCTCGACCATTCAGTCGCGCGCCATTGGCGGCATCGCCAACCAGACGGTAATTTTCGCCATGCCCGGCTCGACCCGCGCCTGCCAGACCGCCTGGGACAACATCATTGAAGCGCAGCTCGACGCCCGTCAGGGACCGTGCAATTTCACTCCACATTTGAAGAAATAAGTATGTCTGAACTCACTCACATTAATGCTTCCGGCGACGCGCACATGGTGGATGTCTCCGGTAAAGCCGAAACGGTTCGCGAAGCGCGAGCCGAAGCCTTTGTTGAAATGGCGGCCGGTACGCTGGCGATGATCATTAACGGCAACCACCATAAAGGTGATGTGTTCGCTACGGCGCGTATCGCTGGCATTCAGGCGGCGAAAAAGACCTGGGATTTAATCCCGCTGTGTCATCCGCTGTTGCTGACCAAAGTGGAAGTAAATCTCGACGCGCAGCCGGAACATAACCGCGTGCGCATCGAATCCCGCTGCCGTCTGAGTGGAAAAACCGGCGTGGAAATGGAAGCGCTGACGGCGGCTTCCGTGGCGGCGCTGACTATTTACGATATGTGTAAAGCGGTGCAGAAAGATATGGTGATCGGCCCGATCCGCCTGCTGGAAAAAACCGGCGGCAAATCCGGAGACTTTAAGGTGGAAGGTAAGGTGGAAATATGATCGACGTTCTTTTCTTCGCGCAGGTACGCGAACTGACCGGCACCTCGAGCCTGCAACTTCCGTCGGATTTCTCAACGGTGGAAGAGTTACGGACTTCGCTTACGGCGCGCGGTGACCGCTGGGCACTGGCGCTGGAATCCGGAAAGTTACTGGTGGCGGTTAACCAGACGCTGACCACGATGGCGCATCCGCTCACGGCGGGCGATGAAGTGGCCTTCTTCCCACCGGTCACCGGGGGCTGAGATGAGCGAGACGAAAATTGTTGTGGATGCCGCGCCGTTCAGCGTGGGTGATGAGTACAACTGGCTGGCGCAATCTGACGCCGACGGTGCTGTGGTGACGTTTACCGGCAAAGTGCGCAATCACAATCTGGGTAATCATGTCAGCGCGTTAACGCTGGAACATTATCCGGGCATGACCGAAAAAGCGCTGGCAGAAATTGTTGCTGAAGCCCGTTCCCGCTGGCCGCTGCAACGCGTGTCGGTTTATCACCGCGTGGGTCCGATGTATCCGGGGGATGAAATCGTGTTTGTCGGCGTGACCAGCGCGCATCGTGGCATGGCTTTTGAAGCCAATGAATTCATTATGGATCATCTGAAAACCCGCGCACCGTTCTGGAAGCGTGAGGCCACGGAAGAGGGCGACCGCTGGGTTGATGCCCGTGACAGCGATAAACAGGCCGCGGCGCGCTGGTAAATCGCATCTCAACCGCACGCAGACCTTCCATGCTTTTCTCTCTATCTGTGATACGCTTAAAAAATCGGGAGGCTGTTCTGGCCTCATTTTTTGTCCTCCATGCAAAAGGGTAATCATCATGGATCGATATCCACGCAGTAACGGTTCAATTGTTGAACGCGCGAATACCGGCATTCAGGCGTACATGGCGCAAGTGTATGGCTGGATGTTCTGTGGTTTGCTGCTGACCGCATTTGTGGCCTGGTACGCCTCCGGCTCTGAGAAAATCATGAGTTTTGTTTTCTCCAGCCAGATTACTTTCTTCGGTTTGATCATCGCGCAGCTGGCGCTGGTCTTCGTGATTTCTGGCATGGTGAATCGCCTGAGTGGCACGGTCGCCACCGGTTTGTTCATGCTGTATTCCGCGCTGACCGGGCTGACGCTTTCCAGTATTTTCCTGGTCTACACCGGTGATTCGATTTTCGGTACCTTCATTGTCGCCGCCGGTATGTTTGGCGCGATGAGCGTTTACGGATACGTGACCAAGCGTGACCTGACCGGTATCGGCAGTATGTTGTTCATGGCGCTGATCGGCCTGGTGCTGGCATCGCTGGTGAACATGTGGCTGAAAAGCTCCGGCCTCGCGAACATCATTTCTTACGCCGGTGTGCTGATCTTCGTCGGTCTGACCGCGTATGACACACAGAAGCTGAAAAACATGGGTGCGCAGTTGTCTGCTGATGATCGCGATAACTTCCGTAAATACTCCATTGTTGGCGCACTGACGTTGTATCTCGATTTCATCAACCTGTTCCTGATGCTGTTGCGGATTTTCGGCAACCGCCGGTAACGGTTTTTGATTGCAAACGTTTGAGAGGGGCACTGAGAAGTGTCCCTTTTTTTATGCCGGCTGGTGAGGTTTATTAGCTCCCTCCCCTGCGAAGGGGAGGGTTGGGGTGGGGTATAAAGGTCAAAAAATGAATGCTGAAGTGTGCAGGGATAATGGTGTCAGCCCTTAAAACCCCCTCCCGTCCTCCCCCTTCGCAGGGGGAGGAGCACATCAAACTCTGACCCGCCCCGTCGGTACACGCCGAAAACTCCACCACACCTGCACGGTGTTAAACAGCACCAGAATCGCCGTCACGATAAACACCCACCGGAAGCCGAGCAGGGCTGAGGCGCTCGAGCCAATCAGCGGCCCGATCACGTTCCCGAGATACATAAACGACTGGTTGTATCCAAATATCCGGCCGGTGACCTGATCACTGCTGTATTTCACCAGCAGCGCCTGAACCGCAGGCATCAGCGCGCCATCACCGAAACCTAGCATGAAACGCAAAATACCCAGCTGGGTCGGTGTATTAATCAGCGCCATCAGGCAGAACAGAATGAAGCAAAAGACCAGTGCGGCGATAAGAATGCGGTGCGCGCCAATGCGGTCGCCGAGCTTACCGAGTTTCGGGGCGGCCATCAGCGCGGAAACGCCGGGTACCGCGGCAATCACGCCGCTGATAAACGCGATGTTGCTGGTGTCAGACGAAATCTCGCGGATAAACAGCGTCAGGATCGGGCTGATGGAACCGTTCGCCAGTTGAATCATCATGGTGGTAACGAACAGGCTGACGATGAGCCACGGATAAGGCAGTGTGGTGAATACCGCTTTACCACTCAGCCGGTTGGCTTTGGTCACCGGCACTACGCGTTCTTTGATCAGAAATAATGTGATCAGGAAGCTGATAAACAACATGGCGCTGGTGACGAAAAATACCGTGCGCAGGCCGAGATGGTCAGCCATAAAACCGCCGAGCAGCGGGCCGATAATGACACCAGATACCTGACCGGTAGACAAGGTGCCCAGCGCCCAGCCGCTTTTATCCCGGGGCACCTGCGAGGCGACCAGCGCCATCGCATTGGGTATATACCCGGACGTCAGCCCCATCAGCGTACGCAGAATGAAAAGCTGCCAGACGTTGGTGGCGAAACCCTGCAACATCATGACAATTGCCATACCCAGTGCGGCGCGCAGCAACATCAGCTTGCGGCCTTTACGATCCGCAAGGCTGCCCCACAGCGGCGCAACGATGGCCGAAACCAGAAACGTACCGCTGAACACCAGTCCTGACCACAGGCTCAGTGATTCATGAGATGTGACGCCAAGCTGTTCGATGTAAAGCGGTAAAAAAGGCAGGATCTGACTCATCGCCATGCCGGTGAAAAAACAGCCCAGCCAGACGGAGATTAAATTTACTTTCCAGGTTTCCATGTTGCAGCGAGCGAGCCTTATGGACAGAGGAGTGTGAGAAACGAAGCATAGCAATCAAATCTGTGAAGGGGGACGCAAAAAGTGGGAACCCATTCATCAGATTTATAATTGATTATCCTGTGTCAACATTTGGGATTATCACGACAGATTATGCCGCCTGAAAGCGCCGCCGGAGTCAGCCTCTGTAACCGCCCGTTACAGGCCTGCAGGAGATAAATTCACGCACGGCGGCGTTCTGTGGTAGAATCGACCCAACTGGCGCACTGCAGTTTGTGCCGAATCCTCGTGGTAATGCCTCATTTGCCTCGTCTGATCATCCACTCTTGAAACTGCACCGAACCCCGTTCGGGTTAGAGTGGACTGGAGCTTTTCCTTATATGTCATTTGATTCCCTCGGCTTAAGTGCCGAAATTTTGCGTGCTGTTGAAGAACAGGGCTATCGCGAACCTACGCCTATTCAGCGTCAGGCTATTCCTGTCGTGCTGGAAGGTCGTGACCTGATGGCGAGTGCGCAGACCGGTACCGGTAAAACCGCTGGTTTTACCCTGCCGCTGCTCAATATGCTCAGCCATACCAACGCGCAATTCAAAGGACGTCGCCCGGTTCGTGCGCTGATCCTGACCCCAACCCGTGAGCTGGCGGCGCAGATTGGTGAAAACGTACAGGCTTACAGCAAATACCTGACCCTGCGTTCGCTGGTGGTATTTGGTGGTGTGAGCATCAACCCGCAGATGATGAAACTGCGCGGTGGTGTGGATGTTTTGATCGCAACGCCTGGTCGTTTGCTGGATCTTGAACATCAGCGTGCTGTTGATTTATCTCAGGTTGAAATTCTGGTGCTGGACGAAGCCGACCGCATGCTGGACATGGGCTTCATTCATGACATCCGTCGCGTGCTGGCGAAACTGCCTGCCAGGCGTCAGAACCTGCTGTTCTCCGCGACCTTCTCTGATGAGATTAAAGGTCTGGCGAGCAAGTTGCTGACCAACCCTGCTTCTGTCGAAGTAGCCCGTCGCAACACCGCTTCTGCGCAAATTGAACAAAGCGTTCACTTTGTTGATAAGAAACGTAAAAGAGAATTGCTGTCTCAGATGATCGGCGAAGGCGACTGGAAACAGGTGCTGGTCTTCAACCGTACCAAACATGGCGCAAACCATCTGGCTGAGCAGCTGAATAAAGACGGCATCACTGCCGCCGCTATTCACGGTAACAAAAGTCAGGGCGCACGTACCCGCGCACTGGCCGATTTCAAAGCCGGTTCTATCCGTGTTCTGGTCGCGACTGACATCGCTGCGCGTGGTCTGGATATCGACCAGCTGCCGCACGTGGTGAACTACGAGCTGCCAAACGTACCGGAAGATTACGTTCACCGTATCGGCCGTACCGGTCGTGCGGAAGCCACCGGCGAAGCGATTTCTCTGGTGTGCGTTGACGAACACAAACTGCTGCGTGATATCGAACGTCTGCTGAAACGTGAAATTCCACGCATCGCGCTGGAAGGTTACGAGCCAGACCCGAGCATCAAAGCTGAGCCGATCATTAATGGTCGTCAGGGCAGCGGCGGCGGTGGTCGTGGCGCGCCACGTCAGGGCCAGCGTCCGGGCGCACCGCGCTCTGGTGCTCCACGTTCCGGCGCTCCGCGTCAGGGCGGAAATGGTCAGCGCAGCGGTACCTCAGAAAATCGTGGTTCAGAAAACCGCGGTTCAGCTGAAAACCGTCCGGCACGTTCGCGTCCTGCTCATGCAGGTCAGCGTCGCACCGGCAATGCAGGCAGCGGCAACAAGTAATTGTTATCACTGTTGTGCAATCAAACCGCCTTCACCGGCGGTTTTTTTTCGTCTGCAATCTAGCTGATCCGGTTTATCGGATCACATAGGCACAACGCCGTGCGCCCTGTAAAATATGCTCGGTGCGTTGCACATCAGCATCCAGCACTTCGCTGAACACATCGCGTTCTGCCCGGCAAAATCCCTGACAGGTAGCGGCGGCGGCACAAATCGGGCAGTGATTTTCGATAAACAGATAACTGCCATCTTCCTGTAATGTCCAGTCCGCCATATAACCTTCACGGGTACGGATATCCGTCAGCCTTTGCAATTTTTCTTCCATCGACACCGCCCCGAGCATCGCCTGGTGGTAGTTTTCCTGCGTGATTTTTTCCCGCGAAGTGATCAGCTGATCCAGCGCTGAATCGCCCAGAGAGGTGCGGATCAGCTGCAAAAGTTGTACGGTGAGATCGGCGTGCGCATCGGGGAATCGCGCATGGCCTGCGGCGGTCAGCTGCCAGTATTGTGACGGGCGGCCGACACCCTGGGAAACGGCTTTGGCTTCCACCAGACCTTCTTTTGCCAGCTTCACGAACTGTTGTCGTGCGGCTTCTCCGGTGGTGCCCAAAAGGTGACCGGCATCACTGGCCTGTAATTCCCCGCGCGTTTTCAGAAGCGTCAGCAGGCGCTCTGCCACACTTTGTCTGACGTCATTTTTATTTTCCAAGTCATTGCTTGACATATTACCTCGGCGGGTTCTAGATTACGTAAAACATATTCCAAGTTATTTCTTGTTTTAATCATACCATAACCACATCACGCTTCAATGTGTGGAAAGCACAAACCAAAGGGATGCAGAGAAATGTCGGGAAGTCAGAACGGTTGGGCGGACTTATTCAGTGCAGAGAACCGCGGGAGCGCCATCACCCTCAGTGCCGGTGTCGCGCTTTACGCCACCAACAGTTACATCGTGATCACCATTTTGCCCTCTGTCGTGCAGGATATCGGCGGGCTGGCGTGGTATGCGTGGAACACTACACTGTACGTCGTGTGCTCCATACTGGGCTCGGCACTTTCCGCCCGTCTGATGCGGACCGCCGGACCCCGCGGCAGTTATCTGATGGCGACCGGTATTTTTATCGCCGGTGCCGCGATTTGTACCGCCGCACCGAATATGCCGGTGTTGCTGCTCGGAAGGGCGTTGCAGGGGCTGGGCGGCGGATTCCTGTTTGCGCTTTCTTACGCGATGATCAATCTGCTGTTTAAAGAATCTCTCTGGCCGCGGGCAATGGCGCTGATTTCTGCCATGTGGGGGATTGCGACGCTGATCGGCCCGGCAGTGGGCGGGATTTTTGCGGAACTGCACGCCTGGCGTTGGGCATTTGGTTTGCTGCTGCCGGTGACGTCTTTGTTCGGGCTGTGGGTATGGCGGATTTTGCCAAAAGCGCAGCGTGAAAAACAGGCCGACGAGCCGTTACCGTTGATGCAGCTGGCGTTGCTGACCGGCTCGGTGCTGGTGGTTTCTGCGGGGAGTTTGTCCTCCGAAGGCCTGATTAACCTGCTCGGATTCGTGATTGCGGTGGTGATGATGTTAATTCTGCGTCACCGCGAATTTACCGCTGATGTCAGGCTGCTGCCGCGCGATGCATTACGCCGTTCTTCTCCGCTTTACGGGCTGTATCTGGTGATGAGTCTGCTGATTATCGGCCTCGGCTGCGAACTGTTTGTCCCTTATATGCTGCAACATTTGCATGGTCAGGCGCCGCTGGCGGCCGGTTATATCACGGCAGCCGCGGCAGCGGGCTGGACATTAAGCGAAGTCGCGAGCTCCGGCTGGACAGGTCGCCGTGCCGACAACGCCATTGTCTGCGGGCCGGTGATACTGGCTGCCGGTTTGCTTTTATTGTTGTTTACCGTACCCGTCGCGTTTGGTCTGCCGTGGCTAAATATCAGTGGTGTGGTTCTCGGGCTGACGCTGGCCGGTTTCGGCATCGGTCTTGGCTGGCCGCATCTGCTGACCCGCGTGCTGCAACAGGCTCCGGAGGACGACCGCGAAAAAGCCGGTGCATCAATAACTGTCGTGCAGTCTTTTGCGTCAGCGCTCGGCGCGGCACTGGCGGGCACTGTCGCTAACTTCGCGGGCGTGAGTCAGGGAGATGCCGGTGCGGCCAACGCGGCATTCTGGATGTTCCTGCTGTTTGCCATACCGGCGTTCCTGGCTGTGTGGATTGCCTGGCGCTCGGTAAAAGCCCGGCAGGCCAGCGGCAATGCGCCGGAACACCTGAGCCGCGATTTGTCACAAGGGTAATTGCCCGGCGGCGGGCCATGCGGTAATCTTGCGCGTCATTTTTAAAGGTTGAACAACGATGCGCGTATTACTGGCTCCGATGGAAGGTGTGCTTGATCCTCTGGTTCGTGAACTTCTCACTGAAGTGAACGACTACGATTTGTGCATCACTGAGTTTGTGCGTGTGGTCGATCAGCTGCTGCCCGCCAAAGTTTTCCATCGCCTGTGCCCCGAATTACATCACGACAGCCGTACGCCCTCCGGTACGCGGGTGCGTGTTCAACTGCTTGGACAATATCCGCAATGGCTGGCTGAAAACGCCGCTTTTGCCGTTGAGCTCGGCTCTTACGGAGTGGATCTCAACTGTGGTTGCCCGTCGAAAATGGTCAACGGCAGCGGCGGCGGAGCCACGCTACTTAAAGATCCTGAGCTGATTTATCAGGGTGCGAAAGCCATGCGCGCCGCCGTTCCCGCGCATTTGCCGGTGACCGTGAAAGTACGTCTTGGCTGGGATTCCCTCGAGCGCAGTTTTGAAATTGCTGATGCAGTACAGCAGGCCGGTGCCACCGAACTGACCGTTCACGGGCGAACCAAAGAAGACGGTTACAAGCCGGAGCGCATTAACTGGGCCGCGATTGGTGAAATCCGTCAGCGGCTGAGTATTCCGGTGATTGCTAACGGCGAAATCTGGGATTACGAAAGCGGTCAGGCCTGTCTGCAAACCACCGGTTGCGATGCGGTAATGCTGGGGCGTGGTGCGTTGAATATCCCGAACCTCAGCCGCGTGGTGAAGTACAACGAACCGCGTATGCCGTGGCCGGATGTGATGACGCTGTTGCAGAAATACACCCGTCTGGAAAAGCAGGGCGACACCGGTTTGTATCACGTTGCGCGTATCAAACAGTGGCTGAGCTACTTGCGCAAAGAGTACGAAGAAGCGACAGAGTTATTTACTGAAGTGCGCGTGCTGAAGACGTCGAAGGAAATTGCCGAACGCATCAACCGGTGATGCCATGATGTCTTTCCAGGGGCAGAGAGACGACAGAATCCGGAGGGACGCTTTTAACCGTCCCTTTTTCATTTCAGGCTAATCTTACGCAAGTGTTCACTTACTCGCCGTTCCACGGTTGGCGGGCGCTGGTGACAGACTTTGTGACAAATAGAATTGAAAAATGCGGGTGCTAAGACTATTCGCGTCCCTTATAATTCCGCCCGCTGTTTCGACATAACTCAATGACAACTTTCTAAATACAGAGCAATGCATGTGAAAATCCGTCTTCTGGTTCTGAGCTTATTAGCCTTAAATACAGGCATGTTGTCTGCACCTGCCGCCTTCGCTGCAAAGCAAGAGCAGGCCGTCGCCCCGATTGTTCAAATTGCTTCCGGCAGCGCCATGGTGGTGGATCTTAAAAGCCATGAAGTGATTTATTCCCGAAATCCTGATGAGGTGAGGCCGATTGCCTCCCTGACAAAGCTGATGACCGCTATGGTCACGCTGGATGCGAATCTGCCACTCGACGAAGTGATTAACGTCGATATCAGTAATACGCCTGAAATGCGCGGCGTTTTCTCCCGCGTGAAAATCAACAGCGAAATTACCCGTCGTCAAATGATTCAGCTGGCGCTGATGTCTTCGGAAAACCGTGCAGCAGCCAGTCTCGCGGCGCATTATCCTGGCGGTTACTCAGCATTCATTAAAGCCATGAATGCCAAAGCGAAATCGCTGGGAATGACCCACACGCATTATGTGGAACCGACCGGTTTATCGCCGCATAACGTCTCGACTGCACGCGATTTGACCCGTCTGCTGCTGGCTTCCCAGCGTTATCCGCTGATCGGCCAGCTGAGCACCACAGCCGAAAAAACCGCGGTCTTCAGCCATCCGGCGTATGCCTTGCCATTTCGTAATACCAATCATCTGATCATAAACCCGTCCTGGAATATCCAGCTGACCAAGACCGGTTACACCGATGATGCAGGGCATTGTCTGGCGATGCGCACCACCATCAACGGTAAACCGGTTACCCTGGTCGTGATGGATGCTTTCGGAAAATACACCGCATTTGCCGACGCCAACCGTCTGCGCACCTGGATGGAAACCGGTAAAACTGTGCCCGTTCCACAAATTGCGAAGAACTATCGTAAGCAGAAAGAGCAGCAGAAGACGCAGCCTTCCGTCGAAGAAGCAGACGACTAAAAATATCCTGCATACTTCGGACCGCAATGGCGTTGGCGACGTTCACTCACCCGAATCACTGACTAATGTCAGCTCATCGGGATTCGTTCGCTTGCCGCCTTATTGCAATCCGAATTATTTGGATATTTCAGTCATTGCTGATAAATGAAAAAGTCCGGCCATGTGCCGGACTTTTTGTTTGCAGGGAATGAACTGATGATCAGAAAATCAGTTTAAAGACACCTGTGAGGGTCAGCAGGCCGACGATAAAGATGATGGCGATGATCCACAGAATAATTTTCATGTTTTCTCCTTAACATACTTTTCAGTCATCATCAGCCGTCCGGCTAAGCCAATGATATTCCTTATCAGTATAGCTTCTGCCTGCGTTTTTGCTTTTTGCTCGCTGTTTTTTCAGGCCAGCGCCGCGCGTAAGCCACATTCGGGGCTGGTGAGCGGTTTGCCCGTTTGTGTCAGCTGCGCCGCGCCGGTCATTGATGCCTGTGCCAGCACCACACAGACCGCACCTTTCAAATATTGCGCATCAGCCGCTGCCGCGATGGCCTGTAAGTATCCCGCCAGATCACCCTGCTTAAACTTTTCCCATGCGCCGGTTACCAGACGGATTTCAAACTGTGCCTGCGGATGCTTTTCCACCTGCGTGAATAACTGTTGCGTCGGCTCCAGGGTCGTTTCGACTGCACACAGCACGACCACATTGCCCGCCGTTTTCATGGCCTGTTGCGCCAGCGCCTGATCGACTCGCAAAACCGGCACCGTGGCTGTTTCGCTGGCAAGCGTTGCGGCTGAACCCAGCGTCGAGCAGGTCAGTAAAACGCGGTCGGCATTTTCACTCAATGCCAGCAACACATCGGCAGTTTGCTGACGAATATCCTCAGTCAGTCCGCCTGCCTTTTCGGCTGCGGCCAGTAAATCAGGCCGTGAGACATGGAGAAACTGATGCTGAGTTAGCCCAAGCTCCCGCGCTGTATGGTCAAATACCGCAATATTGCTGTCCGCCGTGTGTAAACAGGTGATGCGCATGTGATTCTCCTGAGTAATGCGTGTCACTACGTTAATGAATTTCTTTCCAGTATGCAGGGCTTTTCGCCTGTAAAAAATTGTTAGTTAGTGTACGAACTCACTACCAAATAAATAATACCTTGATTTAAAACAAATAAAGTATGTACCAGTTGGTACAAAATATCTTACTTTCGCCTAACATCTTCGTATAATCTCCGTCACAAAATAAAAGCCCACCGCAGATGTGGGTACTTCCCCGTCAGACCCCGCTAAAAGGAGTTTTATCGTGAAACGCAGACATTTTCTGACCTCTATGGCGGTGCTGTTATTCAGCACTGCGCTGAAGGTTAAAGCCAAAATCTTCTCCGGTGGTATGCCGTGGATTATCCATTCGGTTCGTCCGCCAAAACCGGTGGTCGCCGGTGAATGGACATTTTTCACGCCCGAAGAAGTCAGCCTGGTGGAAACCCTGGCCGACCGTATCATTCCGGCAGATGAACTCAGTATCGGCGGTAAAGAGGCCGGTTGCGCGGTGTTTCTGGATCGTCAACTGAGCGGCGATTTCGGCAAAGCGGTAACTACCTATCGTCTCGGGCCGGTGATTCAGGACGGGTTGCCGCAGGCCGGACCGCAATATAAAGACACGCCAGCCGAACGTTACAAACTGGGGCTGACGGCGCTGAATAACGTCGCGAAATCGCGCAATAACGGGAAAAACTTCACCGAGCTTTCCGGCGAACAACAGGACGATTTACTGCGTCGCGTGGAATCCGGCGAAATTCCGCTGGCGGGCGTCAACGGCCAGCTGTTCTTCAACATGTTAGTGCAGAACATGCGTGAGGGATTCTTCTCCGACCCGTTATATGGCGGCAACAAAGATATGGCGGGCTGGAAAATGCTCGGTTTCCCCGGTGCGCGTTATGACTTCCGGGATGTCATCGACCGCCGTGGCGAAGACTTACATATCGAGCCGGTCAGCATGTTGTCCCAATACGAAAAATCATAAAAACCGCCCACGAACGGTCATTGATTGAATTGATTTTTGCAGGAGTAAATGTCGTATGAGTAATAAACGTGAAAAGGTCGATGCTGTCATCGTCGGCCTGGGTTGGGCAGGTTCGCTGATGGCGAATGAGCTGACGCTGGCAGGACTGAATGTGGTGGCAATTGAGCGCGGTTCATGGCGCGACACCAGCAACGATTTCCCCACCACTATTGATACCGATGAGCTGCGCTTTGTCAGCCGCCGCGCGATCATGCAGCCGACGGCGGTGGAAACCCTGACATTCCGTAATAACCCGATCCAGCAAGCGTTACCGCTGCGTGAATTTAATACCTATCAGTTTGGTATGAATGTCGGCGGTGCGGGTACGCACTGGAATGGCATGACCTGGCGCTTCCTGCCGTACGATTTCCAGAGCTACAGCCAGACAGTAGAACGTTACGGCAAGAACAAATTCCTCGAAGGTATGCAGGTGCAGGATTGGGGCGTGACCTATGATGACGTCGAACCGTTCTACGACAAATTCGAACGCTACGCGGGTACGTCCGGGAAAGCGGGCAACATCAAGGGTGAAAAAATTGAAGGCGGGAATGTCTTCGAAGGGCCGCGCAGCCGCGATTATCCGCTGCCGCCGCTCAAACGCACCCAGCTGTCGATGATCTTTGATAAAGCCACCCGCGAGATGGGCTATCACCCGTTTGCCGTGCCTGCGGGTAACACGTCTGATGCTTATACCAATCCGCTGGGTATTAACATGGCGCCGTGTACTTATTGCGGTTACTGCGAATTCTTCGGCTGCGGCAACTGGTCAAAAAGTAGTCCGAATGCCTGTATCTTACCAGCCGTCATGCAGCGCCCCAATTTCACGGTAATCACCGAATCTGAAGTGTTGCGCGTGAACAAAGCCGCCGACGGCAAAACCGCTACCGGAGTGACTTTTATCGGCAGCGACGGCGTAGTATGGGAACAACCCGCGGACATCGTGGTGATTTCGGCTTACCAGATGGACAACGTGCGCCTGATGCTGCTTTCCGGCATCGGTAAACCTTACGACCATAAAACCGGCGAAGGCGTTGTAGGCCGTAACTATGCTTATCAGACCGTTTCCGGTGCAGGTTTCTTCTTTGAAGATGAAATGATGAATCCGTTTATCGGTGCCGGTGCGCTGTCTCAGGCGATTGACGATTTCAACGGCGACAACTTCGATCATACCCACCACGATTTTATCGGCGGCGGTGTGGCGCTGGTCCATTCCACCAACGGACGTCCGATTGGCTATTCCAATAACGTACCGCCGGGCACTCCGCGCTGGGGGGCTGACTGGAAGAAAGCCGTCAAACAAAGCTATCAGAACTACAACAACGTCTATTGCATGGGCAACAGCTACCCGCACCGCGATGTGTTCCTTGATTTAGATCCGGAATATAAAGATCGCCACGGCCAGCCGCTGCTGCGCGTGACCTTTGACTGGATCGAAAACGACAAACGCTCAGCGAAATTTATGGCCGACCGCTCGGTTGAGATTGCGCACGCGATGGGCGCAAAAACCGTTGTCCGTCAGGAACCGACCACCAAACCGTTCTCACCGATGGATAACCTTTCCTCGCATACCACCGGTGGCGCCTGCATGGGCGACGATCCGAAAACCAGCGCGGTAAACCGCTATCTGCAAAGCTGGGATGTGCATAACGTCTTTGTCTGCGGCGCTTCAGCCTTTGCTAATAATGGCGGATATAACCCGACCGGTACCGTGGGTGCGCTGACCTTATGGGCAGCTGAAGCCATCAAAACCCAGTATCTGAAATCTCCTGGTCCGCTGGTGAGGGTTTAAGCATGAGCGTGAAAAAGACATTAGCAATTATCGCGGGCGTGGTTGTCATCGGCGGGCTGGGTTTTGTCGGTTTTAAAACCTGGCACAACGCCAGCCAGTCTGGCGATTTTCAGGCTCCGGCTGCGGCAGCCATGACCGGCAAAACCGCCATTGAGCGCGGCAAATATCTGGCACTGGCAGGGGACTGTGTGGCCTGTCATACCGCGCCAGGCGGCGGTAAACCTTTTGCGGGCGGCTACGGGCTGAACACGCCGTTCGGCACGATTTACGCCACTAACATTACGCCGGATAAAGAAACGGGCATTGGCGGATGGACCGATCAGCAGTTCATTAATGCGGTGCGCAACGGCAAAGGGATCAACGGCGAGAATCTGTATCCGGCGATGCCTTACAACGTTTACGCCAAGGTCAGCGATCAGGACCTGAAAGACATCAAAGCGTATCTGAATACCGTGCCTGCCGTGCATTATGACGGCCCGAAAACGGATTTGCCGTTTCCGTATAACATCCGTCTGATGATGTTCGGCTGGAACCTGCTGTTCCTGGATACAGCACCGTTCAAAGCCGATCCGTCGCAGTCGGCAGAATGGAATCGCGGCGCGTATCTGGTGGAAGGGCTGGGGCACTGTACATCGTGCCATACTGCAAAAAATCCTCTGGGCGGTGATAACTTTGGCGTACATCTGCAGGGCGGAGAATTGCAGGGCTGGTTCGCGCCGGAAATCACCGGTAATACCCGTCAGGGCATTGGCGACTGGAGCAATGACGAAGTGGTGCAGTACCTGAAAACCGGAGCGAACTCGCGTACCGTGGCTGCCGGTCCGATGGCGGAAGCGGTCACGAATTCACTGCAGCATTTGTCGGATTCAGATCTGCATGCTATCGCGGTTTACCTGAAAAGCTTGCCGGGCAGCAAAGATAATTCCGCGCCTTTAGCCGCTAATTCCGCGATGGCCAACGGCAAAGAACTCTACGCCGATAACTGCGCGGCATGCCATCAGAATTCCGGTGAAGGGGTACGCAACATGATCCCTGCCCTGAAGGGTAATAACGGCGTTCAGGCCACCCGGCCGACCAACATTCTGCACGTGCTGATGAACGGCGGGCAGGGGGCGGCCACGGCAAGCAATCCGACCAGTGCGGACATGCCTGAGTTCGGCTGGAAACTGACCGATCAGCAGATGGCGGATGTCAGTACGTATATCCGTAACGCATGGGGAAATCAGGCGCCGGCGGTTAGCAAAGACGACGTAGCAAAAGCGCGTAAATCTCAGCAGGGTGCTGCAGCGTTACATAATCCCGAACAGCAGTAAACGAAAGCTAACGTAAGTAATAAAGTTTAAAGAGCCTCGTAAGGGGCTCTTTTTGTTGGTTTTTATTCATCATCTAAATGTAAGATTTCGAAGCATAGATACATAAGCAGTGGCATGTGAAACGAGAAGTAAATTGATTTGATATGGTTATTTATACAGCGCAAAATCCCCCCAGATTAAGAGTTTCTAAACAGGGAAAGCTCATAAGCTCATGTGAGGGACAACAGCCATGTTTCAGCTCAGCACAATGGATATCTCGCCCGTCAATCCGATGCTCTACTTTCCCGGTGCCTCTGCCTGGCCGGAAGAATACAAAGGAAAATTGCTCATGGAAAAGCTCATGCAAAATCAGATCAATAATATCGAAAAACAAGGGATCAAAAACGGTGAGGAAATTGCCGGACTGAATCTTCGTGTAGGGAAGGTGGAGCAGCAGGTCACTCAGCTGACGGAAGTGGTCACCGACACTAATCTGCGGGTCGGCAAACTGGAGTATCAGATGGTCACGCTCACTGAAGCGGTAACAGATATCGGTGTGCGTGTAGGAAAAACTGAACAGAACATCTCCCGCATCGACGGGCATCTTCTTAGGATTGACGATCGACTGGTGCATATCGACAAACGGTTTGAACAAGTCGACAAACGGTTTGAACAAATCGACAAACGGTTTGAACAGGTGGATGCGCGCTTTGTAAAGATTGAAGCCTCATTAAGCGCCATGCAGAAGATGTTTTATGACCTTATGATCCAACAGACTCGCTGGATTATTAGCATGATGCTGGTACTGGTAGGTGCAACTTTTACAGCCGCTCGCTTTATCCATTAAGAGGTGCCTGCTGCGGTCAAACGCTGATTACGATAAGTTGAGCGCAGCAGCAAAACTGGCAATAACGGCTATAATATAGACAGGTCGCCACCTTCCTTGTGCCCTTGTGTGACGGGCATTTCCGAAGGTCTATCACTGCACGCCGCTGGCGGCTTTCGGCGTACAAGGGGGTGTTTCATGGCAAATCATGTCTGGGGACTTTTATCCCATCCTGGTCCCGAACTGCAGCAAATCCAGCGTGAGCGGGAAACCGTTTCACATGTGTATTCCCACCATGTTCTTTTGATGGCGTTGATCCCGGTTGTCTGTTCGTTTATCGGTACAACACAGTTGGGCTGGAATTTCGGTGACGGTCAGACGCTGATGGTTTCCATGTTCACCGCGTCGTATATCGCCGTTATCTTCTATGTTCTGATGCTCGCCGCTGTCGCACTCATGGGGCGCATAATCTACTGGATGGCACGTCGTTATGACAGCCGCCCGACACTCAACAGCTGTATCGTGTTTGCCGGTTATGTTGCCACGCCGATGTTCCTCAGCGGTCTTGTTGCGCTTTATCCGATGGTCTGGTTATGCCTGTTCGTCGGCATCATCGGGCTGTGTTATAGCGGATATCTTTTGTATCTCGGCATTCCTAACTTCCTGAATATCGACCGTCGCGAAGGATTCCTGTTCTCCAGTTCAACGCTGGCAATGGGCGTTCTGGTATTAGAGTTACTTCTGGCTTTGACGGTGATTATGTGGGGTTACGGAACACAATTATTCTAACGTAATGGCTATCTTACTTGCCATTTTGCCCCCGGGCAGTGCTCGGCTTCCTCACGTACTTTATGTACGCTGCAGAGCCGCCGCGCTGTCCGGGAACAAACTGCCTGCGCCGACTACGCCATTTGCCTTTTGAAGGACATTATTCCTGCCAGTTTTTCATCTTACTGGTTTTCCCGATCCCCGGATTGAAGCTGTTGGTCGGGTCGGCCTGCCGGTAGAACTCTTTCAGATGCGGTTTTGCCAGATACAGATGTCCGACGTTATGCTCTGCCGGATATTCCGCGCCTTTGGCGTCGAGCAATTCAAGCATCCGGTGTTTCAGTGCCTTGCTGTTCGCGCCTTTTTTGACGATGTAATCCTGATGGAAAACGTGGCACATGAAATGGCCGTAATACAGTTTTGCCACCAGCTGATTGTCGATATCTTCCGGCAATGTTTCGAACCAGTCGCGGTCATTACGGCGCAGTGCAATATCCAGCGCCAGAATATCCTCCACTTCTTTTTCATGTACCGCGTGATAACGCACCGCAGCACCTGCAGCGGCGAAACGGTGCAGGAAAGCTTTTTTGCCTTCGTCAGCCGAGCAGATAAAGAAATCACCCTGACCATCACTGAAGAAACGCGTCAGAAATGTACGTGCCTCATCAATTCCAGGGCCGGACATTTTCAGCAGTAAGTGATGTTCAAACCGGTCACGGTACTGCTTCATGCGAGGTGGAAGGTGATTCGGCAGGGCTTTGCTCAGGCATTGCATTACGCGGTCGCTGAAGTTTTTCGGCAGGAAAGGGACTTTACTGGCATGCGCATCAAATTTCCCTTTCGCGGTAAACATGTCCGGCATTTTGTCGGTACCAAGCTTATCGATCATCATGAAAGTGTCTTTGCCGTAGACTTCAGTGATATCGAAAATATCGCGATGCATGTATTCACCGGCCACCGGCAGGTTCGCAAAATCACGCAGGATCTGACGGCGTAATTCAGTCAGCACTGCCGTGTCATTGGTGCCAATATAAAATACCTGCTGCTGAGTTTCAGCCGGAAAAGTATCCAGACGCACGGCGAACACGGCCAGTTTTCCCGCACAACCCGAGGCTTCAAACAGACGCCGCTCATCGGCATTAAAACGCGATGGCGTATCAGCGTCCACTTCACGCACCCGCGCAGCATAATCATGGTCAGATGCCAGACGCTGATCGTGCAGTATGTCACTTTCCAGATAATCAGCTTTTTCCAGACGCGTCAGTATTTCTTCCGGCGTTTCGCCAAGATTAATACCCAGATGGTTAATCAGACGTAATTCACCCTGTGCGTCGATCTGCGCATAAAGCGCCATTTCGGTATAGGCCGGACCGCGTTTCACCAGCGATCCGCCGGAGTTGTTGCAAATCCCTCCGACAACCGATGCACCGATGCACGACGAGCCAATTACCGAATGCGGTTCACGGTTATAAGGTTTGAGGATTTTCTCCAGCTTATAGAGCGTACTGCCGGGGAAGCCGATTACCTGATGGCCACCGTCGAGCAACTGAATTTGATCAAGTTTGAGGGTACTGAAAATGACGATATCGCGGTCATAATCATCACCGCTGGGCGTTGAGCCTTCGGTCAGCCCGGTATTAGCGGCCTGCATAATGACAATCTTATCGGCGGCGATACAGGCTTTGAGCAATTGCCATTGTTGCAGCAGCGTTTGGGGAAATACCACGGCCAGTGCTTTGCCGCCACCTGAACGAAATCCTTTGCGGTAGCGCTCAGTGTTGCTGTCTCCGGTCAGAACATGACGGCTGCCAGCAATCTCTTTGAGCGTGGCGATGAGTGACTGATTATCCATTTCATCTTCCTTTTTAAATGCGTTGCCATCTAATCATAGACTTAAATGATACTTATTAAGTTAAACCCCATTCGGGATATCCGTTAGGTAATTTCACTTAATCTGTTGCATTTTTGTCATGTGCTGTCCATTAAATCGTCATTGATGTGTCATATAACTCGCGCTTAATGAACGCCAGATTATGAAAGCAACCGAGAGACAGCATCATGGCGCAAGCTCAACTTAAGCTGGCACAGGCTGAATATCCTCAGGCCGGGCCACAGCATTTGAACAAAGTTCTGGACGTGAAAGGCCTGGTGAAATCTTATAAATCAGGTCAGCGCGTCCTGAATGACATCAATTTTGATCTGCACGCGGGTGAGTTCGTGGCGGTGATTGGCCGGTCCGGCGCAGGTAAATCCACTCTGTTACACGTACTCAACGGTACCATTCCGCTTACCGATGGCAGCGTAGTGTGTCATTACGAAAATGGTGAACAACAGCAATTGGCCGGGCTGACCGGCAAAGCGTTGCGTCGCTGGCGCTCGGGTTGCGGGATGATTTTCCAGGATTTTTGTCTGGTTCCTCGTCTGGATGTGCTGACTAACGTGTTGCTGGGCCGTCTGAGTCATACCTCAACATTCAAATCTTTCTTCAACCAGTTTGACGACGAAGACCGTGCCCGCGCGATTTCTCTGCTCGAGTGGCTGCATATGCTGCCGCATGCGTTGCAGCGTGCTGAAAATCTCTCCGGTGGTCAGATGCAACGTGTGGCGATTTGTCGTGCCCTGATGCAGAACCCGAAAATTCTGCTGGCCGATGAACCTGTTGCGTCGCTGGATCCGAAAAATACGTTGCGCATCATGAATGCGCTGAAAAAAGTCAGTGAAGAAAATATAGCCGTGATGGTCAACCTGCACTCGGTCGAACTGGTGAAAGATTATTGCACCCGGGTTATCGGTATCGCTAAAGGGCAAATTATTTTCGACGGTCATCCGGATCAGTTAACTGACGGTATTTTGCAACAGTTATACGGTGAAGAACACGAAGCCATAAACAGTTAAACAATAACGTTATTTATTTTGCAGTGCTTATTTCTACTTTCTCTCAATCTACACAAGGTCATCAATACATGAAGAAGTTATTACGTCTGGCAGTTTTCGTAGCAGGTTCTTTTACCGCGATGCACAGCATGGCAGAAGATGCGCCTAAAGAATTGAATTTGGGTATTCTGGGCGGTCAGAATGCCACTCAGCAAATCGGCGATAATCAGTGTGTAAAAGATTTCTTCGATAAAGAATTAAACGTGGATACCAAACTGCGTAATTCCTCTGATTACTCCGGTGTTATTCAGGGATTATTAGGTAAGAAAGTAGACATGGTATTAAGCATGTCGCCATCGTCTTTCGCCTCAGTCTATATTAATAACCCGAAAGCCGTAGACCTGGTCGGTATCGTTATCGACGACACCGATAAATCCCGGGGTTATCACTCGGTGGTTGTGGTGAAAGCCGACAGCCCGTACCAGAAATTGTCTGACCTGAAAGGTAAATCATTTGGCTTCGCTGACCCGGATTCCACGTCCGGCTATCTGATCCCAAACCAGACTTTCAAGAAAGAATTTGGCGGCACGACAGACAACAAGTACAACAACTTCTTCTCCAGCGTCACCTTCTCCGGCGGCCATGAGCAAGATATTCTTGGCGTGCTGAACGGTCAGTTTGAAGGCGCAGTGACCTGGGCATCAATGATCGGCGACCGTGAAACCGGTTATACCTCCGGCGCATTCAACCGTATGATCCGCATGGACCATCCGGATCTGATGAAGAAAATCCGTATCATTTGGGAATCTCCGCTGATCCCTAACGGCCCGATCTTAGTGCGCAGCGATCTGCCACCGGCGTTTAAAGCCAGACTGGTTTCTGCCATTAAGAAACTGGACAAAGATGACCACGCCTGCTTCGTGAAAGCCGTCGGCGGTAAACAACATATCGGCGAAACGTCCCTGGCGGAATATCAGCAGATTATTGATATGAAGCGTGAGCTGACTAAAGGCGGTCGCTAACCCGTAACTCCCTCCCCTGCGAAGGGGAGGGTTGGGGTGGGGTATTAATGGCAACTCAGGAAGCGAAAGCTTTCACCATTATTGTTTTTTTAATACCCCCTCCTGACCTCCCCCTTCGCATGGGGAGGAATAATGATTATCGCAAATCGGAAATATTATTTTGAACAAAGACTTCAATCGTTATTACCAGCAGATCCGGGGAAAACAAAAGCGTGAGGCGCTGATCTGGTCAGGGCTGATGCTGTTGTTATATCTGTGGTCAGGCAATGTTTCCGAACTTAATTTAAAAACGATTATTATCTCCGCACCGAGCTTCTTTGATTATATTGGTCAGACGGTGCCGGTATTACACTGGTCATTATTATTTGCTGACGGTCATACAGAAGGTTCACTGGCGTATTGGGGATATCGTCTTAATATTCAGTTGCCACTGATCTGGGAAACTATTCAGCTGGCGTTATCCTCGACGATATTATCGACCGCGCTGGCGGTTATTCTGGCGTTTCTCGCCGCGGGTAATACGGATTCGCCAAAATGGGTTAAATTTAGTATCCGCACTTTTGTGGCTTTCCTGCGTACTATGCCGGAGCTGGCGTGGGCGGTGATGTGCGTCATGGCCTTTGGCGTCGGCGCTATTCCGGGCTTTATCGCGCTGACTTTACACACCGTCGGCAGTCTGACCAAACTCTTCTACGAATCCATTGAAACCGCATCGGACAAACCGGTGCGCGGTCTGCGAGCCTGCGGAGCGGGGCGCTTGCAGCGCATGCGCTTTGCTATGTGGCCGCAGGTTAAACCTATCTTTCTGTCGTACAGTTTTATGCGCCTCGAAATCAACTTCCGCCAGTCCACGATCCTCGGTTTAGTCGGGGCGGGGGGCATCGGGCAGGAACTGATGACGTCAATCAAACTGGACCGTTATGACCAGGTCAGTATGACCTTATTGCTGATTATTCTGGTGGTGTCGGCGATGGATTTTCTATCAGGTAAATTGCGCAAACGCGTCGTGGAGGGCACTTTCTGATGTTAACTGATGCGCTTGAACCTCATGTTGTCAGCAGCCTGAAGCAGCAGCACGGACATTTGTTTGCCGCACAGCGCCGCTATCTGCGTTACCTCGCGATACTGGCTGTCGTCATTGCGTTGTACTACGTCTATTTCTTCAGCTATTTCGGTATTCCGTGGAGCGAAGTGGTGCGCGGCACCCGTGAAGTCGGACGATATTTCCTGCGCATGTTCGTCTGGCATAATGTTTCCGAATGGCCTTTTAAGTATTATTTCACGCAGATTGCGATCACGCTGGCGATCGTTTTTGCGGGCACAATCACTGCGTCTTTCCTTGCTCTGCCACTGTCCTTTCTGGCGGCGCGCAATGTAATGTCTACGCCGCTACTCAGACCGGTTTCCATGATTATTCGCCGACTTCTGGACGTGCTGCGCGGGCTGGATATGGCGATCTGGGGGCTTATTTTTGTCCGTGCTGTCGGCATGGGGCCACTGGCCGGCGTGCTGGCGATTGTGATGCAGGATTTAGGCTTACTCGGCAAACTGTACGCCGAAGGACACGAAGCCGTGGAACGCTCGCCGAGCCGCGGTTTACGGGCACTGGGAGCTTCTCCGTTACAGACGCACCGTTTCGGCATTTTCACCCAATCTTTCCCGACATTCCTCGCACTGTCGTTGTATCAGATTGAATCTAATACACGTTCTGCCGCTGTTCTTGGTTTTGTCGGCGCGGGCGGGATCGGTCTGGTGTATGCGGAAAATATGCGTTTATGGAACTGGGATGTGGTGATGTTTATCACATTGATCCTGGTCGCCATTGTCATGACGATGGATAAGATTTCTGCGATGTTGCGCGCCAAATATATTCACGGTGAAGAGATTGATTTGTTTGAGCCGGAAGAGCGAAAAATGAAGCCGCCGGTGGAGCTTTACCGTCCTTAATTCATTACCTCCGGCAAATAAAGCGCTTAAAAAAGGCGGTATCCGCAGGGAGGCCGCCTTTTGCTCTCTTATTTATTAGCGAAGGATTACTCGTCGAAATACCAGTAGCCCTGATTGACCAGATCCGTTAACAGGACAACAAATTCAGGATCCTGCAACGCATTGCCCAGCTCTTTCTGACTGATCAGAGTGAAACGGCACAGCGCATCGGCGGCTTCATGCTGAGCAGTTTCCAGTGGTTCGCTGTTCACAAAGAAACGTTCACCGACATTCAGTACGCGCAGCCCGCTTAAGCGGGTCAGGCTATCGCCCTGCATCAGCGCATCCACAATTTCCTGCGCTTCATAAGGCGGCTCCGCCGGGGCGATATCCAGCTCGTGGCGCGGCGTGGTGGCGAAACGACCAAACCACTGTTTGAAATCTTCCGGCTGACTGAGCAGTTCAACCATCATCTGGCGCACACGTTCAAGCTCATACTCTTCCACTTTCCCGACGTGTTCACGCAGCGTCAAATCCGGATCGCTGTAATGATTGCCGCCCAGATCGTTTTCCAGCGCATAGTCAGCAAAGCTGCTGATGAAATCGCGCGAGTTAGGACCGCGGAAACCGACGGAATAGTTGAGAGCGGTTTCATGCGTAAAACCGTCATGTGGGAAGCCCGGCGGAATGTACAGAATATCACCCGGTTCGAGATCTTCATCAATGATTGGCGTGAAGGGATCGACATGCAGTAACGCCGGATGCGGACAGAACTGACGCATCGGCAAAGCATCGCCTACACGCCAGCGACGGCTGCCCATACCCTGAATGATAAATACGTCGTACTGGTCGATATGCGGGCCGACACCGCCGCCGGGCACGGAATAGGAAATCATCAGGTCATCTAAACGCCAGTCCGGCAATACGCGGAAAGGTTTCACCAGTTCAGCGGCGGGCAGATGCCAGTGATTCACTGCCTGCGCCAGTAATGACCAGCCGGTTTCACCCAACCCGTCAAAATGTTCGAAGGGCCCGTTGCTTGCCTGCCATTCCCCATTTTTATGGCTCACCAGACGGCTGTCCACTTCCGGCTCCATCGCTAAACCGGCTAACTCGTCCGGAGAGATAGGATCGACAAAATTAGAGAACGCTTTTTTAATAACAACAGGTTTTTTTTGCCAGTATTTTTCTAAAAATTCCGGCCAGTCCAGATTGAGTTCATAAGCCATGTGATTTACCAGTGGGAAGACAAACGGCCCTGATTATAGAGAGGCGGTGCTTGAGCGCGCTTTGTCGTGGGTCAAGGCTTGGTAAATGAGGGAGAAAGGAGAAGTGCGGAGAGAGGAAAAAATCCCCCTTCGCAGGGGGATAAGAAGCATCAGGACTTAGCGGCAAGGACCACCAGTTTCTGGTTCACAAACTCTTTGATACCTAAATCAGACAGTTCGCGACCAAAACCGGAGCGTTTCACACCGCCAAAAGGCAGTTCGGCTGCGGTATCTGTCGGTGAGTTGACGTACACCATCCCGGTTTCAATCTGACTTGCCAGCTTACGGGCGCGGTTCATATCTTTGGTAAACACTGAACCGCCAAGGCCGTAATGAGAATCATTGGCGAGTTTCACCAGCTCTTCATCATTTTTCACCACGTACACCTGTGCGACCGGGCCAAAGAACTCTTCGAAGTACGCCGGATTATCGCGGGTAATGTGCGTCAGTATGGTCGGCTCAAAGAAATTCCCCGGATTATCGCTCACCTTCTTGCCGCCAAAGTGCAGTTTCGCACCGTGCTTCACGGCGTCATCTACCTGTTTGCTCAGGGTTTTCACCGCATCTGCGGAGGACAACGGCCCCAGCGTGGTGGATTTATCCAGCGGGTCACCCATTTTCAGCGCTTTAAAGTGTTCGGTGAATTTTTTCAGGAATTCATCGGCGACTTTCTCGTGAATAATGAAACGCTTGGCGGCGGTACAGACCTGACCGGCATTTGATACACGTGCCTGAGCACCCGCTTTGGCAGCTTTATCGATATCGGCATCATCAAGTACGGCAAACACGTCGTTACCGCCCAGCTCAAGAGTCGATTTCTTCAGCTTACCGGCGGCGCGTGCAGCCACAATAGCACCTGCTTTTTCCGAACCTGTCAGCGCAACGCCCTGAACACGGTCGTCATCAATAATGGAGGCCACCTGATCTTGTGAAATAAACAGATTGGTATAGGCACCTTTTGGCGCGCCTGCTTCTGCAACCAGTTTCTCAAAGGTTTCTGCACAATGAGGAACGATACTGGCGTGTTTCACGATTACGCTGTTACCGGAAGCCAGGTTTGGCGCCAGCACGCGCATCAGCTGATAGAACGGGAAGTTCCACGGCTCGACGGCCATGATCACACCAATAGGATGATGCTCGACCCAGGCTTCACCGAGATCGGATTTATACGGCACAGGTTTGAGAAATTCCTCCGCCTTTTCAGCATAGAATTTCGCAATATCGGCGCAAATCTGCACTTCGCCACGGCTCTGACCGATGAGTTTCCCCATCTCCGTACTGACCACTTCTGCCAGTTCATCGACACGTGAAGCCATCAGTTCTGAAAGTTTATGCAGCACTTTAACACGTTGCTTAATATCGCCTTGCGCCCAGTCAGACTTATACAGGGCATGTGCTGTGGAAAGCGCTTCTTCAACCTGTTTGTCATTATGGGTCTGATATTCTTTGATGAGTTTGTTATTGAACGGATTTATCGTTTGATATGGCATGTGTTGCTCCTTGTTTTGTGGCGTGTCGTCGAAAACAACGGCACGTTGGAATTGAGGTGCGTCCGCCTTACTGCGTTCTTTCTCAACAGAACATTAAGCATAGACGAAAAAACGTGACCTCTGTCCCACAGACACCTCATGCAACACAACCGTTTAGCGTGCCCGACCCGCATTTTCAAAGGCCCCGCCAGACGCGGGCTGTAGTCTGTCTCTAAGAACAATCGGCTTTACGTAACTTTGCGGCAGGCTGTTAATGAATTGTTTTCAGCAAGCGATTGATAAATTTACCGCTCACTTTTATGCTGGCTTTCCTTCAAATTCCCGACACTGAGAAACTCATGAAGCTTGATGCGATTCCGTTTTGCACGACTGACTGGAGCGACGTAACGCCGACACAACATCCGGGAGACACCGGCATGGCGCTGTGGCGTACGCAAAAATTCGGCGATATCCGGGTGCGTATTGTTGAATATTCGGCAGGTTATGAGGCAGATCACTGGTGCAGTAAAGGCCATGTACTGTTTTGTCTGGAAGGAGAGCTTCATACCCGTCTGGAAGATGGTCGTAAATTTACGCTGTCGCCGGGCATGAGTTATCAGGTGGCGGACAATGCCGAAGCACACCGTTCCTCCACGCCGGTAGGTGCGAAACTGTTTGTTGTTGATTAGGCAAGGCTGTTTTGAGCACGTTTGTTTATAGAAAATTCGCCGTCTGCTGAGGCGGACGACAAGGAGCAGCAGGTGAGTAAATTACGGGTTGGTATCATTTTTGGTGGTAAATCGGCAGAGCACGAAGTGTCATTGCAGTCGGCGAAAAATATCGTGGATGCTATTGATAAGCAACGTTTTGATGTGACATTACTCGGTATCGATAAGAAAGGGGAATGGCATATCAATGATGCCAGCAATTACCTGATCAATGCTGAGAACCCTTCGCTGATTGCCCTGAACCGCTCGAATAATCAGGTCGCACTGATCCCGGGTCAAACGGAAAATCAGTTAATCGAAACGCACAGCGCCAGCGCACTTTCACAGGTCGATGTGATTTTCCCGATTGTTCACGGCACGCTGGGCGAAGATGGTTCGTTGCAGGGATTACTGCGCATGGCAAATATCGCTTTCGTGGGCTCGGGCGTGTTGGGTTCTGCGGTCAGTATGGATAAAGACGTCACCAAACGTTTGTTGCGTGATGCCGGTTTATCTGTCGCCCCGTTTGTCTGCCTGACCCGTGCCAACCGCCAGAAACATACGTTTGCCGCAGTCTCGCAACAACTCGGTCTGCCGCTGTTTATCAAGCCTGCCAATCAGGGCTCATCCGTCGGCGTCAGTAAAGTCAGCGATGAAGCGGGATATCAGCGCGCGCTGGATGAAGCGTTCAGTTTCGACCATAAAGTGCTGGTCGAATCCGCCATTAAAGGCCGCGAAATTGAATGTGCTGTGCTGGGCAATGATTATCCGCAGGCAAGCGTGTGCGGAGAAGTCATCCTGCACGACGAGTTTTATTCTTACGACACTAAGTACATCAATGAATCCGGCGCTTCCATTGCTGTTCCGGCGGACTTGCCGCAGGAAACGCACGACCGGATACGCGCTATCGCTTTACAGGCATTTCAGGTGCTGGAGTCCCGGGGTATGGCGCGCGTGGATGTATTCCTGACCGAACAAGGTGAGGTGATCATCAATGAAATCAACACGCTGCCGGGGTTCACTAATATCAGTATGTATCCCAAACTCTGGGCAGCCAGTGGACTAGGTTACAGCGATTTGATCACCCGCCTGATCGAACTGGCGCTGGAGCAACATCAGCAGGACAACCAGCTGAAAAGCTCGGCTAACTGACCGTCTGGTTTCAGGGCAATACGAAGAAGGCAGGGAGAGATCCCTGCCTTTTCTATTTTGTGATAGTGATTATTCGACCACCAGTTTCACCTGTTTGCCAGCCAGACTCAGCATCAGAATCAGAGCATCCAGCGTAAATTTATCTGTTTTTTTATTCACTACGTCGGAAACCCGCGGGCGTGAAACCTGGAGCACTTTAGCTGCATCACCTTGACGCATATTTTGCAGTGCTATCCAGTTGCCAATTTCAGTCATCAGTTGTTCTTTCAGGGCAATGGTCTGTGCGATTTTAGCTTGCGAATCCGCATGTAAATGTTGCGCTTGTTCTTCACAAAATCCTAAATCGGCAAAGACATTACCGTCAGCTGGCGTGATATGGCGCGAAGCAACATCAATGTTCTCTTTCATTTTGTCTCCTTTCACGTTCTCTGACGATCTCAGCGTACCGTGTTTTTATGATGGCAATATCGGTCAGACTGGTTTGTTGAGTCTTTTTCGCAAAGCAATGAAGGATGTAAATTGCATCTTCAAATTTTGCGATATAAACAACCCTAAATGTGCCGGCAAAGGCATCCATTTTGATTTCAACCACGCCGGCCCCCCAGTCATTGACGGACTTCCATTGTGTCGGAGGCAGGCCTTGCTGGATCAGCTCAAGTTCATAGCCCGCCCGCTTTTTGACATCAACAGGAAAATTGCGCAAATCTTTGAGTGAACTTCCCCTCCAGTCGATATTTTTAGTCACCGTCACTTTCCTTGTGTATAAAATTTTATACCTAAATATACCTCACGCCAACACCTTTATATGACGGCAGGGGCTGTGAGCAAGAAAGCGGATATATGTTTTGCGTGATGCGCCGTAACAAATGTGGTTTTGGTGAATCGCAGGCACGAAAAAGGCGGCAAACGCCGCCTCTTCTGCTTACTGCTCTGACGCATACCGCTGTGCTTATTTATACAGTTCAGCCGTGCCGTACAGGTGATTGTCACCAGAAGCACCGATGATACGGTAAGAACTTGCACCGGCTTCGCTGGCTTTAGCGCTCAGTTTGTCCTGCAGGCTGCTCAGGCTGTTACCTGAAGTTGCGCTGACAACACCAATTGCCTGCTGACCAGCCGGAGCGGACTGAACTTCAGTCGCAGCCAGGGTGGAGAATGAAGCGGTTGCCAGTGCGATAGCGGCGAGAGTCATAGTAATGTTTTTCATGATGGTTTCCTCAATTCGTTTATTGCGCTTTGCCAGGCGTTGTCATCAACGTTCATTTAATTTGCAAAGCGGTCTTCTGTCCGATCGAACATCTAGCTTATTAATCGTTAACTAAATGTCGTTTACCCTTAACGCAAAACTTCTTACTTATTTGTACAGCTCAGCAGTACCGTGCAGATGGTTGTCACCAGAAGCACCGATGATGCGGTATGAACTTGCGCCAGCTTCGTTAGCTTTTGCATTCAGTTTGTTCTGCAGGCTGGATAAATCATTGCTTGAAGAAGCACTTACTACACCGATTGATTGTTGACCCGCCGGTGCAGACTGAACTTCAGTCGCTGCCAGGGTGGAGAAAGAAGCGGTAGCAAGGGCGATTGCAGCTAATGTCATTGTGATTTTTTTCATGATGGTCTTCCTTTTAATCTGTTTATCAGCAGGTGATGATTCGGTCAGACGTTGTTAATTAACGTTCGATAATTAAATCTTAGACCTGGATCACATTCTGTGCAACTCATTTATTTATTAATCGTTAACTAATTGTGCGGAACAATCTGCTAACGCATCTTCATCTCTTATTTGTACAGCTCAGCAGTACCGTACATGTGGTTTTCACCGGAAGCACCGATGATGCGGTAAGAGCTTGCACCAGCTTCAGTGGCTTTCGCATTCAGTTTTGACTGCAGCGTGCTCAGGTCACCATTTGAAGAAGCGCTGACAGTACCGATAGTTTGTTCACCCGCTGGTGCAGACTGAACTTCAGTCGCTGCAAGTGTGGAGAAAGAAGCGGTAGCCAGCGTCAGGGCAGCGATGGTCATTGCGATAGTTTTCATGATGGTCATTCCTGTTCGTTAATTTTTTCGGCAGTGCCCTAGTCGTTAATAAGGAATAAGGCGCCTGAGTTTCAGGTCAACGTTATCTATTAGTTAACGTTCGATAAGTAAATGGTAAGGGGTGTAGCGGATTTGTGCAAGATGTTTTTTTAATGAGCGTTAACTAATTGTGCTGTGACTCAGGTCACACTCAGAAGGGCTGTTGTTTTTGTTTTGTTAAATTTATGTTTTTAAACTAGATCGCCGGAAAGGAATGAGACAGCCATATCCATAATTTCGCTAAATGAATCTTTAATGATCGCTAAGTTAATGGTTGGCTCTGACCGGAGAGGGTGATAAAACAGGGGGCGGTTACGAAAAAGATAAGGCGACCTGAGCCGCCTTACCGTTATTCCTGCCCTGACTCTCTTTCATCAGGCGCCACGCTTGGGTGTAAACAAAAGCTTGTAGTTAAAAGCTAGTAGTAAACAGAAGCGGGCTGATGACCAGAGGTCGAAGGTGCAGGTGGCTGAGTCGGAGAAGTGGAAATTCGGCCCTGTGCGACTTTTTTGTTCGCGCAGGTAGCCGGGTTACAGAAGTTACTGTCACCGGTCACATTGACCATTCTCACTTCCTGACTCAGTGCTGGCATCATGATAACCTGCTGTGCGGCAACATTGGCAACCGGTACAGCGGTTAATGCCAGAACTGCAAGAAGGATTTTGAAGTTACTCATGATGTTACGTCCTGGGTTTGTTGCTTGTTAAAGCGTTTATAGCTGTGCAACTTTGCGGGTTTGAGTGATTTTCTTATCGCTCGATAATTAAATAATAAACTCCGCTGGACTTGTGCGCAACTATTTTTAATAATGATCGTTAAGTTATTTCTATAACTATTTTAATAACCATAATCACAATGGTGATGGAAGGAGGGTGTATGAGCACTGAACAGACGGCTTTGGTCCGGAAAAGTCGCGGTCGCCCAAAACAGTTCGACCGTGGAACTGCTCTGAGCAAGGCTCTGAATTTATTCTGGCGCCATGGTTACGAGGCCACTTCATTAGCTGATTTGGTCGAAGCAACCGGTGCGAAGGCACCGACTTTGTATGCCGAATTCGGAAACAAAGAAGGGCTCTTTCGTGCAGCCGTTGAACACTATCTGAAAAACTTTTACGAAAAGAGCTCATGTTTATTGAGCAGAACAGATTTGTCCGTCGAAGATACGGTCGGGCGTTACCTGCGCGCCATCGTTGAGCTGTTTACCGACTGCGACACGCCAAGCGGCTGTTTCATGATCAGCGCATCATCCGGGATGTCTTCATCTTCTGCGGATATTGCCGAAATGCTGCGTGCGCGCCACCTCTCGCAGGAACGCACTTTGTTTGAATACTTCGAGAAGAAGAAAGAGAGCGGCGATCTGACCGCGGTAACGGACAGCGCGCTGCTGGCGAAATACCTCGCCTGTACCATTCAGGGCTTCTCCGTTCAGGCACGTGACGGCGCAAGTTCCGCTGAACTTAACCGCCTGATCGACGTGGTCATGAATCTGTGGCCGGAGCTGACGAAAGCCACGGTTGCCAGTAAAGCCGCACACTAAACGCTGAGTTTTAGACAATTGTTAAGAAAGAGAATAGAACGTCAGGTGCTGAGTATTTCGGGCCTGGCGTTGGGCGGTATAGACTTCGAGAAACCGGCAGGTGATCCGGGGCTTTTTGGCCCGGAAAGCATCACCTGGCGAATTCACGGTGACTTTTCCTCGATGCTTTGCGGTGGCGTCAGTGCCTTGCTGCTGCAAATGCTTCATCCGCTGGCGCTCGCCGGTGTCTGGGATCATTCCTCATTTCGTGAAGACATGCTTGGCCGTCTGCGGCGTACCAGTCAGTTTATTTCCGCCACCACCTTTGCGCCGGTTCATGATGCCAATGCCTTGATCGAAAAAGTAAAATCCATCCATTTACGCGTCACCGGAACCGATGCTTACGGCACGCCTTATGCCGCCAGCGACCCGGATTTACTGGTCTGGGTGCACGTAGCCGAGGCGTACAGCTTCCTGCAATCGCATCTGCGTTATCGAAATCCTGCGCTCAGTGTGAGCGATCAGAACCGCTATTATCAGGAATTTGCCTGCGTGGCAGAAAGTCTGGGTGCTGTAAACGTGCCGGACAGTGTGGCTGCGGTAGACGAGTATTTGCAGGCGATGCGCCCGCAGTTACGCTGCGATGAGCGTACGCTGGAAGTGGTGAGATTATTGCAGAATGCGCCCGCGCCAAGCCGTCTGGCAAAGCCTGTCGGCAGCCTGATGATTCAGGCGGGTATCGAGCTTTTACCCGACTGGGCGGTCACACAACTGGGGATTTCCCTTTCCCCGTCTAAACGCAGAAGCATTCGTTTTGCCACCCGTCGCATCGCTGGCGTATTGCGCTGGGCGGTGAGAAACGGCTCATGGCACCGCGCCATGCGCCGGATGGGACGGCTGAACTGACCATTACCTGATCGTTAAAGATGCGGATAAACGCCCGGACCAATCGGCAAACCGAGCAAATACCAGCCCACCAGCATCAGCAACCACACCACAAAAAATACAATCGGATACGGCAGCACCAGCGAATAGTAGGTGCCAAGCTTCGCCTCTTTGTTGTACCGCTGAAGGAATCCGAGGAACAGCGGCACGAACGGCGACATCGGCGCGAGCGGGATAACCGAAGAATCCGCCACACGGAAAACAATCTGAGCAAAGGCCGGATGGAAGCCAAGCAGCATGAACATCGGCACGAAAATCGGAGCCAGAATCGACCAGATGGCTGAGCCGCTGGCGATGAACATACACAGCAGTGCCGACAGAAAAATCAGCCCGAGAAACGCCGGAATACCAGTCATGCCTAAGTTTTCCAGCACATCCGTCAGCCCGATTGCCATGAATTTTCCCATATTGCTCCAGTTGAAGAACGCCACAAACTGGGAGAGCGGAAACACCATCACAATAAAACCGGCCATTGATTTCATCGGATCCACAAGCAAATCCGGTACGTCGCTGGCGCTGCGGATTTGCTTCGTCACCATGCCGTAAGGCACTGAAATCACGAAGAAGAACAAAATAATCAGCGGCACGATGCCCTGAATAAACGGCGATGGAATGATGCCGCCGGTTTTCGGGTTACGCAGCGGTGCGGCTTCCGGTACCACCAGTAATGCCACCAGTCCGATGAACACCAGTGCCGCAATGCCGCTGGCCATCAGCCCGCGGTTCTGCTCCGGTGTCAGCTTTTTCATCTCTTCATTACGCGCACCCTGATACACCGGCAGGCGCGGTTCCACAAATTTATCGGTAAGGATAGCGCCGACAATGGTCAGCAAAATCACCGACGCGGCCATAAAGTACCAGTTGTCGATCACGCTGACCTGGACCGCCGGGTTAATGGCTTTCGCCGCTTCGGTGCTCAGCCCGGATAACAACACATCGGTAGTCACAATCAGCAGATTGGCGGTAAATCCGCAGCCAACACCGGCAATCGCCGCCAGCAAACCCGCGACCGGATGACGCCCGACGGCCAGAAAAATCAGTGCGCCCAACGGCGGCATGACCACCAGTGCGGCGTCCGAGGAAATATGGCTGAAGAAGGCGATAAAAATCACCATATAACTGGCGTACCGGGCATTCACTTTGGAAGCCATTTTGTACATCAGGCTTTGCAGCAGCCCGACACGTTCCGCCAGTCCGGCACCGATCACCAGCGCCAGAATCGACCCCAGCGGGGTAAATCCGCTGAAGTTTTTGATGACGTTCGGCAAAATCCACTGAATACCTTCCACGCTCAGCAAATTTTTAACGCGGATAATCTCGCCGTTAGTCGGGTTCACGGCCGTAATGTTGAACCATGAAATCACCGCACTGGCGACCATCAGCAAAGCAATCAGATAAACAAATAATAAAAACGGGTTGGGAATTTTATTACCGATACGTTCCACCCACTGGAGAAATCCTCCAGGGCTCTGTCCGGAGTCTTGCGCCTGAATACTCATCTGTTAACCCTCTGTCGTGTTTTTCTTTTTTATATTTATGCCGCTCATCCGTGCCGGAACGGGGCGCGAATGAGCGGTTTATTTCATTAACTGACACCAGTGATTTATTTCAATGGCGAAGGTTTCACACCAGCCGGGATCGGGCACTGATACGGGCGTCGTGCGCGCTGTACATCGCGCTCTTTCTGACAAGCCGCCACTAAATCCGGCTGAGTGAGCAGTTCTATCGCGGTTGAGGACATGACTTTTGCCGCCAGACACATGCCTTTATGGGCGATGGAGGTACGCCCCTGTGACACAATCTGCCAGGTATGCAGCGGGGATCCGACGGCAAAACACGGGCTGAAGCATTGCGCCGTGGGAACCAGCCAGCTGACATCACCGACGTCCGTCGAACCGTAGAGGATATTGCCGTTCGGGGCATACGGAGCAACAGAGTCTGTCAGCGGGGAATGGCGCAGGGTTTCGGCGAATTCGATGCCTTCTGCGCCGCTGGTGCGGGAGATATTCAGAAGATTATTATCAATATCCTGTTCCGTCAGCGTGGCATGAATCGACGCCGCAAACGCCCGCTCTTCGTCGGTATAATGCGGTGTGCCGAAAGCCTGAACGTACTGATACATGGCACTTTCCAGCGTGCGGTTAGGCACGTAGTTGGAACAGGCTTTATCAAAGCGCATCGACATTTTTGTGCCGGTCATCAGCGCCGCACCTTTGGCAATATCCACTACGCGGTCGAAAATCGCCTGCGCCTGATCCATCTGCGGCGCGCGTACCAGATACAGCACTTCGGCGTCGGCCTGCACCACGTTTGGCGAAATCCCGCCCGCGTTGGTGATCGCGTAATGCAGCCGCGCTTCCTGAATGATGTGCTCACGGAGGAAGTTCGCGCCGGTATTCATCAGCGTCAGGGCATCCAGCGCGCTGCGACCCAGATGTGGCGCGGCGGCGGCGTGTGAGGACACGCCTTTAAAGCTGAACGACGCCTGAATATTGGCCAGCGTCTGATTGCTGAACATGCCGCTGTAGGTTTCCGGATGCCAGGTCAGCGCGGCATCGACGTCATCGAACAACCCTTCGCGCGCCATAAAGGTCTTGCCGGACCCGCCTTCTTCGCCCGGACAGCCGTAAAAACGCACCGTGCCCTGAATGTTTTCACGTTCCATCCAGGCTTTCACTGCCAGCGCGCCGCCGAGTGCCGCCGTCCCCAGCAGATTATGGCCGCAACCGTGGCCGTTGCCGTTTTCAATCAATGGCTGAGCCACATCGCAACCGGCTTTCTGGCTTAAACCGGCCAGCGCATCGAATTCGCCGAGCAGGGCGATCACCGGTTTGCCGCTGCCGAAGCTGGCGATAAATGCCGTTTCCATGCCACCGACGCAGCGTTCAACAGTAAATCCGCTGGCGTCGAGTTTGTCGGCCAGTAATGCAGAAGAGAAAGATTCGACAAAGCGGGTTTCAGGATGATCCCAGATGGCATCGCTGATTTCTGACAGCGCGGGCTGCTGGTTATCGATAAAGTCGTTGATAAAATTGACGATATTCTGTTGATCAGCCATCAGTTATCTCCTTTGAATTCAGCGATATTCAGCGCCAGTGCTGCCAGCGTTTTGATGCCCTGCATCATCACTTTTTCATCGAAATCAAACAGTTCATTGTGATGACCTGCGCTCAGATCGGTACCGAAAATCACATAAGAGGCTTCACCGCCGCGGGATTTCACGCGTTCCATCATGTACGTGGCATCTTCCGAACCGGCCGCGCCTTCCTGTCGGTCAATGATCTGTTCGAATTCGCCGAGTTTTTCCGCCTGCCGGTGGATGTAATTCACCCAGGCTGGCGTTGGCGTGCTGCTTTGCGCCGCGCCCATGAGTGTGATGTCGAATTTCACCTGATGCATTTCGGCTGCGCCGGAAATCACTTTCAGCGCCTGCTGGTAAATGAATTCGTTCACCTCATTGGTGGTGCCGCGTGTTTCTACTTTCATCGTGGCGCTGGAAGGCACCACATTGCGCCCGGTACCAGCCTGTAAAACGCCGACATTGATGCGTGAATCACCGCCGCTGTGACGCGGTATCGCGTGTAAACCGAGGGTTGCCTGCGCTGCGGCGAGCAGGGCGTTGCGGCCGTCTTCCGGCTTGCCGCCCGCATGAGAAGCGACGCCGGTGAAACGCACGTCGAGTTTGGTGGTGGCCATAAACGTATCGTTACCGCAGACGATGTGATTCGCGGGTACGCCGGTGCCAATATGCACGGCGGTGAAATATTCCACATCGTCCACCACGCCAGCCTCAACCATTGATTTCGCGCCACGTGTACCTTCTTCGGCAGGCTGGAAAATCAGTTTGAGGGTGCCGCACAACTGGTCGCGAACCTGCATCAGCACTTCCGCCAGTCCGAGGCCAATGGTCGTATGACCGTCGTGCCCGCAGGCGTGCATCATGCCGTTATTGGCAGAAGCAAATCCTTCGCGGAACGGACGGTGCTGGTCTTCCAGCACTTCGTTTAAATCCAGTGCGTCCATATCCACCCGAAACCCCATCACCGGACCGGGGCGCCCGGTTTCCAGCGTGGCGACAATACCGGTAAAACCGCCGGAGAAATGCGGCATCCAGCGGGCAATCGCGCCTTGCTCCAGCGCGCGTTGCTCCTGTTGAGCCAGCACGGCGTCAGAAGGCAAACCCATACGTGAATCAGCATCTATCACTTCTTTGCCCAGTTGCAGCGAATAGCCGAGCTTTTCCAGACGTTCCGCCACCAGCGTGGAGGTGCGAAATTCAAGCCAGCCAGATTCGGCGTATTTATGCAGGTCACGACGTTGCGTTTGCAGGGAAGGGAACAGCTTTTCTACACGTTCAGAAATCTCATTAACCATCACGGACTCTCTTTTTGTACAGACATGCAGGCTTTCCGCGCAGCGGCAGAAAGGAGGAAATCAATGCTTTGGGAAGTGCAGGCCAGCGCGCAGAAAGCGACGAAAGGCGGCCTTAGATGATTTTCAATGTACATAAAGCAATCAGGGCATATAAGATGCCAAAATCTTCTTAGTGATAATCAGGGGTTATCAAAGAATCTCATGCCATCACAAATTAAAATGCATCAGTTACGGGCATTTGTGTCGGTTGCGCGTCAGGGCAGTATTCGTGCCGCCAGCCGGACGATGAATTTGTCACAGCCTGCGCTGACCAAATCGATTAAAGAACTTGAGGAAGGATTAGGCGCGCGGTTGTTTATCCGCCGTCGTCAGGGCGTGACGCTCACTGACTGCGGTGAGGCGTTTTTTAAGCGTGCAAGCCTGATTCTGGAAGAGCTACGTGTCGCACAGGAAGATATTTCGCAGCGTCTCGGTGGTACCAGCGGCAGGGTGAATCTAGGTGTCGGTGCCAGTATCGCGCGTACCATCATGCCGGAAGTCGTGGACCGTTTTCACCGCGAATTCCCCGATGTGAAGGTGCGGATCGCTGAAGGACAACTGGTATCGATGATCCCCGAACTGCGTCAGGGCGAGCTGGATTTCACGGTGAATACCTATTATCAGGGACCCTTTGATAACGAACTGTTATATGAAAAGCTTATGGATAAAGAGTACCGCGTGGTGGCAAGACGCGGTCATCCGATGCAAAACGCCCGGTCGATGCAAGAGTTGCGACATTGCGACTGGACCATGCCGACGCCGCGAGGCAGCTATTACAAACTGCTCAGCGAAGTGTTCAATGAAATGGATGCGGAGCCGAATATCAGCGTGATTTGCGAAACCTTTATGTCTTGCACCAGCCTGATTGCGAAAACAGACTTTCTCAGCGTTCTGTCCGTTGATGTGATTAACGATCCGGTGATCGGCCAGAGCCTGGTGGCGCTAGATTTAGATCTGCCGCTGCCGAAAGCAACGTTCTATCTCATTCAGCGGCGTGATACCACGCTGACACCAATGGCCGCGCATCTGGCACAACTGTTCCGCATGTATTGCCGCTGATGTCGATATTTTGACAAGAAAGCGCCTGTTTTAATGATTTATCGGGGATTTTTGGGAATATTGCCCGTTATCGGGCTGGCTTATCCGTTCTACACTGACCATCACAGGGAATAATAAGCTTCCTGATAATGTTGAGGTCATATGCGCCAGTCCGACATAGTTGCTGAAGTCAGTAACGACAAACAAACCCTGACCGCGCTGGTCGAGCAGGATAACCGCGTGGTGTATTTCTACATTTTTGCGCGTGAAGATTTGCGCGACCGTTTTCCGAAAATGCGTGCCTGTTGGGTACGCAATCTGGTGCCCGCGCCGGTAAACGATGACACGGACGCGATGGAGCAGGGGATGGCCCCGATGCTGGCGGCGCAATATTGCCGGAATCTGGAAGGCGAAGCGCCGCTGGATCCGGCACAAATTCAGATCCTGTGGAATGAAAGCGATGACGGCGCGGCGTTGTGGTATCAGGGATTGTTGCTGGCGGTGATCCCCGGCTGGAGTTTGTATATCGATCATTCGGTGTGTTATTCCGCCGGCTGCATTAAACAGAATCCGCTGACTTTCCCGCTGGGTTCTGCCTCGACCAACACACAATGTGAACTGGCGGAAAAGACCCGTCTTTTCTGGCGTGACTGGCAAAATGAGTTCACTAATCCGTGGCCAAAAATCCAGCGTAAACTGCTGGAATCCTACGAAGACCGCTTTGGCCCGTCGCTGAAGTATTATCTGATCAATCAGGGCAACTGGCCGCCGATGGCGATTTCCCAGCATGAAGACGAAGAAAACTATTACTTCTTCACCGTCGGCATGAGTATCCGCCCGATGCCGCAAATCGACATTATTTTCAACGATGAAGCAGAAAAGCACCGCCGCATCGAGCTGGCCTTTTCAGTTGGCAAAGAATACGTCACCGAAGAAAACGCCGTGCAGATGGCGAGTGCATTATCCGGCTACGCGCAGGTTCCCTGGACCACACTGAGCTGGCTCGGCGAAGGTCACACGCTGATGTCACCCATGGCACCGCTCGGTTTCGAAGGCCACGTCATTTCCTCCGCACTCTGCGGCCCTGCCGACAAAATGCGTTTGCCGAAGATTTACGGCGATCCGGTGAATCAGTTTTGGGTCAGCCCGGTGTTTACCAGCGAACTGGAATTCGCCCAGGCTAAGCCAAACGGTGGATTTGAACTGGTGGCCGCGATGATCGAGAACGATATCGGGTTTGTGTTTGCGCCGAGAAGCGCGGTGATTTGATGCTTTGAGGTTGCCGCTCAAACTTGGCTTTAAGATCAAGACCGTGGGCTCGCCGCCCACACCCACAAAACCTTGGGTTGCCACCCAAACTGGCCTCAAGGGGCGCCTGTCGCCGCACCCCTTGAGAATCCCGGGCTCTTACACTGCGCGCTTCGCTCGCTGGCTATGTTTCAGGTATCGCAGTGACAGGCTGGAAATCTTGCCGCTTCGCGGTGCCTTCGTTACGGGATTGCAGCCTCTGGTCTGCAACCTCTCACTCAGCAAGCTTTCTGAATCGCCCGCACGATCTTAAATTCAAAACACGGTCTTAAATTCAAAACACGGTCTTAAATTCAAAAATCGAATGGGTTTTTCTTTTAGAAAAATTGATTGGCGTGCTCAAGATGGCACCGAATGAATGGTTCGAGACCCAAGGCTCGACACCTGAAATGAGGGAATCGCGAAGCGATGACATTTTACGCCACTCACTATTGCCGGGAAATATGTCCGTCGTGCCTGCGACAGCGCGCAGTGAAAGAGCCCGGGGGGGCTTGGGGGGTGGCGGCGATAGGCCGCCCCCCAAGTCGGTGTGGGCCGACGCCCACGGTCTTGACCTTAAGCCCAGTTTGGGTGGCAACCCAAGGTGTTGACGTTAGCAGCGATTAAACCGCTGCCCCCGGTTTAATTTCCTGCTGAAAATCCTCAGCATCAACATCATATCCCGACGGTTCCCACCGTACCGCTGTCAGCACGATCAATCCCGCCAGTGGCGCTAACGCGATCACCCAGAACACGCCGGTGCCGAGCGCAGCGGAAAGCACCGGGAACAGGAACAGGGAAAGGGTGGAGCTGGCGCGCATCAGCGTCTGGTTGAAACCGACACCCATGCCGCGCAGCGACGTCGGGTAGCTCAGTGAAGCAAACGTCATGGTGTGTGAGCCGGGCCCGAAACCCTGACCGAACAGGAATAACGCCAGCATGGCGATGGAAATCGCCGCTTCACCGCCGTCTGCCGGACGGCCAACGACGGCCAGGCCGATCATTGCCACCAGCTGGCAGGCGTAACCGGCGTAAGTCATTTTCCATGCGCCAAATTTCGACACATACCGTACCGCAATCAGGCCGCCGACGAAGGCGAAACACAGGTTCAGGCCGAGTGAGAACAGAATAGTGCTGATCATCGACTGTTGCAGGAAGCTGGATAAAATCACCGGCAGCCCGAACGCCACGGCGTTATAGGCAAATGATGAGGCAACGGCGGTGACCGTCGCCAGCACGGTGCGGCGCAGATAAATACCCTGCAACAGCGTGCCGTAGTTGCGCCATGCGGCTTTGCGTACTTTCACCTGCGGGGTTTTATCCGCATCGTCCGCGACGACCGCATTAATGTTATAGGATTTTCGCAGGATCGCCGCCGCGCTTTGCAGGTCGCCCTGATTCGCCGCCCAGACCGGAGATTCATTCATATAGCGGTGGCGGATAGCAATAATCAGAATTGCAGGCACTGCGCCGAAACCGAGGATCAGACGCCCCAACCAGTCGGTATGCGTGGCTGGCAGCACCGCATAAAGCAGCAGCACCAGCAGATAGGAAACGCTGATCGCCGCGTACCATGTCGGGCACCACATCGCCACGCGCGAGGCTTTATTGCCGCGCCCCTGAAGTTTTGAGAACTCCGCAAGGAACGCCATCGCCACCGGTAAATCGATGCCGACGCCTAATCCCATCACAAAGCGCGAGCCACCGAGCACCCATTCATTTGGCGCAAAGGCACAGGCAAGCGCGGCAATCACGAAGAAGAACATGTCAGCCATGAACACGCGGTAACGGCCGATTTTGTCGGTCAGATAGCCACCGAACAATGCGCCGACAATTGCCCCGAAGGTAATCGCCGATGCTACAAAGCCCGCGCCGGAAGGTGTCAGACCAAACTGGCGGGTGATATCTTTCATCCCGAAGGCCAGTGCGCCGAGGTCGTAGGCGTCGAGGAAAACGCCGCCCAGTGCAATAGCAATCACGATGCGCGCGTCGCTGATTTTCGCCGCGCCGCGGTTCACTAACTGAGTAATATCGGCAGCGGAACGAATCACCACCGGCTGGTCAGACGCAGGATCTGCGCTGTAATCCCCTGAAGAGGCGGCGGGAGAGGCCGCAATTGAATCAGACATTATTGTGTTTACGCTTTTTGACAAAAAAACCAGCATAGAGGCGAGGTGATGCCCGTCACAAGTCCTGATTAGACGTTGAGTGAAAACAAATGGCTATAAGTTAAAACAAAGTGATCTAAGAGGAAGGAGTGAGCATTTTCTTTCGGGGAAACAGACAATCATGTTTCAGCGATTTCACGGATAAGCTTCGAACATTTCGGTATTTTACTCCGCTACCGACGCCTGTTTTTATGGCATACCCTCCATTCCCCTGCGCGAAATTGGACTATTCTTGTTAGCAGCTTGTTTATACAGATGAAAGCTCAAAGACTGAGCCGTCGCCAGGCGACAAAACCAACATAACCCGATAAGAGGATAGAGCATGACTGTAACAACTGGGCGAGTACGGGGATTTTCCGTGGCAGCGCTGGCGCTGGTTTCTGCGATAAGTTTCAGCGCACAGGCCGCTGATGATGCCGTACGTGTCGGCTCGAAAATTGATACCGAAGGTTCGCTGCTCGGTAACATTATTATTCAGGTGCTGGAAGCCAACGGTATTCATACCACCAATAAACTACAGCTGGGAACGACCAAAGTGGTGCGCGGCGCGATCACCGCCGGTGAGATCGATATCTATCCGGAATACACCGGTAATGGCGCGTTTTTCTTCTCCGACGATAAAGATCCGGCGTGGAAAAATGCTCAGGCCGGTTTCGATAAAGTTAAAAAGCTGGATTACGACCAGAACAAAATCGTCTGGCTGGATCCGTCTCCGGCTAACAATACCTGGACTATCGCGGTGCGTCAGGACGTGGCGAGTGCGCACAACCTGAAATCGCTGGGTGATTTGGGCAAATACATCAGCAGCGGCGGCGAGTTTAAACTGGCGGCCTCGGCAGAATTTATTGAGCGTCCGGATGCTTTACCTGCGTTTGAAAATGCTTACGGTTTTAAACTGAATCAGGCGCAGTTGTTGTCACTGGCGGGCGGTGATACGGCGGTGACCATCAAAGCGGCAGCGGAAAAAACCTCCGGTGTGAACGCGGCGATGGCCTACGGCACCGACGGTCCGGTAGCGGCGCTTGGCCTGCAAACGCTGGAAGACCCGAAAGGCGTGCAGCCAATTTACGCACCTGCGCCAGTCATCCGCGAGGCAGCGCTGAAAGCGCATCCGAATATTCCTGATTTGCTCAAACCGGTGTTTGCTTCGCTCGATACCAAAACATTGCAGGGCCTGAACGCGAAAATCGCGGTTGATGGTCAGGATGCGAAAAAAGTGGCGGCGAAGTATTTGCAGGAAAAAGGTTTCGTTAAAAAATAACCGGGCAGTGACGCCCTGAGCACGGCCTTCGGGTCGTGCTCTTTGATATCAGGTAATGTTTTGACTTATCACTCACCCGTTAAAAACCGCGTCCTGCTGACGCTGGTTTTGCTGCTGTTGCTGGCCGGTTTCGGACTGGCCTTCGTCAGCCACGCGCCTAACCGGCTGGTCTCCGGCAAAGGTATTTCGCTGACGAGCCTGCTGAATGGCTATTCTGCCTTACTGCTGTTGCCTGCCGTTTTACTGCTGGTCTGCGCTTTTCTGAATCTTTATGGCCGCCATCATTTAGTGGTGATGTTACTGGCTGAAATCCTGCTGACCGCGCTGGTCTGGCTGGCCGGTCACACTGCGGTTCAGCTTGCCGGTGGCGATGAAGACAGTATCGCGCGCACCTCGCTGGGCGGCGGTTTCTGGGCGGGCGCGGCGCTTTGTCTGCTGATCGCCTCCGACGCTATTTCCCGTTTTACCCGCAATCACAGCCTGCGCATTTTGCTTAATGTGCAGATGATCGTACCGGTGGTTTTGCTGCTGGCGTACGGTCAGCTTGCCGAACTTTCGCTGCTCAAGGAATACGACAACCGTTCCGACGTGTTCAACGACGCGCTGTGGCAGCATCTCGGCATTTTGTCTGGCACGCTGGTGCCTGCGGTATTGATCGGCCTGCCGGTCGGGTTGCTGTGTCACCGTAAACCCCGCTGGCGCGGGCCGGTATTGTCGGTGCTCAATATTATCCAGACCGTGCCGTCGATTGCGCTGTTTGGTCTGCTGCTCGCGCCGCTGGCCGGGCTGGCAAAAGCGCTGCCGTGGCTGGCAGAGCACGGCATCAGCGGCATCGGCCTGGCTCCGGCGATTATCGCACTTGTGCTGTATTCGCTGTTGCCGCTGGTGCGCGGCGTGATTGCCGGGCTGGAATCGGTGCCGGAAGCGGTCATTGAATCCGCCCGTGGCATGGGCATGAACCGCGCTCAGGTGTTTTTACGTGTGCAGATGCCGATTGCCTTGCCGGTTATCCTGACCGGCGTGCGCATTGTAGCGGTGCAAACGGTCGGCATGGCGATGGTCGCCGCGCTGATTGGCGCTGGCGGACTGGGCGCGATCATGTTCCAGGGCTTACTCAGCAGCGCGCTGGATCTGGTCCTGCTCGGGGTGATCCCGGCGGTGCTGATGGCGGTGGTCGTCGACAGTCTCTTTAAATTTGCAGTCTCAATTCTGGAAACCACACGCAGATGATTCATTTCAAGCAGGTTAGCAAACACTTTGCCGGAAAAGCGGTCGTGCGCGATCTCACGCTGGAAATGGCCAAAGGCGAATTCACGGTTCTGATTGGCACGTCCGGTTCGGGAAAATCCACCACGCTCAAAATGATCAACCGGCTGGTGGAACACGATCGCGGTGAGATTTTATTTGCCGGTGAACCGATAGAGAAATTCCGTGCGCAGGATTTGCGTCGCCGGATGGGCTACGCCATTCAGTCGATTGGCCTGTTCCCGCACTGGACGGTGGAAGAGAACATCGCCACCGTGCCGCAGTTACTGAAGTGGCCGAAGGCGAAAATCCGCGACCGTGTGACGGAGTTGCTCGAATTGCTCAATCTGGATCCGAAACAGTTCCGGCATCGTTATCCGCATCAGCTTTCCGGCGGGCAACAGCAGCGCGTCGGTGTGGCGCGTGCGCTGGCTTCAGACCCGGAAGTATTGCTGATGGACGAACCTTTCGGTGCGCTCGATCCGGTGACCCGCGCCACGTTGCAGGAAGAAGTGGCGCGCATCCACAAAATCACCCACCGCACCATTGTGCTGGTAACGCACGATATTGATGAGGCGCTGGCACTGGCCGACCGCATCGTGCTGCTCAACGACGGACAAGTGGTGCAGCAGGGCACACCGCTGGAATTACTGACCCGGCCAGCAACGCCGTTCGTGCGCGATTTCTTTGGTGGCAGCGATATGGGGATCCGGTTGCTGTCACTGCGCGAAGTCGGTTCACTGACGCGGCGCGGCGAGCCGTATTCCGGCAGCCAGCCGCCGCTGATGGATTCGATGAGCCTGAGTCAGGCGCTGTCAAAATTTGTCGCGCAACGGGTTCAGCAATTGCCGGTGGTCGATGAACAGGGCCAGCCGCTCGGCGTGCTGCATTTCGCCGATCTGACCACTGAGAGGAATGACGCATGAAACGGATATTCGCAGATCCTCTGATTTGGTTATTCGCTTTACTGCTGGCGCTGATTTTCGGCATGACCTCGCTTGGCGGCCTGTTTCACTGGATGTTCCCTGAGCTCAGCAGGCCGGTATATCAGCAGGAAAGTTTCGCCTCGCTGGTGGAAGCACATTTATTACTGGTCGGTATTTCCAGCCTGATCGCGGTGGTGATAGGTGTGGCGGCCGGTGTAGGCGTGACGCGTCCGGCGGGCAAGGAATTCCGCTCACTGGTGGAAACGCTGGTGGCGATGGGGCAGACATTTCCGCCGGTCGCCGTGCTGGCGGTTGCGGTGCCGGTGATGGGATTCAGCGAAAAACCGGCGATTATCGCGCTGGTGCTTTACGGGCTGTTGCCAATTTTGCAGGGCACGATTGCCGGGATTGAATCCGTGCCTGCGTCGGCGCGTGAGATTGCGCAAGGCGTGGGCATGAGCCGCTGGCAGATGTTGCGAAAAGTGGAAATTCCGCTGGCCGCGCCGGTGATTATTTCCGGCATCCGCACGTCGGTGATTATCAATATCGGGACGGCGGCGATTGCCTCATCGGTCGGCACCTTAAGCCTCGGCTCACCGATTATTATCGGCCTGAGCGGCTTTAATACGGCTTACGTGTTGCAGGGCGCGGTGATTGTGGCGCTGCTGGCGATTTGCGTGGATATGCTGTTTGAACGCTGGAGCCTGTGGTTACAACGCTGGCAGCAGCGATCAGCAGACGAATCAGTTCGTTGATGCAGAAGACGGCGCAGGGACAACAGAAGGGGCGTCGTTATCGCTGACAGGTTTAGCGTCGTCCTGGATCACCACCGCATAACCGGCAACCATTACGCCGCCAATTGCGCCCATCGCCATCAGACCAAACAGCGCGATAAATAATTTTTTGCCAAGCGAATTCATGTGCAATACCTCAGAAATTTGAACGACGAATTATAAATCGTTTCGTTACCCCTGCAACAGACTATTCATGCTGTGACTACATTATCGTTGCCGTCAGCGAATTTTTTGTCATATGCAGAAACTTTTTAGCAACATTTTCACGCGATCGCACAGATTCCCTTGCCGGAAATCAGGCCAATAGCGTTAACTGTTGGCCTTCATTATCACGCTAATAAGTTCTTCCTATGACTGGTTCTGTCACCCGTTCTCTGCTGCCATTAATTGCTGCACTGTTTGCGTTGTATTTTATCTGGGGTTCTACGTATTTCGTTATCCGCGTCGGCGTGGAAAGCTGGCCGCCGCTGATGATGGCCGGTCTGCGTTTCTTTGTCGCCGGATGCATTTTATTCACATTTCTGCTGCTGCGCGGGCATAAAGTCCCGACGCTGAAGCAGTGGATGGCCGCCGGTGCCGTGGGCATTTTGCTGCTCTCGGTCGGCAATGGTCTGGTGACGGTGGCGGAACATATGCAGGTGCCGTCCGGCATTGCCGCCGTGATGGTGGCGACCGTTCCGCTGTTTACCCTGTGTTTCAGCCGCCTGTGGGGAATGCCCAACAGCCGTCTGGAATGGACCGGTGTCGCCATCGGCCTGTTCGGGATTGTGCTGCTCAATACCGGCAGTAATCTGGAAGGGAACCCGTGGGGCGCGGCGCTGATCCTGCTCGCCTCATTAAGCTGGGCATTCGGTTCGGTGTGGAGTTCGCGCCTGCCGCTGCCAGCAGGCCTGATGGCCGGAGCAGCGGAAATGATCATCGCCGGTGTGGTGTTGCTGGTTGCCAGCCGCGTAACCGGCGAACATCTGACCGCGACGCCGTCGCTGCACGGTTTTCTGGCGCTCGGTTATCTGGTGGTTTTTGGCTCTATGATCGCTATCAGCGCCTATATGTTCTTACTGAAAACCGTGCGTCCCGCCGTCGCCACCAGCTATGCCTATGTGAATCCCATTGTGGCGGTTCTGCTGGGGATCACCTTTGCCGGCGAATCCCTGTCACCGGTCGAATGGGTAGCGTTAGGCGTGATCCTTTGCGCAGTCCTGCTGGTGACGCTGGGGAAATTTGTGTTCGGGCGAAAAAAATCGGTGATTAAGGAAGTGAAGGTTTAACCGTCCTCCCCTTCGCAGGGGAGGAAGCAGATCGAACTTACCTATTATTTCTCAAAGAAGATCGACATCCGCGCCACTTCCACGCCGAATTTTGTCAGTGAGGTGACGTTGAACAGGTGCTGTTCATCCTGCTGATAAATCCAGTCATCGAAGGTCAGCCGGTAGGTGCTGCCGCCTGATTTCACATCCATGACGTATTTCCAGTTAAACGCGTTACCGGCGGAATGACCGGTGGCGGTACCGATAATATCGCCCGCCGTGCCGGTATAGCTGCCGTCAGCGAGTTTGCGGATGTGCCAGACGCGGGTTTGCTTCTCGCCGTCGTCATACACAAAATCTTCATGCAGCGTCAGCGTATCGCCTGCCACGTCACCACGAATTTTCACGGTAAAACGTCGCGTCTGTTTATTGCTGTGATCCTGCACCATGCCGTACGCCACGCTGTCACCGGCGAACCAGGTAAAAATATCCAGCTTCGGCTGAGCCTGGGCGTAATCCTCGATGTTGGCTTTACAGCCGCTGAGGACCACAATGCAGCCCATCAGTAACGCAAAAAAACCTTGGCGAAAAACAGTCATAAAGCCTCCGGTCAGAGGGATGTCAATCCGATGCGGTAACACCGGTCAGTTTGCTGCGTAAATCCGGATATTGCGTTTCAGGGGAGAGCCAGATGGCCAGGAACGCATCACGAAAAGCCGGGGTGAATGCGTTGCCCGCCGGATTTATCATCACGCTGTTGGCCGCACGGCTGTAAAACTGTCCGCCGTTTTCTGTGGCGACAAAAATGATTTCACTGCCATTACTGACGTCCGGCCAGGTATTTTCAACGGCGTCCAGCCAGCCATTTTTTTGCGCCTGTGCCAGCAATCCGAGTGCCTGCCACTGTTCTTCTGTGGCTTTGGTCAGTTCCTCGCGATCAATACTGCGCAGATAATCAATGTCTAACGCCAGTGGCCATTTTTGGGGCTGATATGTGCCGTCAGGGGTCAGCAACTGCGAGTTGTAAACCTCAAACGGCCCCCAGCTGAGCGTGGCGTGCCCGACAGGTTTCCACTGTTCCCACGGCACAGCGGCGAAAAGCGGGGAGGAGAACATCAGCAGCGCGGCGGTTAAAAGTGCTTTCATCAGCTTCTCCGCAGGGAATGTTGGTTAAGCAAAACCGGCAGGCTGATCAGCGGTAAAAACAGTGCCCAGCCCGCGGCCAGCGCCAGCCAGACGTACAACGGCGTAGCCTGAAGTTGCATCGCACCCAGGTGCATGCCGATAAAATAAGCCAGCGGGCCGCTGACGGCACCGAGCGGAATTAACCAGTACACTTTCAGGCGTAAAACCCCCAGCAGCCACAGCCACCAGGCGCTGAAACCCAGCCACAGCGCCATCATCCATGCTGGCACGGCGGCAGAATCAGTAAACTCAAACAGACCCAGAATGCACCACAGCGAATCCATCATAATGCCCAGCGTACAGGCCACCGCGACCCACAAACGGCGGCGCGACGGGGTGAACGCCAGCATCAGAAAACTGCTGATCAGCAGAAAAATAATAAAACGGTCGCGCCCCCAGACTGCCAGCGTCCACCAGACGTCGAAGCCTGCTGCCAGCAACCAGAAGCGCAGGGACATCATCCGCGTCGCTCGGCGGTCAGTTGTACGGTGCTGATGGTGCGGGCGCGGAAACCGGCCTCGCAATAGCACAGATAAAACAGCCACAGGCGGCGGAAATGCTCGTCCTGCCCTTCACCGGTTTGCGTATTCCAGTAACGCTGCACACGCTCGCGCCATTCATGCAGGGTGCGGGCGTAATCGGAACCGATATCAAATAAATCACGCACCACCAGACTGGTGCAGCGCGTCATGGTGTCATTCATGGCGGTGATGGACGGCAGAAAGCCGCCGGGAAACACATAACGCTGGATGAAATCGACTTTGCGGCTGTAAGACGCGTAACGCTGATCGGCAATCGTGATCGCCTGGATAGCCATGCGTCCCTGTGGTTTAAGCAGGGCATTACAGCGTTTGAAAAAGGTGGAGAGATAACGCTTTCCGACCGCTTCGATCATTTCAATCGACACCAGTTTGTCGAACTGGCCGCGCAACGAGCGGTAGTCTTCACACAACACCGTCACGCGGTCGCTCAGCCCGGCTTTTTCAATACGCTCGCAGGCAAAGCGATATTGCTCGCGGGAAATGGTAGTGGTCGTCACCTGACAGCCGTACTCACGTGCGGCAAATTCTGCCATCGCGCCCCAGCCGGTACCGATTTCAAGCAGATGATCTCCCGCATGCAGTTGCAGCTGTTCGCAAAGACGGCGCATTTTGGCTTCCTGCGCCTGTTCCAGCGTCATTTGCGGTTCCTGATACCAGGCGGAGGAATAGAGCATTTTCTCATCGAGAAAGCCCTGATAAAAATCGTTGCCCAAATCGTAATGCGCGGAGATATTTTTTCGTGCCTGAGAAGGGCTGTTGCGACGGAAAAAGTGGATCAGGTTATTGGCGGGCGTGCTGAGCCAGCTCAGGCGTGCTTCGAGCTTGTCCACCAGTTTCAGGTTCTCCGCCAGCAGCTGTAACACCGTCGTCAGGTTTGGTGTGGTCCAGTCGCCATCAATAAAGCTTTCACCCGCCGCAATGCTGCCGCCCAGTAAAACCCGGCGATAAGCGCGCAGACGATGAACTTCGATTTCACCCTGCAAAGGCGCTGTGTGATCACCAAAGAAAATGGCGTCTTCGCCCGGCTCCCGCAGGGTCAGACCGGCTCCTTTCAGCTGCCTGAGCACGCTCAGAATCAATGCGCGTGCGGCCTTGCTGCGCCTGTTGTTCGCCCCTTCGCGGGCGAGCTGCACTTCAGGTTGGCTCATGGTCAGTCCTTATCAACGGGAGGATGAGAATAAATGGGGGCCCGTTTCAGCCACAGTTTCAGCGCCTGCCAGTATATGGTCAGCGCGGTCTTTGCGGTCATCAGGGGCAGCCGCCACAATTGCTGACGCAGCGCCTCGCGGGTCAGCGGGCGGGCGGTCAGAGAAAGGGCAGCATCGAATTCCCGTTCTTTGCGGTGATTTTCGATAGTGATGTGTAACTGTTTTCCAGGAGGTGTCAGGCGCCAGTGATAGACCATGTCCATCGGATTGAAGGGCGACACATGGAAGGCTTTCGGCACAGGCTGCGAACCGTCAGGGAGCACCGCGTAGGTGTGGCGTTCATTCCAGGGCGTATTACGCACTTCGGCCAGCATCCAGCGCAAAATCCCACTTTGATCATAAAGGTAGTAGAAGTTGACCGGATTGAAATAGCAGCCGAAATAACACAGCTGACAGAGCAGCATCACGCGTCCTTCGGGGCGTTCGCCGGTCAGCTCGGCAATTCTCGCCTGGGCTTTGGTTTTGATATCGCCACCGCCGAGATAATCTTTACGGCGAAAACTGGCTGGAGAAAATTTTTCCAGCCGGATACCCAGAGCGGGTAACGCGTCCAGTTCATCGAGATCAATCAGCGGCATGAAAATGTCATAGTCAAAACGGTGCTCAACGGGCGTAAACCGGCGATGGCGCACCGTGCCAACATACAGCTGGCTGTTCATGACGCCTCCCGTTTTTCCTGCCCGCGTTCTGCCTGTGCAGTGAATAACCGCAGACTCAGTTGTTCCGCCACGTCGCGTGCGCTGTTAACACCGTCTTCATGAAAACCGTTGTACCAGTAAGCACCGCAAAACCAGGTGTTGTGGTGGCCGTTGATCCGGTAACGCTCCTGCTGCGCATGGTGGCTGGCCAGATTCAGAACCGGATGCATATAAGTGGCGCGGAACAACACTTTGCTCTCATCAATCGGCGTCAGCGGATTGAGGGAAACACAAAACGTCTGCGGCGCGTTCAGCCCCTGCAAAATATTCATGTTATAGGTCACGCTGGCACGGCGGCTGTGCGCCGGACTGGCATCGCGCATATCAGCACGCTCCGCTGGATGGAGCGTATTGGGCAACTGATAATTCCAGCTCGCCCAGGCGCGTTTCTCGCGCGGCAGCAGATGCGTGTCGGTATGCAAAATGACGTCATTGGCCTGATAAGGCAGCGCGCCGAGAATGCTTTTTTCTGCGTCCGTTGCGTTCTCACCCAGAATGCTCAGCGCCTGATCGGAATGGCAGGCAAAAACTACCTGATCAAACTGTTCTTCACCCTGTGCTGAATACAGCGTCACGCCGCCAGATGTGCGGACAACGCCAGTGACCGGTGTACTGGTCAGCAGTTTTACGCTGGCGGGGAGTTTCTCCTGCATCCGGCGGATATATTCCCGCGAACCGCCCGGCACCACCATCCACTGCGGACGGTTAGTGACATCCAGCAGCCCGTGGTTATTGAAAAAGCGCAGAAACATCGACAGCGGGAAATTCGCCATATCTCCGAGAGAAGAGGACCAGATTGCCGCGCCCATCGGCAGCACATAGTGCAGGGCGAAGAACGGCGAAAATCCATTTTGATCCAGCAAATCGGCCAGTGTGTCTTCGTCATTATGCGGATTGAGCAGGCGTGCCTTACACAATTTGTTAAAGCGCAATATTTCGAAAATGAACTGCCAGAACCGCGGCCGGAAAAGGTTGCGACGCTGGGCAAACAGGCTGTTGAGCGAATGCCCGTTGTATTCGAATTTGCTGAGCGGATTACGCACAGAAAAACTCATTTCCGTCGGCTGACCTTCGATGCCCAGCTCTTTGAGCAGGGCGATAAAATGCGGATACGTGCGGGTGTTATAGACAATAAAACCGGTATCGATGGCGTATTCCTGGCCGTCTGAAATCACATCCTGCGTGGCGGTGTGGCCCCCTAACGTTGCCGATGCCTCAAAGACGGTAATTTCGCAGTCCGGCTGGTTCTTTGCCAGTAACCAGGCACAACTCAGCCCTGAAATCCCGCTGCCAACGATAGCCACTTTAGTCGTCATTTTATTTCACCATTTTCCGGCATAACCATTTTTGCAGACCGACCGGCAGCAGCGCGGTAGTTTTCAGCAAACGGGCAAAGAGAGGAGGGAAGGCAATTTCGCTGGCGCCGTGCGCCAGTTTTTTACGGATATGTTTTGATGCCTGCACCACCGTCACCATCATCGGCATCGGAAAATCATTGCGTGCTGTCAGCGGCGTTTCGACAAATCCTGGCTGGATCAGGGAAATATGAATCTGACGTTTGGCCAGATCCACCGCCAGAGAACGGGCGAAAAAGGCCAGCGCGGCTTTCGAGGCACCGTAAGCTTCGCTGCGTGAAAAAGGCAAAAGCCAGGCCACGGAGCCGACCAGCGCCACGCGGCTGCCGGGAGCCAGGCGCGGCAGCAGGGCATCGAGACAATTCACCGGGCCGATGAAATTGGTGTTCATCACGCGGACGATTTTTTCAGCCTCAACCACGCCGTCATCAAGATATTCGCAGGTGCCGGCGCAAAGGATCACCAGATCGGCCTGCACGTCCTGCAACGCCTGACGGGTTTCTGTTAAATCGGTGATATCAAAACGTAGCGGGATAATCAGCGGACTGGCGGCGGCGACCGCAATGAGTTTTTCAGCATCACGTCCGCAGGCGACGACTTCCCAGCCTTCTGCGGCATAGTCCTGAGCCAGCTGTTTTCCGATACCCGAACTGGCACCGGTGATCAGGACGCGGCGCATTATTTCAACCTTGCTTTAACCGCGCGGACAGCGCCGCCGAGCACCGGAACATGCTCATACAACATCGCACCGAGATCGTAATAATCGCGCTGATAGGCAATCCGGTTATCTGACAGGCGCAGATGGCTGGCGCCATTAAGAAACATAGCCTGACCTTTTTTCAGTGCCGGATGCGAAAACTCCATCCGCCAGAACAGCGACGCTTCAGCGCCACTGGTCAGCGGAGGCTGAATGTCAAAGCGACAGTAATTCACTTTTTTGAGCAACTGCGCGAAATAGCGTTCGAGCGCATCCACGCCGTCGTAATGCGACACCGGATCAATAAACACCACATGCGGATGATAAATACGCGAAAGCTGCGGCAGCAGGCTTACATCCAGATGGCTGTAAAATTCGCAAAGCCGGGTCAGAACATCAGCGGGTATCGCGGGTTCAGGAAAATGTGTAATCATTATTTTTTCCTTCCATTACGCACTGGCACTATCTGCAGAACCGGAGGCGTGTCTTCACCGTGAAGACTTTCGACATTATCGTTTTCGTCTTCGCTGTCTTGTGAGCCCAGCAGCAGGGAAGCACTGCCCAGAAGAAGTATCGACAGCCCCTGTTCAACCCAGTTCAGCAGGCGCTGTCGCTGAATTTGCGTCAGTTTGCCTTCAGCCCATAACAGGATTTGCGAACCACTGAGATTTTCAAGGTGCGGGTCATCGAGCGGGACCGGCATGATGTCGATCTGCATCCCTTCCTCGCAGCGCACAATGGCTTCAAGCCACAGCTCGGTGCTGTCCAGATGTCCCCAGCCAACCAGCGTCGCCGGATTGCCGGGACGTTTACGGGCGGCACCCATACACATCACCGCGTGTTCGATGATCAGACCGTCAAGCTGGCTGCGTAACATCAGCAGGCGCGGATCCCCTGCACTGAGGCGCGAGCGCAATGGTCTGAGCACGTTATTCACAAACGACGCCGCCGGATATTCGCGACCGAGTTCCGTCATCAACTGACGGACTTTATTGCTGCGGCCATCCTGCAATGCGGTCAGCAAACTATGTTCTGACTGCGACCAGCCGCCCGGCAGTGCATCAACTTTGCCTTCGAGCAGAGATTTCACCTGGCCGACCGGGATCCCGCGATTAATCCAGCCCAAAATAGTGCGGATGGTATCAAGGTCATCATCATTAAACAGACGATGGCCGCCTTCGGTGCGCTGCGGTTTTAGCAAGCCGTAACGGCGTTGCCAGGCACGCAGCGTGACCGGGTTGATACCACAAATTCGGGCAACTTCGCCGATGCTGTAAAGAGACATAATGAATTCCAAAATATTCGCACTAACCAATGCTAACTCTAGCGCCAGATTGCAAAGCTGTACAACTTTATTATTTTTGTACAACTTGCCTAATACTTTTCTCCTACATTATTTTAACTTGCAATGTTCTCATATCAGAGATATTTTCCCGATATTGAGATTTAACCGCAGGGTAAGGAAATGGAAGAAGGGCAGGAAAGTCACGATCTGCGTCTGGCTGAGCGTCTGGCAGAATTGCGTATCGGGCAGGGCTGGTCACTTGAACAACTGGCGCAACTGACCGGTATCAGCCGCGCCACGCTTTCACGGGTGGAACGGGCAGAAACCAGTCCGACCGCTTCTTTGCTGGGCAAACTGAGCGCGGCTTACGGGCTGACCACTTCACGTTTGCTGATGGCGCTGGAAGATAACCCGCCGGAGCTTATACGCCGCGCGCAGCAACCCGTCTGGAATGATCGCGAAACCGGTTTTGAGCGTCGTTCGGTATCCGCGCCTGCGCCCGGTTTTCGTGCTGAGCTGATTTCCGGTTTGCTGAAATCAGGCGCGACCATTTCGTATGATTCCCCGCCGGTTGACGGTCTCGAACAGCATATCTGGATGCTGGAAGGCGTGCTGGAATTCACGCTCGATGGCCGCTGTTACCGGCTGGAAGCGGGAGACTGTCTGCGTTTTCATCTTCACGGCACGTCATCTTTTCACGTACCCGGCCCGCAGGATGCCCGTTACGTCATCGTTATTTCACGTCCTTAACCTCTGATGAAAAGGGCTATTCCCATGCAAAACAGCAATGAAGAAGTGGTGATCAGCGAAGTGCAGGGCGGCGTGCTGACGCCGGAGGATCTGGATGCGCTGGCGGAGACGCTGATGCAATCCGTCGCACTCGGCGCAAGTATCGGATTCATTTTGCCTTTTGGTTTTGTGCAGGCGCAGGCCTTCTGGCAAAAGCTTTTGCCGGCTTTTGAGCGTGGTGAAAAGCGTCTGCTGGTGGCGCGGGTGGCAGGGAAAATTGCCGGTACTGTGCAACTGGTGGTCGATCAGCCCGCCAACGGCATCCATCGCGGTGACGTGGTGAAACTGATGGTTCACCCCGACGGCCGCCGTAAAGGGATCGCCCGTCAGCTGATGACGTCGGTCGAAGCGCTGGCACGCGAAGAAGGCAAAACCCTGCTGGTGCTGGATACGGTGACGGGCAGTCCGGCACAGACGTTGTATGAAAATCTGGGCTTCGCCCTGAGCGGGACGATCCCGCATTATGCGATGTCAACGGAAGGGATGCTGGAATCGACGAGCGTGATGTATAAGGTTCTGATGTGAAATGTTTTAAAGTCAAAACCGTGGGCGTCGGCCCACACCGACTTGGGGGGCGGCCTATCGCCGCCGCCCCCCAAGACCCCCCGGGCTCTTTCACTGCACGCTCCGCTCGCTGACTATGTTTCATCAGCCGCAGTGATAGCCGCAAAATCCCGCCGCTGCGCGGTTCCCTCCCATCGGGTTACAACCCGCGCAAAAAGATGCGCGGTTTTCCACCTCTCGTCCGGCGGTATTTTGGAACCGGCCTCAGGCTCTTAATTCACAACCTGACTGATTTTGAAATCTAAAAACTGTCTGCCCTTGAATTTAAGATGCTGCGGGCGTTTCAGAAAGCTTGCTGAATGAGAGGTTGCAGACCTAAGGCTGCAATCCCGAAATGAAGGTACCGCGCAGCGGCAAGATTTCCAGCCTGTCGCGGTGGTTGCTGAAACATAGCCAGCGAGCGAAGCGCGCAGTGTAAGAGCCCGGGATTCTCAAGGGGTGCGGCGACAGGCGCCCCTTGAGGCCAGTTTGGGTGGCAACCCAAGGTTTTGTGGGTGTGGGCGGCGAGCCCACGACCTTGACCTTTAAGCCAGTGTGGGTGGCAACCCACGGTGTTGACCTTAAAAAAGCCGAAATATAGCAGCGGCCTCTGCTATCTCTTCTGAATGTACGTCAGCGCCAGCGCCACCGCCAGCACCAGCCCTTTGATGATATCCATCGCGTAATACGGCACCGACAACATCACCAGTCCGTTCGACAGCACGCCCAGAATGACTGCGCCCAGCAGGGTTCCCAGCGCATTCGGTTTACCGGAACCTGCCAGCGAGAAACCGATGTAGGCGGCGGCAACGGCGTCCATCAGGTAACCGCCTCCGGCATTCACCTGCGAAGACCCGATACGTGAGGCCAGCAAAATACCCCCAGCCCCGGCCAGAACGGATGACATCACATAGGCAATCACGCGGTAACGTGCGGTGCGGATCCCCGCCAGACGTGCGGCCAGCGGGTTGCCGCCGATGGCGTACATGCGGCGGCCATGTTTGGTCAGCGACATAAACAGTTGTACCGCAATGGTCACGACGGCCATCACGATGACAATCACCGGCACCTGACCGAGCAGGCTGAACACCGCGGGCACCGTGCCTTCGGCCATGTCACCGCTCGGCAGTAACATGTTTTCAGTGATCGAACCGCCGTAGCTGTAGGTCATCGCTGCGCCCTGAATCACAAACAGGCTGGCGAGGGTGGCGAGCATGTCAGGGATCTTCAGGATGACGATAAGGAAAGCGTTGAACAGGCCGACCAGCGTACAAAGCGCCAGCGTGATCAGTATCGCTTCGGTGGTGCCGAAACCGTGCCAGACGAACATCGAAATCACCAGCGCATTGGCGAGTGACGCCGTTGACCCGACGGATAAATCGAAGCCGCCGACCGCCAGTGAAATCGATACGCCGATAGCAATCACCGTCACGATGGCAATCGAACGCAAAATGTTGATGATATTCGACGGCTCAAGGAAGTTATCTGATGCCACACCAAAACCGGCAATCAGCAATACCACGGTCAGCAACATGCCCCATTTATACAAAAACTCGAACAGCTGATGACGCCACGGCTGACTCGCTGCGGGCACGCTTTCTTTACTCACCACGGCTTTGTTCACGCGGGTGTTCCTCCGGTTGAATAGACTAATAAGGTTTCTTCGTCGACGTTAGCGGCGTCGAGTTCGGCCACAATGCGGCCATCCCACAACACCAGAATGCGGTCGCATAAACCGACCAGTTCGGCGAACTCACCGGAAGCATAAATAATGCCTTTTCCCTGTTGCGCCAGGCCGTCGATCAGCCTGAACACGTCCGTTTTGGCTTTGATGTCTACGCCTTTGGTCGGTTCGTCGAAAATCAACACCTGACTCTCGCTGCGCAGCCATTTTCCGATAGCGACCTTTTGCTGGTTGCCGCCGGAAAGCCGTGCCAGCTTCTGCATTGGCCCGGAAGCGCGAATGCCTAAGCGGCTGATAATGTCTTTTGCCCATGACAGTGACTGGCGCGCGTTGAAAATACTCCAGCGCGAAAAAGTGTCATCGGCAGTCACACTCAGGTTCATCGGGATATTTTCATCAATGAAAATCCCTTCCTTGCGCCGTTCTTCCGGCACTAACGCCAGCCCCTGTTCGACAGAAAGGTGCGGCTCTTTCGGCTTCCACGGTTTGCCATTCAGTTCACCGCTTTCCACCTGACTCGGCGTCGCGCCAAACAGCGCCTTGCACAGTTCAGTTTTTCCGGCACCCGCCAGCCCGGCAATGCCGAGGATTTCGCCACGATGCAGGCGCAGCGAGATATCGCGCAGTTTGTCTTTATCGTGCATGCCGTGAATGCTTAGCAGCGTTTCACCGCTGTGCGGCGGACGGCGCGGTGGATAGATATCGTCGAGCTGATGGCCGATCATTTTCTCGATAATGTGCTCGTTGCTCAGGCCGTCCATGCTGTCATCGCTGACCAGACGCCCGTCGCGCAGCACCGTCATGCGGTCGCAGATATCACGCAGTTCATGGATACGGTGCGAGATAAACACAATCGCCATTCCGGCGGCTTTCAGCTTGCGTACCAGTGCGAACAGACGCGCACTTTCCGCCTGATCGAGCGGGGCGGTCGGCTCATCGAGGATCAGGAACCGGCATTTATGCGATAACGCCCGCGCCAGCAAAATCAGCTGTTTTTCCGCCAGCGTGCAGCTCTCGATGCGAGCCCGCAGGTTGATGTTCAGCCCAAGCTGTTCGGTCAGTAACTGTGCCTGACGGTAAAGCTGCGGCCAGTGATGCAGATGACCCGGTTCAGAAAGGCGGTCGAGCATGATGTTTTCGGCAACGTTCAGCGTCGGCACCAGCGCGACGTCCACTTCCTGCTGCACCAGATGAATCCCGTGCTCGCGGGCATGATGCGGCAGGCGGATATTTGCGGTTTTGCCGTCGATAGTGATCTGCCCGGTGTAATGTTCATGCGTGCCGGAAAGCACCGCCATCAGTGTCGATTTCCCCGCGCCATTCGCGCCGACTAACGCATGGACGGAGCCGCCTTCCAGCGTGAAATCCACCTGGCGCAGGGCAGGAAAACCGGCAAATGAAATCGAGATATCGCGCATCTCAAGGAGGGAGGTGGTCACTGGGCGTTCGGCCTTATTAAATAGACGGATGGGTATTTAGACGTTTAGCCGTCTAAGACTCGCAGTAGCAGAGTTTTAACATATCAGGGAATTTAAGCAACAAAATAAAAGTGATAACTAAGAGCGAAAAGATCTAAAGTCTTCAGCGGAAACTCGATCGACTCCCTCCCCTGCGAAGGGGAGGGTTGGGGTGGGGTATTAAAGACAAATCAGCGGGTTAAGTCACCGCGCAGGCATTTGCGTTAATACTTAAAACCCTCTCCCGGCCTCCCCCTTCGCAGGGGGAGGAGCTAAAAGCAGATCATTCCTCGCTGAATTTAAGCGCGACCCCTAGCCCGTCCGCTGCCCGGACAGACACGAGATCAACGTCATCCCTGAATGTAATTTCCCCCACCCGCAAACTATTCCGTACGGCCTCCAGCGAACGGGTGGCGAATTCCAGTCCGACCATCCGTGCGCTGCCGTTTTCGCCTTCCGGCACAATGCCGAATTCAGCGGTGGCTTGCTCCGGCGTGACAAACCGGACGGTGGCGCGACCCGCGCGCAGGATCACTTCCTGCGGTCTGATCTCCAGTGCAGCGGCACCAAACAACTCGCCATAGACCTTTGCGGCGTCCTGCGGATGTGCCGCAGAAATCACAAAGCCGGTGATATCGGCAACGGCGTTCGGGTGGTTTTGCCATTCGTTACGCCACACCAGTTCCGGCGTCAGATGATGACAGAAGAAACTGCGGCCATTCGGTACGCGGCCAGTGGCCAGCGGTACGGTACGGAAACGCGCATTCGGCGAGGTGCCATCGTTGAGCGCCACAGGGCGGAAGAATTCTGCCGGTGCGGAACCCGCAATGTTTTGCTGTTGCAGATGTTCGTACACCGCCGATGAATTCTGCGTTTTCCACACCAGACCGGTCAGGCCAAGCGGCGCCTGCCACAGGTCTTTGCGGGTGTGCGCGTTGCCCGGCTCATAGCCGAGCAGTTCCAGATAGTTTTCACCGAAAATCGCCAGATGATTACTGGATCCCAGCGAGTGATGACCACGCGTCGTGAGATGGAATCCCAGGCGGCGGAACTGCTGTTCGGCCTGATTCAGCTGTTCGGCGACGTTGATCACCACGTGATCAAGCTGCGGGCGAACGGGCTGCGGATGTTGAGCTTCAGTCATTAAACGGTTCTCCCAGCGTTAACATCAGACGGTTTGCCCAGGCGAAGAACGCCGCAGACTGCGCCAGATCGACAATCTCAAGTTCGTCTAAACCCTGTTCGCGCAGCGCCGCAATGTGCTGCTCAGTGGCGACCGGTGGGGTAGCGGAAAGCGCGGCGGCGAAATCAATTTCGGCCTGCCAGCGCGGAGATTGTTCTTTGCTGAGAATGCCACCCGGCGGGGTGTCGATCAGGCGCTGGATATCTTCCGTCTGTTTGGAAAGCTGGCTGGCTTTGCGCGAATGCACCGATGCGCAGTAAATACAGCCGTTGATTTTGCTGGCGACGGTGGCGGCGAGTTCGCGCTCTTTGCGCGGCAGCCCGCCGGAGGTGTAGAAAATTCCTTTGTCGGTCAGCGTGCGCTGTTCGAGCACCGGCAGATTGCGGCCTAACAGGCGGAAATAGTCGGAATCCGTATGACCGAATTTCGCCAGGATCGCCTGCTGGGCTTCATCAAATTCTTCCAGCTTTTTCGCCGGTATCCACGGCTCCCAGCCCAGTTCTTCCTGGGTAAAGGCCTGTGGTGCATCGCGTCCGCTGTGGGTATTCGGTTCGGTGCGCCAGAATGCGGCACCGACCGGTTTATTGCTGCCGTTCTCTACCGGCTTGCCGCCAATCAGCCGGTAGCTGCGCAGCACACGGCTCTGGAAACTGACGAAAGCGATCAGTTGCGACAGTGTGACAATCGCATCTGCCGACCAGCCCGCTTTTTTCAGTGCCTGCAAATGCGCCGGCGTCGCGCTGGCAGGTTTGAAACTCAGGCGTTCACCGTGCGTCAGCGCAGCGTCGAGACGGGCAGTTTCGTCGATGTCGGGCAAATCCTGCAAACGTTCGGAATAGTGGTTAGTCAGTTGCGAATCGCCATGCCAGCGCGCGACGTTTTGCGCTAAACGCAGGCGTTCAGCCAGTGAAAAATCTACGCCATCCTGTTCGGTAAACAGCGCGTCATAGCTGCCCTGTGCGTGACGGGTTGCGGCATCACGTGTGTCGCGAGCCTGTTTCAGCGCCGAGTCCGGGGCGATGTCAGCCAGCTTTTCCAGCAGGTCGGTCGAATAGGTAGTCATAGGGCTTCCCTTGAGAATGAGGAGTCGGCAGTGGAGGTGGAAACACGGCGTTGCGGCGTGCGGCGAACCCAGCCGAGGGCGGGCGCAACGTGACGGGCAATCAGTTCGATAGAACGTAAAATGTAAGGGTGCGGCGGATCGATGGAATGCACCTGAAACGCCAGATCGGTGACACGTGCCAGGGCGGTATCGGCCTGCAACGTCGCGGTGACCTGCGCCGCCGTGCCGAGATGCACGTCGAAGGCGCGGATGTAATCGTCCAGCGTATCGCCTTTCACAATCTGCCCGCTGGCGCGGTGGTTTTCGGCCTGACGGCGTAAGCCTTTTTGCGCCAGTTCACGAGCTTCATCGCCGTTTTCAGTGACGAATGCGGTACGCGATCCCATGATGCGCGGCGTCACGCCTTCCGGCAGTGCATCCAGATAGGCATCGATAATCGGGTTTTGCAGTTCATCGAGACGTAAATCTGGCGCATCTTGCGGACGTGGCTGGGTGCGCGAAAGCATCAGGCCGTCACCGGATTTACCGGCACGTGCGCCGCCGTCCACCGAGAACGTCGCCTGCCAGATACGGTTCGCCAGTTGCGGAGCGGCCGGATATAAACGGTTATCGGTGCCTGCCAGCGGTTCGCCGCGCCAGGCGGTGAGCAGGGTTTGCAGATTGTTGCCAAAGGCCTTGCCGCGATCCTGACTTTCCAGCCCGAACGGCGGGAATGACGTCGGCGTACCGCCCGAGCCTAAACCGATTTCAAGCCGTCCGCCGGAGAGTAAATCCAGCACGGCGGTGTCTTCGGCAACGCGCAATGCGTTTTCCATCGGCAGCGTGATCACGCCGGTGCCGAGACGGATAAAGCGGGTATGCGCTGCCACCTGCGCGAGGAAAACCAGCGGCGCAGGCAGGCCGCCTTCGGCCTCGTGAAAATGGTGCTGCGCGACCCACGCGGAATCAAAGCCTAACTGTTCGGCGTGAATAATTTGCTCGGTCGCCAGCCGGTAACGTTCCTGCGCGCTGGTGTTGTCCAGCAGGCGGGTGAAGAATCCAAGACGTTTACTGCTCATAATGTCCCTCTTTTTTTCTGTACGGGCTTTCATGTACGGGTTCAGGCGGCGCGATGGCGGCCGGGTATGGCGTCAATCAGCTGGCGGGTGTAATCGCTGGAAGGCAGGGCAAAAACGTCTTCCACGTCGCCGGAATCCACCTGCTGTCCCCGGTTTAACACCGAGACGCTGTGCGAGATTTGCCGGACGGTTGCCAGATCGTGCGAGATAAACAAATAGGTCAGGCCGAGTGAATCCTGTAACTGTGAAAGCAACGTCAGGATTTGCGCCTGCACGGTGACGTCGAGCGCCGACGTCGCTTCATCAAGGATCAGCACTTTCGGCTCTAAAATTAATGCGCGCGCAATCGCCACCCGCTGGCGCTGTCCGCCGGACAGTTCACGCGGTTTGCGGCTGAGTAATTCTTCCGGCAGCGCCACGCGGCGGGCGATATCCAGCACCCGTTCACGGCGCACGGCAGCGGGAATCTTTTCGAAATTCAGCAGCGGTTCTTCGATCACTTTGAACAGCGTTTGTGACGGATCGAGTGAAGCGAACGGGTTCTGATACACCAGCTGGATTTTCCTGCGCAGCTGACGCAGGGCTTCGCCTTTCAGGCGCGTGATGTCTTCGCCGTCAATCAGCACGCGTCCGCTGTCCGGTTTCTGAAAACCGAGCAGAATGCGCGCCAGCGTGGTTTTGCCGGAGCCGGATTCGCCGACCAGCGAATGCGTGGTACCGCGCGGAATACTAAATGACACATGATCTACAGCGCGGAACGCCGCCTGGTTTTTGCCCCCCAGCGTGAAATCATGGGTGATGTTTTCGACCACCAGCACCGGAGATTCCGCCGTGCGAAGTTGCGCACGGTGACGGCCGGAAAGGGCAGGGACATCGGCGAACAGCTGGCGGGTGTAATCACTTTTCGGCGCATCCAGCACCTCGCGGGTGATGCCCTGTTCCTGCACTTTGCCGTGACGGAATACCAGTAACCGGTCGGCGCGTTCAGCGGCAATCGCCAGGTCATGCGTCACCAGCAACACGGCCGTACCGAATTCACGGCGCAGTTCGTCGATCAGATCCAGAATGCGTTTTTGCACCGTGACATCCAGTGCGCTGGTTGGCTCATCGGCGATGATCAGCGCCGGTTGCAGCGCAATTGCGATGGCAATTAAAACGCGCTGTTTCATGCCGCCGGAAAGTTCATGCGGATACTGTTTAGCCCGCTGCTCAGGATGTGACAGGCCAACGCGGGAAAGCAGCTCCACCACGCGGGCGTCGCGCTGCACACGCGGCAGTCGCTGATGGATATCAAGAATTTCCGCCACCTGCGAACCGATGGTTTTCACCGGATCCAGCGAACTGGTCGGATCCTGCGGTATCAGGCTGATGCGCGCGCCGCGCAGGGCATCCAGACGGCGCTGCGACCACTGGCTGATGTCCGTGCCGTTCAGGCGAATTTCGCCCTGTTCGATATGGCCGTTTTCCGCCAGCAGGCCAATAATCGCCTGTGCGGTGGTGGTTTTCCCTGAGCCGGATTCGCCGACCAGCGCCAGCACTTCTCCGGCGTTAATCGTAAACGATACGTTATGCACCACCGGTTTGCCGTCGTAGGCAATTGACACGTTTTCCAGTTCGAGAACCGGCGGAGCCTCATGCGTAAAAGTGGCCTGTGCGTTCATCGCGTTCTCCTGCGTAATGACTGGCTGATGCGGTTGGCCGAAAGCACCACTAACACCACGACCACGCCGGGGAATGTGGTCAGCCACCAGGCGGTGGAAATGTAGTTACGGCCTTCGGCAATCAGTAAACCCCATTCCGGCGTCGGCGGCGGTGTGCCGTAACCGAGAAAACTCAGGGTGGAAATCGCCAGGATCGCGCTGCCGAATTGCAGTGCGGAAAAGGCAATCACCGAGGTCAGCGAGTTGGGCAAAATGTGTCGCCACAAAACAGAGAAGAAAGAACCGCCGCTGCCATAAGCGGCTTCGACGTAATCGCTGTGACGCACCAGCACCACTTCAGCACGTGCCAGTCTGGCGAAGTTAGCAACCGACGTCACACCGACGGCAATCGCCGCATGAACCGTGCCGAAACCAAGCAAAATAATCACGCTCAGCGACAGCAGCAGGCCGGGGATGGACAGCAATACGTCGTTGATGCGCATGACAATGGCATCCACCAGACCGCCGCTGGCACCGGCTGCGAGACCAAGTGCGGTACCGAATACCAGCCCGAGCGCCACGGCGACCAGCGCGCCGGAAAGTGAATGCGATGCGCCGTAGACAATACGCGCGTACACATCGCGGCCAAGCTGATCCGTGCCCAGCCAGTGTCCGGCCTGCGGCGCAAGACGCTGTGCACCCGCAATCCCTTCGGTGCCGCTGTAATCCGTAAATAAACCAGGCGCAATCGCCCACAAAATGACGGTCGCCATCACCAGCCACGCAAGGATTAATCCCGGTTGCAGGCGGGCCGGTTTCCAGCGGCGGCGCTGTGTGAGCGGTAATGAAAGCGTGCTTTTGCCAAGCGGTAAGCTGCTCATGCGGTGGCTCCCCGTGAGTTTTTAGAAGCAGAAGCTTTAAGGCGCGGATCGAGAAGCGGATACAGCAAATCGACCAGTAAATTGATGCCGACAAAGGCGGCGGCGGAAATCACCACAATCGCCTGCAATACCGCGACATCCTGATTATTGACTGCCTGCTGGGTCAGTTGTCCGAGGCCGTTAAGACCGAAGACAGTTTCGGTGATCAGTGCTCCCGCAATCAGTTCGCCAAACAGCAAACCGGCAATGGTAAGCGCCGGAAGCAGGGCGTTGCGCGCCACATGTCGCCACAATACGCCGCTGCGGCTGGCGCCTTTGGCACGGGCGACGGCGACGAACGGTTGTGTTTGCACCTGATCAATGCTGCGGATGAGGATCTGCGCCAGCGGCGCGGAAATCGGCACCGCCAGCGTGATAATCGGCAAAATCAGCCCGACCCATTCGCCCGGATTGATCACCGGGATCCAGCGCAGGTGGAACGAAAAGAACTGAATCAGCGCGATGCCCAGCCAGAAGGTGGGAATGGAAATAAACAGCGACGGCACTGCCTGTAAGGCATTTTTCAGCCAGCCGAAATGCAGCAGGCTGGAAAGAAATGCCAGCGCAAAGGCCACCACGGCGGCCAGTGCGAAACCAATCAGTGCCAGACGCAGCGTCGGCGGAAAGTTGCTGCTGAGTAATTCGGTGACCGGTACGCCAGCCTGAATCGAATAGCCCAGATCCCCGCGCAGGAAATTACCCAGCGTATGCAGATATTGTTGCCAGACCGGCACATCGGCGCCGTACGCAGCGCGCATATCGGCAATCTGCGCCGGGCTTAATCCCATGTCCGGGTTCTGGAATTTAATCAGAATCGCGTCGCCGGGGAGCACCTGCAGCAGGATGAAGGAGACGGTAAACGCCGCCCACAGCACCAGCAATGCCTGCCCGAATCGACCGCTTACGTATCGGCTCATGATTGACTCCCGTCTGTTAATGCTTTTCCAGCCATGCGCCGTAGAAGCTCGGACGCCCGACCGCTTCAAAGCTCACGCCTTTGAAATATGGCGCACCGGCAAACACCTGCGGCTCTTCGAAAATGGGAATCACGTATGCCTGATCGAGCAGGTAGTTCTGCACGTCGCCGGTCAGTGCCAGACGTTTTTTCGGATCGACTTCGGCAGAGATTGCAGTCAGCAGATCGTTAAGTTTGTCGTCGCGGAAGCTTTTCACTTTGCTGCTCAGGCCACCTTTTTGCAGCAGCGCATCGCGGTTAGTCGGGTAGAAGGAGCTTTTGATCACGTCCGGATCGGCACGTCCGACTTCCACCACGTTGGCCGGGGTTTTCTCGGGATCGAGGTTATCCGCCACGCGGCTGCCCGCATCGCCCGCCAGAATATTCAGCTTCGCGCCGACCTGGCTCCATTGCTGGGACACCAGCTGCAACACTTCTTTGTTCTGCGGCTGTGGCAGGGATTCATAAATAGTCAGCGACAGCGTTTTGCCGTCTTTCTGACGAATGCCGTTCGGGCCCGGTTTCCAGCCCGCTTCATCCAGCAGCTTTTTGGACAGCGTCGGGTCGTAAGTCAGTTTGTTACTCAGATCGACATAACCGGCCGCCGTTTTGGCAATCACAGACGTGGCCTGCGGATAGTTTGGCGAGAACAGCGTGTCGACAACCTGTTTGCTGTTGGTGGCGTGCAGCAGCGCCTGACGCACTTTCAGATCCGACACCAGCGCGTTGTCCGGGCGGAACGAAATGCTGTCGTTAACGCCTTTGGTCGGCGCGGCATAAATCGGGAAGTTCTGGTCTTTGGCCTGTTTCTCGTCATAGGCCTGAACCTGACGGATGAAATCAGCCTGACCCGCCAGCAGCGCGCCGATACGCACGCTGTCTTCGCCGGTGACGATCACTTTGATGCCGTCAAGATTGGCGCGACCCTGCTGTTTGAGATTTTTCGGCCCCCAGTTGTAATCCTTCCGCGCCGTCAGATCGACTTCACGTCCCAGCGTTTCTTTGCTGACCACAAACGGGCCGGAACCGATGATATGCGTGGCGTCGCCCAGGGCATCAAAGTTACGATCCAGCGTGCTCAGCGACACCAGACCGGAGCCAATCGTCGCGGTGCCCTGCAGGAAACCCGGCGAGGATTTTTTGAAATAGAACTTCACGGTCAGCGGATCAACCACTTCGCTGTGGTCGTAATTGTTGATGACTTCGGAAACCGGCAGGTGATGCTCTTTATTGCCCAGACCGTAAGTATCAAAGTTTTTTGCGACCGCGCTGGCGTCCAGCGGCGTGCCGTCGGAGAAGGTCACGCCCGGACGCAGCTTGAATGTGTATTCGGTTTTATCGGCATTGAAAGACCAGGATTCGGCGATCCAAGGCTCAATCTCCAGCGTCTTCGGATTCTGATAGGTCAGTTTATCGGTGATCTGATTCAGTATGCCGCCGTTGGGATAGAAGCCGCCTGCGGGCGGATACAGGTTGGTGTGCGCTTGTTGCTCGAGATAAATCAGGGTGCCGCCCTGAACCGGTGTGCCGTCAGCGGCGATGGCGGAAAACGTGCTGGTGAGAAGTGCCCCTAAAGCCAGTGCGCGGGTAACCGCGTTAATCCGGCGAATGTTCTTCATCGTTAAACCCTTTTTCTTATTTGGTGTGATGGCAGGTGAATGACTTATGCGTTCTTAGAACGAAAGTGCTGAGCCCATAACAAACCAATTTAAGGGGGAGGTGAACGAAGGAATTTTGCAATCGTTAGCTGGAAACGGCATTAGGGAAAATGGGCGGGAGGCAGAAAGAAAAAAACCAGCGGCTAATCCGGACGGGTGGACCGGATAACCGCTGGCGATCATCAAAAATGATGAGCTAAGGAGAAACTGAGGTCGTCAGTGATCTTTTAATGCAGCTTCTGTGCCAGTTTTTATTTCAGGCTGTGTTTTTACCTGTTTGCTGCGGCTCAGGAAGGCATTCAGCAAAATCGCACCGAAGGTCGCCGTGCCAATGCCGCCCATGCTGAAACCGCCCAGGCTCAGGGTAAAGTTGCCTGCGCCCAGTACCAGCGTGACCGCCACCATGATCAGATTGCCGTTAAGTCCCAGATCCACCTGATTTTGTACCCAGATACGCGCACCGGCCACGGCGATTAATCCAAACACCACAATCGACGCGCCACCGAGTACCGGCCCCGGAATGGTGTGGATCAGTGCACCAAATTTGGGCGAGAAGCCCAACACGATGGCAACGAGGGCGGCGGCGACAAAAATCAGCGTGGAGTAGATTTTAGTCACGGCCATCACGCCGATGTTTTCTGCGTAGGTGGTGACGCCGGTACCGCCCGCCGAGGCGGAAAGTAAGGTCGCCAGACCGTCACCGACAAAGGCGCGACCCATGTAGGGATCCAGGTTTTTGCCGGTCATGCCAGCCACCGCTTTAATGTGGCCGAGGTTTTCCGCCACCAGAATCACCGCCACCGGTGCAATCATCAGCATGGCGTGAGAGCTGAATACCGGCGTGGTGATGGCCGGCACGCCAAACCATGGCGCTTGTGCCACAGCGCTGAAATCCACCGGAGTACCGAGTCCGAGTCCGTTAGTGATCACCATGTAAATCAGATATGCCGCCACCAGCCCGAGCAGCAGCAAAAGACGCTGCACCAGACCGCGGGTGAACACCGCCACTGAGCCGATACACAGCACGGTCATCACCGCCATCCAGCTGTCGAATGAAGAAGCCGATACGCTGTTAATGGCAATCGGCGCGAGGTTCAGGCCGATCGCCATCACCACCGCACCGGTGACGACCGGCGGCATCAGGCGTTCAATCCAGCGCGTGCCGACCGCCATCACCACAAAACCGATCAGCGTATAAACCACGCCGCAGGCAATAATACCGCCCAGCGCCACGCCGATATTCGGGTTGGCGCCGTGGCCGCTGTAGCCGGTCACCGCGATCACCAGCCCGACAAACGCAGCGCTGGAACCGAGATAACTGGGCACACGCCCGCCGACGACCAGGAAGAACAGCAGGGTACCGATGCCCGACATCAAAATCGCCATGTTGGCGTCAAAACCCATCAGCAAGGGCATTAAGACGGTGGCACCAAACATTGCCACCGTATGTTGCAGCCCCATGATCACTGTCGATCCGAACGGCAGTCGTTCATCCGGTGCGATCACCGCGCCATCCAGATTGCCTTCTCTTTTACGCCATTGTGGAAACCAGGTATTTGCCATGCACGACCCTTACTAAGTTGAGAGGATTGAGTTATCAGGCTATCTGACGCATCAGCGGGTGATAGCGCCGGTCGAAATACACCAGTCCGTGGCTGTCGTCGTTGCGTCGCAATGCAACGGCTTCACAAATCAGGATGTCATGGGTGCCGACGCGGGTGATTTGTGTGACTTTGCAGTCAAACGACACCAGCGCGTCGGTGAGGATGGGCGAACCCGTGGCGAGACGCGCCCATTCGGCGGCATCAAAGCGTTGTTCCATTGGCGTTTTTCCGCCGAATAAATTGGACAGTGACTCATGACAATCAGCCAGCGTGTTTACGCACAGCACCTGATTTTGCGTAAACGCTGAATGCACGGATGCTGAGCGGTTCAGGCACACCAGCAATGTCGGCGGCGTATCGGTCACGCTGCACACTGCAGAGGCGGTGAAACCTGCACGTCCGCCGGGGCCGTCGGTAGTGATGATATTGACGGCAGAACCAAGCCGCGCCATCGCATCGCGATACTCTTGTTTTTCAACGGCGGCTTGTTTCTCCACAGCGGCTTGTTTCTCAACGGCGGCTTGTTTCTCGACAGTGGCTTGTTTTTCAACAGCGACTTGTTTCTCAACGACGGGCATATCGGTCGCAGACAATGTGGCGTTCAGGGTGGATTGCATGGTCATGTCCTCAGAATTTATTCAGTGATGCTTACAGCACACGGCAGGCGCGGTTGAAATCAAGGCGCGGCGCACGGGGATACACTTTGCTGCTGTCGCCGTAACCGATGTTGATCAGAAAATTAGATTTCCAGCCTTCCTGCGCCAGAAACGTTTCATCGACCCTGACATTGTCAAAACCGGACATTGCGCCGGTGTCCAGGCCGAGCGAGCGACAGGCCATGATCAGATACGCGGCCTGCAAACTGCTGTTGCGAAACGCCGTATCCTGCGCCAGTTGCGGGCTGGAGGTGAACCACGAACGGGCATCGCCGGACGGATACAGTTCGGGCAGCAATTCGTAGAATTCCGGGTCCCAGGCAATGATCGCCGTCACCGGTGCGGTCATCGTTTTTTTCAGATTGCCGCCCGAAAGCGCAGGAGCCAGTTTTTCTTTCGCTTCCTGACTCTGTATAAACACGATGCGCACCGGGCTGCAGTTGGCCGAGGTCGGGCCCATGCGCGCCAGTTCGTAAATCGTTCTCAGCTGTTCGCCGGTCACCGGTTTATCCAGCCAGCCATTGTGGGTGCGGGCTTCGGTGAATAAAGTCGCCAGTGCGTTGGCGGTTAATGCTTCGGCCATGATGTCTCCGTGGGCAGGTGACCGGACGGCGTAGCGGGCGCTTGCGCTGAATGCCGCCGCAGCCAGTCCAGTAAAATCGGGTTAAAGGTTTCCGGGTCGGTCACGCTCATGGCATGGCCGCCGTACAGCATTTGTGTGTGTTCGCCCTGGGGCAGGCGGGAAGCCAGATCCACCGACCGCGACCACGGCACCAGCAAATCGTCTTTAGCGCTGAAGGCCAGCGTCGGGGCAATCACCTGACCCAGGCTGTCCGTCAGGTCCGAATCCATCAGCGCCTGCAAACGGTGCAGCAGGTTTTCCATCCCCTGAAAATGCGCCACCTGATGCTGGCGCTCTTCCTGCAATAACGCCTCATGTTCAGAAAGCCAGTCACCCGGATACAGAAACAGCGGTTGCGCCTGCACATAGGCATCCACGCCGCTGTTGAGCAGCAGATTCTGCCGCACTTCAAAACAGCGCCGCGTCTGGCTGTCGAGCTTCGTCCAGCCGTTAATCACCACCAGACTTTGCAGCAATGCCGGATATCGCAGGGCAAGATGCAGGCCGATAATGCCGCCGAGAGCGTGACCGACCAGATGACAGCGGCTGATTTCCAGCTCGTTGAGCATGCCTGCCAGCTCATCGGCCATGTCTTCCATGCGGTAACCGGCGGGCACCGTGCCCTGACTGATGCCGGTACCGTGCTGATCGTAAACCACTACGCGAAAATGTTCCGCGAGCATCGCCAGCTGTGGCTGCCAGAAGCCGCCGGAACCGCCGAGGCCGGAAGAAAGTACGACGGTTTCTGCATCAGCATTTTTCTTACCCAGTATCTTGTAATACATGCTGCTACCTCAGGGAGTTCAGGACAGGTTCCATCGCACGGATTATTTGCCGATATGGGCGATGGACGCGATTTCGATCAGCGCATCCGGTTTCACCAGCCCGCACTGAATGCAGAAACGTGCTGGTTTTTCTCCCGGAAAATATTCGGCATACACCTGATTCACTGCGCCGTAATTTGCCCAGTCGGTGATGAAAATCGAGTTCATGGTGACGTCATCCATGGTGCCGCCTGCGGTTTCGATCACGCTTTTGATGATCTCCAGCACATGACGGGTTTGCGCGGCGGCATCGCCGACATGCACCACGTTATTATCTTTATCAAACGGCAGGGTGCCGGAAACATACACCACGCCATCGGCGAGAGTGCCCGGAACAAAAGGTGCCAGCGGAACGCCGCTGCCAGCCGGAATAATGGCGCTTTTAGGCATGGTTAATCGTCCTTTTCAGAAAGCGGTCAGGCCGCGTTTTGTTCAGTGTTGTAGCCTACGGCGTCGCAGAAATTGCGCACGCTGGAGACCCAGCCAAAGAAGGTTTCGATGTTATAAATCGCGGCTTTTTGCGCGAATTCCGGTCCGGCCTGATGGGTGGCGTCTTCCAGCACTACGCCGAAATATTCCAGAAAGAACCCGTCGCGCAGCGTGGATTCGACGCACACGTTGGTGGCGATGCCGGTGAAGACCAGATGATGAATACCGTAACTGCGCAGCAGGCTGTCGAGCTGGGTATTGAAGAAGCCGCTGTAGCGCGGTTTGGGCAACACAATGTCGCCAGGTTGCGGCTGAAGTTCGTCGACCAGTTCATAATCCCAGTCGCCTTTCGCCAGCAGTTTACCCATCAGTTCCGGGCGCTTGCGCATAGTTTTCAGTGCGTTGGATTTATGGAAGTTCGGCGAACCGGCACCGCCAGCTTCGACATACTGGTTGTCCCAGCCGTTCTGGAAGAAAATCACTTTGATACCGGCGGCACGGGCGGCAGCAATCGCCACTTTGATATTGGCAATCACCGGCGCGGTGGCGGAAACGTCAAAGCCCGCCAGATCCAGATAACCGCCCTGTGAGGCATAGGCGTTTTGCATATCCACCACGATCAGCGCCGTTTGTTGCGGCGTGAAAGCAATGGCTTCAGGACGTGCTGTGAGGATCGTTTCCTCGCCGGTATTTTGGGGTTCACGGCGGACCACAGTTTGATTCTCAACGACGTTCATCATGCGACCTCTTTCTGCTCAGTGCCGATGTGCTGGCGGGTTTTCATTAATGGCTGGATGTAACGGCCGAAGTTTTCAATGCCTTGCACAAAATCATCAAAGGTCAGCAGCACGCCGCCTGCGCCAGGCACGGTGTCGATTTCATCGAGCATTCTGGCGACGCTGGCGTAAGAACCCACCAGTGTGCCCATGTTGATATTGACCGCAGAAGTTGGATCAGCCATCTGGCGGACGTTGGTATCGGCTCCGGATTTGGTGTCTTTGCTGCTCTGATCGGTGAGCCACGCCAGCGCATCGGCATCGGCACCGTCTTTATATAACTCCCATTTGGCACGGGCAGCGGCATCGGTTTCGTCGGCAATCACCATAAACAGGACATAAGAGGACACGTCGCGGTTTTCAGCTTCTGCCGCCGTTTTCATGCGCGCAGCGGTTGGCGCAAAGGCGGTCGGCGTGTTAACGCCTTTACCGAAGCAGAAGTTGAAGTCGGCGTGTTTGGCGGAGAACGCCATGCCGGCATCGCTCTGGCCTGCGCAGATCACTTTCATTTCGCTCTGCGGACGGGGGCTGACGCGGCAGTCGTCCATTTTGAAGAACTCGCCGTCGAGCGTGCAGTGGCCGGTGCCCCACAGGTCGCGCAGAACGCTGACGTATTCGGTCAGGTAGTCATAGCGGCGGGTGAAATAGTCGTCGCCCGGCCACATGCCCATTTGTTCGTATTCTGGTTTCTGCCAGCCGGTGACGACATTCACGCCGAAACGGCCATTAGAGATTGAGTCGATAGTGGCAGCCATGCGCGCCACGATCGCCGGAGGCATCACGAGCGTGGCGGCGGTGGCGTAAAGCTGGATGCGGGAGGTCACGGCGGCAAGACCGGCCATCAGCGTGAATGACTCCATGTTGTGTTCCCAAAATTCGGTTTTGCCACCGAAGCCGCGCAGTTTGATCATCGACAGCGCGAAATCGAAATGGTAGTGCTCCGCTTTCTGCACGATAGTTTTGTTCAGTTCGAAGGTCGGTTTGTACTGCGGCGCAGTTTCTGAAATTAACCAGCCGTTGTTGCCGATAGGAATAAAGACACCGATTTTCATAGCTCACCTCGATTGAAAATAATAAGTACCAAAACAAGGGCTTGCGAAAATCTCTGCGCGGCTTGAGTGCGTCCTGCGGGTTCCGAATTGCACCGTGCTGAAATCTCCTGACGGAAAGGTTATTGCAAAGCGGATGCCAGTTTTTAAATCATGATGATTATCAGCAGGTTAAAAACAAGTCCGAAATTTTGGTGGAGCAAACGGTCTGTTTCAGACCATCTGGTCAAAAATAACTGCACGTTTATCAGGCAGGATTGAGCATAAATGGTGCAAAATTGTTAAATTTATAATCCTTAGTGGTTACGTATTAATGTTGTCAGTGTTACTTCCATCATCGGGGTGCATAGCGATAGTCGCCTGTAGCGCCATTTGCTATGATTTCAGCCTTGCTGTTTGTCTCAGGGAGACGTTGTGAAGCCATTGGTCGAACCTCCGCAGCCTGCCGCCGGAGAGAAAAAATCCCGTCATACGGCGGCGAAAACCCCGACGCGTCGCTCGCGGGCGGTCGCTGCCAAGCGTGGCAATATCATGGCGGCAGCGCTGGAATTCTTTTCGTTGTACGGCATTCATGGCACCAGTCTGGATCAGGTTGCCGAGCGCGCCGATGTGTCCAAAACCAACCTGCTGTATTACTTCCCGTCAAAAGAAGATTTGTATATTGCGGTACTGAAAGGGCTGCTGGATATCTGGCTGGCGCCGCTAAAAGCATTGCAGTCTGATCAGCATCCGCTGGAAGCGATACGCGAATATATCCGCCTGAAACTGTGTGTATCCCGTGACCATCCGCAGGCATCGCGGCTGTTTTGTCTGGAGATGGTGCAGGGCGCGCCGTTACTGAAACAGGAACTGGGCGGCAGCCTGAAAACGCTGGTGGAAGATAAATCGGATGTTATTCGCGGCTGGATCAAAGATGAGCTGATCGCACCGGTTGATCCGATGCAGCTGATTTTTATGCTGTGGGCAACCACCCAGCATTATGCGGACTTTGGCGTACAGGTTGAGGCTATCACCGGTAAAACGCTCAGCGATCCTGAGTTTTTTGAACAGACGGTGAATAACGTGCAGCACATTATTACCGAAGGCATTCAGCTTCGGGCTTAAAGAGGTCAGGATGGATTCGGTTTCTCAGTTTGTATTGGGCGCGGCGGTCGGTATCGCGGTGATGGGCAAACGCGCGCCGGTGTGGAAATCCGCGCTGGCCGGTGCAGTCTGCGGTACGTTGCCCGATCTGGATGTGTTTTACGATCACGGTGACGCCATCAGTAATATGACGATGCACCGCACTGAAACTCATGCGCTGTTGTATCTGACGTTGATTTCACCGCTGCTGGCCTGGCTGATGGCAAAACTGCTCAGCGGCGGGCGGCATTTCAAACACTGGTGGGGCGCGGTCTGGCTGGCGCTGATCACCCATCCGCTGCTGGACTTAATGACCGTTTACGGTACGCAGCTCGGATTACCTTTCACAAACTATCCGTTTGCGGTCGGCAGCATTTTCATCGTCGATCCGCTGTATACCTTACCGCTGATCATCGGCGTCGGGCTGGCGCTGTACCGCGAGCAACAGCGCGGGATCACGTGGAATAACGTGCTGCTGGGGGTGAGTTGTCTGTATCTGGCCTGTACCGCTTTCGAGCAACACCAGGTGACGCGGCATGTTGGCGAGGAATTACAACGCCAGAATATCGAAAGCACGCAGGTGCTGGTCACGCCGACGCCGCTCAATTCACTGGTATGGCGCGTGGTGGTGATGAATAAGGACAGCTACGGCGAAGGATTCACCTCGCTGTTGCATCCGGATTCACCGATCCGTTTTCGCTTTTATCCGCGCGGCGAAGCGTTATACGAGGCGCATAAAGATAATGCGTTTCTGGCGCGCGTCGCCTGGTTCAGCCACGGTTTCTTCAGCGTAAAAGAGCAGGGCGGCCACATTCTGGTCAGCGATTTACGCATGGGACAGGAACCGGATTACACCTTTGTGTTTGATCTCGGCGAAATGAAACCCGGTATGCCGCCAGAACTGCCGGTGAAAGTGGCATCCGCCAGACCGTCCGCCAGAAAAATGCTGGATCAGTTCTGGCAGGCGCTTGAAGTGGAGTAATCCGCAATAAAGTGAAAGGAGCCGTGTGGCGGATACCAGTCACTTATGGAAATGAGGCCCGTGAATTCGGGCCTTCAATGAAGCAAACAGTACTACAAGTCTGATTCCTTCGTTACTTAGAAGCACAGAAATGAATTTGTATTCATAAATGGCTTAATTAAACGGTTGGCATCAGGCTTGAACCCCATTTTTTTATGAACGGTCATTCCATTCATCGGTGTACTTTACATTCCCATCTACGTAATGCCATGTAATCTTGTTATACATCATCGACACTGATTCCATGTGATTAATCTGTGAATTTCCGGCAATTTTAGCGTTTGGCATGCCTGGATTCACGCCGGTAATTTTGACGCCTTCAATTGTCATAATAAAATAAACCTCCTCTTGGCCTGCATCATTGATTCGATACCAGCGTATCTCAGCAGACTTCAAGGTCTGTCCTTTAGCGACAGCCTTATAAAGATATGGACTCGACGAATCGAACTCCTTTTCAAACATCATCGGTGAATGAGACCGGGTGCCTGTAATATTTCCGCTACGGGTATCAACAGGAATATTCAATCCGTGGTTAAATCCGAGGATCTCAATGCTACCCTCTCGGCCATTCACGTCTACAGAACCTTTAATCGCAGCACCACCATCATCATAAATCCACATGTAAGCTGGAATAGGCATTTTCATAAATCCATTTTAATGAATGAGGTGCTACCTTATACCTGTATATTTTCGCCGGCAATTAATTGGGTAGTAAAAGCAGAATTTTAAGAAGTTTATTATTGAGATCCAAGCGTGATTAGTGGTGCCCAATAGGGGAGGGATATTTAATGAGTGGTTGCACATCCTTTACAAGAGATGCGCTGTATACGCCGCAGGGTGTATTCAGTGAACAGTTAAATTAATTAAGTAAGTTGCTCAATCGGCAGAATGCGTCTTGCGAAATGTCTATGCACGAAACTCCTACTATTTATCTTTTTAGGGATGTAATATTGCCAGCTAAGTGAAATTATTGGATGAATATAATGGCTTTGCAAGGGAAGTTTGTGATCAATAATGCGGATTATTCTCCTTTGACTTTCCCGGGCGTGGGTACATTCCTGGCGTTTTCTGGCGAGGGTGCCTATCGAAATCGTGGGGGCTGCGGAAGAGTTGCTGGCAGCGGCCCTCTTCCCGCAGGAAATTATTACATTGTTGAAAGGCCAAAGGGTAGTATCAAAAATAGAATAAGAGCCTGGGGCGTGGATACTTATAAAAGCACATTCTATTATCACGTTGACCACAGTGAATGGTTTGCTTTATATCGAGACGATATGTTAACAGATGATGGGACTATGATTGAAGGCGTGGGACGCGGCGGTTTCAGGTTGCACCCTGGGCAAATATCTGAAGGATGTATCACACTGGCTCATCAGTGTGATTTCGCAATGCTGAGAGACGCTTTATTGCGGACAACCATGGTAGAAGTCCCCTGTATGAAGCACTTAATGGCATATGGAACAATTGAGGTGATCGCCAATGGCAGCATATGTCCTTAAAGGACTGCGGGTTTTGGGGTTCCTGACTCTATTCTTTATCAGTTCGAAAATTTACTTTTTTATCTATGGTGATACAGCAATATTAAATGAAAATACAGCATTTCTGATTGCTAGGTTTTTCAATAATAATCCTACGCCAGAAGATGTTTATGCCATCTCTGACTATGCAGTTCTGGTTATCAATATTATCGTGGCAATTGTTGTGTATTCTGTGGGTATGAATTTAATTCAAATAAAAAGTTTAGTAGGGAAGGGGGGTTCTCAGCACATTGCGAGTATAGCGAAAGGGATAGCACTCAGAATTTTGAAGGTGGTTTCAGTGATTGGCCTTTTCGCGCTGTTCCTTTGTTGCATCGATTATGACCGATTTGTCTCGCCTGACGCGGAATATGGTCCTGCATTGGTATTTGCAATTACAACCTTTCTTACACTGACGAGTTATGGTTTGTTCGTTTATATGTTGCGTAGGTTTATGAGGAAAAAGAGGCCTGAGTCTGATGCCAGTCATTTAAGGAAATGAGGCCCGTGAATTCGGGCCTTCAATGAAGCAAACAGCACTACAAGTCTGATTCCTTCGTTACTTAGAAGCACAGAAATGAATTTGTATTCATAAACGTGTTTAAGTGACGGGCATTAGCCAGGTGGCTCTTCTTTCAATCCCGTCTTATATCAATCATTCAGACTTTGCGGCTGCGGCAGCGCAACCAGTAACCAATCCCCAGCACCACAAACCACAACGGCGTGACGAGAAGCGCCTGACGGGTGTCATCCTGTAAGGTCAGCAGCACCAGAACGAAGGCAAAGAATGCCATACAGACCCAGCACATCAGTTTACCGAGTGGCATTTTGTAGATGGATGCTTCGTGCAGTTGAGGGCGTTGACGGCGATAGACCAGATAAGAGCAAAGAATGATGGTCCAGACGAACATAAACAGAATCGCCGAAACGGTCGTGACCAGCGTGAAGACCGTCACCACGTTTGGGATCAGGTAAATCAGCACCACACCGCCGAGCAGGCAGATGCAGGAGAAGGTCAGGCCGTTTGACGGCACCGCGCGGGAAGAGAGTTTACCGAACGCTTTCGGCGCATTGCCTTCCTGTGCCAGTCCAAACAACATGCGGCTGGTGGAGAACACGCCGCTGTTAGCGGAAGAGGCCGCCGAAGTCAGCACCACAAAGTTGATAATGCTCGCCGCCGCGGGGAGACCGGCCAGCACGAACAGTTCAACGAACGGGCTTTTATCCGCAACTACGTGGCTCCACGGTGTGACGGACATAATCATGATCAGCGAGAAAACGTAGAACATGATGATGCGCAGCGGAATGGCATTAATCGCGCGCGGCAGGGACTTCTGCGGATCTTTGGTTTCGGCGGCAGTAGTGCCCACCAGCTCGATTCCGACAAACGCGAACACTGCTATCTGGAAACCGGCAAAGAAGCCGCTGACGCCTTTCGGGAAGAATCCGCCGTCATTCCATAGATTGCTGAAGGAGGCGACGGTGCCTGCTGGAGTCTGGAAGTGTGTCAGCACCATCACCAGTCCGGCAATAATCAGCCCGACAATGGCGACGATTTTGATCATCGCAAACCAGAATTCCATCTCACCGAACATTTTCACCGTGGCAAGATTCAGGCTGAGCAGCACCAGAACGCAGAGCAGGGAGGCGATCCATTGCGAGAGGCCGGGGAACCAGAATTGTGCGTAGGCGGTAATTGCCACGACATCTGCGATGCCGGTCACCACCCAGCAGAACCAGTAGGTCCAGCCGGTGAAATAGCCGGCCCACGGACCCAGCAGGTCGGCGGCAAAATCGCTGAAAGATTTGTATTCGAGGTTGGACAGTAAGAGTTCGCCCATCGCACGCATGACGAAAAACAGCATAAAGCCGATGATCATGTAGACGAAGATGATGGACGGACCGGCGAGGCTGATGGTTTTGCCTGAGCCCATAAACAGGCCGGTACCGATAGCGCCACCGATGGCGATAAGCTGGATATGGCGGTTGGAGAGATTTCGCCGCAGACCTTCAGCGCTCTCTTCCTCCGGCCGGGCGAGGATTTTTGACTCTTCTTGCATGTTGTATAGATTCCTGTTTTTTGTTTTCTGCGTATGAACTCCGCCATATCGCATTCATTTACGGCAATTATTCGAGCTCTGAGGCTCTTATATCATCTCAGCTGGAACGACAGCCGGAGTGAGTGATTGTAATAATAATGTTAATTTCGAATATGTTATAACCGACATGAAAAATGCCAGCCAGGGTAAATGTATCGTAATTTTTACATAGTGGATAACTGAGTGTTAATTAATCAGGTGTGAGCTGAAGGGGAAGAATAATACCTTTTTTTGGTGTGATGAGCTTCACAAATATTTACCGGAAAGACGGTAAAAAAAGTAAGGGTAAGCGTTTGACATCATCAGGATAGAGGAGAATAATTCGTCCCGTTGGGTCGTTAGCTCAGTCGGTAGAGCAGTTGACTCTTAATCAATTGGTCGGCGGTTCGAACCCGCCACGACCCACCAACAATTCGCAAGCCCTTGCATTATCTCCTGCAGTTTTAATTCTTCTTTCAGTATTACGTAATACGTTCTCCGCCAGAAAATATAAGCCAGAGATAAAAGAACGCCTTTTGTTCTCAGAAGGTTTTTGTTCTTAAAAAAATCGATGAAGTTTTGTTTTTAAATTAACCAGCAAGTTGGGATTATTCACACAAGCCTTAACGGCTGTAATGACTGAATGATTATGGAGGAGTCAGGCCCCTGAATGAGGCCAGAATATGTTAGGGCGAGGTGATGCAGGAGTATATCAATACATAATAGTCGTATTGGGAGTCTTACCATTCTTTAGCTGTTTTTGCACCCGCATGCACAAGCTGAAAATCAGCAGATGAACATGGGTGATAAAAGTACGTTCTTCAGAAAACTGACTGCTGCGTAAAACGACCGTTTCGGAACGGTTCTGTTTGGCAACCAGCAGCTCAATCCCTTTTTCACGAAATTCGTCTTCGTATGCCTTAACTATCCCTGCGGGAGCGATGAGTGTGTAACTGTACATAATCATTCCTGACACTGAGTTGAACATCTGATCGGATAAATCTGATTAAGAATATCAAATACGACCTGATAACTATTAGCAATTCGGGTGATGGTTTTTTATACGGATGTCACAAATCAGCACGACTTTTAAGAAGTCCGGACACTTCACCGGTTGCCGGTACAGGTTTTTTGTTGCCCGTTGCGCGCACGCTGCTATCATTCGTTCATAAACTCAGGGAGATAACGATGAAAAAAACACTGGTGGCCTTGGCTGCTTTATTTTTAGCCGGGTGTGCGAGTAATCCTTATGAACCGACGCTTCAGGTTAAATCAACCTACGCCAATGCCAGCGCGGTTGCGCCAGAAGGGCAAACGCATATCCGTTTGCATCGGTTAGAACAATCTTCAATGGTGCCGTTTGAGAAGACCTGCCCGCTGCTGGTGATTCTGGACGGAAAGACAATCGCCACTCTGCATTTCAATCAATATGTGGATTTGAATGTGCCAAACGGTATGCGCAAGATTGAAGTGCGGATTGCCTGTGCGCTGACCAAAACCACCGGCTCGATCACGGTCGATGCGAACGGGAAAAACATCAGTCTGGAAACCGACCGTAGTTTCTTCGGAACCTACAATATCCGGCCTGAGGGCAGCACTAATAAGTAATAAAATAAAAAACCCGCGAAAGCGGGTTTTTTATTGTCAGCCATTCGTCTGCATTTTCAGATGTACGGCCTGGACCACTCAAGAATCTGATCGTGCTTCAGCGGACGTGAGAAATAGAAACCCTGCACCGAATCGCACTGAAGCTCTTCCAGACACAACAGGGTATCGTTGTCTTCAACCCCTTCCGCCACCACCTGATAACTGAGCGCATGCGCCATTTCTATCATCGACTTCACAATGACTTTGCTTTTGTTGTCATTGCTGATGCCCTTAATCAGTGACTGGTCCAGTTTCAGCGTATCAGCCGGGATCTTTTGCAGGTAATTCAGATTACTGTAACCGGAGCCGAAATCGTCCAGCGCGATGCTGATCCCCATATTGCGTAGTGCATCCAGCGAGGCCACGGCGTGCGGATTATTCGCCAGCGTCTGAGTTTCCAGACATTCGATTTCCAGCATCGAGGGCGATACCTGATGCAGAATCAGCGCGTTGTGAATGCGCTGCACCAGATCCTGTTCTACCAGATTATTGGCGGTCAGGTTAATCGATACCTGAATTTGTGCGCCGCGTTTTTGCCATTCGGCAATTTGCATCACGGCCTGGGTGATCACCCAGTTGGTCAGCGGAGTAATCAGCGGTGTTTTTTCAGCCAGAGGAATAAATTCGGACGGCGAAATCACGCCGAGAGTCGGATGCTGCCAGCGGATCAGCGCTTCAACGCCCTGGAATTTTTTATCGGCCAGGCGAATTTTCGGCTGATACAGCAGATGGAAATCTTTGCAGGAGGCAACGGTCGCCATCAGATCATTCAGCAGGTTAAAGGCGCGCCGCTGGATAACATCCGATTCCTGATGATAGGGCATCACCAGCTGGTTTTTGCTGATGGCTTCATGCAATGAGGACATCCCCTGCCGCATGATGTTTTCAGCGCAGTCAGAGGTTGGCGAAAACACCGTATAACCGGCATGCAGGCGGACATTTATCGGAATGTCGCTGGTGATACTTTTCTGAATTCTTGTCGCCGCATTTTCCAGCTGAGTGAAGATTTCTTCCTGCTCATCAATGCGCTTGATGAGTGCAAAGCGACCCAGCATCAGGCTGTACACTTTGTCATTTTCGTTGAGTTCACTGCGCAGGAATGAGCCGATATCTTTGAGGATATTTTCGACTTTTGGGATACCAATGGCACGGCCAATGTCATAGGCGTAGAGCGTATCCAGCGTGTCGATCATTATCAGCAGATAAGCGGTATTGTCCGGCGCTTTGATCAGTTGCGCGATGTCTTCCATCAGACGCTGGCGGTTAGGCAATCGCGTAACGATATCAACAAAACTCATGCTGCTGCGGGATTCGATAATGTCGATGACAATCGCCGCCAGATCCGAGAGCATTTCTGTTTCCTGAACGGAAAAATCGCGGGGATTCTTATCTGCCAGGCATAAGCTGCCGACGGCAAAACCTTCACGGGTAATTAGCGGGGCACCTGCGTAAAAGCGCATCCCTTCTTCACCAGTGACCAGCGGGTTCTCGTTAAAACGGGGATCCAGAGTAGCGTCATTCACCACCATCACCGACGAAGAGCGAATAGTGTAATCGCAAAAGGCGATATCCCGTGCGGTATAACACAGCGCGGTATTGGTTTTAGATTTAAACCACTGACGATGCTGGTCAACCAGAGTAATGATGCAAATTGGAATATCAAAAATCTGCTGAGTGAGACGGGTAATCAGATCAAGGACTTCATCCGGGTTGCTGTCCGCAATCTTGAGTTTTTGCAGCGCCGCAAGCCGTTTATTTTCGTTTGGATTCAGAACCCTTTTCATTCTGTACGACCTCTGATCGCCGAGCTGGACGCGTTTAGTTATGCACTATAGCGTGACTTTGATTCATTTATCATTTTCTTTTGTCCGTTTTGCGAGGGTGGCTGTCAGTTAGTCAGGCGCAGGAAGTTATCGTTTGCGTAGTATGAACCTACCGGCGCATCGCAGCTGCCTCTAAACCTCAAGGAGAATCGTATGTTAAACGACCCGTCGCAGAAATATCGCCCCTTCCCGCAGGTCAATTTGCCTGACCGGCAGTGGCCGGGAAATGTGCTCAGTGCGGCACCACAATGGTGCTCAAGTGATTTGCGCGACGGTAATCAGGCGCTGGCGGAACCCATGGATAATGCGCGTAAACGTCAGTTTTTCGATTTGCTGATCAAGTGTGGTTTTAAGCAGATTGAAGTCGCATTCCCGTCGGCATCGCAAACCGATTTTGATTTTGTTCGCGGGCTGATTGAAGACAAGCTGATCCCTGATGACGTGGTGATCCAGGTTCTGACGCCATCGCGTCCTGATCTGATTGCGCGCACCTTTGAAGCTCTGAAAGACGTGCCACGCGCTATCGTGCATTTATACAACGCCACCGCGCCGGTTTTCCGCGAAGTTGTTTTCAATCAGGACCAGGCTGCAACCCGCGAACTGGCCGTGCGCGGCGCGCAGCAGATCCGCCAGCTTTGCGAACAATATTCGCAAACCGACTGGACGTTCGAATATTCACCGGAAACTTTCTGTTTTACAGAACTGGAGTTTGCGCTGGAAGTGTGTGAAGCCGTGGCGGATGTCTGGGAGCCGGGCGCGCAAAGACCGATGATCATTAATTTACCGGCCACTGTGGAAGTCAGTACACCGAATATTTATGCCGATCAGATTGAATGGTTCTGCCGTCATTTCAGCCGCCGCCAGCAGGTCTCCATCAGCGTGCATCCGCACAATGACCGCGGGACCGGTGTGGCGTGCGCCGAACTGGCCATGCTGGCGGGTGCAGATCGCGTGGAAGGGTGTTTGTTCGGAAACGGTGAACGTACCGGTAACGTGGATCTCGTCACGCTGGCGCTGAATCTTTATACACAAGGTGTCGCGCCTGAACTGGATTTCAGTAATTTGCAGGCCATTGTGGAAGCGGTGGAAGAGTGCAATCAGTTGCCGGTGCATCCGCGCCATCCGTATGCGGGGGAACTGGTCTTTACAGCGTTTTCCGGTTCGCATCAGGACGCTATCAAGAAAGGTTTTGCGGCACAGAAATCCTCAGATAGCCCGTACTGGCGCGTGCCGTACCTGCCGCTGGATCCTGCCGATGTCGGTTGCAGCTACGAAGCGGTCATTCGCGTCAACAGTCAGTCAGGGAAAAGCGGGGCGGCGTGGCTGCTTGAGCAAAACCACGGTCTGAAATTGCCACGTGGCTTGCAGATTGACTTCAGCAAAGCCGTGCAGCGCGAGACCGATACGCATGGCAAAGAAATGAGCACCAGTGATATCTGGCGTCTGTTCCGCCAGCGTTATGGTTTAACTGAACAACCGGCGATCAAACTGCTGGGTTATGACATCCGCAGTGATGAACAAAACGTCTGTCATTTCAGCGCGCGGATCCGTTATCGCAATGAAGAACAGCATATTACTGGCAGCGGCAATGGTCTGCTTTCCGGCGCAGCTGATGCATTGCGTCGCAGTTTCGACGTGCAACTGGAGATCGGCGATTATCATGAGCATACGCTGGGGCATCAGAGTCACAGCCGTGCGGTGGCCTATCTGAGCTGTCAGGGGCGTCCGGGGGAAACCTGTTACGGCGTGGGGATCGACAGCGATGTTTCCAGCGCGTCTTTGCAGGCGTTGTTTAATGCAGCCAGCGCGATTATGGCAGATTAATATGGCTTATTAACTTGTCTGATTAGTTTGTTTGATTAAAGTATTCGCTGGGTGAAACGCCCAGTAAACGGCGGAACATCGCACTAAAGGCACTCGGGCTGTCATAGCCGAGTGCCAGCGCCACATCAATCACTGACACGCCAGCCGCCAGCTGATTCAGTGCTTCGAGTAATTTCGCCTGACGTACCCAGTCACTAAAACGTAATCCTGTTTCACGCTGAAAACGGCGCGAGAGGGTGCGGCTGCTGATCCCCAGACGTTGTGCGACGTCTTCCAGCTCCCAGGATGAACACAAGTCTGCCCGGATCTGCTGAGTCAGTATCAGAAGCTCCGGCTCTTTCGGTTCCGGAAGATGAAGCGGTAAGCTCGGCAACAGACGTAATTCGTCAAGCAAAAGCTCCATAATGCGTTCGTCGCGACCGCCGGGGAGGTAATCGACCGGCACGGTCAGCGAGGTGAGGATTAGTTCGCGCAGCAAGGGCGAGATTTGCACCACCTGACATTGTGCGGGCAAATCTGCACGGGCCAGAGGCTCAACAAACAGGGTGCGGGCTTTGACGCCACCGATAAAACGCAGGCTGTGCTCGACGTAAGCGGGCAACCAGACGCCGCGTCCGGGTGGCACTATCCAGGTTCCGAGCGTGGTATGCACTTCCACCACGCCGGATAAAGTATGAATCAGTTGTGAACAGCTGTGGCTGTGCGCGGGCTCACTGTCGCCATGCTGGTAATCGATAGCCAGGGGCGCTATCGACTGGTGAGGAGCAAGGAAATTGTGCTGCATGGATCAATGATGTTTTTGGTTCTTGGCATCTGCAACGGCTTGTTTCGCTTCTTCTGCCGCTTTCTGAATTTCTTCTTCAGTCAGTTGTTCCGAAACTTCCAGCAGTTCTCCCAGGCCGTCACTGACATGGACATCATCGGCTTTGCTTTTGTTTTCTTTGTTCTTTTCGTCGCTCATGCTGTGATCCTCGTTAAATGAATTCAGGGTCTGATTATAGCAGAAAGTTGCAGCAGAAAATGGGGGCAGAAAGTGAAGGGGATTACCGGGGGAAAGGCAGAGCCTGTCGGACGACAGACTCCTGAATACATTACTGGCGGTATGCGAACTTAATTTGTTGCAGGGAGTTTTTGAAGACTTCAGCCTGTTGCTCGTCTTCCATCTGCGCAACAAAACGCTCCATGTTCAGCATGACTTTACCCGCATCAGCCTGACCGATGGCTTTGAGGATCAGGGTCAGTGTGGCTTTCAGGCAGGCAACTTCGGTCGCCAGTGTTTCAACGTTCGCTTCAGTCGTAAAATCGCAATTACTCATTATTTATATCTCCTCAGGCTGGCTGCCAGGCAGCACGCCGAATTCTAAAGGGCAGAAAAGTGGGGCTAAAAATGAACTCACCCGTTCGCGCCGGGTGGAAAGTGGCGGCATTTTAGCATAGTTGGCAGGTTTTAGTGCATCGCCGGTGTCGGCGCTGGCAATGCGTTAATTGGATATAAACATATAGCGCTTTTGTACACAGAGTAAAGAATACTAAACATTATTGCCGGTTGAGAACATTTCATCTCCACGTGCAGATTTATTCATATAATCCATCAGCAATTCGTGCGATCGCAAATAATCATCGGCCATATCAGATATATATGAATGAGGTTTGCTGGCGGTTAAATAGCCAGCCTTGCTAACAATGGATTTTAAGCCCCAGAAGACAGCTGGCATTATTTTTTTGCTGAAAAAAAGACAGGAGAAAGTCTGCCAGTTGAGCCTTGATTAAAAAGACTTTTTTATAAATTATTAATACAGGTGATGGCATTTCTCATTTACATTCAGCAAAGTAGTTTTTTGCAGACACTCCTTGGTCAGGAAGGCATGTTAGAGTAAAATACGCGGGCTATAATAAATAACTGTGTCTTCCTGATTTAAAAACACTGCCTTGACATGCAGTGGGACGAGTTAGTTGATGCTGGCCTCTAATTGCCACCTTCTCTTCATTTATACGCTGTCTGAGAACAATATTAATGTTCGCCGCGTTGGAATACGTAAGACTGGCCTGAAGACCCTGACGGTGTGTTGCCCTTATTTTTTGGAGAATTCTCTTTGATTAGCGTTCTTCTTGTTGATGACCACGAACTGGTGCGCGCAGGGATCCGACGCATTCTTGAAGATATCAAAGGCATCAAAGTTGTTGGTGAGGCGCAATGCGGTGAAGATGCCGTCAAATGGTGTCGTACCAATGATGTTGATATTGTCCTGATGGATATGAACATGCCAGGTATTGGTGGGCTGGAAGCGACGAAAAAAATCGTCCGTTTCTCCCCGGATATCAAGATCATCATGTTAACGATTTATACTGAAAACCCGTTGCCGGCCAAAGTGATGCAGGCGGGGGCGTCAGGTTATCTGAGCAAAGGTGCTGCACCACAGGAAGTGGTCAATGCGATTCGTCTGGTCGATTCTGGTCAGCGTTATATTGCGTCTGATATTGCACAGCAAATGGCACTGAGCCAGATAGAACCGCAGTCTGAAACACCGTTTGATTCCTTATCTGAGCGTGAATTACAAATCATGCTGATGATTACCAAGGGACAAAAAGTGAATGAAATTTCAGAACAACTGAACTTGAGTCCGAAGACCGTTAACAGTTATCGTTATAGGATGTTTAGTAAATTAAATATCAGCGGCGATGTTGAGTTAACCCATTTGGCTATTCGACACGGTTTGTTCAACACGGAGACTTTATCAGGCAGTGAGTGATGAGCGTTTCGACCCCAAGGCCTTTCTGAAAACGGTCACCAGCCAGCCCGGCGTCTACAGGATGTATGACGCCAGCGGCACCGTAATCTACGTAGGTAAAGCCAAAGACCTTAAAAAACGTCTTTCGAGCTATTTCCGTGTCCAGGTTTCCAGCCGCAAGACAGAAACTCTGGTCAAAAATATTGCGCAAATCGATGTCACCGTTACGCATACGGAAACGGAAGCGCTGCTCCTCGAGCATAACTACATCAAGCTGTATCAGCCACGTTACAACGTCTTGTTACGTGATGATAAGTCTTACCCGCTGATTTTCCTCAGCGCGGATAATCATCCAAGAATTACGGTCCACCGCGGTGCAAAACACGCCAAAGGCGAGTATTTCGGGCCTTTCCCGAACTCTTATGCCGTGCGTGAAACCCTGGCGTTGCTGCAAAAACTTTTCCCGATCCGCCAGTGCGAAAACAGTGTTTACAGCAACCGCTCGCGTCCTTGTCTGCAATATCAGATTGGTCGTTGCCTGGGGCCGTGCGTCAAAGGACTGGTGAGTGAAGAAGATTATAAAGACCAGGTGGACTATGTTCGCCTGTTCTTGTCCGGTAAAGATCAGCAGGTGGTCACCCAGCTTGTTAACCGCATGGAAGAAGCCAGCAAATCGCTTCGATTCGAAGATGCCGGTCGGATAAGAGATCAGATCCAGGCCGTGCGCCGCGTAACCGAACGTCAGTTCGTGTCCGGTAACAGTGAAGATCTGGATGTCATCGGCGTGGCCTTCGAATCCGGTATGGCCTGTCTGCACGTATTGTTTATACGGCAGGGCAAAGTGCTGGGCAGCCGCAGCTATTATCCGAAAGTGCCGGGCGGTACTGATCTTGGTGAAGTGGTACAAACGTTTGTCGGGCAATTTTATCTGCAGGGCAGCCAGCAGCGGACACTTCCCGGTGAAATCTTGCTGGACTTCAGTCTGGCGGAAAAAGATCTGCTGGCCGAATCGCTTAGCGAGCTGGCTGGGCGCAAAGTGCAAATACAGAGTAAACCGCGCGGCGATCGAGCACGTTATCTGAAACTGGCGCGCACCAATGCTTCAACAGCCCTGACGACCAAGCTGGCGCAGCAGTCGACAATCCATCAGCGGCTGGCGGAGCTGGCAAAAACCCTGCACCTTGCTGAAATTAACCGCATGGAATGCTTCGACATCAGCCATACTATGGGCGAGCAGACGGTCGCATCTTGTGTGGTTTTCGATGGCAATGGTCCGGTGCGTTCTGAATACCGGCGCTATAACATCACCGGTATTACGCCCGGCGATGACTACGCTGCGATGGCACAGGTGTTGCAGCGCCGCTATGGTAAAGCGCTGGATGATAATAAAATCCCGGATGTCATCTTTATCGATGGCGGTAAAGGGCAGCTTGGCATGGCGCTGGATGTGTTCAATTCACTGAATGTGGAGTGGGATAAATCCAAACCGTTGCTGATTGGTATCGCCAAGGGTGCGGATCGCAAAGCCGGACTGGAAACGCTGTTCTTTGTGCCAGAAGGCGAGGGGATTGCGTTACCGGCAGATTCTCCGGCTCTGCATGTTATTCAGCATATTCGCGATGATTCACATAATCACGCCATTACAGGTCACCGGCAGAGACGCGCTAAAGTCCGCACCACCAGCGCACTGGAAGAAATCGAAGGCGTCGGGCCGAAACGGCGTCAGGTTTTACTGAAATACATGGGAGGCATTCAGCCATTACTGAATGCCAGCGTAGAGGAAATTGCACAGGTACCGGGTATTTCTATCGCATTGGCAGAAAAGATTCATAATGCGTTGAAACACTAAGGGCGTTGTAGCAACATACTCATAATATCCACACCGGACAAACAGTTACCTTCGCTATGCAATTTAATATACCTACGTGCCTTACCCTGTTTCGCGTTGTACTGATACCGTTCTTCGTGCTGGCCTTTTACCTGCCTTATCCATGGGCACCGCTGGCTTGTGCGTTGATCTTCGTTTTTGCCGCCGCGACTGACTGGTTTGATGGTTATCTGGCACGTCGTCTGAAGCAGACGACCCGCTTCGGTGCGTTTCTTGATCCCGTCGCCGACAAAGTGATGGTGGCGATTGCGCTGGTGCTGGTGGCGGAGTATTTCCACTCCTGGTGGATTACGTTACCTGCTGCGACCATGATTGCCCGTGAAATTATCATTTCAGCATTGCGTGAATGGATGGCTGAAATTGGTAAACGCAGCAGTGTGGCGGTATCGTGGATTGGTAAAGTGAAAACCACAGCGCAAATGCTGTCGCTGGTCGCGTTATTATGGCGTCCGGATGCGATTGTTGTGGGCGTGGGTGTCGTGGCGTTGTACATTGCTGCGGTGCTGACTTTCTGGTCAATGTTCCAATATCTCAACGCTGCGCGCCACGATTTGCTGGAACCCTGATCAAACTGACGTAAAAAACGTCAAACGATCGCCAGAAGCGATAATTTTATTGACTCAATCCGTCAGGTCAGTAGAATGCAACGCATCGGAAGGCAGCCGGTCTTATGCCAGAAGATTAGTTAAAAAAATCAGTACGTTCTGATTAAAGCGGGAATAGCTCAGTTGGTAGAGCACGACCTTGCCAAGGTCGGGGTCGCGAGTTCGAGTCTCGTTTCCCGCTCCAAATTTTATTAAACTGGTTCGTGAATTGGTTTAAGTGCAAGACAAGTAATAAGATTTAAGGCGCGTTAACAAAGCGGTTATGTAGCGGATTGCAAATCCGCCTAGTCCGGTTCGACTCCGGAACGCGCCTCCAATTTTCCCGGAGCCCGGGTGGTGGAATCGGTAGACACAAGGGATTTAAAATCCCTCGGCCTTAGGCTGTACGAGTTCAAGTCTCGTCCCGGGTACCATGGGAAAATGCAAAGAATAATCAAAAGCAATATAGTAGTAATGTCGTTATAGCCACCTTCGGGTGGTTTTTTTATGTCTGCAATTCAGGCACTTCCCGCTGCATCCCTCTGATACAACACATTCTGTTGCCACAAATCTGTTGCCACAAAATCGGCGCAATAAAAAAGGCCACCTGCAACAGGGGGCCTTAAGTGTTTCTTCAATAACATCCTTCGCGCAAAGAGCCGCAGTCAGAGTTTTATTTCTGAACAGAATGTTGGTTATGGGTAAAAAGAATGAAGAAAATCAGATAGTAAAACAGCCCCGAGGGGCGTTTTTAGGGTCAGAATTCACCCGGTGATTCAGTATTGCTCAGTGCCCTGATAGATAAAGGCAGGTGGTAGTTAGGCTGGCTGGTGAAAAACGCCTGCAGGGCAACGCGTTTCTTACGGTCAATTGAGATCTCTTCCATGGTTTTACGGAAGATACTGTACCGGCCACAAGATGTGCAGGTCACAGTAACAATTTTTGCGGACATATTGACCGACGTCTTATTAGTGCTTTGGCACAACGGACACTCGTCTTGAGCGCTTACAACTGTGGAACTCATAAAACCTCCGGTTTTACTTAGAGCGGGCAGTAGTCTAGCACAAAAAGGCGCCAGTTACTTAACGATAATTTAATTATCAGTGGATTTCAGCGCCAACTCAGTGTAGAGAGCCCACAAACCGCTGATGCCTTGGGAAAAGTGACCGCCGGTTTTCTTCATACTGTTCATTTCACTTCCCTGCTTCTCACTTCACCTTCCTGCGTTACACTTAAAAGATTCACTTCTTCTATGGATCCTTGCTTCATATGACTTCCGCTTTATACCAGCGTATCGATGGTTCGGTTTACAGACATATTTATATCGTCGGGGATATACACGGCTGCCTGAGCCTGCTTGAAGAGCAGCTGGCGAGAGTAGCTTTCGACCCGCATCGGGATTTATTGCTGTCAGTCGGAGATCTCGCCGACCGCGGGCCTGACAGTGTGGGATGCCTGAGACTGTTGAATGAGTCCTGGTTTTCCTGTGTCCGGGGCAATCATGAACAAATGGCTATTGATGCAGTGAATGAAGAAAATATCCCCCGCTGGCTGCGCAACGGTGGCGACTGGTTTTATGCACTGGAAGGCGACAAACAGGAGGAAGCAAAATCACTTATTCTTCAGGCTGATAAGTTGCCACACGTTCTTGAACTGACCACCCGTGAAGGCAAGCTTATTGTGGTCGCTCACGCAGATTATATTTCCGATGATTATGTTTTCGGCAAGCCTCTGGATGGGTATGAGATTATCTGGAACCGGGATCGCGTTAACTTCGCTCTGGCAGGGCGTTACAAACCCATTTCCGGTGCTGACGAGTTCTATTTCGGCCATACGCCGGTGGAATCCGCGATGCAGTTTGCTAATCAGTTTTACATTGATACCGGTGCGGTTTTTGACGGCTATCTGACGCTGCGTCAGTTGCAATAAATTGAGGCGTTGCAGGGGTTTGCGGTGAGTGCCGGGCAACGGTATAGTGAGCGGCTGCGAAACGGTAAGGGCGTGAGATAACATCATGGAAAGTAAGCGTGAAGACAGGATCCAGCGTCTGTTACTGGCTTTAAAAAAAACCGACAAAATTCATCTGAAAGAAGCGTCGTTGCTGCTCGATGTTTCCGAAATGACGATCCGCCGTGACCTGAATTCCGCCCCCGCTCCGGTCATTTTGCTGGGCGGTTACATCGTTATGGATCCCAAAAATAGCCCGGCCACGCATTATTTTGTCAGTGAACAGAAAATGCGGCAGATAGAAGAAAAGCGACGACTTGCTTCGCGTGCTGCCAGCCTCATCCAGAATAACGATACTGTATTTTTCGATTGCGGCACGACTATGCCTTATGTGATTGAAAAAATTGCCGAAGACTGTGTATTTACCGCTATTTGCTATTCCCTGAATACGTTTCTGGCGTTGCAGGAAAAACCGCACTGCGAGGTTATTTTGTGCGGCGGAGCGTTCAAATCCAGCAACAGTATCTTCACGCCGATAGGACGCAGCAGTGAACTGGATTTTATCCGGCCCTCGAAAGCGTTCATTTCCGCAGCCGGTGTGAGCATTGAGCATGGCGTGACGTGCTTCAACTTTGATGAGCTGCTGATGAAACATCAGGCTATTGAACGTTCTGCGCAAAGCATTCTGGTGGCTGACAGCAGCAAGTTCGATCAGGTGCGACCGGCTGCAATCGCACCTCTTGCCCGTTTTAATGTGGTGGTCAGCGACGCTGAGCCACCACAGGCTTATATCGATTTTTGCGACCAGTCTGACATCCCGTTGCTGGTTTAAGCATCTAACGTATCGGCGGGATTTTCTCCACCGACTGATACAGCACCACTTCCCAGATGCCATTTTTTGAGCCATCACTGAGATAGTGCTCAAAACAGGCCTTACCATCCGGACGGTAATGACTGCTGGCGAGCAGCTGGCTGTAAAACTCACGCCAGGCTTTCTCGAAATTCTCATCTGTTATCGTGGTGTGGTATGCCGCATAAGTGCCACCGGGCAGCGTTTGCAACGTCAACCCTTCGGCATCATCAAGAATAAAGTTATCCGCAACGCACACCGAAGGATCAGCACGCAAAGCTTCCGCAGGCGTTGTATCCGGGTTATCGTGAAACCACGTCAGCCATTCTTTTTGCGGCTGATGGTGCCGTGCAACCCATTTTGTCAGGTGCTGAAAGCCGTGATGGATTGACTCCTTATAAGGGCCAACAACCCGGTAGCTCACCAGCTTTTTCGCCGGTCTTTCTACGATTAGTAATGCCACGATGATCTCCTTTTATCTGACATGCAGAGAGTGGGTTCCTTTTGGGATGACGCAAATGCCAAACTATAACAGTTTGCCGTTTAACTCCCGGCAACTGCTCTACGCGCTATAACAGTTGTCATGATAAAATTCACCTATCAGATTGCATTATAGTCGTGACGCAATGAGGAAATGAGATGGACGTAATCAAAAGTGTATTAAACAGTGAAATTGATCGTATCAACCATCAGGAAGGGCGCGACGGGAAACCACGCATTAACGCAGAATTTTTTGTGAATCACCCCTGGTTATGTCTGGCCATGCTGGTGGGGTATATCGCTGTGGGCATCGTGATGTACGTTTCACCTTACATGGGCATCGGTTGGTTCATCGGGTTCACCGCGTTTCTGGTCTTCATGTCGGCAATGTTACTGCTGGAAATCAAACCGGTTTATCGCTATGAAGATATCGGCGTGCTGGACTTACGCGTCTGCTACAACGGTGAATGGTATTTCAGCCGAGAATTATCTTCGGATGCCGTGCAACAAATCCTCAGTTCCGACAGCGTAAGCGCACGGATCAAAAATCGCATTCAGTCGATCGTCAGCCATAAAGGTTTTGTCGATTTTTACGATGTGTACGATCTGGCTCGTCTCGAACAACAACAGTTGCCGGATCCCACCGGAACAGCACAGTTAGCTCATTAATTCCGCGTGTAAACATGGCCACAGGCCATGACGTTACCCTGCATGCTCTGATAAAATAGCGGCTGGGCATCATTTTCGTGAATGAATCCGACAAGCGAAAAAGATGTTGAGCCGTGACAGGAGCGACTGTGGAACGTATCAAACTGACTATTCATCATCTGCACAAAATCATTTCGGGCGAGAAACAAGATGCTCAGGCGACCGCACGCATTTATGCCGGGGACGAATTGCTGCTGACTGAAACGATGACCGGGCAGGCGACGCATTTTGATCGCTTCATTAAAGCTGAATGTGATAATGGCAAACCTTTACGCGTTGAATGGGACAGCGACGGCAGCGCTGAAATGTCAGTTTCCCGCGCCGAAGTATGCCCCTGCTGTGGCGGTGATGCCTTACACGGTTGATTTTACCTGGCACTGTCCGCATGTAGAGTTAAAGCCGAACAGAGGTGCATGATGAAATTTATCAACAATGAATTTGAATACCGTAAATGGATTATGGATGAAATATTCCAGGCGAGTGCGGTAGGCGAGACCTCTGAGTTTGCCGATCAGGAAGTGGATGACTTTATCTTTGATGCGCGCCCGGTGGCTTATCCGTGTGTAGCTGTCATGATCCAGACGCCGGGAGAGCCGGGCGTCTGTGAGCCGCGCTTCTTTTACAAAGAGCAAATCTTTGAGTGGGCGCATAAAATGGGATTTGGTTTCGACAGCTGAAGACTGTGGGATATTCATGCGAAAACCCTGAGCGGGACTCAGGGCTTCCTGTTACCGGTATACTCTTACCAGTATAGGCCTGACGTAATCAGACGTTTTTCCGGTCGATTTTCTCTTCGCCCCAGAACAGATAGTCGTCCTTGGTTTTAGCGAAGGCGATAGGCAGAACCTCATCGTTTCCTTCTTCCCAAATTTTCTGCGCCAGCTTCTCGTCGTTTTTAGCCAGTTCGAAAATAGCCTCAGCGATTTCGTGAGACGTTTCACGGGTATTTGCCCAGGCTTTGATGTTTGACGTCGTCATCCGGTTCTCCTCGTATTTTTCAGCAAAAAGTGTCTCCGTGACACCGTTATATTCACTATAACTATGGTTTCCGAAAGGTGTTTATGCAAATCCTGCGGGTTTTTGTGGCGTGTCTGTAGCCTTAAGCACGCCTTCAGGGCACAAAAAAACCGGCATCAACCGAGGCGGGTCGTTATACTTAGGCCGATTTCGAACAATTAAGGTGATGAGAATGAGCGACGATATTTTTGATTTTGACATTGATGCTGCACTGGAAACCGCTGAAGTCAAAGCGGCTGAAAAAGCAGCGGAAGTGCCTGAAGCCGTTCAGGACGAAAGTGACTGCGAAGGTTGCAAAATCTGATTTTGTACAACTATGCAGCAAACAGAAAACCGCTTCGGCGGTTTTTTTGTATCTGTCATTTCTTTCTCTTTGCCGATTTTTTGCTGAATATCCTTTGCTGACATAGCGTTGCAACCGGTTATCCGCAGTGGCGTTTTGACGCAAATGTAAGGGTAGCGTTAAGGCATTTTTTTTGGGATAAATTCCTATAGAACAGGAAGATAGCTGGCGGTACTTTGTCACCACCTGATAAGCAGGTCGTGAGGTTCTCAATGAAAAAATTGATTTTAGTTCTCGCCGTTTTGCTAACTTTGCCAGCTATCGCACAGGCAGACGTCGAGCTCGGAGTTAATATGCCTGGCCTGTCACTGCACATCGGCGATCGTGACAACCGCGGGTACTACTGGGATGGAGGTGACTGGCGTCCGCCAGGCTGGTGGGATCATCATTATCGTGATGAAGGGCGTGGTCACTGGGTGTATTACGAGCCAGCTCCGCCGCCGCCGCCGCATTACTGGCATCACGAGCACTGGCATGAAGGCCCTCCACCAGGCTACTGGCGCGATGGTCCTCCGGGGCACTGGCGCGAAGGTCCGCCTCCGGGACGCTGGTAACAGGTATCAGACAGTCAGGTTAACGCAGTAAAACAAATTTAGGGAACAGGGTTGGCAGTGGCGATGCGAAGGCATCCCCAATGTCAGTTCTGTTCCTCTCACTTCTTCTCGCAATTCTCCTCTTTTTATTGAAATGTTTCTTCTGAATTAATCACGTCATTAATAATAAAATTTAATCTATTTGTTTAAATTATATTTAATTTAAAAATCCTGCTATTTAATAACTAAATGTTCATGAAATGAATTTTTCAGAGTAATTGCTGCTTGCCAAAGGCCACTGATATGTTAATTTCTTGTTATATGAAATCAGCAATGGATGGCTCGAACGCGACGCGTGCCTGATGTCATAGCTGCACTTGATAACTGCACTTTAGGGAGAATTTTTTCAGGTACGCAATAGGTCTTTTACCGAGATTATCCCTATGCAATTTATTAAAAATGATTATGAGTACCGGGTCTGGATGCTGAATGCCTATTTTTATCAAGATGATATGGAGGGGGATAAACTGCTGACCGATGAGGAAATGGATGATTTTCTCTTTGAATACCGGCCACAGGAATATCCATGTTTAGGCTCAGTAACCCCGTCGAAAGAAAGCTCGCTGGAACTGGATATCACTTTCTTTTACCGGGATCATATCAGTGAATGGGCAAAATCGATGGGGCTGATAAATACCAAGTAATACTTTTGCTAAGCACTTATTTTCTTTGTGAATAATGAAAAGCGCCGTCTGGCGCTTTTTGCTTTTATAACGATGAGTTAATCATTACAAGTTTCTAACTACAGGTTTCTAACTATAGGTTTATAACTACAGGCTTAATTGCCCCGGACTTCAACCAGCACCGGGCAGGGCGAACCTTCGATCACGTCGGCGCTGACCGAGCCTTTCATCATGCGACCAAAAGCGGAAAGCTGGCGGTGGCCGATAACAATCACGGAAGCATTGATCCTTGCGGCCTCTGCCACCAGCGCTTCACCCGCAGGCCCGACAATCAGATTACCTTTGGCACGGATACCCGCCTGCTTTAGCGTTGCCATGGCCTGACCAACGACAGCCCGGGCGGTGTTTTGCTCTGCTTCTGCCGGCGGATAATCAACAATTTCACCTGGTTCATCTCCGTTGTCTTCCAGAGCATAAGACTCATCAATACAACAGGTAACATAAACGGTAGAAGGCTGGCCTTTAGCCAGCTGACAGGCAAGATTTGTGACAAAAGGCGACTGCTTTGATCCGTCCACAGCTAACAAAATGACATCAAACACGGGAACTCCTTTATACATTTTTAGCGCTGTTATTTGTTCTCTCCCAGCTTGCCGATTTCACCAATCAGGGCGGTTTTGCACTCCAGCAAGGCTTCGCGGATTTGTGCTTCTTTGGCTACGCGTCGGGCCGTCGGGAAAAGTACGGAGACGGAATACCGCCCCAGAATGGTATCTATTGCCACGGCAAGGGTGGTGACGCCGCTGACCGTTTCGCCTTCTTCCATCGCGATTCCGCTTTCACGCACAGCGGCAACTCTTTCCAGCAGGGAATCAAATGTGCGTACAGTATTTTCGGTTGCCGGTTCCAGAACCTCGCCCACCAGAATGCGGATTTCTTCATCCGTTTTCAGCGACAGCAGGGCGCGGCCGCCGGACGTGCTGTATATCGGCAGATTCAAACCGACCCGGGGAACGACGCGTAATTCCCGCTCAGCCACGATGCTGTGAATATTGGCAATCTGGCGCCCACTCGCACGCCCAAGTGAAACAGTTTCCTGCGTGATATCGCAAAGCTGACGCAGGAAAGGGGAGGCGATGGCAATCACATCAGTATGCACGGTGGAAACCAGTTTCAGCAGCGTCGGGCCTAAACGCACGCCACCGCTGCCTTCTGAGCGCACTAAACCTTCTTCGGCCAGCGCTGCGACGATGCGTTGTACGGTCGAACGGGGCAGGTCTACCTCATTGGCAATTGCGCCAAGACTCATGCCCTGCGGGTGTTTTCCCAGTGCATTGAGAATGGTCGCTGCGCGCGAAATAACCTGGATCCCACTGCTGCGTTCTTCGTCTGCCGGAATGTCCTGAGCCATCATTTTTCCTTTTCACCCACCGGTGATCCCAATCTGGATCCTGAGTGGTCAATGTAATAGCTCATCAGATGAAAAACAATTTTTAATCACATTGCAATACACTGCACCGTATTATAGTATTTCTACTTGTATCGCAATGTGGTGCATTGCATCGAAATATATGTGATCCACCCGATGTTTGAACCTCATACGGTACAAAACCTGCCTTTTCCTCTCACCGCACCCATAAAGCGGTGAAGTTAACGAGTTGATGAATCTATGAATCAGTCAGTCACGGCGGCACCTGCCGCCACGATGCCTGTTCCGCAGCCTTTCACCCTGAGGCTGGTGATCGGGCTAATCGGCGTATTAATCGCCTCGCTGTGTTCAGGTCTTAACGACCGTGTCACTGATATCGCGCTCGCGGATGTGCGTGGCGCATTGAGTATCAGTTCGGATCAGGGTTCCTGGCTGATTGGTGCTTATCAGGCTGCGGAAGTATCAGCCATGATGCTGGCACCGTGGTTTGCTATGACGTTTTCGCTGCGTCGTTTCACTCTGTTTGTCACGACGGGCTTTCTGGTTCTGGCTGCGGTTCTGCCTTATTCCCCCAATTTGCCCGTATTTATCGCACTGCGTGCTGTGCAGGGGATTTTTGGCGGTGCGTTGCCGCCGTTGCTGATGACTGCGGCACTGCGTTTTATGCCACCGCACCTCAAGTTATTCGGGCTGAGTGCCTATGCGCTGACGGCGACATTCGGACCCAATATGGCCACTTCACTGGCGGCAATCTGGACGGATTACGTTGGCTGGGAATGGGTATTCTGGCAGGTGATCCCGCCGTGTCTTCTGGCCTTAGCCATGGTTGCTTACGGTCTGCCGCAGGATCCGTTGCGGCTTGAACGGTTTAAACAGATGGATACCGTGGGAATGCTGACCGGGCCCGCCGGAATTACTTTGTTAGTGCTGGCGCTGCAGCAGGGTGAGAGGTTGGACTGGTTCAACTCTCCTCTTATCACGCTGATGTTTTTTGGCGCACTTGGTTTGCTGATACTTTTCCTGGTAAACGAATGGCACCATCCGTTGCCTCTTTTCAAATTACAGATGTTGCGTCGGCATAATCTGGCACATGGCCTGATCACGCTCTTCGCGCTGATGTTTCTCTTCTTATCCGGCTCGGCATTGCCTGCCAGCTATATGGAGCAAGCTGGCGGATTCCGCGCGGTGCAGGTCGGGCCGCTGGCGCTGACAATAGGTTTGCCGCAATTATTGCTCGCACCGCTGGTGGCCTTCGTGCTGACCATGCGCTGGATAGACAGCCGCTGGGTGCTGGCTTGCGGGTTAGGACTGGTGGGTTTGTCCTGTTTTCTGGGAATGCAGATCACCGGTGTCTGGTCGCGCGAAAACTTTTATTTGATCCAGATAATGCAGGCTTTCGGACAACCGATGGCGGTGCTGCCAATTCTGATGAGCGCCACCAGCGTGGTTCAGCCTCAGGAAGGGCCTTTTGCGTCAGCGATGTTCAACACTACCCGCGGGCTGGGCAGTGTCATGGGCGGCTCCCTTGTGGCCGTTTTTGTCAGCCATCGTGAACAATTCCATTCCAACATTTTACTTAATCATGCCGGCAGTGTGAGTTATCTGCTGTCCCAGCCTTATGCCGGTGACAGCACTTTTTTAGCGCCGCTGAACAGCACAGGTGCAGCGATTTCGACAGAGGTCCTTGCTCAGTTTTCCAAAGGCGTGAAGCGACAGGCGCTGGTGCTGGGGATATCTGACACCTATATGGTCATCATCGGGCTGGCACTGTTTCTGGTTTTGCTGGCCGCCGTTTTGCCGAAACGAACTTATCCGCCTCAGTCGCTGGTTAGACGCCCCTGAATGCAGCATCACCTGACTATTTGAATTCACTATAAAAAAAACGAGAGAAAAGAATCATGACTAAAACCTCATCCGTTCGCCTGAGCTGGCTGATTGCCGTTGTGGTGGTGATTATTCTGGCGGTCGTCGCTTTCTGGATCCTCAGCGGCAACTCACGGCCTGTTACCGATGATGCCTTTGTTTCTGCTGATTCCACGCTGGTCGCTCCGCGGATTTCTGGCACTATCGCCGAGGTCTATGTGCAGGACAACCAGAGCGTGAAGGCGGGGGATGTGCTGGCAAAAATAGACGACCGGGATTACCGCAATGCCGTGCAGACTGCGGAAGCTAATCTGGAAACAGCCAATGCGCAGATGCTCAGCCTGACTGCACAACTGGCTAAGCAGCAACAAACTATTTTGCAGGCGCAGGCACTGGTGAATTCGGATGCTGCAAGCATTGCCTATGCGCGCCAGAGTGCGGATCGCTACAAAAGACTGCTGCAAAATGGCTCTGGCACTGCCGATGCACGTGACGAATCCGATGCCAATTTACGTGCGAAACTGGCGTCGCAGCAAAGTGATATAGCCGCGGCACTGGGTGCTGAAAAGCAGGTGGATGTCCTGAAAGCACAGCAGGCGCAGGCAAAAGCCGGAATCGATTCAGCGGCGACAGCGCTGGCGCAGGCTCAACTGAACCTTTCTTATACTGAAATTACTGCGCCAGTGGATGGCATCGTCGGCCAGCGCTCTTTGCGTATTGGCGGATATGTCAGCGCAGGCACACGCGTTCTGGCGATTGTGCCACTCAGGGACGCGTATATTGTGGCGAACTACCTGGAAACTCAACTGGGTGATGTGCATACCGGGCAGCCGGTAGAAATTAAAGTCGATGCGCTGCCGGGCGTGGTGCTGAAAGGCAAAGTGGACAGCATCTCTCCTGCTACCGGCGTGACGTTTTCGCCGATTTCTCCTGATAACGCGACAGGGAATTACACTAAAGTTGTGCAGCGGCTGGCGGTGAAAATTGTGCTGGATGCGCATCAGCCTGATGCCCGTCGTCTGAAGGTGGGGATGTCAGTGATCCCGTCGATTCAGACAGCGCCCTGATAAAGCGCCGGCTCAGCAATTGAAAAGGCGGCTCTGCATCAGCAGGGCCGCCTTTTTTTATGTCCGCTCCGCAAAAGGGATCAGGATGCCTGATTTTGGGGAGGCGTTGGCTCAGATGCGTTTTTCTTTGCCGGATGCTGCGGTTTACCTGAGAACAGGAAACGCAGGATCGGGATGCGTTTGTGAACCTCATAAAGGAAGAACGCGATACCGAACACAAACACCAGTCCCAGGAAGAAGCCCAGCCAGTCGCTGTGAATTTTCGGCGTAATAAATGCACCGTAAATCAGCGTTAACGGATGGTGGATCAGATAGATGAACAGCGATGAATTCACCAGATAGGTTATCCATGGCGCCTGGAAATTCAGCAGATAATGGCTGAACGAGAACACCACGTTAACCATCAGGATGCCCAGCAGGGTAGTGATGATGGCATCAATTTCCATCGAATACAGCTGCGGGGTATTCACATGCTGATTGAACATGTAAGCCACGAACAGGAAGATGCTGACCACGCCCGCCGTGGCCGAAGGTTTCAGGAACAACTCTTTCAGCCAGGAGAATTTATAAGCAAACGCACCGATGATGAAAAATGGCAGATAAAACAACGTCTGCATAACGATGAAATTAAAAGCACCGTTCGACAGTAGTTCGGGCGCAAAAAGATACAGGCTTCTGTTAAATGCCGCGTAAATTAATCCGATGAACAAAAATATAATTGAGAGTTTTCCTAAGCTGTTTGTACGGCTTTTAATAATTTGAATACGACTACTCTTAATTTCTTTAATGAATTTGAACAGGTAAAAACAAATACTGGTAAGAATAACTAACGTTAACAGGAACCATAAATGCGAGACCAGTTCCCAGACGGTGGCATTAATTTTCTGATAAAAACCCATGCTGTCCCAGCCGGAGAATTTATCGGTAAATTTCATCAGGAAATACAACTGCGGAATAGTGATGAGCGGGAAGGCCGCCGCCAGCGGGATGGCGACACGCTCCAGACGTACCTTCAGCCATTGCTGGGGATTGTAGCGCTCATAGAGCATATAAGAAAAATACCCTGAGATAACAAAGAATACCTGCATCCGGAAGGCGTGAATGACATCATTGAATATTGTCAGGCCGTGAGAAGGTATTGCACTGTTTACCGCCCAGATATGGCTGGAGTAAATCAATGATATATGGAAAGGAATACCCAGCAGCATCAAATATGCGCGGATGGAGTCTAAGAAGAACTCACGTTGAGGTTTTTGTTCTTTCATTACGTATCCGTGGTAGAGAGCTCATCCTAATTTTAGAGCGTGATTTGTCTTTAGGCCTAATTTTACCCGTAAGCAAAAATGACCTTCGTTGACATTAGTTTAGTTTCTAACCTTAAAACATGCTTTGTTATAGGACAAGTTTCCATAGCCGGAGTTTCAACGAATTGATATCCTTGTACCCTGTCGCGCTTAAACGGTTCATCAATGGCTGAACCATCGACTGCTCAAGTTGTCGGAAACCTGACACTTCCCTTAAAATAGTTACAGTTAACGAGTTAAGCGCGCGTAAAGGAGACAAGGTGTCGGATAAAAATTTTTCCATAGGGTCACGTATGATCAAAGTCCGTTTGCTAAGTGCCGCAGTGTTGATGACCATGTTCACCTCATCTGCCTGGGCTTTTTCTATAGATGATGTTGCCAAACAAGCGAAGGCATTAGCCGATAAAGGTTACGAAGCGCCGAAAAGCAATCTTCCGTCTCAGTTCCGCGATCTCAAATTCGCAGATTACCAACAAATTCAATTCAATCATGATAAAGCGTACTGGAAAAACCTGAATACGCCGTTCAAGCTTGAGTTTTATCATCAGGGTATGTACTTCGATACGCCGGTTAAAATCAACGAAGTGACGGCGAACTCAGTTAAAGAAATCAAATACAGCCCGGACTACTTCAACTTTGGCAACGTCAAACATGACGCTGACTCAGTGAAAAACCTCGGCTTTGCCGGCTTTAAAGTGCTTTACCCGATCAATAAAGCCGACAAAGATGATGAAATTATGAGTGTGCTGGGTGCCAGCTACTTCCGCGTCATCGGTAAAGGTCAGGTTTATGGCTTATCCGCGCGTGGTCTGGCAATCGACACGGCACTGGCTTCCGGCGAAGAATTCCCGCGTTTCCGTGAATTCTGGATCGAGCGTCCAAATCCGGATGAAAAACATTTAGTCATTTATGCGTTGCTGGATTCTCCACGTGCAACTGGTGCTTATCGTCTGGACGTTTATCCAGGCAAAGAAGCGACGGTGGATGTGCAGTCTCAGGTTTATCTGCGCGACAAAGTGGGCAAGCTGGGTGTGGCACCATTAACCAGTATGTTCCTGTTTGGCGCAAATCAGCCTTCACCGGTACTGAACTACCGTCCGGCGCTGCATGATTCCAACGGTCTGTCGATTCACGCCGGTAACGGTGAATGGATCTGGCGTCCGCTGAACAATCCGAAACACCTTGCGGTCAGCCAGTTCTCAATGGAAAACCCGAAAGGCTTCGGTCTGCTGCAACGTGGTCGCAGCTTCTCCAACTTCGAAGATTTGGACGATCGTTACGACTTGCGTCCGAGCGGTTGGGTTGAGACCAAAGGCGACTGGGGCAAAGGTAAAGTTGAGCTGGTCGAAATTCCGACGGCTGATGAAACCAATGACAACATCGTTGCTTTCTGGACGCCGGAGCAATTGCCTGATGCAGGCAAACCGCTGAGTCTGAACTATCGTCTACACTTCACCCGTGAAGAGGAGAAATTACATTCTCCTGATCTGGCGTGGGTTGAACGGACAATGCGTTCTACGGGTGATGTGAAACAGTCGAACCTGATCCGTGAGCCAGATGGCAGTGTTGCTTTCCTGATTGATTTCGTCGGTCCGAATCTGAAAGCACTGAAGAGCGATACGCCGGTGGCGTCTCAGGTCAGCGTTGGTGACAACGGTGATCTGGTTGAAAACTCCGTCCGCTATAATCCTGTCACTAAAGGCTGGCGTCTGACGCTGCGCCTTAAAGTGAAGGATCCGAAGAAAGCGATCGAAATGCGCGCTTCTCTGGCCAATGGCGACAAAACTCTGAGTGAAACCTGGAGCTATCAGCTGCCTGCAAATGAATAAGTCAACGCACTCTACTCAAGATTATGTAGAAGCTTTGCCGCTTACTGATGAACAGAAAGCGGCGCTCACTCAGCAGCTTCCCGTTGCTGAAGAGCAGGCTTTTGCAACCGTCCATCACCGCTTAGGCGGTGATGTGTCGGCCATCGTTGATGCTGCGGATCCTGATGCCCCTTTGGTGTCAGTCAAAGCACGTGTCAGCGCAAGCTGGCCAGATGCCCGGGAGAAGGGCACTCTGGACGAAGTCGATAACGAAGGCCGTACCATCGCCCGCGCGATGCCGCCGGTTAAACGTTCCAGCATGTTCCCTGATGTCTGGCGCACCAACCCGGTCGGTCGTTTCTGGGATAACCTGATGGGGCGCAGTGCGGCTTCCCGCCATCGTGCCTCAGAAATGCCTGAGTCGGAAAAGCGCTGGCGTCATGCCGGTTCTGTTCGTCGTTATATCCTGCTTATCCTGATGCTGGTTCAAACGGCGATCGCTACCTGGTACATGAAAACTATCCTGCCTTATCAGGGCTGGGCGCTCATCGACCCAAGCGATATGCTGAATCAGGACTGGCAACAGTCGGTTCTGCAATTGCTGCCTTATGTCTTACAGACCGGGATTCTGGTGCTGTTTGCGATTCTGTTCTGCTGGGTTTCGGCCGGTTTCTGGACCGCACTGATGGGCTTTTTGCAATTGCTCATCGGTCGTGACAAATACAGCATTACGGCATCGACTAAAGGCAATGAGCCGCTGAATCCGAACAACCGTACTGCGCTAATCATGCCTATTTGTAACGAAGACGTGGAGCGCGTTTTCGCGGGTCTTCGTGCAACGTATGAATCAGTCAAAGCCACGGGTGACCTGGATCAGTTCGATATTTACGTGCTCAGCGACAGTTACGATCCGGATATCTGCGTAGCGGAACAAAAAGCCTGGATGGAAGTGTGCCGTGACGTCGAAGGTCACGGGCGTATTTTCTATCGCCGTCGCCGCCGTCGTGTGAAGCGTAAAAGCGGAAACATTGATGACTGGTGCCGTCGCTGGGGCGGGGAATATGCCTACATGGTTATTCTCGATGCCGACAGCGTCATGAGCGGTGAATGCCTGACCGGCCTGGCCCGTCTGATGGATGCTAACCCGAACGCCGGTATTATTCAGTCTGCGCCAAAAGCGTCAGGTATGGATACGCTGTATGCGCGTTGCCAGCAGTTTGCGACCCGCGTTTACGGCCCGCTGTTCACCGCCGGTCTGCACTTCTGGCAGCTGGGCGAATCTCACTACTGGGGCCACAACGCAATTATCCGCGTGAAGCCGTTCATCGAACACTGTGCGCTGGCGCCATTGCCAGGCGAAGGCTCATTTGCCGGTTCCATCATGTCTCATGACTTTGTGGAAGCCGCGCTGATGCGCCGTGCAGGCTGGGGCGTGTGGATTGCCTATGATTTGCCGGGCAGTTACGAAGAGTTACCACCAAACCTGCTGGATGAGCTGAAACGCGACCGCCGCTGGTGTCACGGTAACCTGATGAACTTCCGTCTTTTCCTGGTTAAGGGGATGCACCCGGTTCACCGTGCGGTATTCCTGACGGGCGTGATGTCTTATCTTTCTGCTCCGTTGTGGTTTACTTTCCTCGCGTTGTCTACCGCATTGCAGGTCGTTCATACGCTGATGGAACCGCAATACTTCCTGCAACCACGTCAGTTGTTCCCGGTGTGGCCGCAGTGGCGTCCTGAACTGGCGATAGCCCTGTTCTCGACCACCATGGTCTTGCTGTTCCTGCCGAAGCTGCTGAGTATTGTGCTGATCTGGGCAAAGGGCGCGAAAGAGTTTGGCGGTGCATTCCGTCTGCTGGTTTCGATGTTCCTCGAGATGTTGTTCTCGGTACTGCTTGCGCCGGTACGTATGCTGTTCCACACCGTTTTCGTGGTCAGCGCGTTCCTTGGCTGGGAAGTGGTCTGGAACTCACCGCAGCGTGATGATGATGACACGCCATGGGGCGAAGCCTTCAAGCGTCATGGATCTCAGCTGTTGCTGGGTGCTGTCTGGGCTGCCGGTATGGCATGGCTGGACTTGCGTTTCCTGTGGTGGCTGGCGCCAATCGTCTTCTCTCTGATCTTGTCGCCGATTGTTTCGGTGTTGTCGAGCCGTGCAACGCTCGGGATTAAGAGTAAACGAGCCAAACTGTTCCTGATCCCGGAAGAGTACAATCCTCCGCGTGAACTGGTGGCGACTGAAGAATACCTGACGCTGAACCGCGAACGTAAGCTGCAGAATGGCTTCATGCACGCGGTATTTGATCCGGGCTTCAACGCACTGGCAACGGCGATGGCAACGTCCCGCCACCTGCTGCGCGATGCCGTTGAAAACGGTCGTCGTGCTCATCTGGAACATGCGCTGAAAACTGGTCCGAAGGATCTGGGTAAAGCGGATCGTCTGATTCTGCTCAGTGATCCGGTGCTGATGGCACGTTTACACTCTGCGGTGTGGACGCAACCGGATCAGCAGGCATGGGGTGCATACTACAACCAGCTGCCTCGTAACGTACAGGCGTTCCCTGTTACGCAGACGCTGGAAGTAAAACCCGCCTGACTGACAGTGCAGGGCTAAAAACGGGCAGTATGTGCAAACATACTGCCCGTTTTCTTTATGCGTGAAGACAGGTAATCTTTAGCGGATTACAGTATAAATTTTACCTCCCCTTAACATTGAAAGTGTCACGCGCGTGCTAAGCTCAGAGCGCAATTTTGCGCTAAAAAGCGTGCTTCTTTTGATTTGATTCGACAGGTTGTGTGAGTGATTAAACGGGTTGTTTTACGTGGATGTGTGCTGGCGTTACTGACCACTCTGCTTGCCGGATGTGGCAGTATTATCAGCCGTACCGTTCCGGGGCAGGGACATGGCAATCAGTATTATCCCGGCGTGCAGTGGGATTTGCGTGACAGCCCGTGGCGTTACGTCACCGTCATTGACGTCCCTTTATCAATGATTGTCGACACTTTTATGTTGCCGATTGATGCCCGCCACGGGCCTTATGAATGAGTCTTAATCCGCGCCCTTAATCGATATCGCGGCCGGGATATTCGTCTTCATCATCCCATTCTTCCGCTGCGGCTTCACCTTCTTCGGTATCAAGCTGCGGCTCGTGCTGGAATTCGCCTTCATCCCATTCATATAACGTGGCTTCGTCATCCCACTCTTCTTCAAGTTCTATCTGATCATAGTCCTCGTCAAAGATAGCCTGCGCTGCCGCGCCGCTGCGGAAAGTCAGTGCGTCGACAGCTTCGCCTTCACCGGTGAAAAATTCTGCCTGCCACATGATATCGCCATCCTGCATGATGTATTTTTGCAGGTTGAACTGATCCGGAATGGGCTCCTCATCACCATGGATCCTGTCTTGCGCAGCTTCGAGAAATTCTTCGCGGGCGGCATCAATAGCTTCTTCAAGCGTTGCGTACATGCTCATTGTTGTCTCCTGGATTGAAAGGGAAATAGGGGTGCAGCAAATAGCGTTATTAATGAACAAGTAACGACCATCTGACAGTGAAAAACCTGATTAAATGATTGTTGTCGATAACTGGCAGGATGCAAGTTTTCAGACCAAATCAGTCGGATTTTTTTCTGCTATTCTCAATTTCTTGCTGGTGATTTTCATCGGATAAAAAGAGAGACGGTACAAATGGTTTCACGACAGGCAGTTATGCGGGTGGCGCGTCCGACGGATAATCTCGAGCCGTTAGCGCGAATGTATTGTGAGGGGCTGGGTTTCGGGGAGATCGGCCGTTTTAGCGATCATCAGGGCTTTGATGGTGTGCTGGTAGGGCATCCGCATCACCATTATCATCTGGAGTTCACGCATCACCACGGCACATCGGTGGGGCGGGCGCCGACGCAGGACAATCTCCTGGTGTTTTATATTCCGGATAACGAGGAATGGCGTAGTCAGTGTGAGCTGATGTCAAAAGCGGGTTTTATCGCCGCGCCATCGTTTAATCCTTACTGGGATGAATGCGGTAAAACCTTTGAGGATATCGATGGTTATCGCGTGGTTCTGGCTCAGCGTGACTGGAGCGTCTAGAAACTTGCGTCAGTACAAGCTTTGCGACGCCAGCCAGGCGCTAGTCCGCCATAGCCTGCTTAGGCCGGCGTTGCAGGCACCAGTACGAATATCCCGCATTGAACAGTACGACCATCGCTGTGACGAAAAATACCGTACGGAAGCCGTAACTGGCGGATACTGCCGCGCCCAGTAAAGGACCGGTGACGTTCCCGACATCGCGGAAAGACTGATTGTAGCTAAACACGCGTCCGGCAACCTGATTGGTACAGTTATAAATCAGCAGCGTCTGCACGGCGGGAAGCAGTGCGCCATCGCAGGCACCCAGCAGAAAGCGCAAAATACCGAGTTGTAATGGCGTCTGGACAAAAGCCATGGGGATCAGGAGTAACACTGACAGCGCCAGCATCGCCACCAGAATTCGCTCCGGGCCAATCCGGTCGCCGAGTTTGCCCAAACGGGGCGCACTCATCAGCGCGGCCACGCCAGGTACCGACGCAATCATCCCACTGATGAACGCCAGATTTTGCGTATTTCCCGCCAGTTCACGCACATATAACGTCAGAATCGGCGCAATTGAGCCGGTCGCAATCTGAATAATCAACGTAGTGACGAAAAGACATAACACCAGCTTGGGGTTTTTCAGCGAAGCAAAAACTTGCTTACGGTTGAGCATGTCCTTTTTGTTCACCGGCACGAACTGCTCGCGGATGAAATACAGCGTCATCAGAAAACACAGGAATAACACGCAGGCGGTGATGAAGAACACCGGACGCAAACCGTAGCTGTCGGCGAGCAACCCCCCGACCAGCGGGCCGATCAGTGCGCCACTGACCGCACCGGTAGATAACGTGCCCAGCGCCCAGCCGCTTTTATTGCGCGGAATTTGGGTGGCGATCAGCGCATTGGCATTAGGGACGAATCCGCCAAGAAGCCCGAGCAGCGCGCGAAGGATCAGAAATTGCCAGATATTTTGTGCGAAGCCCATCAGCACCATAACAATCGCCATGCCCAGCGCGGAACGCAGCAGCATGATTTTACGGCCTTTACGGTCCGCGAGTCCGCCCCAGAAAGGCGAGGCGATAGCAGAAAACAGAAAGGTAATACTGAAAACCAGCCCCGACCACATATTCAGGGATTCATGGCCGGTAACACCGAGGGTTTCTATATACAAGGGCAGGAACGGCATGATCAGGCTGAATGCGGCACCGGTCAGGAAGCAGCCAATCCAGGCAACATACAGATTACGTTTCCAGTTTATAGGATCTGGTGCGATTTCAGGTTCAGGTGCCGGAGTCATAAAATACCGAAAAATGAGGTCAGGTTCGCTCTGGAATGACAGACGGAAACAAGACAGAGCACAAGTAACAATCAATTGGCATGATAATTATGCGCCTAATTATCATTCACTTCAATGATGTTAATGAACTGTAACAGTAAGAACTAAAATACAGGTTTAAAAAAATCGGGGAGTGAAGAAGATCAAACGGAGGGTGAAAAATGCAAAAAAAAACGGCCAGCAACGAAGCTGACCGCGACAGACACAGATTTAATAACATCCAGGATGACGCAAAAAAAGACCGATTAACGCAAGGCTTCGTTTTTCATAACGGAGTAACGGCCACTGCCCAGGAACATGATCACCAGACCGCCGAAGAAGTACATGGCTTCACCTTCCAGACCCCAGGCTCCGACTTCTGTGGTGGTAAAGAACTTGCCGGCGACGACCAGGAACACAGCGACTAAAATATTGAAGGCCATTACCAGCGCAGCAGGGCGGGTGAAAATACCCAGGATAATCAGAACCGGCGCAATCACTTCGCCAATGTAAGCGCCATAGGCGATAAAACCAGGCAGACCGTCAGCCTGCAACATCTGGGCAATCCAGCCGACACCGTTTTCTATTTTAGCTACGCCATGAAATAAAATGAGAATGCCAAAAGTCAGACGTAACAGCAGCTTACCAAAATCCTGATGATCAATGGCGCGGGTAAAAGAAGCGTTCAGTTTAGCCAACATAATGTGTTCCTTTTGAAGGTAACATGCCCGGGTGCAGGCAGGGGGTCACGCGGCTCCAAGATCAGCGGAGTAATCACGTGGAGGAATTATGCAGAGAGTATTGGCCTAAACGGGATGGGATAAAATCTGATAACTTTGAAGATGTCTGTCAAAAAAACTGTCGAAGCAAATCAAAAAACCGGCAGAACCTGAGTCCGCCGGTTTGGTACGTTAATCCCTGAGGGCTTTATAGAGCGACGGTTCCCCTTGCGGGCGCGTTTTGAAGCGGCGGTGCAGCCACATATATTGCTCCGGCGCCTGGCGGATTTCGTTCTCAACCACTTTATTCATATACGTCGCGGCGACCACTTCATCATCCAGCGGGAAGTCAGCCACCTGAGGATGAATGATCATCTCATAGCCTTTTCCACCCGGCAGACGGCGCGGAGTGAACGGGATAATGGCCGGTTTGCCCATCCGCGCCAGCAGGTAGGTGCCGGTGGTCGTTGCGGCTTTATCCACGGCAAAGAAAGGAACGAATACGCTGGCACGCGGGCCATAGTCGTGATCGGGCGCATACCAGATGATGTCGCCCTGCTTGAGACTACGGATCATACCTTTGAGGTCTTTGCGATCAAGCATCCCTTTGTTCGAACGCATACGTCCTTTGGTCTGGATCCAGTCCATCAGCTTATTGTCGTGCGGACGGTAAACGCCCACGCCCGGGTTGTGAATGCCGAAAATGCGGGCGCCCAGCTCCAGCGTCAGGAAATGTACGCCTATCAGCAACACGCCCTGTTTGTTGTCACGTGCGTGCTGGATATGCTCCAGACCGCTGACTTTGAACCAGCGCTCTATACGCCAGTCCGGCCAGAACCAGGCCATACCGGTTTCAAATAAGCCCATTCCCACGGATTCAAAGTTTTTAACCACCATATCTTCACGCTGTTCCGGGTGCATGTCCGGGAAACATAATTCGATATTACGCCGCGCAATTTTATAGCGGTGTTTGAGAAAACGCATAGAGAAGCGGCCCAGTCCGGTGCCAATTCGATAAATGACCGGATAAGGTAATAATACCAGCGCATACAGCAAGCCCAGACCAAGCCAGGTGATCCAGTAGCGTGGGTGAAGCAACGATCGGTTAAAGGTCGGTACCTGAGTCATAGATTCTCTGCGTCAATGGATCGAAGTAGAAAGTTTATAAGCTCTGTCTAGTGCAGCAGCCTGCCACGGAAATACGTCCATATTTCGATGGGAATAAAAGTTGTTCGTAATTATTTGCAGTAAAGTGAAACATTGTGGCATTTTTTTTGTATGACGTGAAAATTCACGGCACTAATACCTCATTTTACTTATGGATTGGGTGAATGGAAAACAATTTGGTTTTTATCTACTCATCCGTTTTGCCATGGTATACATCGCATCAAATATCAGCAGAGAAACGGTTTTGTCAATGAAACAGGCAGCCCTGAAGGCTGCCTGTTGTGCTTTTGCGACTGTGGGGTTATTCCGAATGGAACAGACCTTTCAGCCCGTGAGGCTCACTGCGCCAGTACTGTTTCGGCGCCGAAACTTTGGCGCCCAGTTTCGCGGCAGCATGCCACGGCCAGCGCGGGTTATATAAAATGCCACGAGCGAGGGCAATCATATCAGCCTGACCGGTGCCGATAATGGCTTCAGCCTGCTCCGGTTCGGTGATAAGTCCTACGGCGATCACTGGCATGTTCACATAACGCTTGATGCCGTCAGCGAAAGGCACCTGATAGTTCGGGCCAACGGCGATTTTCTGCTGCGGACTCAGGCCGCCGCTGGAGACGTGAATATAGCTGCAACCCAGCTTGTCCAGCGCTTTAGCCAGTTCAATGGATTGTTCCAGGTCCCAGCCACCTTCCACCCAGTCAGTGGCAGAGATACGCACACCAATCGGTTTTTCAGCCGGGAATTCGGCACGTATTTCCTGGAAGATTTCCAGCAGCAATCTCATACGGTTTTCCAGTGAGCCACCGTACTGATCTGTGCGCTGGTTTGACAGCGGTGACAGGAACTGATGCAGCAGATAACCGTGCGCACCGTGCAGTTCGAGCAGGTCTAAGCCCAGACGATCCGCGCGGCGGACAGTCTCAACGTACGCTTTTTTCAGCTCATCAATACGCGCCAGAGACATCGCCTCAGGTGCTTCAGTGCCCTCTGTGAAAGCAATAGCGGAAGGTGCGACCGTTTGCCAGCCGCCAGCAGATTGTGGGATTTGCGCGCCACCGTTCCACGGCGCAGCGCAGGAGGCTTTGCGACCGGCATGTCCCAGTTGCAGACCCAGCGGCATTTTGCTGTTGGCGCGCAGGCCGGTAATCAGATCTTTCATTGCTGCTTCAGTGGCATCGTCCCATAACCCCAAATCCTCGGCAGAGATACGTCCTGCGGCTTCAACGGCAGTGGCTTCAAGGATGAGCAGACCGGCACCGGAGAAGGATAACTGCCCCAGATGGGCGTGATGCCATGCAGTAGCTTTCCCCTCATCGGAGGAATACTGGCACATTGGCGCGATCACAATGCGGTTTTCCAGCGTCAGCTCGCCTAAGGTAATTGGTTCAAAAAGCTTACTCATATTTCATGCCCCTTAAAATTCAGCGTAGTGAAGAGTTCCCAAGGATGGGTGACATCTAAGAATAGGTTATCGCATTTAAAACATGGGCAATGAACAGCAGGTGTTTTTCTTATGACGAATTTGCAACGGAAGATGTCCTCGTTGTTGCTTTAATGTATAATCTTGCCGCTTCAAAAGTAGCTATTCGGTATCCAATAGTTAAATTCCCCTGAAAGACAGGAACGTACACCATGCCAGTGTTACATAACCGTATTTCTAATGAGGAACTCAGGGCGCGCATGTTGGCTGAAACAGAGCCGCGCACCACCGTTTCTTTTTATAAGTATTTCCAGCTCGAAGATCCGAAAACCTTCCGTGATGCTTTGTATGTCAGCCTGACGCGTCTTAACGTGTTTGGTCGTATTTACGTGGCAAAAGAAGGGATTAACGCGCAAATCAGCGTTCCGCAGAGCAAGTTTGAGGCGTTTAAAACCGAGCTGTTTTCCAGCCATCCGGCGCTGGATCAAATTCGTCTGAACGTGGCGCTGGAAGACGACGGTAAATCCTTCTGGGTGCTGCGTCTTAAAGTGCGTGACCGTATCGTGGCGGACGGGATTGATGATGATACTTTCGATCCTTCTAACGTGGGTGAGTACCTGAAAGCCGAACAGGTCAACGCCATGATTGACGATCCGGACACGCTGTTTGTTGATATGCGTAACCACTACGAATATGAAGTGGGGCATTTTGACAAAGCGATAGAAGTGCCATCGGATACCTTCCGCGATCAGCTGCCAATGGCCGTTGATATGCTTAAAGAAGACAAAGACAAAAAAATCGTGATGTATTGCACGGGTGGGATCCGCTGTGAAAAAGCCAGCGCCTATATGCTGCATAACGGTTTTAAGAATGTGTATCACGTTGAAGGCGGCATTATTGAATATGCGCGCCGTGCAAAAGAGCAGGGCTTACCGGTCAAATTTAAAGGCAAAAACTTTGTCTTTGATGAACGCATGGGTGAGCGTATTTCTGATGACGTGATCGCGCATTGCCACCAGTGTGGCGAAGCGTGCGACAACCACACCAACTGTAAAAATGACGGCTGCCATCTGTTGTTTATTCAGTGCCCGACGTGTGCGGCGAAGTTTGACGGTTGTTGCAGCGAAATCTGTATGACCGAACTGAAATTGCCGGTGGAAGAACAGCGTGCGCTGCGCGCTGGCCGTGAAAACGGCATCAAGATTTTCAATAAGTCCAAAGGCCTGTTGCAAACCACCATGCATATTCCTGCTCCGGAAAACGACTGACTGGCGTCTGAATGACAAAAAGCCCTGAACGGCATTCGCTGTTCAGGGCTTTTTTGGCCCAGTGAATTACTTCTCCTGCACACCTTCCACGGAAATAATCAGCTCCACATTCTGAGACGCAGGACCCAGATCGGTGGTGATGCCGTAATCTTTCAGCGCGATAGTGCCTGCGGCTTCAAAGCCTGCACGATAGCCGCCCCACGGATCCTTGCCCTGACCGAGCAATTTGGCCTGAAGGGTCAGCGGTTTGGTGACGCCGTTGAGAGTGAAATCACCGGTAACTTCCAGATCCTCACCTTCTTTTTTCACTGACGTTGATTTGAACGTTGCCTGCGGATGTTTGCCGACATTTAGGAATTCAGCGCTGCGCAGATGTTTGTCACGTTCGGCATGATTGGTAAATACGCTGGTGGTGTTGATGGTCACATTCACTTTATCCGCCGCTGGGTCTTTCTCGTCGAAAGTGAATCCGCCGTCAAAATCGTTAAAGCTGCCGTAGAGCCAGCTGTAACCTAAATGTTTGATACGAAATTCGATAAAGGCGTGCTGACCTTCTTTATCAATTTTGTAATTTGCTGCGGTGGCAGAACCCGCGGCCAGTAACAGGGATGCCAGCGTCAGTCCCAGAGTGGTTTTTTTCAACATGGTTATTCTCCGTTTATCCATAATGTGAACAACATAAGTAAAGAGCAGAACGTTAACCGGATCAGCGCCCCAGCATGCGTGTCAGGGTGCTGTCGCGGTCAATAAAATGATGTTTAAGCGCTGCAAGCGCGTGGAACCCTGAGACAATCACAATGCCCCACGCCAGCCACAGATGCAGGGTGCCTGCAATGTCCGCCTGCTGATTCAATCCGAACAGCGTCGCGGGAAGTTCAAACCAGCCGAAGACGCTGACGGCCTGGCCTTCAGCGGTCGAAATGAGATAGCCGCTTATAAGAATGCCGAACAACCCGATAAATAACAGAACATGAGCAAGCCACGCGCCGATCCGGGTTTTCGCGCTATAGCTTTCAAGAGGCGCAGGCGGCGGTGAAATAAAGCGCCAGGCCAGACGAAATACCATGGCAATAAACACCAGCACGCCAATGCTTTTATGTATTTCCGGCGCTCGGTGATACCAGGTGTCGTAATAACCCAGTCCGACCATCCACAATCCCAGTGCAAATAATCCGTAAACGGCCAGTGCAATAATCCAGTGAAGGATTACTGAAATATGACCAAACCGGACGGGCGTATTTTTCCACAACATAAACAGGCAATCTCGACTAAGGATTTTTGTGGAAATTAAACATTTAGAAACATTCTGGCAAACTATTATTTCCAAAAAAGACGATTAATTTTACTCTTTCATTATTTTTGATGTTCTTATCATGATCTTATTCAGTGCTTTCGTTTTATCTGCACGGCGGTACGGGTTTTTGAGTACAAGGCAGAGCTGGCAAGGGTTTGTCAGTTTTTGTCATCGAAAGTAAAGTTTGCTTTTCTTCTAAAAATTTGAGTAAAAATAATGATTACAACAGTGATTAATAATATCGGATGTTTTTGGTTTCAGTTTTTTTGAATGAATGAGGATCTGGAATAACGCAGTGTTTATGTCGTAAAGACTCAATGTTTCTTAAAGAAAGCGTAAAGACTTTTAGGGTTTTGTTCAGACCTGATCGAGATCAGCTTATGCAATAGGATGATATTTATAATCCTTTTTAATTCCAATTAGGAATATTTTTATTGTCTTATATTTGATGTTTCCTGATGAGGTTTCTTTCCCTGAATTCAAAGAGAGCGGCATCCGGCATCACATGGAGAGTGACACTATGTTTACTGCAACAAAACGGTTTACTGCAACAAAACGGTTCACTGCAACAAAACGTTTTGCCGCCATTCCGGTACTGCTGACATTATTCATCGCCCCGCAGGTCGTTCAGGCTGCGCAGCCCCTGCCGGTAGTAACCGCTGCCACTATCGAAACCCAGGCTGACGGCGTTGGCCGCACTTATCTCGGGCGACTTGAGGCCGTTCAGGCGGTGAATATTACCAGCCGGACGGAAGGATTTATTGCCCGCCGCGCCTTTGAAGAAGGGCAGTTCGTGAATGCCGGGGATCTGCTGTATGAAATCGAACCGGCCCTGCATCAGGCTGCGGTTGCTCAGGCAAAGGCCCAACTGGACAGTGCCAATGCCACTGCGCGCCACGCCCAGACACATCTGAACCGTATTCAGCGTCTGGGAGATGCGCGTACGGTAAGTCAGTCCGATGTCGATACCGTGCTCGCCGCACGTGATACCGCCCGCGCTGCCGTGGCGCAAGCGCAGGCTGCATTGAAAACGCAGGAACTTCAGCTCAGTTACACCCGTATCACCGCGCCCATTTCGGGGCGCATCGGCGTGAGTCATTTTCATACCGGCAGTCTGGTCAGCCCGGCCAGCGGTGTAATGACGGAAATTGTGCAACTTGATCCCATCCGCGTGGTGATTTCGGTCAACGAGCGGGATGTTCTCAGCGCGACGCATACCAGCGGTGACCTCGGACAGGCATTTTCTGATACCCATATGGCTTTGTCCCTGCGCTTATCGGATGGTTCACCCTATATGAAAACGCCGGTGTTTGAGTCACTGGGTAACCGCATCGAAGCACAGACAGGAACGTTGCCGGTCAGGCTGACGGTCGCCAATCCTGAGCATCGTTTATTGCCGGGCGGAACAGTCAATGTCACCGCCCAGCCGCGCACAGGGGATCAGCTGCCGGTATTGCCGGCGCAGGCTCTGCAGCAAAATGCGACAGGATATTTTGTTCTGCTGGTGAATGCTGAACAGCGCATCGAGGCGCGTCCTGTCCGGCTTGGCGCACAAACTTCTCACGGCTATTTCGTGGCTGAAGGATTGCAGGGCGGCGAAAGTGTCGTGACGGAAGGCCTGCAACAGATTCAGCCAGGCATGAAGGTCAGTGTACGGGACGCTTCTGACGTCTCAGCCGCCGCAGCTAAGAAAGGTTAAGGAACAACGATGCTTCAGCAATTTATCAAAAGACCCCGTTTTGCGGTGGTGATCGCGCTGGTGACGGCACTGTTGGGTGCCGTTGCACTCAAGGTGATCCCGGTCGAGCAGTATCCTGATATTACGCCACCGGTGGTTTCGGTCAGCGCCACCTATCCCGGTGCCAGCGCGCGCGATGTGGCGGAATCCGTCGCTGCGCCTATTGAAGCGCAGGTCAATGGCGTCAGTAATATGTTGTATATGTCATCGAACAGCGGCAATAACGGCAGTTACACGCTGACCATTACCTTTGCCAGTGGCACCGATCCGGACACCGCGGCCGTGGAAGTCCAGAACCGTATTTCTCAGGTCAGCTCGCGTCTTCCGCCGGAAGTGCTAAGCACGGGTGTATCGGTGCGTAAACAGGCGTCTAATATTCTGATGGGGATCAGCCTGCTTTCACCAAAAAATACGCACGACAAATTATTTATCAGTAACTTTGCCAGCATTCAATTGCGCGATGCGCTGGCGCGTATTGATGGCGTAGGTGATGTGCGGGTTTTCGGTTCGCGTGATTACAGTATGCGGATCTGGCTGGATCCGAACAAAATGGAAGCGCTGGATGTCAGCAGCATTGAAATCAGCACGGCTATCCGCGAGCAAAACGTACAGGCCGCTGCCGGACAGATTGGCGCGTCACCTAGTCCATCAATGCAGCAGCAAACCCTGACCATTAGCGGTGCCGGACGGCTGAGTTCGCCGGAAGAGTTCGGCAATATCATTGTGCGCAAGAATGCCAATGGCGGAACGGTTCGTCTGCGGGACGTCGCGCGAATTGAACTGGGCGCGCAGGATTATCAGGTCAATGCCACACTGAATCAGACGCCATCTGCGTTCCTGTCTGTATATCCCGCGCCGGGAGCGAATGCGCTGAATGTGGCCAATGCGGTGCGTGAAGAGATGACGCGTCAGGCGCGCAATTTCCCTCACGACCTCACCTATGAAATTAAATTCGACTCAACCCGTTTTGTGAGCGCTACGCTGGATGAAATCGCTGTTTCACTGGTGCTGACTTTTATCGTTGTTCTGACAATTGTGTATTTGTTCCTGCAAAGCTTGCGAGCGACATTCATCGTCGCGCTGACCATTCCGGTTTCGTTGCTCGGCACATTTGCTGTGCTGTACGCCTTTGGCTATTCCGCCAACACGCTGAGTTTGTTTGCCATTATTCTGGCCCTGACGGTGGTGGTCGATGATGCCATTGTGGTGGTAGAAAACGTCGAGCGTTTGATGATGGAAGACCCGTCTCTCGGACGCGTTGCCGCTACCCGCAAAGCCCTGAAGCAAATTGCGGGCCCGGTAATTGCGACGACCGTGGTTCTGCTGGCGGTATTTGTCCCGATTGCGGTTTTACCTGGCATTACCGGCGCCCTGTATCGTCAGTTTGCCGTTACATTGTCGGCTGCAGTGGTGCTTTCCAGTATCAATGCGCTGACGCTGACGCCGGCACTGTGCGCGACGTTGCTCAAACCGCGCCCTGAGAAACCCGCCCGCATTTTCCACCTCTTTAATCAGGGGCTGGACAGCGTGCGTGATAAGTATGTCAAAACCGCTGCGGGTCTGAGTAAACATGCCCTGACCAGCGTAGCGACGGTGCTGGTCATTACCGGCGCCTGCGTGTGGGGCTACAACAGCCTGCCAAAATCTTTTCTGCCGGATGAAGATCAGGGTTACTTCTTCGTGAATGTGCAGTTACCAGATGGTGCATCCCTGAACCGGACTGACGCCGTGCTGGACCAGATGCAGACCCTTCTGGAGAAGGATCCTGCGGTGGAAGATGTGATCGCTATCAGCGGTTTTAGCCTGATGAGCGGCGGAAGTGCGCCCAATACTGCGTTCGGCATTGTATTGCTCAAACCCTGGGGTGAGCGCAGCGCAGTGGATCAGGTGATCGGTCGTCTGCAACCGGCAATGGCGGGCATTCCTTCTGCGATGATCATGGCGATAAATCCGCCGGCGATTTCCGGGCTGGGAACCGCTTCCGGACTGGATTTACGCCTTCAGGCATTGCAGGGGCAATCCCCGCAGGAACTGGCAGAAATTGGACGAACGATAATACAGGCGGCCAATCAAAATCCGCAGCTGAGCCGTGTCTTCACTACCTTCAGCGCCTCCGTACCGGAAATTGCCTTAAGCGTGGATCGCGATCGTGCCGCCATGATGCAGGTGCCCGTTGGCCGAATTTTCTCGACATTACAGACGTCTCTGGGCGGTGTGAATGTCAGCGATTTCATCAAGAACAACCGTTTGTTTAACGTGCAGATGCAAAATGAAATGGAAGATCGCCAGCGTGCGGACCAGATTTCGACACTCACTGTGCGCAGTGATAACGGTTCACTGGTAAGCCTTGGGAAAATGGTGGAGCTGACACCTTCACTGGGCGCGCCCTTTATTACGCAATATAACCAGTTCCCGTCGCTGGCGGTGAGCGGGGCGGCGGCGCCGGGCGTCAGTTCCGGTGAGGCGATGGCGCAAATGGAAAATATCCTCAGTGAAAAGTTACCGGCAGGCTATGGCTATGAATGGAGCGGAATGTCATTGCAGGAAATTCAGGCCGGAGGGCAGGCAATCCTTATTTATGCCGCGGCACTTCTGTTTGCCTATCTGTTCCTGGTGGCACAATACGAGAGCTGGAGCATTCCGCTGGTGGTCATGATTTCGGTTATTTTTGCGATATTTGGCGCTATCGGCGGCCTGCATTTAGCGGGATTAAGTAACGATGTCTATGCTCAAATTGGCATGGTGTTGCTCATCGGGCTGGCCGCGAAAAACGCCATATTGATCGTCGAGTTCTCCAAAGCGCGCAGGGAAGAAGGGGCAACCGTCCGCGAAGCCGCGCAGGAAGGGGCGAAACAGCGTTTTCGTGCTGTTATGATGACGGCCATTTCCTTCATTCTCGGCGTGTTACCTCTGGTAATGGCGTCAGGAGCGGGAGCCATGAGCCGTCATATTATCGGTGTCACAGTGTTTAGCGGCATGTTGCTGTCCACGACGGTGGGGATCCTGTTTATCCCCGCGCTGTATGTTCATATTCAGCGTTTACGTGAGTGGACGAAATCCCGCTAAAGGCATGAGGGAAAGAAATTTGCGTAAGACAATGGTGACAACTCAGGGCCTGAGGATCGTCGTGATGATGGCGATGCTGGTGGTGATATTTGCGGGCATTAAATCGGCAGCAGATATCATTGTGCCATTCATTCTGGCGCTGTTTCTGGCTTTCGTCCTCAATCCACTGATTGTCTTACTGGGAAAATGGCGGGTGCCCCGGGCACTCGCGGTATTACTGGTTGCGACACTGACGGTATGCCTGATGGTGTTTCTGACCACCAAGTTGCTGATGACCCTGAATGAGTTTGCCCGCACATTACCGCAATATCGCGGGCTGATTGCAGCAAAGCTGATAGAAATTGATGCCTGGTTCCACTGGTCAGAATTTTCATTAACACCTGAACAACTGGCCGGCTATATTGATCCGGCCTTCATGCTCAATCTGGTCAGCAAGCTTATCAGCTATCTGTCTAATGCCATGGCGGGTTTATTTTTACTGCTGATGACCGTCGCCTTTATGCTGCTCGAAGTTCCGCAACTGCCTTATAAGGTGCAGCAGTTGTCCGAAGATCCGGGCAAGGGCATGGCGAATGTTCAGCGTGCGCTCGACAGCGTAACCCGTTATCTGGTGATCAAAACGTTGATCAGCGTCGTGACCGGGCTGGCGGTGTGGGCGTTGCTGGCCGTTATGGGGATCAGGTTTGCGTTTCTCTGGGGGATGCTGGCTTTTGCACTCAATTATATCCCCAACATTGGTTCCTTTATCGCGGCAATTCCTCCCATCATTCAGGCATTTTTGTTCAATGGCTTCAGTGAAGGTCTGATTCTGACCGGAGGATATATCCTGATCAATCTGCTGTTCGGCAGCATTATTGATCCGAAAATTCTTGGCCGCGGGCTTGGGCTTTCGACGCTGGTGGTATTTGTATCGTTGATTTTTTGGGGATGGCTGATGGGGCCGGTGGGAATGCTGCTGTCAGTACCGCTGACCATTGTGCTGAAAATTGCACTGGAGCCGACCGCTGCTGGACACAAAATTGCCGTCCTGCTGGGCGACGGACCGCTGAAACGCTAATTTCAGTTCTGCTCTTCTATTCGCTGCGCGAGAATTTCGATGCTTTGCAGCGATATCAGTAATTGCTGACGGGCGGCTAGATCAAGCCCGTCAAACAATCTGTCGATGGCTTCCTGCTTGGGTTTTTTTACCTGCGCCAGTGCCTGTTTGCCGGCTTCTGTCAGCTCAAGCAATTGCGAACGGCGGTCAGTAGGATGGCGACGACGCACCAGTAAACCATCTCTGTCCATCGCATCTATTGCATCTGTGATCGTACGGGGAGATTGCTGAAGCACGTTGGCCAGCTCAGCCGGACGGCAGGTCCCTTCCTGGGCAATCGCTGTCAGCAGTTTTTCGCGTGCAAGAGAAAGCCCCTGAGCGGACATGGCGGCGTCTACTTGTTTACGCATCAGCCGGATAACCGACAGCAGCGTTTCAGTGATCACCGCCGGAGTTGCATCGTCAGATGTGTGTTCAATCATATTGTGAGGCCACTCAAAATTAGTCTGCTAACGTTGAGTTTATTGTATCCCTCCGCGGGCGGAGTGCAACCTGCCTGTGGCATGGAGTTTAAAGCACGACGGGTAAAGTGGAAGGTTTGAAGCGGAGAAATAGCGATGACAAAGCCACTTAATACCCTGACTGAACAGGATATTAATTAGCTTTGTTGGCTTAACTGTAGATTTTGTAAATCTGCTGAAGGTCATCTTTAATCTGACGACTGACGGGTGTTGCGGAAATATCATCGATCGGCCAGAACATATACTTGATGAGATTATAAACGAAGCAGAACTCCAGACGGTTACGGACTTTTATTTTTTGCGCCAGATGACGCTTGTGGACATAAACCGTTCGGCTACTGATATTCAATTTTCTGGCGATGCGGTAGTTAGGCATTTCCGACATCCAGTAACTCATCACCAGAATCTCCTGATCGCTAAACAAGGTTCTGGGGATCTTGAAATTATTAACGGGCATAAACGACTGCGGGTCTAAAGCTATCTCTCGTAATAATGACGTCAGTGACTGTTTGTTGAGAATAAATACTTCGCGGGTAACCGCAATCGGAGTATCACAATCAGGATAATTCGCATCGATATAACAGTATATACTTGCGCCGTGTCGAAACTCGAAGAAGTTTTTTAATTCCTGAGACAATTCGGAGTTGTGACAATACTTCGTCATGTTAACTAAGATAATGTCTGGCTGAAATTCAGGGATAGAGTCTAACGCCTGTGAAACATTCACTGCATCAATAATCTGGAGATTATTATTCTCAGCCAGATACGAGAAAATTCCTAATCGGGTAAAGCCACAGGGTTCAATAATTGAGATTTTCATGTCACGTCCTTGTCATGCGTGTCATTACGCGATGGAAACCACTCCTGTGATTTCTGCGGCTAGCATAGTTTTTTTTCTATAATGCTGTCAATTCGGAAATACCAGACTATTGATCTCGTTCAAAGCGAAATTAGAAATATTCCTTACAGAAATATAATGACAACCATCGTTAAATATCAACGATGGTTGAAACATTTTTACATTAACTGAATCTTGAGAGAGAAAAGGGTTTAAGATCAAAAGGAATAGGATGATTGTTAGCGAAGTAAGTAACTATTTCACCTAATACGCTGGCAAATTTGAAGCCGTGCCCGCTTAACCCTGAAATAACCAGCGTATTTTTGTGGTCAGGCAGTGTATCTATAATGAAGTCTTCATCTTCAGTCATATCGTAAGTGCATGATGCACCGCGCAGACTGACCCCAACTCCGGGCAGGAAATGTCGGAAAAAATTGAAGGACTCGGTACCATCCTGACTGATTTTGCCGAAGGGTGACCGTTCCTCTGGTTCTGTGATCCACTGGCCCCCATTGTGTTTTCCTAGTTTCAGGGCATCTTTGACTGAGGGGAAACCGTAGTACTGATCGCCTTGCTGTGTTTCAAGGGTAAATGCAGGGAAGTGGTTTTCCTCACTATAACGGCCATCCGCATGGAACCAGGCGAAAACTTTGCGCAGAGGTTTAACCGGCACTTCAGGCAGAATCCTGGTGACCCAGGTGCCCGCAGATACCAGCATTTTTGCCGCACTGTAGACGCCATCCGCCGTAGTCACCTCAACGCTGTTCTCATGCCATTGAATACTTTCAACCGGGCAATTAAACAACTGCGCGCATCCGGCTTCTCGGGCCAGACGGATATATGCGGTGACGGCCATTTCACATTGCAGATAACCGGAGTCAGGCTCAAACACGCCTGAATAACCGTCAGGTAACGTGAATAAAGGCCATTTATCACGGATATCCGCGGCGCTCAGGTTCTGTGTGTTCAGGTGATAGGTTTGTGCGCTGTGTTTTACATTACCGATGAATTCAGAATTTTCAGGACCGATGTTGAGCACGCCGCTGCGATGAAAAATCTTATCGCCGCTCAGTTCTGCCAGTTCATTCCACAGCGTTTGTGCCCTAAGCAGCATAGGTACATAACGCGCGCCTTCACCATAAGCATGGCGGATCAGACGGGTTTCACCGTGATGGCTGCCTGCCTGATGGGGCGGCATTGAACTGTCTATCATCAGCACCTTCAATCCGGCACGGGTGGCGTAGTAGCCCGCCGCAGAACCGACTGAACCGCTGCCGACGATAATGAGATCGTAATCCATATTTAAAAATTCCTGAGGTGAGTTTTTAACAAATAGGCTACAGGCATGATAGAGAGTTTACGACGGTGAAGGCAAGCAGGGCAGAGGCAAAGAAAAAGGCACCAGGATGAAATCGCTGGTGCCTCAGGCTGGCAGATTAAAATCAATGTTTTCGGTGATCACTGTATTCGTACTCGTTAGATTCTATCTTTTCAATGCCGGCTTCGAGAATGTTGATCAGTTGTCGGGCAACGTCGGTAGTTAACCACAAGGTTCTGTCTACCTGAGCATCCTCGGGTGTCTGGTCTTTTGAAGACAGGTAATGAAGACGTATCATCATGGCGTCATAAGAGTCGACGGTACTGATATCCCAACCAACAAGCGGGTGTGTCTGAATAACTTCATCATTTCTGTCCATATAGACCCCTTAAATTGTAGTGACTAACGTGAGTGACTATCTGAGGATCAATGCGGCTCATTATCAGGTGAGCTTGTTCAGTATAAACAGTTAAATCGATTTATGGTGAGATTTGAGAGTATTAAATTGTAAATAATTTGTGGCGATTAATAATTCAGCAGAATAGTCCGAAGATTAACCAAAATTATTTTTTGGGGGAAGTATGATTTATGCATTCCAATGGAATAAAAAACCGGACTGCGACGCCCGGTGAAATACAGAAATAGCCTTACGGCGTGGTTTTAATAAACCTGATTATTATAAATAGGGCAGAGAAAATGAATAGGTTTGCAGACATTTCATAGTGTTACTCATCGTTCTGATTTGAAAACCAGTCGTCGGCACTTTCCCAGGTTTCCTGCAAAATTTCTTCGATCAGATCGCGATCAGTTTTAGCTCCGCCCAATACGGACAGGCTATTTGCTCCCGCATAACGGACCTGAACTTTATTTTCGCGATCAGTAAACTGTTTGTTAATTCTCTTACTCAATTCACCCGATAACGCGTCCAGCGCGCCAACAGGCAGAGGCTTGGTTTTATCGATTGTGACTTCAACACGCATAGGACCTCCTGAATAGATTTGACTGTATATTTATACAGTCAAATCATGATCAGCGCAAGCTACCGTGCAGAGAAATCGTATTTAGTACGATGTCACTTTCCAGTTCAGGGTTTGTCCCGCGAGGAATGGCACAACAGATTCGTTACCTAAAGCAATTTCTTCCGGCTGCGTCACCGGCGTGCGCGTCAGTTCGATGAAATCTTCATTGAGCGGCAAACCATAGAAACGCGGACCATTAAGAGAGCAGAATGCTTCGAAATGCTGCAGCGCATTCATCTCTTCAAAGACGGTGGCATAAGCGGACAGCGCGAGTGGTGCATTAAAGCAACCAGCACAGCCACAGCTAGATTCTTTACGGTCTTTAGTGTGTGGCGCGGAATCTGTGCCCAGGAAGAAACGGTCAGCACCGCTGGCGATGACTTCACGCAGTGCTTCCTGATGAACGTTGCGTTTAAGAATCGGCAGACAGAACAGATGCGGACGAACTCCGCCTACCAGCATATGGTTGCGGTTAAACATCAGATGCTGTGGCGTGATGGTAGCGCCCAGATATTGATTACCGGAAAGAACATACTGAGCCGCTTCTTTGGTCGTGATGTGCTCGAAGACAATTTTCAGCTCAGGGAACTGACGGCGAACCGGATCCATCACTTCATCGATGAAACGAGCTTCCCGATCAAAAATATCAACATGGCTGTGAGTGACTTCGCCGTGGATCAGCAAAGGCATGCCGATTTTTTGCATACGCTCGAGCACAGGATAAATCGTTTTGACATCCGAAACCCCATGCTGGGAGTTGGTGGTCGCATTGGCCGGATACAGTTTTGCCGCAGTGAAAACACCTTGCTCGAACCCGCGGGCAATTTCTTCCGGATCCAGAGAATCGGTCAGATAGCAGGTCATCAGCGGGGTAAATTTATGCCCGGCAGGCAGCGCGGCCAGAATACGTTCCCGATAGGCGATTGCCGCAGCGACAGTCGTTACAGGTGGCGTCAGGTTTGGCATGACAATCGCGCGACCAAAGACTTCACTGGTGAAAGGTAACACCGTGCTGAGCATTTCGTCATCACGAAGGTGAATATGCCAGTCATCTGGGCGGCGGATTTTCAAAACTTGCGGTGTTGCGGTCATCAGGCAAAACTCCGGCATTGAGAGACAAGATGTTGGGATCAGGTGCGGTAATGGGAGCATTAACGGCGGGGAACAAGAATAAGCGTAAAACCGTTGTGTTGCATCTGTTAAATAAAGTTCGTATTGAAATCAATGTATCGAAAGGTTCATAGTGGAGGGAGATTTTAGTCACCGTGCTTCATGGTGTGTGCCTGAGCATGACAAAATAACGGGAGAACCATAATGGAAATCAGAGTTGTTGCCACAATTGTCGCGAAAAAAGAATTCAGGGCAAAAGTGACAGAAGCATTGCTTGACGTAATTGAGCCAAGCCGGCAGGAAGTGGGATGCCTGCAATATGAGCTGCATCAGGATCTGGATAACGACGGCACTTTTGTTTTCTATGAGCGCTGGGCATCAGAAGATGCGTTGAACCAGCACAACAAGACCGAGCATTTCCAGCATTTCGCCAGAAGCCTGGAAGGGAAACTTGAGGAACTGACGATCCGTCGTCTGAAAAGTCTGGCCTGATTTTCATGGGGCAGATAACTCGCCAATAAAAAAACCCGCCGAGGCGGGTTTTTAGTTTTGTGACACTGTCAGCTCAGCGGAATTACTCTGCTGGCATCTCCGGCTTAGTGGCAGGAGCCGTGGCAGTAGTTACTGCAGCATGGCCACCGGCAGAACCTTTGCCATCAAAGTTGAACTCAGGGCGAACCCAGTCACTTTTACGCGCGGGTTCAGGCACATAGCTAGGTGCTGGTGCTTTCGTCATAGGCGCTGTCGCGAAATGCTTGAAGCGAGGTGCAACAACCGCAGCTTCAGTCACTGCCGGAGCTTGCGCAACGGGGGCAGCCTCCACGGCAGGTTTTACTTCCGCAACCGGTTCTGCTTTCTCTTCCACTTTCACTTCAGGTTCAGCGACTGGCGCAGGTGCCTGAAGTTCAGGTTCAGCAAGCACGGCTGTCGGTTCAACGACGGCTGGCTCGTGCGCTTCAGGTGCCACTTCGACAACAGGCGTTTCTTCAACAGGTTCAGCTGTTGCAGGTTCAACCAATACAGGTTCGTCAGCAACAGGCTGTGCTGCTTCTGCAGGGGCAGCATCTGTAGCTGCTTCTTGCTGAGTAGCGTCAACCACTGTTTCTGACTGAGCTACTGGCTGAGGTGCAACCGCTGCAGTTTCAGAAATGACCGGCGTATTCGCCTGGGCAATCTCAACTTGCTGAGTCAGTACTTCAGGTGCTTCTGTTTCAGTGTTCTGCTGCTCATGGGACTGATATTCAGAAGACTGATATTCAGAAGATTGAGCCACCGGATAGGTGATCCAAACCTTGCCAGACGCCATTTCCGGAGAAACGAACGCACCTGCCATTGGCATTGGCGACTGAGTCGGGTAACGCTCGTCACGGTAACGACGACGACGCTGTCCGCTGACACGCAGGTGACGCGGAGAACGACGTGAACGACGCGGCATTCCATTTTCACGGGCGTTGTCATTCTGATTATCTTCGTTGTCTGCTGCGTTTGCTGGTTCTGCATCAGAAGATTCTTGCGTAACCACGGCTGGCGCTGGTGCTGCCGGACGAGTGCCGGTGATCAGCAACTGAGCCGCAGCTTCTTCTTCGTGATCAACTTCTTCAGATTCGAAGCGGATTTTCTGATTCAGCTGGCGACGCTGACGGCGCTGTGCTGGCTGACGATCTTCCTGTTCAGTTTCATCAGTAACAACCGGTGCGACAACAACTTGCTCAACAGCAACCGCATCCTGAATTTTCTCTTCAGTTTGTGGTTTACGTTTGTCTTCAGAACGGCGACGCGAACGCTCACGACGAGGTTGTTGCTGCTGTTCTTCGCGAGCAGCAGTTTCCACTTCTTCGTTACGTGTTTCAGTAACAACCGGTTCCTGGTTACGACGGCCACGACGCTGATCGTCACGTTGTTCGCGATTATTTTCGCGGTTATCACGGCCTTCGCCACGATTATCACGATTGTTGTCACGACCTTCGCCACGCTCACCACGATTACCGCGGTCATTGCGCTCGCCACGTTCACCGTTACGCTCACGGCGTCCGCCCTGACGACGCTGGTTGCGGCGTTCGTTATTACGACGGTTTTCGGTTTCAGTTGCTTCCGTAGTCTCTTTTGGTGCTTCAACAGGTTTAACTTCCTGTTGTGGCTCCGGTGCGAACAAGCTCTTCAACCCGCTTAGCAGACGGCTGACAAAACCGGATTTTTCAACAACAGGGGCTGCCGGAGCATTCACTGTGGCTGTTCTGGTTTTGACAGGTTCTTCAGTCACAGTAGCCTGCTCGAAGCTGGAAGGAGGTGCTTCGCTTTGCAGCGCGAATGCAGCCAGTGCCGGTTGCTCAGGACGACGACGTTCAGCCGGCAACTCTTCAGAAGGTTGCAGCATTTCTGCTTCGTGGATCTGAGGCAGCAAGTAGCTCAGTGCAGAGATTTCTTCACCTTTACGTACACGCAGAACGTGGTAGTGCGGAGTTTGCATCTGATCGTTAGGTACGATCACTGCACGCACGCCACCCTGACGTTTTTCGATGGCATTCACCGATTCACGTTTTTCGTTCAGCAGGTAAGAAGCAATTGGCACCGGAACGATGGCATGCACTTCTTTGGTGTTTTCTTTCAGCGCTTCTTCTTCAATCAGACGCAGAATCGACAGTGACAGAGATTCGTTGTCACGGACGGTACCGGTACCTGCACAACGCGGGCAGATATGGTGCGTTGATTCACCCAGTGACGGGCTCAGACGCTGACGGGACATTTCCAGTAAGCCGAAACGGGAAATACGACCAATCTGGATGCGGGCGCGGTCCTGACGAACGGCGTCACGCAAACGGTTTTCTACTTCGCGCTGATGGCGAACTGGCGTCATATCGATGAAGTCGATAACGATCAGGCCACCCAGGTCACGCAGGCGTAACTGGCGGGCAATTTCGTCTGCCGCTTCAAGGTTAGTGTTGAATGCTGTTTCTTCGATATCGCCGCCGCGGGTTGCACGCGCGGAGTTGATGTCGATAGCGGTCAACGCTTCAGTGCTGTCGATAACAATTGAACCGCCGGAAGGCAGACGGACTTCACGCTGGAAAGCGGATTCGATTTGCGATTCGATCTGGTAGTGACTGAACAGCGGAATTTCACCGACGTACGGTTTAATTTTGCTGCTGAAATCAGGACGGCCCAGAGCGGCGATATGCTCTTTTGCCAGGTCGAGGATTTTCGGGTTATCGATAAGGATTTCGCCGATATCCGGACGCAGATAGTCACGGAATGCACGAACGATAACGTTACTTTCCTGATGGATCAGGAATGGGGCAGGGCGGCCTTCAGCAGCTTTCTTGATTGCATCCCAATGTTTGAGACGGAAAGTCAGGTCCCATTGCAGGGCTTCTGCGGATTTGCCGACACCGGCCGTACGCACAATAAGACCCATGCCATCAGGCAGTTGCAGAGAAGACAGCGCTTCTTTCAGCTCAGTACGGTCATCACCTTCAATACGGCGGGAAATTCCCCCAGCGCGTGGATTGTTAGGCATCAGAACCAGATAGCTACCGGCCAGACTGATAAACGTCGTCAGTGCTGCGCCTTTATTTCCACGTTCTTCTTTATCAACCTGAACGATAACTTCCTGACCTTCGCGCAACACATCTTTGATGTTTGGGCGGCCGTGGGAAGAATAGTTGCTAGGGAAATATTCACGGGAAATTTCTTTCAGAGGGAGGAAACCGTGTCGTTCTGCGCCGTAATCTACGAATGCCGCTTCCAGACTAGGTTCAATGCGGGTGATTTTACCTTTGTAAATGTTCGCTTTTTTCTGCTCATGGCCCGGACTTTCAATATCCAAATCATACAGCCGCTGTCCATCTACAAGGGCAACGCGCAACTCTTCTTGCTGAGTCGCGTTAATCAACATTCTTTTCATCGTAACTTACTCATTATTATTCCATTATTGACAGAGCTGCGGGCAAAATGACCTCATGACCGGGTAAACCGTTGGCCCCGAGTCTTCTCGCAAATCGTCAACCTCACGGTTGTCGCTTGCATAGGGGCGCATTATTTCGGTAAGTCTGCTTTTGCTGTATTAAAGACACCAGCGTTATGAAAGCAGCACTTTTATTAGGGGAATAGCTTCTGAATTTAGGTTAACAGATCTCATTCCGTATGCCGGCCAAGCTGCAACCCGCAGCCCGCTAATTGCTTGATTTCACATTACGTCTTACGCCATTGCTGCGTTTTTGCGCGATCAGGCAAATCTATAATTCCTGCGTTTTCCCTAACTTAAGAGAAACAACGCCGAAAGTAGTTTCATTATTCCATTGCAGGCACTGTGATAGCAAGGTGACTTTTCCCATGCGGGTAAGATATTTACCTCAATGAGAGATGTGCCGCATTGTCTGAACTTTCGCTTTCTGTAAAAACAAGGGGTATAGAAGGGTTTTCCTCGGCAGTTACTGGTAAAGTAAGAGTTAAGCACATAAAAATCAGTGGCGCGAACCGTGCCGGATATTTAGAATCGCGAGCCATGAAAACTGAGAATCCAACTGTACAATTAATCCCCATCTCCGAAGACGAAGCCGGTCAGCGCATCGACAACTTCTTACTTAAAATCCTTAAGGGCGTGCCGAAGAGCATGATCTATCGCATCGTGCGTAAAGGTGAGGTGCGGGTTAATAAGAAAAGAATTAAGCCTGAATACAAATTACTTGCCGGTGATGAAGTGCGTGTCCCGCCGGTTCGCGTGGCAGAGCGTGATGAAGCGCCGGTTTCTGCGAAGCTGGATAAAGTCGCGGCTTTAGCAGATTGCATCTTATATGAAGACGACCATTTACTGATCCTGAACAAACCTTCCGGTACTGCCGTCCACGGTGGCAGCGGTCTGAGCTTTGGCGTGATCGAAGGTCTGCGAGCCCTGCGTCCGGAAGCGCGCTTCCTTGAACTGGTTCACCGTCTTGACCGTGATACTTCCGGCGTTTTGCTGGTCGCCAAGAAGCGTTCCGCCCTGAGATCACTGCATGAGCAATTGCGCGTTAAAAGTATGCAGAAGGATTACCTGGCGCTGGTGCGCGGTGAATGGCCTTCGCATTGCAAAGTGGTGCAGGCTCCGCTGCTGAAAAATATCCTGCAAAGCGGTGAGCGTGTTGTCAGGGTGAATGCGGAAGGAAAACCTTCTGAAACACGTTTCAAAATTGAAGAGCGCTATGAATTTGCAACGCTGGTGAAAGCCAGCCCGGTGACAGGCAGAACGCACCAGATCCGTGTTCATGCGCTGCACGCTGGTCATCCGATTGCTTTTGATGATCGTTATGGTGAGCGTGACTTCGATGCAAAACTGTCAGGAACGGGTCTGAACCGTCTTTTCCTGCATGCGGCTGCGCTACGTTTTGAACATCCGGCTAGCGGTGAAACCATGCGCATTGAGGCTCCTATGGATGCCAAACTGCGTAACTGCCTGAAAATTTTACGCGGTAAAGTAACCGCTCGTTAAAAAGATCAGCTTATATAGAGGCGCACTGGCTGCGCCTTTTTTATGCCTCTCAATTAACGGCTTTCAAGTAACGGATTGATGCCGTGTTCGCGCAGTAAGGAGAGCAGGGCAATAAGTGGCAGCCCGATTAGCGTGTTTGGGTCGCGCCCCGTCAGACTGTCGAAAAGCGTAATCCCCAAACCTTCGCATTTAAAGCTACCCGCGCAGTCGTACGGCTCTTCGCGATGTAAATATCCGGTAATTTCTTCATCGGTCAATGGCCGAAAGGTGACGTCAAACGTTTCGCATAACGTCTGCGCTGTTTTTGCATCGCTGTTATAGAGACTCAGGCCGGTATAGAACGTAACCACTTTGCCGCTGGCTGCCCGTAACTGACGGAATGCATTATCGAAAGTGTGCGGTTTTCCGGTGATTTTTCCATCGATAAAGCAAACCTGATCGGAGCCAATGATCAGATGATGCGGGTAAGCAGTGGCGAGCGCGTCAGCTTTGGATTGTGCCAGCCGCTGCACCAGTTCTGCCGGATTTTCATCGGGAAAAGGGGTTTCATCAATATCGGGTGAAGCGCAGGTAAATTTCAGCCCGGTTTTCTCCAGCAAGGCTTTCCGGTAGACCGAGGTCGAGGCTAAAAGTAAATCTGGTGCAGACATAATCATAATTTTTTTTCACAAAGCGTAGCGTTATTGAATCACACATTTTAAACTGTCGTCCGCTGCGGAAGCGAATATTGGTGAAAGGTGCGGTTTTGAGGCCTTTTTCTTTGACTCTCTGTCGTTACAAAGTTAATATGCGCGCCCTATGCAAAAAGTAAAATTACCCCTGACCCTTGATGCGGTCCGCACTGCCCAGAAGCGTTTAGACTATACAGGTGTCTATACTGCAGATCAGGTTACGCGTGTTGCCCAATCAGTGGTCAGTGTGGATTCTGATATACAAACCTCATTGTCGTTTAATATCGACAATCAGCGCCTGGCTGTGATTACCGGCCACTCCGATGTTGCTGTGACTCTGGAATGCCAGAGATGCGGTAAGACGTTTGAACATCAGGTTCACACAACATATTGTTTTAGCCCTGTCCAGAATGATGAACAGGCTGAGGCATTACCGGAAGCGTACGAGCCTATCGAAGTCGATGATTTTGGCGAAGTCGATTTGCTGGCAATGATTGAAGACGAAATTATTCTTTCACTGCCTGTCGTTCCGGTACATGAATCTGAACACTGTGAAGTGTCCGACGCGGACATGGTATTTGGCAAACTGCCTGAAGAGGCGGAGAAACCTAATCCATTTGCCGTATTAGCGAGTTTAAAGAAAAGTACTTAAGGAGTAAGGTCCATGGCCGTACAACAGAATAAACCAACCCGTTCTAAACGTGGCATGCGTCGTTCACATGACGCTCTGACCACTTCCACTCTGTCTGTGGACAAGACTTCTGGTGAAACTCACCTGCGTCACCACATCACTGCCGACGGTTTCTACCGCGGTCGCAAGGTAATCGGCTGATAATTGCCTGCAACTTATTCACGTGATAAGTGCTGGCAAGGCGATACCTTGACTCGTCTAACCATCGCGTTAGATGTAATGGGCGGAGATTTCGGTCCTTCCGTCACAGTGCCTGCTTCATTGCAGGCACTGATCTCTAATTCTGAATTAGATCTTCTTCTGGTCGGCGATCCCGACGCAATCACACCTTTCTTAGCCAAAGCCGATCCTTCTTTAACAGAACGAATTCGGATAATTCCTGCTGAATCAGTTATAGCCAGCGACATGCGCGCGTCGCAAGCTATACGTGCCAGTAAAGGAAGCTCAATGCGTGTGGCGTTGGAACTGATCAAAAGCGGAGATGCACAAGCGTGTGTCAGTGCCGGGAATACCGGCGCTCTGATGGGATTAGCCAAAATGGTGGTCAAGCCACTGGATGGCATTGAGCGCCCGGCGCTGATGAGCGTCCTGCCCAATCAGCAACGTAGTAAAACTGTGGTGCTGGATTTGGGGGCGAACGTTGAGTGTGACAGCACAATGTTGGTCCAGTTTGCCGTGATGGGTGCAGTAATGGCGGAGCAGGTGGTGGGTATCAGTAACCCCCGCGTCGCCTTACTCAATATCGGTGAAGAGGAAAGCAAAGGGCTGGATAATATCCGCGAAGCCGCCGCTATTTTAAAAAATACCGCACTAATCAACTATATCGGCTATCTTGAAGGCAATGACCTTCTGACCGGTAAGACAGATGTGATGGTGTGTGACGGCTTCGTGGGCAATGTTACGCTCAAGACCATGGAAGGCGTAATAAGGATGTTTTTGTCACTGTTAAAATCCTCCGGTGAGGGTGGCAAGAAAGCCTGGTGGTTGAAATGGTTGGGACGGATAGTCCAGAAGAAGTTGCTAAAGCGTTTTAGCCACCTCAACCCCGACCAGTATAATGGCGCATGTTTGTTAGGATTACGGGGCATCGTTATTAAAAGCCACGGTGGAGCAAACCAGCGTGCGTTTGCTGTTGCTATCGAACAGGCTGTGCAGGCGGTGCAGCGGCAGGTCCCTCAGCGGATTGCCGCGCGCCTTGAAGCTGTATTACCCAAGAGTGACTGATCGTACATGTATACAAAAATTCTCGGTACGGGGAGCTATTTGCCCGTGCAAGTTCGGACTAATGCCGACTTAGAAAAAATGGTGGATACCTCCGACGAGTGGATTGTCACCCGCACAGGTATTCGTGAACGTCGTATCGCTGCACCGGATGAGACTGTGGCCACAATGGGCCTGCACGCAGCAGAAAAAGCACTTGAAATGGCTGGCGTCAGCGCAAGCGACGTGGGTTTGATCATTGTTGCAACAACCTCATCTTCACATGCATTCCCGAGTTCAGCCTGCCAGGTGCAGAACATGCTGGGCATCAAGGATTCTGCAGCATTCGATCTGGCCGCCGCTTGTGCAGGTTTTACATACGCACTGAGCGTTGCCGATCAATACATCAAAAACGGTGCAGTGAAATATGCACTGGTGATCGGCTCTGATGTGTTGTCGCGTAAACTCGATCCTGAAGATCGCGGTACGGTTATTCTGTTCGGTGATGGCGCGGGCGCGGTATTGCTGGGCGCATCAGAAGAGCAGGGCATCATTTCTACGCATATGCATGCCGATGGTCATTATGGCAACCTGCTGACGCTGGCCTACCCAAGCCAGACAGAGCCGGAAAAACCTGCTTATGTCACCATGGCGGGTAATGAAGTCTTCAAAGTCGCTGTGACTGAACTGGCGCACATTGTTGATGAAACACTGACCGCAAATAATCTCGACCGTACTGCACTCGACTGGCTGGTTCCGCATCAGGCGAACCTGCGCATTATCAGTGCGACAGCGAAAAAGCTGGGTATGGGAATGGACAAAGTCGTGGTTACGCTCGATCGTCATGGCAATACCTCTGCGGCCTCTGTGCCTGCAGCATTTGACGAAGCAGTGCGTGACGGCAGAATTCAGCGCGGGCAATTAGTGTTGCTCGAAGCATTTGGCGGTGGCTTTACCTGGGGCTCGGCGCTGGTACGTTTTTGATTTAACAGGATGATAAAAATGACAAAAATTGCAGTTGTTTTCCCTGGTCAGGGTTCTCAGACGCTCGGTATGCTGGCTGATCTAGCCGCTGCGCATCCGGTGGTTGAAGAAACATTTGCCGAAGCTTCTTCGGCGCTGGGATATGATTTATGGCAGCTGGTGCAACAGGGGCCTGCTGAAGAACTGAATAAAACCTGGCAGACACAGCCTGCGTTGCTGGCCGCTTCCGTCGCTATCTGGCGTGTATGGCAGCAGCAGAACGGCGCTCAGCCTGTTCTGATGGCGGGTCATAGCCTGGGTGAATACTCTGCTCTGGTTTGTGCCGGTGTGCTGGATTTCAAACAGGCGATTTCACTGGTTGAACTGCGCGGCAAACTGATGCAGGAAGCGGTTCCGGCGGGTACTGGCGCGATGTACGCTATTATCGGTCTGGACAACGCCGCGATTGCCAAAGCCTGTGAAGAGTCAGCTCAGGGTCAGGTTGTCTCTCCGGTTAACTTTAACTCGCCAGGTCAGGTTGTGATCGCGGGTAACAAAGAAGCGGTAGAACGCGCCGGTGCGGCCTGTAAAGAAGCAGGTGCAAAACGCGCTCTGCCACTGCCAGTCAGCGTGCCATCGCATTGTGCTCTGATGAAGCCTGCTGCGGATAAACTTGCCGTTGCACTTGAAAATGTCACATTCAGCGCACCTCAGTATTCCGTGGTGAACAACGTTGATGTGAAAATTGAAACGTCTCCTGAAGCCATCCGCAGTGCGCTGGTACGCCAGCTGTACAGCCCGGTGCGCTGGACTGAGTCTGTCGAATTTATGGCAGCACAGGGCGTTGAGCAGCTTTTAGAAGTGGGGCCGGGTAAAGTGTTGACCGGTCTGACAAAACGTATTGTTGACACCCTGACGGCGTCCGCTGTGAATGACACGGCAAGCCTGGCAGCGGCGTTAGAGCAGTAATAAGAGGATGAGTATGACCTTCGAAGGCAAAATTGCACTTGTTACTGGTGCCAGTCGTGGTATTGGCCGCGCTATTGCAGAGAAACTGGTAGCAGGCGGCGCGAAAGTGATCGGCACAGCGACCAGCGAGAAAGGTGCTGAAGCGATCAGCGAATATTTAGGCGAAAATGGCAAAGGTATTATGCTCAATGTGGTTGATTCTGCATCTATTGAGCAAGTATTGGCGACAATTCGAGCTGAATTTGGCGAAATTGATATTTTAGTTAATAATGCCGGCATTACCCGTGATAACCTTCTCATGCGTATGAAGGATGATGAGTGGCAGGATATCCTGGATACGAATCTGACTTCTGTGTTTCGGCTTTCAAAAGCTGTCATGCGAGCTATGATGAAGAAACGGTGTGGACGGATTATTACAATTGGTTCCGTTGTTGGCACCATGGGTAACGCAGGGCAGGCGAACTACGCGGCGGCTAAAGCTGGCTTGATTGGTTTTAGTAAGTCTTTGGCACGTGAAGTTGCTTCACGTGGCATTACTGTCAACGTCGTCGCTCCCGGCTTTATTGAGACGGATATGACAAGGGCGTTGACAGATGATCAACGCGCAGGCATTTTGTCATCAGTTCCAGCCAACCGGTTGGGCGATGCCAAAGAAATTGCCAGCGCCGTTGCTTTTTTAGCCTCTGACGAGGCCGGCTATATCACGGGTGAAACATTACATGTCAATGGCGGCATGTATATGATTTAAAAATTACGAAATTATTTGCGTTTTTTGCGGTAAAAACCGCAAAATAGAGCAAATTCGTGGTTTGACCAGCCTGGATTTAGTTGCATCTTTTTCAACATTTTATACACTACGAAAACCATCGCGAAAGCGAGTTTTGATAGGAAATTTAAGAGTATGAGCACTATCGAAGAACGCGTTAAGAAAATCATCGTTGAACAGCTGGGTGTTAAACAGGAAGAAGTAGTGAATGCTGCATCTTTCGTAGACGACCTTGGCGCTGATTCTCTCGACACCGTTGAGCTGGTTATGGCTCTGGAAGAAGAGTTTGATACCGAGATCCCTGACGAAGAAGCTGAAAAAATCACTACTGTTCAGGCAGCAATTGATTTTATCAACGCTAGCCAACAGTAAGCGTACATGCTTTAAGTTTAGATAGTTAGGCGGTCATTTGACCGCCTAAGTTTTTTATATCCCACGGTATTACTACTTTTTTCCCTCCCTGGAGGACACACGTGTCTAAGCGTCGAGTTGTAGTGACTGGACTGGGCATGCTGTCTCCTGTCGGCAATACTGTAGAGTCCACTTGGAACGCTCTCCTTGCCGGTCAGAGTGGCATCAGCCTGATCGACCATTTTGATACTAGTGCCTATGCAACGCGTTTTGCTGGCTTAGTAAAAGATTTTAACTGTGAAGACTACATCCCGCGCAAAGATGCCCGCAAGATGGACGCCTTTATTCAGTATGGTATTACTGCCGGTATTCAGGCGATGCAAGACTCCGGGCTTGAAGTGACTGCTGAGAACGCGACACGCATTGGTGCGGCGATTGGTTCTGGCATCGGCGGACTTGGTCTGATTGAAGAAAACCATACGTCATTGGTTAACGGCGGACCTCGCAAAATTAGTCCTTTTTTCGTTCCATCAACCATCGTTAACATGATTGCCGGTCATCTGAGTATCATGTTCGGGTTGCGTGGGCCGAGTATTTCTATTGCTACAGCCTGTACTTCTGGTGTGCATAATATTGGTCATGCAGCCCGTATCATCGCCTATAACGATGCTGACGTGATGCTGGCAGGCGGCGCAGAAAAAGCCAGCACCCCGCTGGGTGTCGGTGGTTTCGGTGCAGCACGCGCACTATCCACGCGCAACGATAATCCGCAGGCCGCAAGCCGCCCGTGGGATAAAGATCGTGATGGTTTCGTACTGGGTGACGGTGCCGGGATTATGGTGCTGGAAGAGTACGAACATGCCCGCAAACGCGGTGCAAAAATTTATGCCGAAATCGTCGGCTTTGGTATGAGCAGCGATGCTTACCATATGACCTCTCCACCGGAAGACGGTGCAGGTGCCGCGCTGGCGATGGAAAACGCTTTGCGTGATGCAGGCATTTCTGCGTCGCAAATTGGCTATATCAACGCGCACGGGACTTCTACCCCGGCGGGTGACAAAGCCGAAGCGCAGGCGGTTAAATCTGTCTTTGGTGCGGATTCTCACAAAGTGCTGGTCAGTTCAACCAAGTCTATGACCGGCCACCTGTTAGGTGCGGCGGGGGCGGTGGAGTCTATCTTCACTTTACTCGCATTGCGTGATCAGGCCGTTCCACCGACCCTGAATCTGGACAATCCAGACGAAGGGTGCGATCTGGACTTTGTGCCGCACGAAGCGCGTCAGGTAAAAGACATGCAATATTCACTGTGCAACTCCTTCGGATTCGGCGGAACTAACGGTTCCCTGGTATTCCGCAAGATGTGATTGCGACTGTGTATTATTGAGAAAGGCCCGTTAATCGGGCCTTTTTGCTGTCTGAATAAAAGCATTTGCTATGCGGTAAAGTGGAATCAAACGGCAGCTCAACGGAAAGAGTCTTCCCGCCATTTCGGCCTGCCGGTACGATAAAGTAAGAATGCTCCACTTGCTGCCAGAAGCCTGCTCACGCAGTCTCAGCGGTCGGAGAACGCTAACCCTGAAGTCAGGAGGAAGTAACCATGTGGATTAACGGTGCGGCGGCGACAACATTGCCAGCGGCAGACCGGTCTGTGCAATTTGGCGACGGTTGCTTCACTACGGCCAGGGTGTTGCGCGGTGAAATCCAGCTTCTTCCAGAACACATTGCGCGGATGCAGCGCGCGGTGTCTGTTTTGCATATTGATGGCGTGGACTGGGCTGCTTTAGAACGCGAAATGATTCAGGCCGCAGGACAACAGGAAGAGGCTGTCGTTAAAGCCGTTGTGACACGCGGGCAGGGGGGACGAGGCTACAGTTCGGCAGGATGCTCTGAACCGACCCGGATTGTATCAGTGTCCGCTTATCCGGCACATTATCACGCGTTACGGCAACACGGTGTAAAACTTGCCCTGAGCCCGGTGACGTTGAGTAGAAATCCGCTGCTGGCGGGCATAAAACACCTCAACCGTCTTGAGCAGGTGATGATCCGCCTGCATCTTGACCAGACGGACGCCCACGAGGCTCTGGTGGTTGACACCTCAGGTTGCCTGGTGGAATGCTGTGCGGCTAATTTATTCTGGCGGAAGGGAAATCAGGTATTTACACCGGATTTATCACAGTCGGGGGTGGATGGCGTTATGCGTCAGCACATTATCCGGCTCATTGAAAACTCGTCGCCCTGGGCGTTGCACATTGTCAGTGAACCCGCCGAGGTATTGTTTGATGCCGATGAGGTGCTGATTTGTAATGCGCTGATGCCGGTTTTACCCGTGGCACAGGCGTGCGGATGGCATTATTTATCCCGAGATTTGTACAATTTTTTGCTCCAGAACTGTTAAAAAAGTGAATAAACAATGACAAACAAAAAGACCAAAATCTTCGCCATTATTGTCCTGATCCTTGCAGGACTGGCGACGTTTGCCTACCAGAAAGTGAAACAGTTTGCGGACCGCCCGATCAATGTCAGCAGTGAAACGATCTTCACCCTGCCTGCCGGTACCGGGCGTGTGGTTCTGGAAACGCTGCTCATCGACAAGAAGCTGATGAAGCCCAATCCGTGGTTCCCATGGTTATTACGTTTAGAGCCCGAACTGAGTGAGTTTAAAGCCGGTACCTACCGTCTGGAAAAAGGCATGACCGTTCGCCAGATGCTGGAGTTGCTGAAAAGTGGCAAAGAAGCCCAATTTAGCATTCGTTTTGTCGAGGGTTTTAAGCTCAGCGACTGGATGAAGGTTTTAGATACTTCAGAGTATCTCAGGCATGAACTTAGCGGCAAAAGCGGTGAAGAGATCGCCGCTGCCTTAGGCATGACCGATACCAAAAATGCCGAAGGCTGGTTGTATCCCGATACTTACCATTACACTGCGGGCATGACGGATTTATCTCTGCTCAAACGCGCCCATGTGCGCATGGAAAAAACCGTTGCGGATATCTGGAAAGGCCGCGCTGATTCGCTGCCATATAAAACGCCTGAAGACATGGTCACTATGGCGTCGATTATTGAAAAAGAGACGGCCGTAAAAGATGAGCGTCCTGAAGTGGCGTCTGTGTTCATCAATCGTCTGCGGATCGGCATGCGTCTGCAAACAGACCCGACCGTCATCTATGGTATGGGTGATAAATACACCGGCAATATTACGAAGAAAGATTTAGAAACGCCGACCCCTTACAATACTTATGTGATCACCGGCCTGCCGCCTTCTCCAATTGCGATGCCGAGCGAAGCCTCACTTCAGGCTGCGGCACATCCCGCAAAAACGCCGTATCTTTATTTTGTTGCTGACGGCAAAGGCGGGCATACTTTCAGCACTAACCTTGAGAACCACAACAAGGCGGTTCGTGTGTATATAGAGGCTCTTAAGAACAAGAATGAAAAGTAACTTCATTGTGATTGAAGGCCTGGAAGGGGCGGGAAAAACCACTGCTCATAACGTGGTGGTGGATGCATTGCGCCAGCACGGCGTAGAAGAAATTGTGTTTACCCGTGAGCCGGGCGGTACGCCGCTGGCGGAGAAATTACGCGATTTATTTAAGCGTGGCGTAGATGGCGAAAAACCGACGGTCAAAGCCGAAGTGCTGATGCTTTACGCTGCCCGTGTCCAGCTGGTTGAGACGGTGATTTTACCCGCTCTGGCGCGTGGCGCATGGGTGGTGGGTGACCGGCACGATCTCTCCTCGCAAGCTTATCAGGGCGGCGGACGGGGGATTGATGCCAAACTAATGACCTCTTTACGCGATACCGTTCTGGGTGATTTCCGCCCTGACCTGACGTTGTATCTGGATTTACCTCCGGCCATCGGCCTGCAACGTGCCCGTGCCCGTGGTGAACTGGATCGTATCGAGCAGGAAGCCTTGCCTTTCTTTGAACGTACGCGCGCCCGTTATCTGGAGCTTGCCGCCGCTGACAGTCGCATTAAAACCATCGATGCCTCGCAGACTATTGAAGAAGTAAAGTCATCGATCGAACAGACACTGAAAAGCTGGTTTGACGAGCAGGCAACCCGGGAGCATTCATGAACTGGTATCCGTGGCTCAGCGCCCCTTATCGCCAGCTGACAGGGCAATATCTGACAGGCCGCGGGCATCATGCGGTGCTGATGCATGCCGCAGCGGGGATCGGGGATGAGGCGCTGGTATATGGTCTGAGCCGCTGGCTGCTGTGCCAGCACAAGGACGGCGAAAAGAGTTGTGGTTCATGCCACAGCTGTCAGCTGATGATTGCCGGCAACCATCCTGACTGGCATATCCTGCAACCTGAAAAAGGCAAAAACTCGCTGGGCATTGATCCGGTGCGTCAGCTCATCGAAACGCTCTACAATTATTCCCAGCAGGGCGGTTCGAAAGTTGTCTGGATCCCGCAAACGGAATTGCTGACCGAAGCCGCAGCGAATGCCTTGCTGAAAACGCTGGAAGAACCCCCGGCGGGCACCTATTTCCTGCTCGGATGCCGCGAACCTTCGGCGTTACTGGCAACGATCCGCAGCCGCTGTTTCTACTGGCATCTGCCGGTACCGGAAGAAGCGCTGGCAGTGCAGTGGATTAACCGTCAGCTCAGTGCTGATCCTGTCTCGATCAAAACCGCATTGCGTCTGACCAACGGTGCGCCGTTGTCAGCCATTGAACTGTTGCAGCCGGAACGCTGGAAGCAACGCGTGGCATTATGCCAGCAGCTTTATACGCAATGTCAGCAACAGGATATGCTTTCCCTGTTGCCGCAGCTTAATCATGATGATGCGCCGGAACGTCTGTACTGGCTGGCGACGTTACTTCTTGATGCCATTAAATGGCAGCAACAGGCGGGGCAGTTCATCATCAACCACGATCAGCAGCCGTTAATTGCGTTGCTCGCCGGTGCGCAGTCCAGCGTGGCTTTACAGCAATCGGTGAGTGCCTGGATGCATTGCCGCCATCAGCTGCTTTCTATCGTCGGTGTTAACCGTGAGTTACTGCTGACCGAACAACTTCTTGAGTGGGAACAGATGCTTCAGGGCACGGTTTCTGCGTCGATTTTCAGTTCCGCGCTTTCCCGCTGAACCCCTTATTTGTCATGAGTTAAATACTATGTTTTTAGTCGATTCCCACTGTCATCTCGACAGCCTTGATTACAATGAGCTGCACTCCGGCGTGGATAACGTGCTGGAAAAAGCCCGTGAACGTGACGTGAAATTTATGCTGGCGGTGGCGACCACATTGCCCGGTTATCGTGCGATGACACAGCTGATTGGCGACCGTCCCGACGTTGCATTTTCCTGCGGTGTGCATCCGCTGAATATTGACGATGGCTATGATTTCGCAGAACTGCGTGAGCTTGCCGCCAGCCCGAAAGTGGTGGCGATGGGTGAAACCGGTCTGGATTATTTTTATCAGAAAGAAGCGCATCAGCTGAAACTGCAACAGGATTCATTCCGCGAGCACATCCGCATTGGCCGCGAGCTGAACAAACCGGTGATCGTCCATACACGTGATGCCCGTCAGGATACGCTGGATATTCTCAAAGCAGAGAACGCAGGGGAGTGCGGTGGTGTTTTGCATTGCTTCACCGAGGATCTGCCGACGGCAAAATTCCTGCTGGATCTGGGGTTCTTTATCTCGTTCTCAGGGATTGTGACTTTCCGTAACGCTGAAGCGTTGCGTGAAGTGGCCCGTTATGTACCGCTGGATCGTTTGCTGGTGGAAACTGACTCGCCGTATCTGGCACCCGTGCCACATCGTGGTAAAGAGAACCAGCCTGCTTATGTACGGGACGTTGCCGATTACATGGCCGTGCTCAAAGGTGTGAGTGTGGAACAGCTGGCAGAAGCGACCACTGCAAACTTTTCACGATTATTTCACATCGATACTTCCTCCCTGATCTAACCTTAGGCTTAGTCATATACGCCAGATTTATTTTACACCTCGTAATTAATCACCAGAATGAGGTATCGTGGCCCCGTTTTTTGCGGGGTCACCGGCGTTTATTTCGGATTAAATGTTGTAAATCGGGGCTTTTTTAAACGCTCTCACTGCATTTTTCAGAAAAACGTGACTGCCATCAAACATTAACAAAGGGAATTATTTTACCCTGCGTAAAAATTAAAAGGGGTGCTCAGACACCCGATAGCAAAGGGCGGTACGACCTTTTGCAAAGCGGTTAGTTATCAGGCTAAACCGCATGAAGTATCAAAAAGCATCATTACTCAGGAGCACACTCAATTATGTTTAAGAACGCGTTTGCAAACCTTCAAAAGGTCGGTAAATCGCTAATGCTGCCAGTATCCGTACTGCCAATCGCAGGTATCCTGCTTGGTGTCGGTTCTGCAAACTTTAGCTGGCTGCCAGTGATCGTTTCCCATGTTATGGCCGAAGCCGGTGGTTCCGTCTTCGCTAACATGCCTCTGATCTTTGCTATCGGTGTGGCGTTAGGCTTCACCAACAACGACGGTGTTTCTGCACTGGCGTCCGTTGTGGCATACGGCATCATGGTGAAAACCATGGCAGTTGTTGCACCACTGGTTCTGCATTTGCCTGCTGAAGAAATTGCAGCCAAGCATCTGGCGGATACCGGCGTACTGGGTGGTATTATCTCCGGTGCGATTGCGGCATACATGTTCAACCGTTTCTACCGCATCAAGTTGCCAGAATACCTGGGCTTCTTCGCCGGTAAACGTTTTGTGCCAATCATCTCTGGTATGGCAGCGATTATCCTGGGTGTGGTTCTGTCCTTCATCTGGCCGCCAATCGGTACAGGTATCCAGACCTTCTCACAATGGGCTGCTTATCAGAACCCGGTTGTGGCATTCGGTATCTACGGCGTTGTAGAACGTGCGCTGGTTCCGTTTGGTCTGCACCATATCTGGAACGTTCCATTCCAGATGCAAATCGGTGAGTACGTGAACTCTGCGGGTCAGGTATTCCACGGCGATATCCCACGTTACATGGCGGGTGACCCGACTGCGGGCAAACTGTCCGGTGGCTTCCTGTTCAAAATGTACGGTCTTCCAGCGGCGGCTATCGCTATCTGGCACTCAGCAAAACCTGAGAACCGTGCAAAAGTCGGCGGCATCATGATTTCCGCTGCACTGACTGCGTTCCTGACCGGTATCACCGAGCCAATCGAATTCTCCTTCATGTTCGTTGCGCCGATCCTGTATGTGATCCACGCGATCCTGGCCGGTCTGGCATTCCCAATCTGTATCCTGTTGGGTATGCGTGACGGTACCAGCTTCTCGCACGGTCTGATTGACTTCATCGTACTGAGCGGCAACAGCAGCAAAATCTGGCTGTTCCCAATCGTGGGTGCGGTGTATGCAGTGGTTTACTACAGCATCTTCCGTTTCCTGATTGCGAAACTGGATCTGAAAACCCCTGGCCGTGAAGACTCTACCAGCGAAACCACAACGCAGGGCGGTTCTGAAATGTCCGCTTCTCTGGTTCAGGCTTTCGGCGGTAAAGACAACATTACTAACCTCGATGCCTGTATTACCCGTCTGCGCGTCAGCGTAGCGGACGTCTCCAAAGTTGATCAGGCTGGCCTGAAAAAACTGGGTGCGGCAGGTGTGGTGGTTGCAGGTTCTGGTGTTCAGGCAATTTTCGGTACCAAGTCTGACAACCTGAAAACTGATATGGACGAGTACATGCGTAACCATTAATGGTGAGCAATGTCGGGTTCTGAGAGAGGAGGCTTCGGCCTCCTTTTTTCATGCCTGCAATTTGCAGGAACGGTTGCCGCTGCCTGCCGCTGGCGCTTTCTGCGTCAATTAATCATCAAAAAGCGTAATCAGGTTGAAAGGAATGGAAATTCTAACCCATACTGCGTACAACGCTTTTTACTTTGTTAAGGACAGTTAAGATGGCCGAAGAGACAATTTTCAGCAAAATTATTCGCCGTGAAATTCCCGCAGATGTGGTTTACCAGGACGAACTGGTGACTGCATTCCGCGATATATCTCCTCAGGCGCCAAGCCATATTCTGATCATCCCGAATATCCTGATCCCGACAATGAATGACGTTGATACCACGCACGAAGCTGCGCTGGGCCGGATGATGACGGTTGCGGCTAAAATTGCTGAACAGGAAGGGATTGCCGAAAGCGGTTACCGCCTGATCGTCAACTGCAACCGCGACGCGGGTCAGGAGGTTTATCATATCCATATGCATCTGGTCGGTGGCCGTGCATTGGGTCCATTGCTGTCACGTCAGTAAGGGTAAACATGCGTTTCCTGATGGCATTATTGCCGGTAATTTTGTTGACAGCCTGCAGCAGCAAGCCAGGCATTGCGCTCAATAATCAGCAAAGAGTGGTCATGGAGTCCCCCGTTCTGACGGCGGGTATTATCCCGAGTTCGCCATCAGTGTCTGATTCCGGTGGGCAGAAAAAAGCCACCAGTACACTGGATAATAACCAGCCACATCCTGTCACCCTGCATTACCGTTTCTATTGGTATGATAAGCAGGGACTGGATTTATTACCGATTGCCGAATCCCGGACCGTCACCGTGCCAGCCAACAGCAGCGTTGACATCAGTTCACTTAATGGCAATCTCGATGCGTACAGTGTGCGCATGTACCTTTATCTCTAAATTCCCGTACGGAGAAGGTTGATGAAAAAGTATTTTCTCATTGTGGCGATGGCCGCATTGATCCTTGGCGGTTGTACTTTGCCAAACCAGCAACAGACCCAGCAGCCAGAACAACCACAGCAACCGCAACAGCCACTGCCGCCGGTCAATCCGCCAGTGCCAGAGCAGCCACCGGTTCAGCCGGTTCCACAGCCGCCAAAATTCGCGAATATCGACTGGACGGCGACCGTTCAGCCGATGCTGGCAAAAATGCTGAAATCTGATGGTGTGCAGTCCGGCAGCGTGTTGCTGGTGGATAGCGTTAAAAACAGCACTAACGGCTCACTGCAAATGGCCAAGGCGACGGATGCCCTGCGCAATGCGCTGGCGAATAACACCACTTTCCAGGTGGTTCCGGCAGATCAGGTGTCTTCTGCCAAACAGTCACTGGGATTATCGCCGGATGACAGCCTGGCGTCGGTCAGCAAAGCCATCGGTCTGGCAAACATCGTGAAGGCCCAGTATGTGCTTTACAGCACCGTGAGCGGTGATGTTAAAGCCCCAACCATGTCGATGCGTCTGATTACCGCACCAAGTGGCGAAATCGTCTGGTCAGGCCGTGGCGCAGTCCAGAATTAACGCTGAGTTTCTGCAATCAGAACTCCAACAGCTGATCGAAAAACATTATCCGGCGGTGAAAACCGCCGGATTTCGTTTATTACCGGTCGCCGGACTGACGGGGGAAAGCTGGAAAATCTGTTCGCCTGCCGGTGATTTACTGGCGCGACATCAGTCTTTTGATAAGCGGATTGCAGGCGCTGACCGGCGACGCGAATCTGCGATTTTGCGGCATGTCGCGCGGCAAAAATCAGGCCCGTGTGTCAGACTTTATTCGCCGCCATGGCTGATTGTTGACTGGATAGAGGGCACGCCGCCGACTGAACAGACCTTCGCGATGCCCGCCACACAGCAAGCACTGAGCCGGACGCTGGTCAGGCTGCACCAGTTACCGCCTTCAGGCTACCGGCTGGATTTGCAGCATCAGTTTGCACGTTACTGGCAACATATCGACCGGCGCAGACTCACGCCGCGCTGGCTGCGTTTACATCGCAAGATGATGTCGCAGATACAGCCCGCGCCGCTGAAACTGGCGCTGGTGCATATGGATATCCACGCAGGAAATGTATTGCATACGCCAGACGGCCTGCGGTTGATTGACTGGGAGTACGCGGCGGATGCGGATGTTGCCCTGGAGCTGGCCGCGATTGTTCGCGGCAATGGCTGGAGCACGCCGCAGCAACATGTTTTTCTGCGTGAGTACATCAACGCGGGCGGCTATCAGGATATTTCTCTTTTGCAGCAGCAGGTTAACCGCTGGATCCCCTGGGTCGATTACCTGATGCTGATGTGGTTTGAAGTGCGCTGGCAGCAGACCGGCGAGCATAAATACCGTGAATGGGCGCAACCGTTGCGGCCGTGATAATCGTCTGAAAAATAAAAAGGAGCGTCCATTTTGTTGGGACCTGTAATGCTGGATGTCGTTGGCTTTGAGCTGGATGCCGAAGAACGTGAAATTTTGCAGCATCCGCTGGTCGGCGGACTGATTTTATTCACCCGAAATTATCATGACGTTGATCAGTTGCATGAACTGATCCGCCAGATCCGCGCCGCGTCCCACGACCGGCTGGTGCTGGCGGTGGATCAGGAAGGCGGACGCGTGCAGCGTTTCCGTGAAGGCTTCACCCGTCTGCCTGCCGCGCAGTCTTTTGCGGCCCTGAATGCGCCGCATGAAGCGAAGCGCCTGGCACAGGAAGGCGGCTGGCTGATGGCGTCAGAAATGATTGCTATGGATATCGATATCAGTTTTGCGCCAGTTCTGGATATCGGTCATATCAGCGCGGCCATTGGCGAGCGTTCGTTCCACGCCGAACCGCAGAAAGCGCTGGATATGGCAGAGCAGTTTATTCTCGGCATGCATGCCGCAGGGATGAAAACCACCGGTAAGCATTTCCCGGGACATGGCGCGGTCGGTGCGGATTCTCATAAAGAAACGCCGCGTGACGATCGCCCGCTGGAGGTCATCCGCGGGCACGACATGGCAATCTTCCGCCAGCTTAATGAACGTAAATTGCTGGATGCCGTCATGCCAGCCCACGTGATTTATACCCAGGCTGACCCGCGTCCGGCCAGCGGTTCACCTTACTGGCTACAGGAAATTTTGCGCAAAGAACTGAATTTCACCGGTGTGATTTTCTCCGATGATATTTCGATGGAAGGTGCCGCGATTATGGGCAGCTATCCGGAACGTGCTCAGGCTTCTCTGGATGCCGGTTGCGATATGATCCTGGCCTGTAATAACCGTCAGGGCGCAGTGAGCGTGCTGGATAACCTGTCTCCGGTCAAAGCTGAACGTGTTGCGCAGTTGTATCATCGCGGACTGTACAGTGGAAAACAGGCCCGTCAGGACCTGCAAAATTCAAGTCGCTGGAAAGACGCAAACCGTGAACTGACCGCGCTCGACGCCCGCTGGCAGGAACATAAAGAAACTGCCCGGTAACGTTTTTCAGACCGCGTGAGGGTTTCAACGCACATTCAGGATGAGGTAAACGATGATTATCTATTTGCATGGCTTCGATTCAACCAGTCCCGGTAACCACGAGAAAGTGTTGCAGCTACAGTTTATTGATCCCGACGTCCGTTTCATCAGCTACAGCACGCTGCATCCGCGCCACGACATGCAACATTTGCTGAAAGAAGTCGATAAAGTGCTGCATGAAACCACCGACAAAAATCCGCTGATTTGCGGTGTCGGGCTCGGCGGGTTCTGGGCTGAACGTATCGGTTTCCTGTGCGGTATCCGCCAGGTGATGTTCAATCCGAACTTATCGCCGCAGGATAATATGACAGGGAAAATCGACCGTCCCGAAGAATACGAAGACATCGCTACGAAATGCATCAGTGATTTTCGCGAGAAGAACCGCGACCGTTGTCTGGTGATTTTATCCCGCGAAGACGGTGTGCTCGACAGCAAGCAAACTGCTGAGAAACTTCATCACTATTACCCGGTTGAATGGGATGAACATCAGAGCCATAAGTTCAAGGACATCTCGACCCATCTTCAGCGGATCAAAGCGTTCAAAAACATCGCCTGATTTAACATTTCATTTCTGCAATATTTAAAAACCACTGCCCGAAAGCAGTGGTTTTTTTATTTGGTTCATTCCGCGCGATGAAATCATTTTTCCGCCTGTTCTTCCTCTAACCTGCTGATTTAAATCCGTCAAAATACGTGCCATTTCCCTAAGTCAAATTAGGCAAATGAAATTAAATTGACCTATATCAATTTTGGTATGACCAAATCACCACGCGTGATATCCTCCGTCTCAGATACCGATTTAACTTAAGCAACCCTATGTAATATAAGGATAATATTTTTACTCTTATATAACAATTGGTTCACATTTGAGGGGGTCATTTTGACATCACCAATGAAGAAAATTGTGATTATCGGCGGTGGCGCCGGCGGTCTGGAACTGGCAACCAGCCTGGGCCATAAACTTGGCCGTAAGAAAAAAGCGGAGATCATTCTGGTCGATCGCAACCATAGCCATTTGTGGAAACCCCTGTTGCACGAAGTGGCGACCGGCAGCCTGGATGACGGCGTGGATGCGCTGAGCTATCTGGCTCATGCCCGCAATCACGGCTTTACCTTCCAGATTGGCTCACTGACTGATATCGATCGCGAAAATCAGACCATCAAACTGGCTGAAATCTGCGACGAGAACGGCGAAATACTGGTGCCGGTGCGCGATATTGCGTACGACACTCTGGTAATGGCGCTGGGCAGTACCTCTAACGACTTCGGTACGCCGGGCGTGAAAGACAACTGCATCTTCCTGGATAACCCGCATCAGGCGCACCGTTTCCATAACGAAATGCTGAACCTGTTCCTCAAGTTCTCTGCCAGTTCCGATAAGCAGAAGAAAGTGAACATCGCGATTGTCGGTGGCGGTGCGACCGGCGTTGAGCTGTCTGCTGAGCTGCACAATGCGGTCAAACAGCTGCACAGCTACGGTTTTGAAGGTCTGGACAGCGAAGCGCTGAACGTCACGCTGGTGGAAGCGGGTGAACGTATTCTGCCGGCGTTGCCACCGCGTATTTCTGCGGCTGCACACAATGAGCTGACCAAACTGGGCGTGCGCGTTCTGACGCAAACCATGGTTACCAGCGCGGATAAAAACGGCCTGAACACCAAGTCCGGCGAATTCATTGACGCCGATCTTATGGTCTGGGCGGCGGGGATTAAAGCCCCTGATTTCATGAAAGAGATCGCCGGTCTGGAAACCAACCGTATTAACCAGCTGGTGGTGGAACCGACGTTGCAAACCACGCGCGACCCGAACATCTATGCGATTGGTGACTGCGCGTCCTGTCCGCAGCCGTCCGGCGGTTTTGTACCCCCGCGTGCTCAGTCAGCACACCAGATGGCCTCCCGCTGCTTTGCAAACATCATGGCGCAGCGCAAAGGGCAGAGCCTGAAACCTTACGTTTATAAAGACCACGGTTCACTGGTTTCCCTTTCACGCTTCAGTACTGTCGGCAGCCTGATGGGTAACCTGATGCGCGGTTCTATGATGGTCGAAGGGCGTCTGGCGCGACTGGTTTATATTTCCCTGTATCGTATGCATCAGATTGCATTGCACGGTTACATCAAAACCGGTCTGATGATGCTGGTCGGTGGCATTAACCGCGTGATCCGCCCGCGTCTTAAACTGCACTGATTCCGTTCAGCGACGTTTTTTTGAACGTCAGCTGAATCGTTTCGTACCTAAAAGCCTGTTTATTACAGGCTTTTTTATTTCTGATGCAATATTTAATACGTTACAGATACTCACACAGCACAAGATCACGTCACTATTACTTTGTCAGCTAAGAATCCTCCGAAACGCCCCTCAGGCAGGCCATTTTCCTCACTTACAGATTTCGTCTTATTGTTTGCTTACGTTTTGGTATGCACTATTGACAATAAGTTTACAGACGGCGTTTCACGCACGCCGGACCTCAGATGTGTTGTTGTCCGCTGAGGAGCGTCCTTAAGAGGGCGAATTGCGTGGTAACATTTTCGGAGGAAGTCCTGTGAACAAGTCAATGTTAGCTGGGGTCGGAATTGGTGTGGCTGCGGCGTTGGGCATTGCTGGCGTTGCGAGCATGAACGTCTTTTCGTCTGGCCCGCAATATGCGCAGGTTGTCAGCGCGACGCCAATCAAAGAGACCACGAAAACTCCGCGTCAGGAATGCCGTAACGTCACTGTCACTCATCGTCGCCCTGTGCAGGATGAGCATCAGATCACCGGTTCCGTACTGGGTGCGGTGGCGGGAGGGGTTCTGGGTCACCAGTTTGGTGGTGGCCGCGGACGCGACGTGGCGACGGTAGCCGGTGCGCTGGGTGGCGGTTATGCAGGTAACCGCGTACAAAGCAGCATGCAGGATAACGATACTTACACGACTCAGCAGCAGCGCTGTAAAACCGTGTATGACAAAGAAGATAAAACCCTCGGTTATGATGTGACCTACAAAATAGGCGATCAGCAAGGGAAAGTTCGTATGGACCACGATCCGGGCACACAAATCCCGCTGGATAAAAGCGGTCAGTTGCAGCTTACCCGTTCGTAATCAACCGGTTAGTCTGTACAAAAAAGCCTGAGGCGTAAACCTCAGGCTTTTTTATGCAATCAACGGTGCATTCAGTCCGTCGTGCTGAACTGCTTTACTCCATTTTTATGTTTAACGATATCGGCCATGACGGCCAGCGCGATTTCAGCCGGGGTTTTGCTGCCAATTGGCAAGCCTACCGGCGCGTGCAGACGGGAAAAATCATCTGCCGTGAAATCAGCGATGGTTTGCAGACGCTCACGGCGGCGTGCGCTGTTGCGCTGTGAACCCATCGCACCGATATAAAATGCCGGGGTATTCACCGCTTCCATCAGGGTCAGATCATCCATTCTCGGGTCATGGGTCAGCGCAACAATGGCGGTATTCGCATGACAGCTTTTTTGCTCGAGATATTTAGCAGGAAACTGTTTTTCCAGACGAATATCTGCTTTCAGCGACGGCAGAAAGTTTTCCAGCACGTCCTCGCGACACTCACATACCACCACTTCAAATCCCAGCGCGCAGGCAAAATCCGCGCAGTAAAGCGCGACACTCGACAATCCGGCAATCAGCAGACGCGGTGGGGCGGCCAGATGCAGGGTGATGCAATCATCATTGCGCATCACCTGAGTCGTATTATGATAATTCGTCAGTTCCAGATGATCGCAGGCTGCGGGCAGGGTAAGTGACTTGGTCAGGGCGTAATGTCCCGCCAGCGCCATGCCCATTCTTTGCAGATAATCCACATTACCTTGCGATGACGGCAAATACTCGATCAGCACATCCAGCGAACCACCGCACGGCAGGGCAATATTTGGCGTCAGACCGCCTTCTCCGTAGCGCACAATCTGGCTGGCTTGTTGATATTCACCCGCAGCAATGCGTTGCAGGAAATCCTCTTCGACACAGCCACCGGAAAGCGAACCGCAAAAATGCCCCCCGGCTGTTGCCACCATCAATGCACCGGGCGCTCGCGGGGAAGAACCGTAAGTGTTCAGCACCGTACAAAGCCAGACCGGCTGGTGCGCCAGCCATTCCGTCGCCTGAGAAATAACCTGATTATCAAGATGCTGCATGCGGTTGTCCGTTCTGAAAAAGCGAGGATTCGGGGAGTTGCTCCGGCAGATCGATATCGGCGATCACTGCCGGATTGTTAAAATTCAGTCGTAAAACGTCGCGTCCGCGCAAAAGATCCCGCGCGCCATGATCGCCGCGCAACTGCAAAAGTCCCTCACGCATCGGCCGGGAAAAACCGACCGGATGGCCCGGCTCATTTTGCCAGTAAGGCCGTACCACCTGCGCCTGTTGCAGGTTTGCGGCAACTGCGATGAAAACGTCTGCGGGAACAAAGGGCATATCTGCCAGATGAATCAGCCAGCCGTCCCATTCCAGCGTATCGCGTACGCCGGCAGCAATGGATTCACCGGTTCCGGCACTGCTGACGAGGGTAAAAGGCACGGCTTTACGTGCGCAACTGGCCTGAACCTGCACATTTTCCGGACGGGTGACCACATGGACTGATAAACCGCTGCCGGTTAACTGATTCAGCGTGGTTTCAAATACCGTGACAGGATTTTCTGCTGTTTGACTCAGAACGGCATTGAGCTTGTTTCCCTCGCCACCGGCGGCAGAAAATCGCTTTCCTGACCCTGCTGCGAGCAAAATAATTCCGGCCATTTCGCCTCTATCCCTTCTGGTTATTGTTTGCGCAACAGAAACGAATTATCGCACTTTTTTGCGCTCATTTGTGAACAAGATATTAAAAATGTGTTTCTCATCATAGCTTATAAGGTTTTGCGTACCTATAATCGCCCGCGAAAAACAGGATTTTCAGAATATTAGAAAGTGCTGAACAATAAAAAGACATAAAAGAATCAAAGGAATTTATGAGCAATTTCAATCCGTCCAGGCGGCGCTTTGTGAAAGGCGCGGTGATCGCTGGCGTCTCCGTTTATCTCGCGCCGTTGCACAGTCGGGCTTATGCCGCACTGTTCGAAGAAAAAATTCTGCAATCACCCCAGTGGGATGCACAAAACAAACGCGTCCGTTTCCGTATCGATGGCAAAGCGAAAGTCATGGGGCAGAAAGTTTTTGCCCGCGATATCCGAGCCAAAGACATGCCGCACTGGCCGCAGAAACAGGCGCATGCCTTTATCCTGCGGGTAACTGAAGCCGATAAAATTTACACCGGTCTGGATCTCTCACTGCTTGGCGACGAACTTCAGCCCGATCAGCTGGTAACGGCCGACGTGCTGGCGCGCGACGGGCTGGCTTTCCCGGCCTTTTACGGTGAAGACATGCTGCTGCCGGAAGGCAAAACACCTGCCTATCTGGGACAAGCCGTGGCGATCCTGGTTTATCAGGATTTTGCCAAATTCCGTTTCGCCAAAAATGCATTGAAATTCAAAGAGGGCGTGGTGCGCTACGGCGAGAAAACCGGGCCGCTGGAACGCGACCCGTGGGGCACGTTCCGCTTCGTGCGCGTCGGGGGAGAAAATGCCTATGAAGACGATAAATTCTCCAGCCTGAAAGATATGCCGGTCTTCCCGGTCGGGATGCGCAAACACCTGCCGGTCTGGCCGGAAGGCCGCGAGGGCGGCAAGCTGGACGAGCAGGGCATGTTCTACGCGGGTGAAATGGCTGATGAACTGAAATCGCCGCCGCAGGACTGGCTGGTGATGTCGCGCCGTTTTACCACGCAATCCGTTGATACTTCCGCGCTTGAGCCGGATAACGCCAACGGCTGGTACGATGCTGCGACACAAACGCTGCATATGGTGGTGCCAACGCAGTCGCCGCAGGAAGTGGCGGATGAGATGCCGCGCATGATGGCGAAATCACATCGCACGGTGAAAACGCTGATTATGCACCCGTGCTACACCGTGGGTTACGGCTCGAAAGATCACTACAACTTCCCGTATTACGGTGCCGTCGCGGCGATGTACGGTGACGGCACGCCGGTGCGTCTGGCTAACGACCGCTTTGAACAGTTCCAGTCAGCGCTCAAACGCCATGCGTTTGATATGAATTACGACATTGCCGTGAACCGTGAAACCGGCATGTTGCAGTCATTCCATGCGGCAATGACCGCAGACGGCGGCGGGCGCAGCAACTTCACGCCGTCGGTGGTGATGGTTGGCGCAACAGCGGCACAGTCGATTTACTACTTCCCGAAAAGTGATTTATCTGCGGTCGGTCTGGCCTCGCGCGCGCTTGATGCCGGTTCAGCACGCGGCTACGGTACGCTGCAAAGTATGGCCGCCACTGAAATGATGATGGATGAACTGGCTGCTGCACTGAAGCTGGATCCGATTGCGTTTCGTATGCGCAACGTTCTGAAATCAGGCATGAAAAATACTCAGGGCGCCATTCCGGCGGGCGCAATTCGTGCCGATGAAGTGCTGGAAAAAGCCGCTGTTCATCCGTTATGGACAGAGCGTAAAAAGCGTAAAGCCGAATACGAAATTCAGAATCCGGGTAAACGTTATGGCGTCGGTTTTGGTTGCGTGCAGAAAGATTTCGGCACCGGCGCGGAAACCTCTTTTGCCCGCGTGGAACTCAGTGAAAAAGGCGAAATCAGCCTGTGGCACAGTGGCGCGGAAATGGGCACGGGGATGTCGACGTCGCAGTCCGTTCTGTGCGCTGAATGGCTGGGGAAACCGGCTGAACAGGCGCATTTCTCGGTGACAGACTGGTCGGTATTGCCGGTGGAAACCAGCGGCGATCCGTACATTATGTCGCAGGAAGAGCAGGACAAACTGCAAACTAATCCGCGCTGGTCGCCTTCTTACTGCTCGCCATCCAGCGCCAGTAACTCGGCCTATTACTTCTCTCACAGCACCCGCGAAGCAGCGCGTCTGATCTTCGACAACGGCATCTGGCCGGCGGCGATGGCTATCTGGCAAACCGGCATTGGTGGCGGACAGGCTGCCCCTTATATCGTGCGCAAAGAAGATGCCCGCTGGGTGGAAGGTGGTCTGACCGCTAACGGAATGCAAATTCTCAGCCTCGAAATGCTGGCGAAAAAAGTGTACGAAATGAAAGGCATGACCGGCGCAGCCGTTCACGTATTCAACCGCTGGCAATGGGCAGAAGCCGATTTTACCCTCAATAATGTGCGTCAGCGCATTCCGGTGGATGGCATGTCAGTACGTCACGGTGCGGATCAATTCCAGACCCTGGCGCGTGACGCGGTGTATTACCCGCCAACTCAGCGTAACAACGCTTCTGTGACCTACTACAGCGCGGTCGGTACGCTGGCCGAAATCGCAGTCGACATTGCCACCGGCAAGGTCGAACTCCTGACGCATCATTCCATTATGGAGTGCGGCAATCTGATCGTACCTGAGCTGGTTTCCGGTCAGCTACAGGGCGGGCTGGCGATGGGTATCGGTCACGCATTACACGAATATTTACCGCTGTACGAAGACGGGCCGGGCAACGGAACGTGGAACTTCAACCGTTACCATTTGCCGCGTGCCAGTGATGTGGCGGTCTGGAAACAGACCAGCGATATCCTGCCTGCGCTGTCGGAAACCGATCCGCCGAAAGGCATGGCTGAAGTGGTGATGATCCCGGTCGTCGCTGCGCTGGTGAACGCCATTGCCGAAGCCACCGGCCACCGTTTCCGTGATTTGCCTGTTCGTGCTGAAAATATTCGTGAGGTTTTACAATGAGCATCAAAACTCAGCCAATGACGCTGACCATCAACAATCAACAATACGGCCCGCTGGAGGTTCCTGAAGGCCTGATGATGATTGATTTCCTGCACGAGTATGTGGCGCTGACCGGTTGCCGTCTGGGCTGCGGTCAGGGGATTTGTCACGCCTGCGTGGCGATCGTCGACCATGAAAGCGGCACCAGCGAAGAAGTGCGGACCTGCATCACCGGCGCCCATTTCTTCAACGGCAAAAAAGTGCGTACCGTCGAAGGGCACGCGAAAACCGATGACAAAGGCGAAGTCCACCTTTCTCCGGTTCAGCAGGCGTTTCTGGAACATTACAGTTTCCAGTGCGGTTACTGCACGCCGGGTTTTGTGAATGCGGCAACGCTGTTGCTTGAGCGGCTGGAAAAACACCCGATCCCGCTGGCTGATCTCGAAGCGGCGATTAACGGCGCGCTGGAAAATCACATCTGCCGCTGTACCGGCTACGTGCGGTATTACGAAGCGGTACGCGATGTAGTGATGAAAACCCCAGGTCTGATCCGGGAGCATGCGTGATGAAAAAACGTCTTTTCCTCGCGCTGCTGGTGGTGATCATTATCGTGACCGCCGTTCTCTGGTGGCGGGAAAACCGCACGCTGGATGCGCCGGTGCAGAAAGTCACTGCGGATACGGCGCAGATTGAACGCGGTCGTTATCTGGTTCAGGCGTCTGACTGCGCGGCATGTCATACCGCTTCCGGCGGTGCGCCGCTGGCGGGTGGCTATCCGCTGGAAACGCCGTTTGGCAAAATCTTTGGCAGCAATCTGACGCCTTCTGCGGACGACGGCATTGGCCGCTGGACGTCGGACGATTTCTATCTGGCGCTGACCAAAGGCGTGGCGCCGGGCGGACGTCATCTGTATCCGGCGATGCCTTACACCTCGTACAAAGGTGTCACCCGCAAAGATTCAGACGATATGTATGCGTTTCTGATGACGCGTCCGGCGGTGGATCAGCCGGTGCCGGAAAACGAAATGCCATTCCCGTTCAACCAGCGTATGGCGATGATCGGCTGGAACCTGTTATTCCGTACCAGCGATCCGATGCCAGCCAGTTCTCAGGGGAATTCTGCCGACTGGCAGCGCGGTCAATACCTGACGGATGTGCTCGGTCACTGCGGCGAATGTCATACACCACGCGGCAAACTGGGGCAGATGGATACCGACAGTAACCTGAAAGGCGGCACGCTCGGACGCATTACCGCACCAGCGATCATCCCGGAGGCGCTGGCGCAACGTGGCTGGAACCCGGCAGATCTGAGCCGTTTCCTCGCGACTGGCATTGCGCCTCAGGGATCTGCCTTTGACGAGATGCATAAGGTTGTCGATCTCAGCACCCGTCATCTGACCGACGCCGATCACCGTGCGATCGTCACGTACCTGCTGGGCGACAAACCGCCGGCGGCGGTGCCGGTCAGTACCGGACAGGGCGGTAATGACGCCGGACGTATCACTTATCTGGATCAGTGTTCCGGTTGCCATATGGCCGATGGTTCCGGCAAACCGCACGTCGCGGTGGCGATGCAAAACAACGCCACCTTGCGCCAGCCGGATGGTCGTAACCTGATCGTTTCCGTGCTTGATGGTTTACCGGCGCAGGATTTCCCGAACGGTGAAAGCATGCAGTCGATGCCTGGTTTTGCGGATCGGCTGAACGATGCGCAAATTGCTGAGATGGTGAATTATCTGCGCGTGACCTTCGGCGGCCTGCCGGGGGATATTACGGCGGAACAGGTGAAAGCGTTGCGCAAACACTGATTAATCAGCCTGATGAGCCTGTAAAAAAGCCCGGTGAATGATGAGTTCACCGGGCTTTTCTTTTGCTTCGTCAGAATCAGATCAGATGTTCTGTAAACTCACTCAGCATGTCACCGACAAATTTCAGGCGTTTTGGGCGGTCAGTCAGATCCAACATAAACTTCAGCTTGGTCGGACCGTCGAGACGATACACCTGCGGCTGTTTTTGCAGCAGACCGATCAGGAAGCCCGGATCGACACGGTTCTTATCACCGAATTCGATAAAGCCACCGCGCTCGTTGCCTTCGATACGCCGGATGCCCAGCTCTTTAGCTTTCAGGCGTAGCACGGCAATCTGCAACAGATTGCGCGCAGCGTCCGGCAACGTGCCGAAGCGGTCGATCAGCTCCACGCGCAACTCGTCCAGTTCACCTTCGGTCTTGGCGCTGGCGATGCGTTTGTATAATGACAGGCGGGTATTGACGTCAGGGATGAAATCTTCCGGCAGCAGCGCAGGCATGCGCATTTCGACTTCCGTCTGGCTGGTGGTTAAATCCTCCAGCGACGGCTCGCGGCCTTCCTTCAGCGCTTCGACGGCGTTTTCCAGCAATTCCATATACAGCGAGAAACCGATGCTGGTCATCTGACCGCTCTGGCCTTCACCGAGCAGTTCACCTGCACCACGAATTTCCAGGTCATGCGTCGCCAGCGCGAAACCGGCACCCAGGTCTTCCAGCGAGGCGATGGCCTCCAGACGTTTATGCGCATCAACAGACATGGCTTTCGGCGGTGGTGTCAGCAGATAGGCATAGGCCTGATGATGTGAACGCCCGACGCGGCCACGCAGCTGATGCAGCTGCGCCAGACCAAAGTGATCGGCACGCTCAATGATGATGGTGTTTGCCGTCGGGATATCGATACCGGTTTCGATGATGGTGGTACACACCAGTACGTTAAAACGCTGATGATGGAAATCATTCATCACGCGCTCAAGGTCGCGTTCACGCATCTGCCCGTGCCCGATAGCAATGCGCGCTTCCGGCACCAGTTCGGCCAGACGCTGCGAGGCTTTTTCGATATTCTCAACGTCGTTATAAAGATAATAAACCTGCCCGCCGCGCAGAATTTCACGCAGTATCGCCTCGCGAACCACCAGGCTGTCGTACTCGCGCACGAAGGTTTTGACCGCCATACGACGTGCGGGCGGTGTGGCAATAATCGACAGATCGCGCATACCGCTCATCGCCATATTCAGCGTACGCGGGATAGGCGTTGCGGTCAGTGTCAGGATATCCACATCGGCACGCATGGCTTTGATTCGTTCTTTATGGCGCACACCGAAACGGTGTTCTTCATCGACGATCAGCAGACCGAGATCTTTCCAGCGCAGGTCGCTTTGCAGCAGTTTGTGCGTACCGATAATAATATCGACTTTGCCTTCAACGGCATCTTCCAGCACCACATTTTGCTCTTTGGCGCTGCGGAAACGCGACATCATTTCGATGCGCACCGGCCAGCTGGCGAAACGGTCGCGGAAGTTATCGAAGTGCTGTTGTGCCAGCAGCGTGGTCGGCACCAGAACGGCCACCTGCTTGTTGTTGGAAACGGCGAGGAAAGCTGCGCGCATCGCCACTTCGGTTTTCCCGAAACCTACGTCGCCACAGACCAGACGATCCATCGCCAGTGGTTGTGTCATGTCGGTCAGTACCGCATTAATCGCCTGAGCCTGATCCGGCGTGGTTTCAAACGGGAAAGCCTGACAGAACAGCTGATACTGTTCTTTGTCATGCTTAAAGGCGAAACCACTTTTGGCTTCGCGCTGGGCATAGATATCCAGCAGTTCGGCGGCAACGTCGCGTACTTTCTCTGCGGCTTTCTGCCGTGCTTTCGACCAGGCTTCCCCCCCAGTTTATGCAGTGGCGCGCTTTCGTCGGCACCCCCGGCATAACGGCTGATCAGATGCAGGGATGACACCGGCACATAGAGTTTGTCTTCACCGGCGTAAGTCAGGATCAGGTATTCGGCAGTAATACCGCCGGTTTCCAGCGTGGTCAGCCCGAGATAACGACCGACGCCGTGCTCGACGTGTACCACCGGCTGACCGGGGCGCAGTTCAGCGAGGTTGCGGATCAGCGTATCGGTATTAATCGACCGGCGGCTGTCCTGACGGCGACGCGCCACACGTTCACCAAGCAGGTCGCTTTCACAGATCAGCGCCAGCTGTTTATCCGCATCCAGAAAACCGCGTTCACATGCGCCAATCATGATGTAACGACCGGCAGTATCGGCTTCTTCGATGCGGGTAATCAGCGTCGGCATCAGCTTGATGCGTGCCAGCAAATCCTGCAAGGTTTCGCGGCGGCCTTCACTTTCTACCGAGAAGACCAGACTGCCAGTGAAGGATTCATTGAAGCGACGCAGGTTATCCATCGGCGTTTTATTCTGCGGCTGAACGGATAAATCAGGCAGCTTTTCGTAGCTCAGGTTAGTGTTCGCGGCTTTCTTCGGCAGCGAATCGGTGCGCAGTTGCACGCGCGGCCACTCTTTGAGTTCGGCAAATAACGAATCAACGCGCAACCACAGGTTTTCCGGTTCAAGCAGCGGACGCATCGGATCGACGCGACGGCTCTCGTAACGCTGACAGGCATCCTGCCAGAAACGTTCGGCGGCGGCTTCAAGGTCGCCGGTGTTCAGCAGCAGGGTATTTTCCGGCAGATAGCTGAACAGCGTGGTCAGTGGCTGACTGAAAAACAGCGGCTGCCAGTATTCGATACCGGCCGGGAAGGTGCCTTTGCTGACCTGCTGATACACATGCTCAGCGTCGCGACGCACTTCGAACTTCTCGCGCCACTGGCTGCGGAACAGTTCGATGGCATTTTTGTCGGTCGGGAATTCATGTGCGGGCAGCAGATTGATGTGATCGACTTCGGTCAGCGTGCGCTGGGTATCCACGTCAAAGATACGCAGACTGTCGATTTCATCATCAAAGAAATCAATGCGGTAAGGTTCTTCGCTGCCCATCGGATACAAATCGAGCAGGGCGCCACGGGTGGCAAACTCACCGTGTTCCATCACCTGATCGACGCTGCGGTAACCGGCTTGTTCCAGCTGCGCACGCAGCTTATCGCGGGAAAGTTGCTGGCCTTTTTTCATCACCAGCGCGTGACCGTGCAGGAACTCGTGCGGGCAGACGCGCTGCATCAGCGTATTCACCGGCAGAATGATGATGCCGCGTTCCATAGTCGGAAGCTGATACAAACTGGAAAGGCGCGAAGAAATGATTTCCTGATGCGGAGAAAAACTGTCGTAAGGCAGGGTTTCCCAGTCGGAAATGCTCAGGACTTTGTTTTCAGTAAACTGCTGGATTTCATCGCGCAGGCGCAGGGCATTCTGCATATCAGGTGCGATCAGCAGCACGGGGCCGGTATGGCGTTCACTGATTTGGGCGCATTCCAGCGCGCAGGCGGAGCCCGTAAGCTGGCCTAACAGGCGGGTGTCGCCCGGACGTTCAGGCAACGAATAACGATAATCTTGAGACATAGGCTGTTTTGAGTTCTCGTTTTGGCGGCTGTCGGAGGCCAATTTGCAGACCGTATCTTGCTTCGCTGGTGTCATCGGGGTCAACCCGTTGACGGTATAAAAGCGTCAACAGAGTCACAAAGTTAAACCGATTACTTTGGGTTAGTGGTTCCATAAAGCGGTGCTAGCCTTTATTATCCTTGATCACTTTAGTCTGCGCCACGCACTTATTTGCGGCCAAGCACTTAAAACGGATGTTATGTATCAACCTGTCGCGTTATTTATAGGTCTGCGCTACATGCGCGGGCGTGCTTCGGACCGCTTCGGGCGGTTTGTCTCCTGGTTATCCACCATTGGTATCACCCTTGGGGTGATGGCGCTGGTAACCGTATTGTCTGTGATGAACGGTTTTGAGAAAGATCTGGAAGGTAACATTCTGGGTCTGATGCCTCAGGCGTTAATCACCACACCGGCCGGATCGCTTGATCCACAGAAAATCACCCATGATCAGGTGTCAGCGCTGAAAAGTGTTAACCGCGCCGTGCCGCTCACCACCGGTGATGTCGTGCTGCAAAGTCCCGGCAGCGTTGCCGTGGGCGTGATGCTCGGTGTGGATCCCACTCAGCATGATCCGCTCGCGAAATACTTAATTGGGGTTGCACAGCAGGAACTTCAACCCGGTCAGTACAACATCATTCTGGGCGATCAGCTGGCGCAGCAACTCAAAGTGCGTCGCGGTGATCAGCTGCGTCTGATGGTCACCAGCGTCAGCCAGTTTACGCCGGTCGGTCGTGTGCCAAGCCAGCGTCTGTTCAATGTGATCGGGACGTTCTCCGCCAACAGTGAAGTGGATGGTTACCAGATGCTGGTGAACATTCAGGACGCCTCACGTCTGATGCTATATCCGAAAGGCAACGTGACCGGCTGGCGTCTGTTCCTCGATAAACCGCTGGACGTCGACAGCCTGAGTACGCAAAAGCTGCCGGACGGAGCCAGCTGGAAAGACTGGCGCGAACGTCGCGGTGAGTTGTTCCAGGCCGTGCGCATGGAAAAAAATATGATGGGGCTGCTGCTGAGTCTGATCGTCGCCGTCGCCGCGTTTAACATTATTACGTCACTGGGCTTACTGGTGATGGAGAAACAAGCCGAAGTGGCAATTTTGCAAACGCAGGGCTTAAGCCGCCGCCAGATTATGGCGCTGTTTATGGTGCAGGGCGCCAGTGCCGGTGTGATAGGCGCGTTGCTCGGTGCTGTGCTCGGCGTGGTACTGGCCACTCAGCTGAATACCATTATGCCGGCTATTGGGCTGATGCTTGATGGCGCGTCGCTGCCGGTCGATATTGAACCGGTTCAGGTCGTTGTCATTGCGCTGGTCGCCATGGCAATCGCCTTATTATCTACGCTTTATCCTTCCTGGCGCGCTGCTGCCACCCATCCCGCAGAGGCTTTACGTTATGAGTAATTCTTTATTATTGCAGTGTGAAAACCTCTGTAAGACTTATCAGGAAGGCAAGATGCACACCGACGTGCTGCGTGACGTGAGCTTCGCCATGCAGCCGGGCGAGATGATGGCGATTGTCGGAACGTCCGGTTCCGGTAAAAGCACATTGCTGCATCTGCTGGGCGGCCTGGATTCCCCGACGTCTGGTGAAGTGATTTTCAAAGGTCAGTCGCTGAACAGCATGTCTTCCTCGGCGAAATCCGAATTGCGTAACCGCGAGCTGGGCTTCATTTATCAGTTCCACCATTTGCTGCCGGATTTCACCGCACTGGAAAACGTGGCAATGCCGCTGCTGATCGGCAAAAAGAAATCTGCCGAAGTCCAGGAGCGCGCGCTGGCGATGCTTGAGGCGGTTGGGCTGCAACACCGCAGCAATCACCGTCCTTCCGAGCTTTCCGGCGGCGAACGTCAGCGTGTGGCGATTGCCCGTGCGCTGGTGAATAACCCTTCGCTGGTGCTGGCCGATGAACCGACCGGTAACCTCGACCAGCGCAACGCAGACAGCATTTTTGAGCTGCTCGGCGAACTGAATGTGCGTCAGGGCACCGCGTTTCTGGTGGTGACTCATGACCTGCAACTGGCCAACCGTCTGACGCGTCAGCTGGAAATGCGTGACGGCAAGCTGCAGCAGGAATCGATGTTGCTGGGAGCGAAGTAATGTCTGGCATTCCGTTTTCATTATTGATTGGCCTGCGCTTTAGTCGCGGGCGTCGCCGCAGCGGCATGGTGTCGCTGATTTCGGTGATTTCAACGTTAGGTATCGCGCTCGGTGTAGCGGTATTGATCGTCGGCCTGAGCGCCATGAACGGGTTCGAGCGTGAACTGAAAGAGCGCGTGCTGGCGGTGGTGCCACACGGTGAAATCCGCCCGGTGAATCAGCCGTTTAACAACTGGCAGGGCGTTCTGGATCGTGTGGAAAAAGTGCCGGGCATTGTGGCCGCCGCGCCGTATATCCAGTTCAATGGCCTGATTGAGCACGGTGCCAAACTGCGTGCCATCCAGCTGAAAGGTGTGGATCCGCAGAGCGAACCGCGAGTCAGTGCCGCGCCGAAATTTGTACAAAACAATGCATGGCAGAACTTTAAAGCCGGTCAGCAACAGCTGATCCTCGGTAAAGGCGTCGCCGATGCCGTGGGTGTGAAGCAGGGCGACTGGGTGACGGTGATGATCCCTAACAGTGACCCGGAAATGAAACTGTTACAGCCAAAACGCATCCGTTTGCAGGTCGCCGGGATTTTGCAGCTCAGCGGACAGCTTGACCACAGTCTGGGCATGGTGCCGCTGGCCGATGCGCAGCAATATCAGGATATGGGCAGCAGCGTGACCGGCATTGATATTAAAGTGAATGATGTCTTTGCGGCGCAAAAATTAGTCCATGATGCGGGTGAAGTGACGCAGGCTTACGTCTACATTAGTAGTTGGATCGGCACATACGGCTATATGTACCGCGATATCCAGATGGTCCGCGCCATCATGTATATGGCGATGGTGCTGGTGATCGGCGTAGCCTGTTTCAACATTGTGTCTACGCTGGTGATGGCAGTGAAAGATAAAAGCAGCGATATTGCGATTTTGCGCACACTGGGCGCAAAAGACGGGCTTATCCGTGCGGTCTTCATCTGGTACGGTTTACTGGCAGGGCTGGTGGGCAGCGTGGCGGGTGTGGTGATTGGCGTGATTGCGGCTTTCCAGCTGACCAACATCGTCAACTTTTTGCAAAAACTCACCGGGCATCAGTTCCTGTCGGGCGATATTTATTTCATCGACTTCCTGCCATCTGAAGTTCACTGGCTGGATGTTGCGGGCGTGCTGGTCACCGCCCTGATCCTGAGCCTGCTGGCGAGCTGGTATCCGGCACGTCGCGCAAGCCGTATTGATCCTGCCCGCGTACTCAGCGGCGGTCAGTAATGTTTTTATTAATGCAGTGTTGATGCAGTTTTAATCAGACACAGAGAGAGTAAGGAGCACTTCATGCGCACACGTCATCGTCTGTGTCGGTTTCGCAAAAACAAGCGCATTCGCCATCAGCGGTTCCGGTCGAATATTTTCCACCGTGATTCGATGGCTGCGGCTTCACTGAAAAAGCCGTTTGTGGTGGTGCTGACCGGTGCCGGGATTTCAGCTGAATCCGGTATCCGTACCTTCCGCGCCGCAGACGGTTTGTGGGAAGAACACCGTGTTGAGGATGTGGCGACGCCGGAAGGTTATCGCCGCGACCCGCAACTGGTGCAGCGTTTTTACAACGAACGCCGCCGCCAGTTGCAGGCAGACGATCTCAAACCGAATGCCGCGCATTATGCACTGGCCACGCTGGAAGAAGCGCTCGGCGATAACTTCCTGCTGGTGACGCAGAACATCGACAATCTGCACGAGCGCGCCGGGAGTTCTCGTGTGATTCATATGCACGGTGAATTGCTGAAAGTACGCTGCACGCAGTCCGGGCAAGTGCTGGAGTGGCCTGGCGATCTGAGTGTCGACGACCGCTGTCATTGCTGCCAGTTCCCCGCACCGCTGCGTCCGCACATTGTCTGGTTCGGTGAAATGCCATTTGGCATGGACGAGATTTACGACGCATTGGCGAAAGCCGACTTCTTCGTGGCGATTGGCACGTCAGGCCATGTTTATCCGGCTGCCGGATTTGTTCATGAAGCGCGTATTGGCGGTGCCTGTGCGGTTGAACTGAATCTTGAGCCCAGCCAGGTAGAAAGCGAGTTTGATATGAAGCATTACGGTCTGGCGAGTCAGGTCGTGCCGGAATTTGTGCATAAATTTCTGACGAAGAAAGACGAAGCCTGGTCGTAGACCGGGCTTTTTTTTCGACTTAATGGCCGTAAAGCGAAAAATTGCGCCTGTCCCGCAGACATATCTCGTTAAACTTGGCGAAAACTGACCTGACGCAATATTCACGGTTTTCATGCTGCGCATAATAAAAGCCAGCCGCCAGAGGATACCCAAATGAATAAGTTGCTTGATCGTTTTCTTCATTATGTTTCTTTCGATACCCAATCTAAACCCAATGTCAGACACACGCCCAGCACCGACGGGCAACTCAAGCTGGCGCAAGCCCTGCGTAATGAACTGACAGAACTGGGATTTTCAGATGTCACTCTCAGCGATAAAGGCTGCGTGATGGCAACCTTGCCGGGTAACGTGGCCTGGAAGGTACCGGTGATTGGTTTCATTTCCCATCTGGATACCGCGCCTGATTTCACGGCTAAACACGTTAATCCGCAAATTGTGGAAAATTATCGCGGCGGCGATATTGCACTGGGAAATGGCGACGAAATTTTATCACTGGTAATGTTCCCCGTGTTACATCAGCTTCTCGGCCACACGATCATTACCACCGACGGCAAAACCTTGCTCGGGTCAGATGATAAATCCGGTATCGCAGAAATTATTACCGCGATGGTGCGTCTGAAGAACAGCAATATTCCGCACGGGCCGGTGCGTATCGCCTTCACGCCAGACGAAGAAATCGGCAAAGGCGCGCAGAGTTTTGATATTCCTGCATTCGGCGCGCAGTGGTCCTACACCGTCGACGGTGGCGGAGTGGGGGAGCTGGAGTTTGAGAACTTCAACGCCGCGTCGGCCACGATTAAAATTGTCGGTAATAACGTGCATCCGGGCAGCGCCAAAGGGGTGATGGTGAATGCGTTGTCACTGGCAACACGTTTTCACAACGAGCTTCCTGCGGATGAAACGCCCGAGCATACAGAAGGTTACGAAGGTTTCTACCATCTGACGACCATCAAGGGCAACGTTGAGCGCGCGGAAATGCATTACATCATTCGTGATTTCGACAAAACGCAGTTTGAAGCCCGTAAACAAAAAATTATTGATGTCGCGCATCTGGTCGGCAAAGGGCTGCATCGCGATTGCTATATCGAAGTGACGCTGGACGATCACTACTACAACATGCGCGACAAAGTGGCACAGCATCCGCACATTATTGCGCTGGCGCAGCAGGCGATGAAAGATTGCGATATCGAACCAATCATGAAGCCTATCCGCGGCGGTACTGATGGCGCGCAACTTTCGTTCCGTGGTTTGCCATGCCCGAATATCTTCACCGGCGGCTATAACTTCCACGGTAAACACGAATTTGTGACGCTCGAAGGAATGGAAAAAGCGGTCTCCGTGATTATGCGTATTGCGGAACTGACGGCGGAAAGATCTAAATAAATCCTGGTCAGCCTTTGAGTTATAACTTTAAACAATATAAGGCTGGTTAGATTATTCTTTATTATCCTCGTGTTACTCCTTTACTCTGGTTATAACAGCTAACCTGTCTAAATATATCTTTATTTGGTATCCGTGAAAATAAGTATGCATACCAAATCTCTGAACCTTAATCCTTTCAGACGATTGCTGCGGCTTAGATAACTTCATCGGGCCGTAAAAGCCCGACAGCATTGTGTTTATTATTCAAGGAGCTCCATTCCGTGGAGCTCCATCCGGCAACCGTCCGCGGCATTACCTTGTGTAGTGATCAAACATTTTTCTGGCATGGCTACTGCCCGGAACGAGAGCTGTAAGTTAAACAGGCTACGTTTTTTATCCACCATGATAATGTCGTTATTTCTGAGTATAATGTTTGAAATATTCGCCTGAGAAATTAACTTAATCATGCCGGTGCTTGAGATATAAAAGCGTGTATCGGTTCTATTTCTATCCAGAGAAACCATAGCGATCTCCCACTTGCTGCCATCACTGGCCTTCCAGTTATCCACAGCGCCAAAAAAATCAGGAAAAATACCCTGATGCAGGAAAGAAGACAGCGAACCAATATGTTCCTGAATCCATTGATTTTTGGGTTCAATGATCTGAGTGGAAAAATTAATTTTAGATTGAGTCTCATTACCCGGAATGGATATTTTTTTATTATCAATATAATAATTCATTCGGGAGAGGTCGGCCAGCATACTCGAATTCATGGCAGACTTACCAAACCTGCGGATATCTCGATCTATATTCTTATTAATTGTATCGTATAATCTTCGCGTTATTTCAGCTGAGAGATTTCGGCTTATGTGAAGCTCAGTTTTTTTTACTTCTGATTTCGGGAGAGGGTAACTGGCAACAGTATGGGATTTAGTTAACTCATTTTTTTTTGTAAACAACTTTGTGAAGAGCATGCCTGACCTTTGATAACCAATTGTTGGTAATGAAATATCTTTCCTGATTATAAGGGTTGAGAGAGATGTTGACTAATATCAATTTACTATTAGTTGCGGGTGAGCCATTAATAACTAAAATATTAAGTTTTTTAATTAATACAGAATGCCGGAGCATTCTGTATTAATAATAAGATTAAATAGTTCTTAATATTAGTCGTTAAAGTACCAGTAACCGCCGTTCACCAGCGCTGACAGCAGCGCAAGGAATGAAGGATCGTCCAGCGCATCACCCAGCATTTCTTTGGTCACGGTTTTGTGACGGGCAATGGCATCCACTGCGCCGATATGTTCCGTGGTCATCGCTTCACCGTTGACGTAACAGGTATCGCCCACACGCAGCACGCGCAGACCGCCCAGACGTTCCAGCGTTTCACCGGATTCCAGCAGTTCATAAATTTCACCTGCCTGATAAGGCGGTTCCGGCGGTGCCAGATCCAGCTCATGACGCGACTGGGAAATGAATTCGCCAAACCAGCTGTTGAAATGCGCCGGATTACTGATCAGATCCAGCATCATGCCGCGCAGCTTATCCAGCTCAGCCGGTTGCACTTCGGCGGGATTTTCACGTTCAATCAGTTCCGGATCGCTGTAACGGTGACTGCCGAGTTCGCGGGAGAGCACGTAATCCGCAAAACCACTGACCATTTCGCGGGCGTTTGGCGCACGGAAACCGACTGAATAATTTAGTGAGTTCTCCAGCGAATAGCCGTCGTGCGGGAAACCTGGCGGAATATAAACGATATCGCCCGGCTCCAGCTCTTCATCAATAATCGCATCGAACGGTTCAACCTGCAGCAAATCCGGATGCGGGCAGTGTTGTTTCATGGCGACTTTTTCGCCCACACGCCAGCGACGGCGGCCGGTTCCCTGAATAATAAAGACGTCGTACTGATCCAGATGCGGACCCACGCCGCCGCCCGGAACCGAGAAGGAAATCATCAGGTCATCCATGCGCCAGTCCGGGATATGGCGGAACGGTGTCATCAGATGTGAAGACGGTTCGTGCCAGTGATCGACTGCCTGAACCAGCACCGACCAGCCGGTTTCGCCCAGATGATCGTAACTTTCAAACGGCCCGTGGCTGACATTCCATTTGCCGTCGTGATTGCTCACCAGACGGCTGTCCACCTCATTTTCCATCGCCAGTCCTGCCAGTTCGTCAGGCGAGATAGGATCCACAAAATTTTTAAAGCCGCGTTTTAGCACGACAGGACGTTTTTGCCAGTAACGCTGCAGGAAATCATTCCAGTCTAGGTCGAGTTGGTAATCCATAGTATTTCCCTTGCATTAAAAGGAGGGTGGATAAAGAAGAGGGCTGTCTGTAAATGATTATAACGGAAGGTGTTGCGGCTGAGTTGGGCAATTGCCAGCAAATTTCGAACTATGGTTAAGATTGCACCGAAATATGCTGGCAAAATGGTCGGGTAAACATTACTCCAGTTCGATGCCTTGTTGCAGGCCGAAACAGACACGCATACTCGCGCCGCCCAGCGGGCTGTCGCTGATGATAATTTTGCCGTCGTATTGTTCAATAATGTCGTTGGCCAGTGAAAGTCCCAGACCCTGTCCGGGGCGCAATGTATCCGCACGCTGACCGCGCTGGAAAATCACCTCACGCTTGCTCTCGGGGATCCCCGGGCCATCATCTTCAATCAAAATCACCAGTTCATGTTCGGTATGTACCGCGCTGATTTCGACAAATTCCAGACAGTACTTGCAGGCGTTATCAATCACATTACCCATGACTTCCATGAAATCATTCTTCTCTCCGACAAAGGTGATTTCCGGCGAAATATCGACGGTGATCACTACGCCTTTGCGCTGATACACTTTGTTCAGCGCTGAGCATAATCCGTCAAGGATCGCCGGCACGGAATGCACTTCGCGGATCAACAGGTTCTGTTCAGAGCGTAATGTGGCGCGATGTAGGTAGTAACCAATTTGCTGTGAAATGCGGCTGATTTGTTCAAGCATCACTGGCTCCGCTTCTTCGATGGTCATCTGCTTGCCATTACGCAGAGCGCGCAGGGTGGATTGCAAAACCGCCAGCGGGGTTTTCAGGCTGTGCGTCAGATCCGCCAGCGTAGTGCGATAACGATCATAGCGGCCACGTTCGCCGTGCAGCAAAATATTCAGGTTACGCACCAGCCCGCGCAGCTCACGGGGCGGGTTTTCATCCAGCAATTCCCGTTCATGAGATTCCAGCTGGGCGACCTGATGAATGACCTCTTTGATTGGGCGCAGACTCCAGTACGCGGCCAGCCATAACAGCGGTACGACTAACAGTAGGTTTGCCAGCAGAACATAACTGAACCATTCCCACACCAGATCTGAACGTTGCAATTCCTGCGGTATGGTATCCACCACAACAATGTTAAGTGTCGGCAGGCGCGCCGTCGCGTTATAGGTGTTGACCGCAATGGAGTGGGTCATCGCGTTGGCGTCGGTTTCGTCGTAGTCCTTCAGTTTATCCTGTGCTTTTGGGTTATTGCCCAGCACTTCGCTGCTGATTTGCGTGTCGGTATCCAGCTCGTAGAAGCCCGGTTTATTCATCCACGCTTTATCGATATGCGCTTCCAGCTCGGGAATGCGGCGCTCAGCCCACAGCAATTTTCCGTTGGCGTCGTAAATAAACACCAGCGTCGGCGTGTTGAGGTCGAGATCAGGGGGAACGTTGATGCTCAGCTTGTTGTCGCGCCACTGAGCCAGGCTGAAAAAGAGATTACTTTCGCCGCGTAGCAAACGGTAGGCTGTTTTATCGAAACTCACCATATATCCGACGACCGCCACCAGCCCGTAGGCCAGCGACAGCGCAAGAACAACTGCCGCGGTCGCCATCATAAAACGGACGCGAAGGGAGAAGGGTTTCCTGGTGCGTCCTTTCATGGCGCGTCCTTTCGTGGTGAGAAACATACCCTTACGGGCGGATGTCGAAACGATAACCCTGACCGCGAACGGTCGTGATCACATCAACCGGATGTTCAGCCTGTAATTTTTTACGCAACCGTCCCATCAGTACATCCACGGTATGGCTTTCGCGCAGTTCGGCATCGGGATAAAGCTGAAGCATCAGGGAGTCTTTGCTGACGACTTTCCCGGCGTTGCGGATCAGCGTCTCGATAATCGTATATTCGAACGCCGTCAGTTTAATCGGTTGTTCGTTAACGGTGAGCTCGCGGCGGGACAAATCAATCTGGAAAGGTTGAAGTGTAATGACCTGAGAGGCGAGGCCGCTGTTACGGCGCATCAGTGCCTGCATACGCGCCAGCACTTCTTCCAGATGGAAAGGCTTCGTAACGTAATCGTCGGCACCGGCTTCCAGCACAGCGACTTTATCCTGCCAGCTTTCACGGGCGGTCAGCACCAGAATGGGCAGATTGGTCTGATGGCTGCGCCAGCGGCGGATCAGGCTCAACCCATCTTCGCCCGGCAAACCGAGATCGACAATCGCTATGTCCGGCGCATGTTCATGCAAAAAATAGTCGGCTTCTTTGGCATCTTCCGCCGCATCCACCTGATGGCCCATTTCCCGCAACTGAACTGAAAGGTGATGACGGAGCAGTGCATTATCTTCAATGACTAAAATTCGCATGGTGATTCCTTATCCTGACAGCACGCAAAAGGGTTTACATATTCTGAGTGCAATTGTAATTGATTCAGAAACATTTTAATCAACCTGAGGTCAACGCGGATGTGCTTAAACCTCAACAGAACCTAAACGAATTATAAACGGCTTTTGGCAGAAAGCGCATAAAAAAGGCGACCCGCAGGCCGCCTCATGATCTACACCCCAAAAACTTACTTCAGTTCATCAACCATGGTGGTGGCGCGACCGATGTAGTTGCCCGGAGTCATGGCTTTCAGGCGGACTTTCTCTTCTTCCGGTAACTCCAGAGAATCGATAAACGCCTGCATACCCGCCGCATCAACACGTTTGCCGCGGGTCAGCTCTTTCAGCTTCTCGTAAGGCTTTTCGATACCGTAACGGCGCATCACGGTCTGGATTGGCTCAGCCAGCACTTCCCAGTTGTGATCCAGTTCGTTGGCCAGATTGGCTTCGTTGACTTCCAGCTTGCTGACGCCTTTCATGGTTGCCTGATACGCGATCAGCGCATAGCCCAGACCCACGCCGAGGTTACGCAGCACGGTGGAGTCGGTCAGGTCACGCTGCCAGCGGGAAACTGGCAGTTTGCTGGCAAGATGTTGCAATACGGCGTTGGACAGACCCAGGTTGCCTTCGGAGTTCTCGAAGTCGATCGGGTTGACTTTGTGCGGCATGGTGGATGAACCGATCTCGCCCGCGATAGTGCGCTGTTTGAAGTGGTTCAGGGCAATGTAACCCCAGATGTCGCGGTCAAAGTCGATCAGGATAGTGTTAAAACGCGCCACACAGTCAAACAGTTCGGCGATGTAGTCATGCGGCTCGATCTGCGTGGTGTACGGGTTCCAGGTGATGCCCAGAGACGTCACGAATTCTTCACTGAACTGGTGCCAGTTCACTTCAGGGTACGCCACGATGTGAGCGTTGTAGTTGCCCACTGCGCCGTTGATTTTGCCGAGGATTTCGACGTTTTGCAGCTGCTTAAACTGGCGATCCATACGGTAAGCGACGTTAGCCAGCTCTTTACCGATAGTGGATGGCGTCGCCGGCTGACCGTGAGTACGGGACAGCAGCGGTATATCGCGGTACTTGTGCGCCAGATCTTTCACGGCATCAATAATCTGCTTCCAGTAAGGCAGTACAACGTCCTGACGTGCGGTTTGCAGCATCAGCGCGTGGGAAAGGTTATTGATGTCTTCGGAGGTGCAGGCGAAGTGAATGAATTCAGACACTGCGTGCAGGGCAGGGATGGCCGCCACTTTTTCTTTCAGGAAATACTCAACCGCTTTGACGTCATGGTTGGTGGTTTTTTCGATGTCTTTAATGCGCTGAGCGTCATTAACATCAAAATTGGCCACAATCTGGTCGAGGAAAGCGTTTGCGTCGGCATCAAAAGCAGGAACTTCCTTGATTTCTGCACAGGCTGCCAGTTTTTGCAGCCAACGTACTTCAACCTGCACACGGAATTTCAGCAGGCCAAATTCGCTGAAAATAGTACGCAGCGCGCTGACTTTATCACCGTAGCGTCCATCAACGGGGGAAACGGCGGTCAGTGAGGATAATTCCATCGGTAGCAACTCCTGGGATCTTATTAACAATGAGCGAGAATATTCTTCGCCTGTTCAAACAAGCGATTACGGGAAAACATCAATTGCAGGCGGCCACCGCCGACCTGGTGCCAAAGCACTGCAGAACGGATACCGGCCAGTAAGATGGCGCGGACTTTTGCCTGAACCTGCGGGTTTTGTAAAATGGCTGGTGAACCTGTGACCTGAATGCGCGGACCGGCCGGGCTGACCACATCGACATAAATCGAGGCCAGGGAGCTGATCATCGTTTCAGATTCCAGCTCAAAATGCGCCAGCTGGCGGTCAAGCTGATCGATACGTTCACCGAGCTGATTCATGGCGGCTTTATTGGCGTACAGCTTGCGTTCAAGCACCATCAGGCTTAATGCGTAACGCGTTAACTCAGCGCCCGGCCCCTGACGGTTGGCATTCAGCACACCCAGCAGCGTCTCCAGTCCCATCTTCAAATTGGCTTCATTATTACCGTAAACCGCCAGCGTTGACGCCGGATTCATCTCCAGCAGGCTGCGCAGTGACACTGACATTTCTTCCTGCGAGCATTGGCCTTCGTGTGCCAGTTGCTGAACCAGGCGTGCTGCCTGACAGATCCCCGCCAAAGCCAGCGTAATGTCGTAATAATTTTTAGCCACGTTTACTCCTGTAAGCGTTTTGAAACGATGAGACGCAGTGACAATGAAATAGCCCAAATTCATGGCGACAGATCATGCCATAAAACTGCCTCTAAACACAGTTCGGAATCAGTACAGGGCATCACAGACGGACAGAAATAAAGCGGGACGCCCGAAAGCGTCCCGTATTCAACGATATATTTACCGCGTATCAGGCCTGAAGCGGCAGGCGCTGTTCAATGATCCCGCCTCCCAGACAGATTTCACCCTGATAAAATACTGCAGACTGACCCGGCGTGACCGCCGCAACCGGTGCATCGAAACGCACTTCGATGCGGTCTTCACCGAGCGGAGTCACCACGCACGGAATATCTTCCTGACGGTAACGGGTTTTCACGGTGCACGTCAGCGGGGCGGTCAGCGTTTTGCGATCGACCCAATGCAGTTGTTGGGCAATCAGACCAACGTTCATCAGGCGCGGATGCTCATGTCCTTGTGCGACGTAAAGAATGTTGTTCTCCACATCCTTTTCCACCGTGTACCACGGCTCTTCGCTGCCGTCTTTCTGGCCGCCGATGCCCAGACCTTTACGCTGGCCGAGTGTGTGATACATCAGCCCCTGATGTTGTCCCATCACCTGACCGTCCACGCTTTTAATCACGCCCGGTTGTGCCGGTAAATAGCGGCCAAGGAAGTCACGGAATTTACGCTCACCGATAAAGCAAATGCCGGTAGAGTCTTTTTTCTTCGCAGTGATTAAATCCAGTTCTTCGGCGATACGACGAACTTCAGGTTTTTCCAGCTCACCGACCGGGAACAGGCTTTGTGCGACCTGCTCGTGACCGAGCGTGTAGAGGAAATAGCTCTGATCTTTGTTGCCATCAACGCCGCGCAGCAAATGGCTGACACCGTCGATATCCTGGCGGCGGACGTAGTGACCGGTCGCGATATAATCCGCGCCCAGATCTTCAGCTGCAAATTCCAGGAAGGCTTTGAATTTGATTTCTTTATTGCACAGGATATCCGGATTTGGTGTGCGTCCGGCTTTATATTCCTCAAGGAATAATTCGAACACATTGTCCCAGTATTCCGCCGCGAAATTCACGGTGTGCAGTTCAATACCCAGCTTGTCACAAACGGCTTGCGCATCCGCAAGGTCAGTGGCTGCTGTGCAGTATTCTTCGTCGTCATCCTCTTCCCAATTTTTCATGAAGAGGCCCTCAACCTGATAACCCTGCTGTTGCAGAAGGTACGCAGAGACAGAGGAATCGACACCGCCGGACATCCCGACGATCACTTTTTTCTGGCTGTTGTCAGACATAATAGTCCCGAAACACATGAATTAATTGCCCGGTACTGACGGTGTTTATTCTGATGCTTGTCGCACGAGGATGAAGGCCGCGCGCATCCAAAACATCACAAAAAACCGAACACCACAGAAACCGAACAGAGAGGAACTGCTTTACTAAGATTTCACGCGAGCTACATCGTGAAGCGCAAAATTTTATCACGTCAGGCCGGTTGCTGCATCGCTGATTAACCGCGTAGCAACAACCGGAAGGGGAGGGTTATTCCGGCAGATTGAAATTGTGCAGAATTTCCAGAGGATAACGCGGTGATTGCTGATAACAGCGAATGCTTTCCGCCACCAGCGGCGAGCGCAGTTGCGCAGAACCGATAATTTCCTCGGCAGTCACCCAGCGGCAACGGTCAATATCAGCATCCTGCGGTGCGGTTTCCAGCATTTCTGGCAGGTCAATCACAAAGGCGAAACGCAGAAACGGCGTGGCGTCTGGTGCCTGCCATTGGTGCAAACCCAGGAAAAATTGTGGCTCCGCACGGATCCCTGTTTCTTCATACAGCTCACGTTTTGCTGCACTGACCAAGGTTTCATCGGCTTCGAGATGACCGGCAGGCTGATTCCAGGTGACTTTGCCGTGAATGGTTTCTTCGACAACCAGAAACTTTCCCTGTGCCTGAACGATGCAGGCGACAGTAACGTGCGGTTTAAACATGCGGAATTTCCTTCCATTGGCCGGGTTGTAAGTCGCCGAGGGTGAATTCGCCCATACTGAAGCGGATCAGGCGCAGCGTCGGGAATCCCACATGGGCCGTCATGCGGCGTACCTGACGGTTTCTTCCCTCGTATAACGTGATTTTCAGCCACGCCGTCGGGATAGATTTGCGCTCGCGGATTGGCGGATTTCGCGCCCAAAGCCATTCCGGCTCATCGACAATCTCCGCACCCGCAGGCAATGTCGGCCCGTCTTTCAGTGTGATGCCCTCGCGCAATGATTTTACTGCGGCGTCATCGGGTTCGCCCTCGACCTGAACATAATAAACTTTGCCGGTACGTTTGCCCGGCTGAGTCAGCGCAGCCTGCAGTTTGCCATCGTTGGTCAGCACCAGTAAACCTTCGCTGTCGCGATCCAGACGACCTGCGGCATAAACGTCTGTTAAAGAAATGTAATCTTTAAGCGTTGCCCGACCGGCCTCATCAGTGAATTGTGGCAGTACATCAAACGGTTTATTGAAAAGAATCACCTTTCCCGGCCCTTTTGGGGCAGATTGTTCTCTGGCAGGCCTTTTGCTGAAACGTTTAACGTTGTGATTTTTAAAAGATAGCGGGTTCATAGGCATTGAAGTTGGAGAGAATTAGCGCATTATACTTGAAAAATGTTTCGGATTGGCTAGCGAGAAATATTCGAGTAATATCGTCCGGCATCTTACAAATTTTTAACAAAAATGCGCTCGAAGGAGAGGTTAATGGAAAGCAAAGTAGTTGTTCCGGCTGAAGGTAAAAAGATTACAGTAGACGCTCAGGGTAAACTGGTCATTCCTAATAATCCTGTTATCCCATTTATCGAAGGTGATGGCATCGGTGTTGACGTAACGCCTGCCATGATCAAAGTCGTTGATGCGGCTGTTCAGAAAGCCTATAAAGGCGAGCGTAAAATCTCCTGGATGGAAATCTACACCGGCGAGAAATCCGTAGAACTGTACGGCAAGGACGTGTGGCTGCCAGAAGAAACTCTGGACCTTATCCGTGATTACCGTGTTGCTATCAAAGGCCCACTGACAACTCCGGTTGGCGGCGGCATTCGCTCCCTGAACGTGGCACTTCGCCAGCAACTCGACCTGTATATCTGTCTGCGTCCGGTTCGTTATTACACCGGCACTCCAAGCCCGGTTAAACGTCCTGAAGACACCGACATGGTTATCTTCCGTGAAAACTCCGAAGATATTTATGCGGGTATCGAGTGGAAAGCCGGTTCTGCTGAAGCAGATAAAGTGATCAAGTTCCTGCAAGACGAAATGGGCGTGAAGAAAATCCGTTTCCCACAAGATTGTGGTATCGGTATCAAACCTTGCTCCGAAGAAGGCACCAAACGTCTGGTTCGCGCTGCGATTGAATACACCATCACCAACGATCGTGATTCACTGACTCTGGTTCATAAAGGCAACATCATGAAGTTCACCGAAGGTGCCTTCAAGGATTGGGGCTACCAGCTGGCGCGCGAAGAGTTCGGCGGTGAGCTGATCGACGGCGGCCCGTGGGTGAAAATCAAGAACCCGAACAACGGCAAAGACATCATCATTAAAGACGTGATCGCGGATGCGTTCCTGCAACAAATCCTGCTGCGTCCTGCTGAATACGACGTTATCGCTTGTATGAACCTGAACGGTGACTACATCTCCGACGCCCTGGCGGCGCAGGTTGGCGGCATCGGTATCGCACCGGGCGCAAACATCGGTTCTGATTGCGCGCTGTTTGAAGCGACGCACGGTACTGCACCGAAATACGCTGGTCAGGACAAAGTGAACCCGGGTTCAATCATCCTGTCCGCAGAAATGATGCTGCGTCATATGGAATGGTTCGAAGCCGCAGACCTGATCGTCAAAGGCATGGAAGGCGCTATCGCTAACAAAACCGTGACTTACGATTTCGAACGTCTGATGGAAGGCGCTAAGCTGCGTAAATGTAGCGAGTTCGCCGACGACATGATCGCAAATATGTAATTGCCAAATTGTTGAAGAATCAGCGGAGGCTTAATGCCTCCGTTTTTTTTGTCCGCGATTAACTGATAAATGTCTCTGAACAAGGGCAATGCTTACATAAAAAATTTCAATATCAATAATTTGAGTTAAGTCTGTTGAGGCTAAGTACAATTTTTTGTTGGGGATTCAGACGGATAATAGTTTATTTTTTCGGCCTTATTGTGCATCGGGGGCAGCGGTGTTACATATGAGCCACTTTTTACCACAGGAATGACTTTTTGTTGCGCTCACTCCTTTCAAGCTCTCTGTTCCGTATTGATCTGCGACGCCTGATCCTGATTTTAGCCGTGATGAGCGCCTTTGTGACGCTCGCCAACAGCTTTTATGCCAGCTATCGTGTTCAGCGCCAGTTACTTATCGACAATACGCTCGAAGAGAACCGCGTTTACGCGACGAAACTGGCCGCCAGCACCGAACAGTTTCTAAAAAGTATGCAGAAACAGCTTGCCTACAGCAGTGTGATCGCGGCGAGAAATTTTGACGATCCTGCCGTTCTGCAATCTGAAACCGCGCGTCTGAAATACCAGACCGACAGTTTTAATTCTGTCGTGCTAACCAATGCACAAGGCAAAATCCTGGCGACGTCTCCTGACAGTTTGCAACTGGTCGGTCATATCCTGAAAACGCCGGGTGCGCTTGAAGCACTGGAAGAACGCCGGCCGCTGATCAGTAAACCTTATACCTCTGTCGCGCAGAATCTGGTGGTCGTGATTTCGACTCCGATTTTTACCGCTGAAGGTAAATACCTCGGGTACATCGCAGGCACTATTTACCTGCGCCAGAAGAGCATTTTGAATGAGCTGCTTGGCGAGCATTATTATCGCGACGGTTCTTATATTGCGGTGCTGGATAAAGAGCGCCGTATTCTCTATCACCCTGATGCCTATCGCATCGGAGAAGTGGTGAAGCCCCGTCCGCTGACTGAAGCTGTCAGAAAAGAATCCAATGGCAGCCTGATGGTCACTAATCTGGCGGGGCAGAACATGCTGGCCGGTTACGCCGTTGTTCCTTCGTCGGGCTGGGAAATTATTACTCAGCGGCCGACTAATTCGACGCTTAAGCCACTGGAAGGGCTGATGGTCAAAGTACTGAAACATCTGACGCCGCTGGCGCTGTTGACGCTGCTTTGTGTCTGGCTGTTCTCCAGAATGATAGCCCGCCCGCTCTGGTTACTGGCGCGCAGTGCTAACGAAATGGATAAACCTGATATTTCCAGCAACATCCGTGAAATCCCTTCCTGGTATTTCGAGTCGAACCAGCTCAAGCGTGCTTTGCTGATTGGCATTAATTTATTGCAGAAGAAAATCGGCAAACTTAAATTCGAAACGCAGACCGACCCGATGACGGGTCTGTTCAACCGGCGCGGGCTGGCGATGGCTCTGGAATCGGTAGTGCAAATGCGTCAGCAGTTTTCTGCGATTACGTTGGATATCGACCACTTCAAGACGATCAATGATTCTTACGGGCATGACACCGGTGATGAAGTGATCAGAACACTGGCCGAGCAAATCCGGCATAACGCCCGTGAAAGTGACATTCTGTGCCGCGTGGGCGGGGAAGAGTTTCTGGTGTTGCTGCCTGACACGACGCTGGCAGAAGCAGAAATGATTGCTGAACGTCTGCGGCAGAATGTGGAAATATTGGTGCTGCCGGGGATCCGCCCGATTACGATTTCATTAGGTGTTTCTTACTGGAATCAGCAAATGGGCGAACCGGAGACGTCACTGAAACGAGCCGATGAGGCGTTATACAAAGCCAAGCAGGAAGGGCGTAACCGCGTGGTTGTCGTACCTGAATAACGTTTTGCTCAGTCAGGGCATTGTTTGCCCTGACTGAGTTATTTACCGGTAGCAGCTTGCTGTTTCTTTGCCTGAGCCGCCAGATGATGCCCGATGGCGCATCCTGCCACAGCCCCGATGACAGCGTGATGCTTCAGATGACCTGCAACTCCGCCTACCACCGCACCTTTCAGACAGCCTTCTGCCTGCGCCAGTGAACTGACTAAAAGTGTACCTGCCATTGCTAAACCCAGAACTGTATTTTTCACCTGATCTCTCCCAAAATGAACAAATAATGCTGTGGCAGAAAATGTCACATCAGGTATCCAGCTGTCATTTTGCTATCTGTAAGCAGGTACTGCCGCTGTTACGCATCACGTGGTGAGAAGCCCCGTGCCGCGGGTCGTTTGAGTTAAACAACAGTTACAACTGCACAGGCGTTTAATGGCTCATTGAACAACGGTTTATATTGCCTGCCAGCAGCGGGCAACATTTTACTTTCTTTAACTCTGCTAAACTTAACGTCAGTAACCGGCGAAGATCTTTCTACTTCGCTGTTTCCGGTTATTTTCCACCCGTGAAGAAGGATGCCGCTATGACGCATCAAGAGCAATTGCAGGCCCTGATGGTTCGCATTGACGCGCTGGAACAACGTGAAAGACAACTGACTTATGCCTCAAATGCCTATCAGGCCATTCTGACGACCTTACTGGGGATCGTGGATAAAACCACTCGTGACCGGGTGATCAGCATGGTTGATCAGGCGCATGATATGGCTTATGCCAAAGCCAGTCTGGAACAGAAGGGAAACATTCTCGGCGCAGATGACATTACGCAGCGCATTTTCTTATTTGCTCAGGGGCGAGCGGCGCAATCTAAATAACGGCAGGCTGATGATGGATAAACGACTCGTTACCCGAAAGGTTGCGGGGCTTTTGTTTGTCTTGATATCAGGAGCGACGATCAGCTTTGAGCAGATTAATCGCTGCACCGAGCAAGATACGGCGCTGGACGCCGGTCGCCGTGACCAGTTGTTCATCGAGATACCCAATCAGCGCATCGGCACTCAACGGCTCACCTCTGTGGCGCATCTGGATCACGCCATCACCGATAATACGTGCAACTTCGTCCCAAAGCGGTTGGATCTCACTTTCCGAGAATTTCATAACAGCTCCCGTTTGTGTGATTTACGTACAATCTACCATCTGAGTGGCGTGTGGCAAGTGGGTTAGCGGAAAGAAGGTGAGGGCTCGAGGGATTTGAAGTGCCTTTCCTTACGCAGTCAAACGCCGTAAGGAAAGGCAGGCAGCATTAGTGTTTAATTACGTACAAGTCTTTGGTGTAAATGTAATTAAGCAGGCTGTCGTTGAAACCACCCACATACGGTTTAACCAGACGTGCGCTGACATAGTGATACAGCGGAATAACCGGAGATTGTTCAGTCAGTACCTGCTCCGCCTGCTGATAGGCTTTGCCAACGTCGGCTTTATCCGTGGCTTTCAGGGCATCATTCAGTGCCTGATCATAGGCTGCATTACTGAACTTCGGTGTGTTCTCGCTGTTGCCTGTGCGCAGCGTATTCAGGAAAGTCGAAGGCTCGTTATAGTCAGCAATCCAGGCATAACGCACGACTTCATACGTCCCCTGATGCATGGTATCAAGCATTGTTTTCCATTCCTGATTCTGTAAAACAGCATCCACACCGAGATTCTTTTTCCACATTGACGCGGCGGCAATCGCAATGCGCTGATGCGATTCAGAAGTGTTGTACAGCAGATTGAATTTCAGCGGATGGTCGGGACCAAAACCGGCTTCGGTCAGCAGCTTTTTGGCTTCTGCGTTACGCTGTTCCTGCGTCAGGCTGGCTTCTTTTGGTTTAGCGAAAGTAAAACCCCCCGTGTTATCTGGTGATAAATGCCATGCCGGGGTTTGCCCCTGACCTAACACTTTATCGGCAATGATCGACTTATCAATGGCCAGATTCAGCGCTTTACGCACGCGCACATCGTTAAACGGCGGCTTTTGCGTGTTCATCGCATAGTAATAGACGGCGAGATAAGGGCTGACGTGAACCTGCGAGCCCAACTCTTTTTTCAGCGAGGCAAACAACGGAGAAGGTACGGTATAGGTGATGTCGATTTCACCGGCTTTATAGCGGTTAACATCCGCAGTGCCTGAAGCGATCGGCAAATACGTCACTTTGTTAATGACGGTATGCGAGTTATCCCAGTAGTTCGGGTTGCGTACGGCGGTGATGCGCTCGTTGACTGTCCAGGTATCGAGCTTGAAAGGACCGCTGCTGACCAGATTTCCAGGTTGAGTCCACTTATCCCCGTATTTTTCAACATCTACCTGGCTGATCGGCGAAAGGGAAGGGTGTGCCAGCATGCCGAGGAAGTAGGAAAGCGGCTGATCGAGAGTAATTTCCAGCGTTTGTTTATCGAGCGCTTTGATCCCTAACTGATCGGCGGGCTTTTTGCCGTCAATGATATCAGCGGCGTTCAGCACATGCATGCTGCCGAGATAGCTTTCATAAGGTGAGGCTGTTTTCGGGTCGATCAGGCGTTGCCAGCTGAAGACCACATCTTGCGCGGTAATCGGTGAGCCATCAGACCAGACAATGCCGGGACGTAAATGGAAAACCCAGGTTTTGTTATCTTTAGTTTCCCAGCTACCAGCCAGGGAAGGCTGTGCATCACCCTTGCTGTCGGTAGTGACTAATCCGGCAAACAAATCGCTGAGGATGTTGAACTCCACATCGCTTTCCACTTTATGCGGATCAAGAGAAGCGGGTTCACTGCCATTGTTGCGGGTAATTTCCTGTTTGGCCGCCAGCTCTACACCTGCGGGAACGGTCGCAGCGTAAGTGGTGTAAGAGGCCATAAAGGTGGTGGAGAGAAGAAGCGCGAGAGGTATTTTTTTAAAGCTTCCATAAGTTTTACGTATCGTCATTGCCATTTCCTGCCCTGTCAATATGGTTAAATATCAATGAGTAACAGGGTATTCATACCTTTGTTCGGTTACTTTAGCAATCTTTATGAGACTTTTGTTATTACTCTGTGAAAGGCAACACAGTGGATTAGAAATCAGCGTTTTCGTGCGCCGGGATCCAATAGCCATCAATAAAATCTTCGATAGGATAGCAGCCGGCCTGCCGCAAGCCCTGCTGATGCATTGCAACGGTGCATTGTTTCTGAGTATTAAAGGCATCTACCACCAGGTCTTCACATCCTCCGCCCAGATAACAAATGGTCAAAACTAGAGCGAACATAGCGCGTCTCCTTCTTTGTCATCAGATTAAGCATAGAACTAATGTGTCCGTAAAAAAATGTAATAGCGCGCGTTTGCTGCATATTTGTCCGGTTGAAAAGAAGGGTAAGGGCAGAAATGGCAGAAAAGAGAATTTCAATAAAGGGCATGATATCCTCGCGACCATAATTTTTATGAATGACGTAATGGAAGGAGCAGCTCATGTCCGAATCTTTAAACAGAGAACAAGAAATCGAATCTGATCTGGTTGCATGCCAGCTGGTGATTAAGCAAATTCTGGATGTGATTGAAATTATTGCGCCAGCAGAAGTACGCGAAAAGATGTCCCATCAGCTGAAAAGCATTGATTTCAGCAAGCATCCGGCAGGTGCCGATCCGGTAACTAAACGTGCAATTGAAAAAGCGATTTCATTGATTGAACTGAAATTCACTAAGCACGACAGCTAAGAATTATTGTCATGCCCGTGCTAACGGGCATGACAAGCCAAAAAAGTGTCTTATTTATTATCGACCACTTCGCCGACTTTTTTGAAGATCGGACAGTTCGCGACACCAATGACTCCGCTGTCAGAATGAATGTACTGAGAGCTGACAATCCCTCTGGCCGTTAAGTACTGGCATTTCAGGCCTAATCCCGCTGCATTCTCGCTGCTTCCGACCGTCACGCCGTATCCTGAAAATAGAAAAATAGCGTAAATCACAGCCAGTACAATAATCGTCTTAACGATACCCATTCTGAAACTCCCTAAATATCTGCTCCTGAACTATTCAGGATATTGATCAGCATAGTAGAAGTTATTTTTTAGCAAATGTCATTGCAGCAGATTCCTAATCACCACAGCCCTGAAGATGTCAAAAAAAATTGGCCCCGTAAAGGGGCCAATACATTACTGAAGAGTGTTATCAGACAGGCAAATTACCAGCGGTATTTCATACCCAGGTTTGCTGCCCAAGGCTGGTCAACATCGCTGCCGCCGAGGTAGTTGACACCTGTGTAAACCGTGAAGTTTTTGTTCATGTCGAACTGACCCCCTAAACCAAGGCGGACAGCAGAACCATCAACGCCGTTATCGATACGGTCGCCGTTGATGTTTGCATCGTTTTCAGCATCTTCATACACATACGCCAGAGTTGCGTAAGGACTGATTGCCTGATCTGCACCCAGATCGAAGGTATAACCCAGGTTACCCCCCAACTCATAACGCATGCTGTCATAAGCCTGATCGCTAACATGCATGTTGTTGGTCATGCTGTAATCGTCATCGCCAATAAACACACCAGTAATGCTTGCGTATGGAGTCAGATAAGCCTGTGGAGCGAATTTCCAGTCGTAACCCAGTTTCAGACCAAAGCCCCATGCATCAGTAGTGCTGTCACCTGATACTTGCTGACCGTTGCTCATGGTGCTGTCAGTAGAGTTGCTGAAATGGCTGTAGCTCAGAGAAGAATCAAAGAATGCGCCATTGTTGAAGTTCAGGCTGGAGTAAACGCGTGCTGACTGGCTGTCAGTATCCGCATCCGCATCATCCATAGACAGGCTTGATTTGGCGAAGCTTGCTGCCATACCGACCAGCCACTGGCGTTCGCCACCGCCTTCGGTGACTTTATCCAGACCAACCATAATGCCATTAACGTCCTGATCGTAATCAATTACGCCGTTGTCACCATTTTGCTGACCGCCAAAGTAGTTAACCCACACACCACCTTTGTCATTGCCCTGGGTGTGACGTGAACTGTTCATGCGGTTTTCTAAGGTGTCTTGTTCCATATGCCAGGTTGCTGCATTGGAAGAAGGCAGGCTCAGTGCTGCATTGGCGGTAGAGGTAATGCCTTGTTTAGCCAGCACTACAGTATCGTCATACTGCTCAGCCTGATATTGATAGGCGCCCAGATCAGCGGTGTTAGCATGAGTAAAGGTCGCATTGCCGCCGTAGATGCGGATCAGCTCTTTATTCTCATAATCAGCAACCTGGCCTTCGCCTGTCGCGTTATCAATACGTACCTGATAATTACCGTTGGTCACGCCATTGACGGACAGATGACCGTCAGAATTGATACCGATAGTGCCCTGATCATAAACATAGTCGGCGGCAGTTTTGTCGCGTGCGTTGTTCATGTCAGAGTTAAGAACATATTCACGGCTACCGATATCGAAAGTACCGTTATCAGTCAGAACCATATTATGCGTATCAACCTGACCCAGACCTAAGTTCAGTTCAGAACCGCTGCCCACTGTGATGGTGTTGGCGTAAAGAGACGCAGTTTCTTCGGTTAATGATGCCTGACTGCCTGAGTTCAGGCTCAATACATCAGTCTTAACATCGCCATGTGCGGAAATTTTCAGGGTTGACGCATTGGTCAGAGATATATGATCTGCCAATAGTTCAGATTCAGCAACATTCACCTGAGAACCGTTATTGACGGTCAGATCATCAATGTTTGATGATTTGGTTGTGTCCCACTCGGAACCGTTGTTCAGCGCGACATTAAACAGACCGCTTTGATAAACATCATCGCCAACCAGATAGCCATTGGTGCTGCTGAAAACAGAACCCGGCCAGATGCTGTTGGTGCTGCGGTTATACAGTGCTGAATCCATCTGAACATCTGAAGTGGCTGCGCCAACCCATTTGCTGCCATTGTCCAGTGTCAGGTTCAGTTCGTCTGTGTCATCCCAGCCATTGGTATCCAGCACACCATCTGCATTGCTGTCATAACCACCGACGTAATAGTTTTCGTCGAAGGTGCTGACAAAAGCCACGTCACCGGTAATAGTTGAATTATTGAATACGGCATTGGTTTTCATTGCGTTATCAGCTGTTGCACTTGCAACAACAGATAATGCAACGTCATCGGCCGGGGTACCTGCGGCACTATTATTGCCGTAATCGCTTGGCTTATCGGACTGGCCGTAGAAACCGGTGGTCTGCAATTCTGTGTAAGAACCAGAAGTCAGCGCGGAGTCATTAACTGTCAGCGTATTATCAAACGTATTGCCGTTATTAACGTCAGTATCAGCCCACTCGTAGCCTTGGGTCAGCGCAATGCCAGCGACGTGAGAGTTATTCTTAATAACGATGTCACTTTCCTGATCCAATGTCACCGCAACACCCATATCGTAGGTATTCAGGGTTTCATGATCACGCACATTATTAGCATCGGTTACGTCGTAATCGAAGTGTTCGTAAGTATCGTTAATAGTGGAATTATCAATGGTCAGTTGCAAAGGTGACTGATCATAATCATTACGCGCATCGCCGCAATCGGTCGACATACACTCAGAAGTGATCATGCCGTTGACAGTGGTGTTGGTAATATTCAGCGTGTTGCTACTGTTGTTATCAAAGCCCAGATAGTGAGTGGAAATAACACCATTGACTACAGCGTTATTGATTGAAGAGTAGATGTCTCCGCCAACGTAGCCGTTATCTGCACCGTCATCATCTGCATATCCACGATAGCCGATATGACCCGCCAGAGTAGAGTCATGATAGAACGTGTCATATACGGTGCCAGATATATCAGCTGATATCGCCGCAGGTGCTGTAACTGCAACAGCGCAGGCCAGCGCTATTTTAGAAACGAAGAACTTTTTATTCCATGCATGCATTTATTAATCCCTCAACAAAAAATAGTCAGCATGAGTAAGCTGAAAATAATTCAGCTATTATGCTTTCATTTATATTACAGAAGAGACAGAAGAACTGTTCGACGGCGGGATGATATTTTAATGCATGGTTTAATTCAACAAGGAAGTTCCAGTGAAAGTTCATCAAATTTGAAAATTTATATTTAATAATTGACGTGTTTTTAGTTTTGCATTTCTATTAATATTTTAATTGTTGCTTCATAGTTTCTAAATAAATGTCTTTTATGGGTAAGCAGAACAGGCTGATTAAACCTGGTCTGATGCGAGCCAGGATGCGTTCTTTCAGTTCAGGCGGTTATTTATCATATTGGAATTATGTTGAGATATGGTCTTTCATGAAGTTAATGGCTTCCTCCGGTTTCTATAATTTCAATATGTAATGTATTATTACAGGGTCTGCAAAATTCATTTTTAAGAAATTCGAAAGGGAGATGTTATTTTTAAAGGCAGAATGAATAATTGGTTTTATTTGACGCAGGTCAACTCTTGCCTGGTTAGTATATATAGATAAAGTGAATACATTTTTATTTATGATTTACGTATGTGATTATTGCAGGATGTTTGCCCGTTAAAAGCCGACGCTTTGTTATATCGTTGTTTAAGATTTTCATCGTAGTATGTGTGTCTGTTCATTCATCCGTTGGACGTCGCCTTGAGCCCTGATAGACGCTGTTTAAACCAAAAGAGACCTGCCATCAAATTGAAAAAGCCTGTTTTCAATGTCAGGAGGATCGTGATGTTCGTTCTTTTCCTGCTCATCTGCATAGGTCTTTACCTGCTTGCGCTTAACAGCTATTGCGATCAGGGCGGGAACTTTGATCTGGGCGTTTGTGCGATCACTTCATTTATCCCTTTTTAGGGGATCTCTGCCAGAAATTCTGTCTGCCACCAGCCCGGCAGTAAGAAAAGCCTGTTTTTTCGTTAATGGATTTGTGAATGACTTCCCTGATCAGCCGGTGATGGTAAGATGAAGGCTCTGAACATTCAGTGGTAGGGTAGTCAATGTTTGATTTCGCAATGGGCCAAAACAGCCTGGCTTCATTGGTGCTGTTCGCACTCTCAGCTTTGTTATTTTTGCTGGTGTGGTTTTTTATCAGCCGGGCCAGTGTCAGGGCAAATGAACACATCGCTTTGTTGCACGAGATAGCTGAGCAACAACGCCAGCAAACCGAGTTGCTCAAGGTTCTCGCTGCACAGGCACGAGGCAAAGCGCCTCCTGTTGAAGCAGAGGATGATTCTGCTCTCAGTCTGCGTGGTTTTATTCCTGAACGATAATTTTACATCGTAAACCCGCTTCGGCGGGTTTTTGCTTTTGTTACTCCTTCATAAATCTGTCTTATTCTTCCGGTAGTCTCCACGCATGTGCCCTGCTGGATGGATGAACTGATGATCAAATGGTCGGAAGAAAACGATAGCGAAGTAAACCACAACATTGCTTTACTGACGGGAGAGGAACCTGAGAAGTGGTATCCCTACGGCGGTATGAAGGGCAAAGATTATTGCAACAACCCCTCCGACGCGTGGCCGATTATTTGCGCCAACAAAATCAGCATCAATTTTAAAGAGTTGCAGAGCGATCCCCTCTGGCTGGCTGAGATAAGCAGTCCTCATGGCCAGTGGCAGGCGCAGAGCAAACGGCCTCTTCGTGCCGCTATGGTATGTTTCCTGCTTAGTAAGACTTGCGCATAAGCAAAAGCGCAGAGATACTCAGATTGTGACAAAGTTTTGCAAAGAAGTGATTCGAATAAGCGTCGCATAAAGCGATGCGTATCAAGTGATTAATGTTTCCTCATTTTGACAGTTGTGTCTAAGGCGGAGTCCATTATGAAGCGCATCATTAAAGGTGATAAAACTCTTTCCCATCTGGTGGTTGCTCATGCAGCTATCGACAGTCATGAAAAAGCCTACGGCAAACGCCGGCAGGGCTGGCCTTCAACCTATCTCATTAAGTATAAAGATGCGCGTGTAGCGGTCGAAGTCGTCACCCGCAGACAATCCTATGTTGCAACCCTCATGATCGGCGCCAGAAATCTGACCAAACTTTGCGGTATGCCTGCCTGAAAATCAGGAATACATTCCCGTAATCTCAAACCGTGTCGTTAAACCGACACGGTTTTGTTTTATACAGGCTTTCTCATCAGCTGGCGCCGGTAAACATTTCCCCGGCGGAAAGGGCGCTTCAGCAGCCCTGAAATCAGGCTGATCAGGTCAAGTACCAGCAACATTGTCCCGGTTATCGCCAGAACCATCAGCGTCAGAATGGCGAAGGCGATGACTTTGAGTGAAGCAGGGACTTTGATTCGGCGAAAGCGTGAGCTGAGCCACAGGCGGCCGTACTGGGTCTGAATCTGCATGATATGCGTCAGTCGCGCAGTAAATGAGCGTCGGCGTTGATTGGTGTTCCTGGTCATAAATTTTCTCCTTTTTGAACGTCCTCAGTAAAACACACAGTTATTAAGATTTTCTTAACCGTTGATAGCTGCTGAATTGGCACATATTTTTTCACTTTCTCCCTGTAGTGTGATTAACAAATATGCTACTTAAAATGATGTGTTCACATTTTCGTTCTAACAGGAAAGCTTTCCCGTGGAGTCCTATGCCTGGTAAAAATCCCTATTACGATCCTTCAAAATCTCATCATACGCCTGACGGTTTTACCAATGTTGAACCGCAGAACCGGCAGGAGGGGGATTTCAAACGCTGGAGAAAGGAACGTAAAGCCCAGCAATTGCCTGCACCGCCAGAGAAAGGCTACCAACATTTCATCAGCCAGTGGTGGCAGGAGGCGGATTTTAGCGGAACAGATGATCGTGTATGGTTTTTAGGTCACGCCTGTTTATTGCTGCGCGTGGCGGGACGTTACGTTCTTATGGATCCCGCGTTGTCGGCTCGCGCCTCGCCGCTGAGCTTCTACGGGCCTAAGCGTAAAACGCCCGTTGCTGCACCGGTTGAAAAACTGCCACCTATTGACGTCGTGTTATTTTCCCATAATCACTATGACCATCTTGATCGCGCGACTGTGCGCAAGCTGTTGCGACGTTTCCCTGACGTGCAGTTTATGGTGCCTTTGGGCATGAAACCTTGGCTTGAGCGGCGCGGAGCGCGGTATATCGAAGAACTTGACTGGTGGCAGGAACATCAGTTTGGTGATCTGACTTTTTCAGCCGTGCCAGCGCGCCACTGGAGTATGCGCACATTTTGGGATCGCAATCAGTCCCTGTGGTGTGGCTGGGTCGTCAGAAACACTGATTTGCGCTTCTATTTTTCCGGGGACAGTGGTTATAGCAATCAATTTGAACTGATCGGTCAGCGTCTGGGGCCGTTCGATTTAGCCGCCATTCCCATCGGCGCCTATGCACCAAGATGGTTCATGAGCGCGCAGCATATGGATCCGCAGCAGGCTGTGACGGTCTTTTCGCAACTACGTTGTCAGAAAGCCGTGCCGATCCACTGGGGGGTTTTTGAATTAGCTGATGATTCGCTGGATCAACCATTAAACGAATTAGCGGAAGCTATATCTCAAAGTGACTCGCCTGAAATGGAATTTAAACCCTTAAAAATTGGTGCGAGCATTTCTAAAGATTGAATATCATTTTCCCGTTGCAGAGGGATTATAAAGTGCAATTTAGGGCTTGTTAAATGAGAAGTATTATCAATTAAAGCTTTGCATTTATGATGACTTACAAAATGAAGGGGTTATTGATATGTTAATTGATATCCATGGAAGGATAATGTTCCCTTATCAGATATTTTGCGCGTGGAATAATTATTCGTATCGGTAAACGTAAAAATCGGCTGATGGAGCGTTATCCCTGAAATTTCTTGATATATAGTGCATTGTGCTGATTGCGCTGTCGTAAGGTCCTTGCCAGTCATGCCGTCGCAGCACCCATTGCGCGCCCGTTTTCCCAGAGCACGATAATGATGATTTGAGATTCCGATCACGGTATTTAATAATAAATTTTTATAACGATATTTTTTATATGAATAAGTGATTTTTAAAAGTTTGCGCAAGTGTTATACCAATTTAACCAACTCGCAAACTTTAATTCATTATAATGTCAAAAACGAGATGATAAGAAAACTGTATTAGAAGAGCGAGGGATTTAGAATTGAAACGCCGAAGGCGTTGAGTGATGTTATGTATTATCGGCTACACGCCGAAGGCGCACAGTTTAGGTGCATTTATTGCGGTCTGCGTTTTGTTTTGCACCATTTTATCCTTCCCTGGCGTAATTGATTATTGCATAACCAGTCATATTGTCTGGCTATGTCTTTAACCGGTTGCCCGTTCTGTTGTACAAGTGAGCACCTTGCCCGACAGACCCGCTGTCACCCGAACCTGACCTGACCCGGGGTGTTGCTTTACCACGCCTTATCAGGCCATCAGGAAAAGGTTTTGGCCGATCTTGACAATAAAAATTCAAATAAAGGTGTGTTTTACGCTTACTGTTCTGCATTAAATGATCAATAATCAAAAACAGGTCGTTATTGTTTTGTTTGATATGCAGGTGAAACTGCAAAGCAGAAAAAAGCATGTCTATCAACATATTTCAGCATAACTGAACACGAAGTGCCTTTAACCGGCTCAAATATGTGCGACATGTCCATCACTGATTAAAAATGGCTTGCCATCGAATTCAGAGTATGTGATAACGCATCTGGGTAAAACGAGGTACAGTTCTGTATATGTGTGGCATTTTCAGTATAGAAGTTCTGAGTAAAGACGTTCACGTTGAATACCGCTTCTCTGCCGATTCTAATCTTAGTGCCTCAAGCAGTAACGACTCTAGTTTGTCTATGTAACGCCTACGGGCGGTTTAAACAATCCAAAGGAAATACTCAAGATGGCAAAGATCAAAGGTCAAGTTAAGTGGTTCAACGAGTCTAAAGGTTTCGGTTTCATTACTCCTGCTGACGGTAGCAAAGACGTGTTCGTACACTTCTCTGCAATCCAGGGTAACGGCTTCAAAACTCTGGCTGAAGGCCAGAACGTAGAGTTCGAAATCCAAGACGGCCAGAAAGGCCCGTCAGCAGTTAACGTAACTGCAATCTAAGCAGCGTCAGCTGTAAAAAAACCCGCCAAGGCGGGTTTTTTTGTGTCTTTTTTCAGCATGTTGAGCTGTTATTGCAAGATCACTCTATCGCAAGATCATAATGCCAGATTGCTGATTTCGCCCGCTGATGCCCGGATGTGAAGGGTCTTTTGCCCGCTGATGACTGTTACGCCGGAAGCTGGTGTATTTGAATGCTGTCCCCTCCGTTGTACTCCCTGCCGTTGTACAAATCGTGCAGCTGCCAGCGTGGTCAATTCCTGCAAATCCCAAAGCCTGTAGTTTAGCTTCTGCAATCGCAGCCAGATCAAGGTGACGATGACGCGGCGAAATCAGGGCAGGGGGGAAGTCGAGTTGTTGCATAAATGTATCCACAAGCTCCTGACTGACTTCGTAACAGCAAGACTGCGCTGCAGGACCGATGGCCACAACCCAGTCACGGGTATCACCCGACTGATTAATCAGTTGCGCCATTTCCTCCAGAATACCGTCGATAAGTCCCCGCCAGCCCGCGTGAACCGCGGCCACTTCCTTGCCATCTTTGCGGCAAAAAATCACCGGCAGGCAGTCCGCGGTAAAGACGGCCAGCAGAATACCGGGTACGGAGGTGATAAACCCGTCAGCTTCGCCGCAATCCTGTCCGGGCTGAGTTACATCCACAATCCGGGTGCCATGAACCTGTTTCTTTTCCGGTCGTGTGGCTTCAAAGGCTTTCAGATGAGCAGGGAGCAAGGATTCTTTATCGCCGAAGCCATGTAAAATGCCGGGGATATGGCTGAGTAAAACTGAGCTGTCACTCATCTCGTGTCTCGGTCAGGAAAATGATATCGCTTCAGTGTAGCTGCCTTTTATGCGGATTTTCCAGCAGTTGCAACCTCAGTGCGCCTTCTTTAGACTTACCTCTATTGCGAACTTTCGCCTCCTCAGACTTTCCTTGCAGGTTTTCTTCATGACGTATCAGTGCCCGCTTTGTTTCCAGCCGCTTACGCTGACAGGTCAGCAATGGTGTTGCCCGGCCAATCATCAGTTTGATCATGCCAAAGAGGGTTACGTGAATCTGATGCCCGTACAGCACAAACGCTCGAAGCAACCAGGTGACAGTCCGGAAATGATGATATCCCGTCGTGCATTTCTTGATGCTGGTCATTATCAGCCTTTACGGGACCGTCTGTCGGATATCCTCGATGAAGTCATTCCGGAAGATGCCCAGGCATTACTGGATATCGGCTGCGGGGAAGGGTATTACACCGCGGCTTTCGCGGACCGGTTAATGCAGCACCGCGCGCTGAAAGTCTATGGTCTGGACGTGGCTAAAGTGGCTATCCGTTATGCTGCCAAACGCTATCACGACGTGTCATTTTGTGTGGCTTCCAGCCACCGCTTGCCCTTTGCCGACAGCTCTCTGGACGCGGTCATTCGCATTTATGCGCCGTGTAAGGCTCAGGAGCTTTACCGGGCCATCAAACCCGGTGGTTTGGTGGTGACAGTCGCGCCGGGGCCGCGTCACTTATACCAGCTGAAGGGGCTGATTTATCAGGATGTACAATTGCATGCCGACCTGGATGAGCAACTGGATGGTTTTGAGCGGATCAGCACCGAAGCGCTGGCGTATAACATGAGTCTTTCGGGCGCACAGGCATTTGATTTGTTGCAAATGACGCCTTTTGCATGGCGAGCAACAGAGGAAGTGATGGTTGACTTAAAAGCTCAGACGGCCTTTGAGTGTGAAACAGATTTTCTCATCAGAATACATCAGCGCGCCTTAGCTTAAATAGCCCAGATGCTCGAGCAAGATATTCAGTCCTGTTCCGATCAGCACCACGCCCCCTAAAACTTCGGCCCACTTGCCTAAAAGCGGGCCGATAAAGCGCCCGACCATAATTCCCAACGTGGACATCAGCAGGGTTGCCATACCGATAAAGAGCGCGGTCTGGATGATGTTCACTTCCAGTAACGCTAATCCTACGCCAATTGCCAGCGCATCCAGACTTGTGCCAACCGCCGTGGCAGCCAGGATCCAGAAACTATGGCGTGTTGCAGTTGTGTGGACGTCATCCGGTTTATCTTTCAGCCCTTCAACAATCATTCGTGTGCCAAGAATGGACAGCAGGATAAAGGCGACCCAATGACTCCATTGCATGATGTATTGACTGGCAAATAAGCCCAGCCCCCAGCCAATTAGCGGTGTAATTGCTTCTATTACACCGAAAATCAGGCCAGTACGGAGAGCTTCACGCAGGCAAGGGCGATGAAGGACAGCACCTTTACCAATGGACGCGGCAAAGGCATCCATCGACATGCCAAAAGCCAAAATAAGCGTTGCGGATAAGTTCACGAGTATACCCCCCAAATAACGGCGCAACCTTATCATGATATTTTTATGCAGAACAACACCAAATAAATAAGGGGTTTTATATTCGGGAGTGAATTAATCTTTGCAGATAAAAGGGATTTTAAATATAGGGTTAAATAACAATCAGGTTAGTGCGGGAATATTAGAGATAAGCTTAAGCAGTAAAGCCATAAATATACCTATGGCTATAACTGATAGTCTTGTGTTAGTTTTTTAACTTATTGATTTTCAACCATTAACTTGTAGATCCTTTCCAGATCATCAAGTTCGTTAACGCGAATTAATAACTTTTTCTGTTCTAGTTCAAATACCAGGACACCATCTTCTGAAAGGTTCATGCTACGGATCCTGTCATAAGTGATGAAGGTATTGGCAAAATAAAAACCCTTCGGTTTGAACAGCATCTTTGGCCAGCGGATGAACGAGAGGTAGAAAGCAATCAGGCCAAGACCAATTAACAGATAATTCGTTACGACAGTACCATTAGCATGGATATTGTTATAAAGCAGGATCGCCAGCAGACCGATGAAAATAATGGAATCCAGTTTATTGCGGCGTCTTAGATTCACACGCAGGCGCGTTTCACCATTTTTAGTTCCCATGATGAACTCATCGTAGATGGCGTAGGCCAGCAACAGGAGGATGAAGAGCGCGAGGACAATATCGGTAACAGACATGAAAACTCCAGCTTACGGCCACAAAAGGCAAATCAAAAACAGCAAAATCAGGTCATAAAAAAACCGGGGGAATGACCCCCCGGTTGAGTGGTTATCAGAGACCTAACAGGCCAATCCAGTAACCGAAGATACCGATGGCGAAGAAGCCAACGATGATCCACAAGGCGTTCACTTTCTTACGCAGCAGCCACATACAACCGAAGGTCAGCAGTAATGGCACCAGGCCTGGCATCAGCTGATCCAGAATCGTCTGGACAGTGGTGACCGTGGTATGGCCTGTCTGGTCGGTGATTTTTGATACCACCAGTGGAATGTTAACGTGCGTCCACTTGTTAACCAGGGCGCCCATGACAAAGAGGCCGAGAATTGACGCCCCCTCGGTCAGTTTCTGCAGGAAACCGCCGCCCATATCGTTAACGATATCGACACCTTTTTTGTAGCCATAAGACACGCCGTAGTAGCGGGTCAGCAGACGTACAAGGTTAAACAGAATGAAGAACAGCAACGGCCCCAGCAGGCTACCGGTCATCGCGATACCCGCACCCAGTGCAGCAAACACCGGACGAACAGTACCCCAGAAGATCGGGTCACCCACACCAGCCAGAGGCCCCATCAGACCGACTTTAAGGCCGTTGATGGCCGCGTCGTCAATAGGTGCGCCGTTGGCACGCTGTTCTTCCATCGCCAGCGTAACACCCAGTACAGGGGCTGCAACGTAAGGATGGGTGTTAAAGAATTCCAGATGGCGTTTGATAGCCGCTTTGCGATCGTCGTTATTTTCAGGGTAGAGACGACGGATGGCAGGCACCATACAGAAGCAGAAGCCCAGAGCCTGCATACGTTCGAAGTTCCATGACCCCTGGAAAAGGTTGGAGCGCATAAACACACCGCGAATATCGCTGGCCGTGAGTTTTTTAACTGCAGTTTGATCAACCATGTCCTTCACCCTTAATCCAATTCGTTGTCGAGATCGTTAACACCCGGTGCAGCCGCTGCCTGCGCAGACTTGTTGTATTTCGGGCTCAACTGGATGTAAAGAACAGCCATCACCACACCAATCACACCCAGTGCAACCAGGTTGAAGTTGGTGAATGCGGCAGTAACGAAACCAAGGTAGAAGAATGGCATCAGGTAGCCAGCACGCATCATGTTGATAACCATGGCGTAACCAACCACAACGATCATACCACCGGCAATGTTCAGACCGTTGGTGACCACTTCAGGGATTGAAGCCAGCAGGTCGTGAACAATCGCAGTACCCACAGACACAGCAACAATCACAGCAGGGATTGCGATACGCATTGCCTGGAGGATCAGCGCGGAAACGTGGATCCAGGTAATGGCGTTCAGGTTACCTTTCTCAGCCGCTTTATCCGCTGCGTGCTGGAAGGCAACAGTGATAGTACGAACGATAATGGTTAATACCTGACCGGCAGCCGCCAGCGGGATAGCCAGTGCGATACCGGCACCGACAGACTGTCCGCCTGCGATAACCAGAATGGTAGAGATGATAGAGGCGAGGGCGGCATCCGGCGCAACAGCAGCACCGATGTTCATCCAGCCAAGTGCAATCATTTCCAACGTACCGCCGATGATGATCCCGGTTTTAACATCACCAAGAACAAAACCAATCAAAGTACAGGCAACTAACGGGCGGTGAAACTGAAATTCATCCAGGATCGAACCCATCCCGGCAATACATGCAACAATAAATATCAGCACAATTTGTAGTGTGGTGATCTCCATTGCACTTCTCCTATGACCAAAGGACGCTGAGTATAAACAGGCACATCAGGCAGATAACGTTGAGGGAATCTGCACATTTGCGATGTGCTTATTAATTCATCTTATTAATGAGATCCATCATCTTGAGGCGAGAGTCTGTAGAAACTTTACGCACTTCAAGTTCGATACCTTTTTCATTCAATTTCTTGAACGCTTCGATATCTTTTTCGTCGACAGACACTGCGTTATTCACCTGAGTTTTACCCTGGCGGAAAGCCATACCACCGATGTTTACGGAGGTGATTTTCACGCCACCCTCAACTAAACGCAGAACGTCAGTCGGGTTAGTGAATAACAACATCACGCGATCGCCAGCGTATTTTGGGTTATCCCAGACACGGATGGCTTTTGCGACGTCAACAACGTGTGCAGTAACACCAGGAGGAGCAACCTGAGTCAGCAACGTTTTACGCACGGTATCGGCAGCCACTTCGTCGCTGACAACAATAATGCGGGTTACGTTGGTTTCTTTGGTCCAGCGGGTCGCGACCTGACCATGAATCAAACGGTCATCGATACGGGCAAGGCCGATCTTCATATGGTCGTTCGGACCGGCAGGTTTAGCCGGGGCGGCTGCTTTTGGCGCAGGTGCGGCAGCAGGGGCCTGGGCAGCAGGTTCAGGGGCTTTAAGCGCTTTCACGCCGATACGACCTGTTTCTACTGCAATGGCAACCAGTTCTGCGAAAGAAGGGTTGTCATCGCGAGCCATGAAAGTCTCTGCCAGCATTGGGATATTGACACCGGTGACAACTTCGTAATTTTCTTTATCGACAACAATACGGCTGGCGGCATTGAACGGGCTGCCCCCCCAGGTGTCGACCAGGAAAAGGACGCCGCTGCTGGTGTCTAAACTACCCAACTTTGCCGTGTACTTTTCGATCAGGGTTTCGGCGTTCTCGCCGGGAACGAAATCGATATAGGCGACATTATCTTGTTCACCTAAAATCATTTCCGCTGTTTTCAGCAGCTGCTCAGCTGCTGACCCGTGCGTGCCGATGATAATAGCAATACTCACTCGCTACCTCCTCTGTTAACTCTTGAAAAGAGTTATGCACATAAGTAATGGTGCTGATGATATCCGCCCGTTTTTATTCCTGAGGCGGACAGGGCATTCCCTGCGTACTAACGTTCCTTAATTTCTGATAAGACTGCAAAACAGTAAAATTGCAGAACCTCAACAGGTTGTGCGACGTGATTTATTTTAGTGTGCGAAAAAATAATTTTTGTGACGGTTGTCCGTTATTGAACGACGTATTGTGAATACGTTTTCACATTGCACATTAAAACAGCATAGATGTTTCAAAATGATGCGGATCGTAAAAAATCACACTTTATTCAAATAATCATTCCTGATAGAGTGATTTTCCGAATCATTGAACAGGAGTACCGGGCCTCAGCCCTCCCTATGGACTGTCACCGACGTCACTATTCTTCGCACTATCACCTCATTCTTACCGGCAAATACGCCCCACTGGGCCTGATTACTGCCGCACTGAAACCGCTTTCATCTGAGATTTTTATCGTGACCGCCTCTGGCATGTCTTCTGACCGCCGGACGTCACGCGTTTCTTTGCGTCATTTTTCTTTAACTCATTGCGGAGTCTGACATGGAATTTTTGATGGACCCTTCAATTTGGGTCGGTTTGCTGACGCTTGTTGTCCTGGAAATTGTTCTGGGTATCGACAACCTTGTTTTTATTGCCATTCTTGCGGATAAACTGCCGCCTAAGCAGCGCGATAAGGCCCGTATTATCGGCCTTTCGCTGGCGCTGATTATGCGTCTGGGCCTGCTGTCGCTGATTTCGTGGATGGTTAAACTGACCACGCCGCTGTTCAGCATTGCGCAGTTCAGCTTCTCCGGGCGGGATCTGATCCTGCTGGTCGGTGGTCTGTTCCTGTTATTTAAAGCCACCACCGAGCTGCATGAGCGGCTGGAAGGGCATGACGAACAGGGAACACCGAACCGCGGCTATGCCAGTTTCTGGTCGGTTGTGGCGCAGATTGTGGTGCTCGACGCCGTCTTCTCGCTGGATGCCGTGATAACTGCAGTCGGTATGGTGAATAATCTGGCTGTGATGATGACCGCCGTGGTGATCGCCATGGGTGTGATGCTGCTGGCGTCTAAATCGCTGACGCGTTTTGTGAACAATCATCCGACGGTAGTGGTGCTGTGTCTCAGCTTCCTGCTGATGATTGGTCTGAGCCTGATAGCGGAAGGTTTTGGCTTCCATATTCCTAAGGGCTACCTGTACGCGGCGATCGGCTTCTCCATTCTGATTGAACTGTTCAACCAGATTGCACGCCGTAACTTCCTGAAAAGCCAGTCTAATCGTCCGATGCGTGAGCGCACCGCCGAGGCCATTCAGCGCCTGATGGGCGGGAAACGTCAGCATCAGAATGAAGATGAGCCAGTCGGTGATGTACTGCCTGCATCAGAAGCTTTTGCAGAAGAAGAGCGCCATATGATAACGGGCGTTCTGACGCTGGCATCGCGGACATTGCGCACTATTATGACGCCGCGCACCGAGATTTCATGGGTGGACTGCGAAAAGTCACCGGCTGAAATCCGCAGTCAGCTGCTGGATACGCCGCACAGTTTGTTCCCGATCTGCCGTCATTCTCTGGATGATGTCATCGGTGTAGTACGTGCGAAAGACCTGCTGGTGGCGCTGGAGAACGGCGAAAACATCGTGGCTTTCGCCGAAAAAACGCCGCCGATTGTGGTGCCGGAAACCATGGATGTGATCAATCTGCTGGCGGTATTACGTAAAGCCAGGGGGCGTCTGGTGGTCGTAAACAATGAGTTTGGTGTGATTCAGGGGCTTGTCACGCCGCTGGACGTGCTGGAAGCCATTGCCGGTGAGTTCCCGGACGAAGATGAAATGCCGGATGTGATTGCTGACGGTGAGTCATGGATTGCGAAAGGCGGGACAGACTTACACCTTCTTCAGCAAGTTCTCGACGTGAACAATCTGGTAAATGCGGATGATGATTTTGCTTCGCTGGCCGGATTGCTGCTGTCGAAATCAGGCCAGATGCCGGTTGCCGGTGAAGTGATTGAAATGGCGTCGCTGCACTTTGAGATCCTTGAGGTGACAGACTATCGCATCGAGCGTGTCCGCATCACCCGGATTAAGTCAGAAGATCAGTGGGACGAAAGCCACTAAATCTGGCGCAATGCCTGAAGGTAAAACGGCGACTCCGGTCGCCGTTTTTTATGCCTGAAATGGTGTGAATACTTGGGGTCAGACGGAACCCTGAACGTCCTGAGGTTCCATATTTTGGTTCGATTTCTGATAACGCTCCAGCCAGACGGGGAAAACTTCTACCGGCATCGGGCGTGCAAAGTAGTAGCCCTGCAAAGAATCCACTCTGCGTTTACGCAGATAATCAACCTGTTCGCGGGTTTCCACCCCTTCAGCAATCAGCTTTAAATTCAGCCGCTGCGCCAGCGTAATAATGGTGTCCGTGACCGTCGCGTTGATGGCATCGGTTCCGATGGATGCTGTGAATGCCTGGTCAATCTTCAGCACATCCGGATTCAGGGTTTTGAGATAACTCAGTGAACTGTGGCCGGTACCAAAATCATCAATAGCCAGCAGAATTCCCATTTCCTTGAGCTGCGAAATTTCCGCGGCACGCAGTTCCTGAAGACGCGTGCGCTCGGTCAGTTCAAGCATCAGTGAGACAGAAGGCTGAGCCGGAAGCCACAGCTTGCGGATATCATCCACAATTTCCATATTATTGAAATGCTGCGCTGCTACGTTAATGCTGACATAAAAGCCTGGAGTCGCCGGGAAGACCGCCAGATTATCGGCAACGGTTTTAATCAGATAGCGGGTAAGTGAGATGATTAACCCGTGCTGTTCTGCCAGCGGAATAAATACATCAGGCGACACCCATTCCTGCCTGCGGTTTTTCCAGCGCATCAGCGTTTCCACACCGATACAGCGGCCGTCATCGCTGTTAATAATCGGCTGGCAATAGACCTTAAATTCGCGGTGTGAAATGCCGTGGCTGATCGGATAGGCCAGACTGATCCTGCTGCCGGAAAGCAGATAAACCGCGGTGGCCGTCAGTAAACTGATTAACACCGAAAGCGGTAAATGTGAGGGGAGTTCATTCCAGGCCAGTTCGCTGGCTTTTTCTCCGAAGATGGAGACAGAGAAATCATATTTTTGCGATCTCTCACTCAGCAGAGGAGGGTACGGAAGATCGTCGCTGCTGATGATGTCCTTTTTGCCATACTCGAGATATTGCTTACCAACGTTCAAAACGATATGGCTGGCATAGGGCGGTTGCGGTTCGAGCAGGAAATTCGACAATATGCCAATATTATAAACAAACAGTTCGCCGTTACGGTTATCCGGTGTTGAGGGATTCCAGAGAACCAGTGTCGGGGTATCGACACGGCTCCATTTCGAAGCCCGCAGTTCAAGTTGCGTCAGGCCCTGAGAAAATGACGGCAAAATGTCGTTGAGGCTGAGATCCAGCGCACCGACCAGACTTGAACAGGTGATTTTACCGTCACTGACCAGGCTGATAGAGCGTAATGTCTGCAGCCGGGCGACTTTTTGCTGAAGTAACGATTGCAGGACGCTGCAGCCAAGCGTCTGATCCAGAGGCGTTGATTTTCCGGCAGGTGACGCCGGTTCGAGTAGTTTTTCCAGCTTCTGAACGGTGTGCAGCGCGACACGTTGCTGGTCTTCTGCGATGACCTGTGCTTGTTCGTAAATACGAATGCCAAGAGTCAGAAGCAAAGTACATATCCCCATCGCGCAGGCAAGCGCAATGCGATAGTAGCGATACTTCGCAAGTCCGGTCTGGGAGAACAGCATCGTTCTAATCCTTTTTATCCCGTGTTAATTGCAGGCTCAAATTATTTTTTTAAAGGTTTACCGATGCGTAACAGCCAGTGTGTTTTTATTGATAGTAGCTGTAAATCGTCGGATGCTCAGCCTGAGTTGCGGAAAATACACTCAGTTTCTGAGTGGAAATTAAAGAAAGTCAGCCTAAGTGACGTTGTCACTTATATTTTCCCCGAGGAACCTGGCCTGTATTTTTCTGTATTAAGAGACTCAACGATCGGGAAAATCAGGCGGAAAACAGCATGCCGTACCGGCGGGGTATAATGCAAGTGACACATCCATTATGTTTCGATAATACAACAGGTTGTCATTAACGAAGGTTTTATTGCTGCCAGCTTTGGTCCAGATGGTATTTCCTGCGGTAACCCGGCTAAAAACGCTTCAGCTGAAGAACCGCAGGAAACTACCAATGCGAAAGTAAAATCAGTCGCACTGAACCTTAATCGCCAGACCACCACGCGACGTTTCACGGTATTTTGAATTCATATCTTTACCGGTTTCGTACATGGTTTCGATCACTTTATCCAGAGACACTCTTGGCTCGCTGGTGCGGCGCAGTGCCATCCGGGCAGCGTTAATCGCTTTCACCGATGCAATGGCATTACGCTCAATGCACGGCACCTGAACCTGTCCGGCTACCGGATCACAAGTCAGACCGAGGTTGTGTTCCATACCAATTTCGGCAGCGACACACACCTGCTCAGGGCTGCCGCCCAGCAATTCCGTCAGACCTGCTGCCGCCATCGAACAGGCTACGCCCACTTCGCCCTGACAACCGACTTCTGCACCAGAAATCGACGCATTCATTTTATACAAAATGCCGATAGCGCCGGAGGTCAGGAAATAGCGCAGGTAAATGTCAGGGCTGACCGACTGAATAAACTGGTCATAATAGGCCAGTACCGCCGGCACAATGCCGCACGCACCGTTGGTTGGCGCAGTCACTACGCGTCCGCCAGCCGCATTTTCTTCGTTAACCGCCAGCGCAAACATATTCACCCAGTCGATCACGTTCATCGGATCACTGGAAAGCTTGTCGTTTGACACCAGCATCCGGCGCAGGGCAGATGCACGGCGCGGTACCCGCAGCGGCCCCGGCAACACGCCTTCAGTATTCAGACCGCGATCGATACACGCTTGCATGGTGTGCCAGATCTTCTCGAAATACTGGTCGATCTCCTGCTTACTGTGTTGCGCCAGCTCGTTCTTCATCACCAGCCCGGATAATGACAGGCCGGTTTCCTTACATTTCGCCAGCATTTCACTGGCCGAATTAAAGCTGTAAGGCACGGTGACTTCGTCGAGAACCGGCTGACCGAAGTGTTCGTCATCGACAATAAAACCGCCGCCGACGGAATAATACGTTTTGCTGTAAATCATTTTATCGCCAGCAAACGCATGGATTTGCATGGCGTTCTCATGGCGTGGCAAATTCTCACCGCGGAACACCATGCCGGTATCACGCGGGAAATCTACTTCATGCTGAGTGGTGCCCAGCGGCAGACGCTCACGTTGCTCAACGTCGCGGATAAAGTGGGGAATTCCGTCAATGTCGACGGTGTCTGGCTGATTACCGGCCAGGCCTAAAATAATGGCGATATCTGTGTGGTGGCCTTTGCCTGTCAGAGACAAAGAACCAAAAACGTCCACGGCGACACGCGTAACGGCAGGCATCATGCCCTTTTCCAGCAGGTCATCAGCGAACTGTTTACCGGCTTTCATCGGGCCCAAAGTATGGGAACTGGAAGGGCCAATCCCGACCTTGAACATGTCGAAAACGCTAATCACGTCGAATACTCCTGTAATAGATTGCGGCAGGGAACGGGATCCCTGGCTTCCATAAATGAACGACAGCGAGATTTCGTCTTTATGGACGGCTCTCTTGTTCTTATGGATAGACTTATAGTTTAAAAGGGCTGAGAGGCAAAAGTTTCATTTTTCGCATGAAATAAACTTATTTGATGCAAAAGTGTGATCGCTATGTAATCAGAGCGCTCAGACTTCGACCTGTCCGGCGAGCTGACGGATGATAGCGGCGGTGAGACCCCAGACAAATTGCTGCTGATACCAGGACAAATAAACGCGGTGATGAATGCCCCGGCGATGAATATCCAGAGGGTGATAACGTGCCAGATCAAAAGCTTCACGCAGCGGCATTTCAAACAACTCGGCGACTTCTTCTTCAGCCGGATGCAGCGGCACATCGACGGGTAACAGCCCCACTACCGGTGTGACCCGGAAACCGCTGCTGCTATCCTGCGGCGAAAGTGTGCCTAATACATAAACCTGTTCAGGCGGAATGGCGACTTCTTCCTGCGCTTCACGCAAGGCCGTGGCGATAATCGACGCATCACAAGCATCCGCCGCGCCGCCGGGAAAGGCGACTTGTCCCGCGTGTTTGCGCAGCTGGTCGGAGCGTCGTGTCAGTAACAGCGTAGGTTCAGGGCGGCAAATGATCGGGATCAGCACCGCAGCGTGACGGGTTCCGCGCAGCGCCGGTGCGGGCTGGCGAGGTTGCTGCAACTGAAAGCGCAATATGAAATCTTCCACGGCGGGGGAAAGTGTCTGAATTGGCGCATGTTGTTCCAGCAAAGTCACGATGATGCTTCTCCTAACTGAGGCAGAATACGGGCAATCTTATCAAAGGTTTCCTGATATTCTGCCTGTTCCTCACTGTCCGCCACAATCCCGCCGCCTGCCCAGCAATGAATTTTTCCCTGCGACGTGAGTAACGTGCGGATGGTGATGTTGCTGTCCATGGTGCCGCAACAGCTGATATATGCGATGCTGCCACAATAGCCGTTGCGGCGATGTGGCTCGAGCTCTTCGATGATTTCCATTGCACGCACTTTCGGTGCGCCGGTAATGGAACCGCCGGGGAAACAGGCGCGTAACAAGGCCGCAGGATGGCAATCTTGCGGTAACTGCGCAGTGATGGTGCTGACCAGATGATGCACCGCCGGGAACGGTTCAACCACAAACAGTTCCGGCACGCGCACGCTGCCAGGTACGGCGACGCGCCCGATATCATTACGCAGCAAATCGACAATCATCAGGTTCTCGGCACGATCTTTCTCCGATCCTGCCAGCCTTTCTGCCTGTCGCGCATCTTCTGTCGGATCTTCACAGCGTGGGAGGGTACCTTTAATTGGCCGCGTCTGGATCTGGTTTTCTTTAAGCCAGATAAAACGCTCCGGCGACAGACTGAGAACGGTGTTTTCCGGCAGACGTAAAAACGCAGAAAAAGGCGCGCGGTTGGCCTGATTCAGACGCAGAAAAGCCTGCCATTCATCGCCGCTGTAATCCGTTGAAAAGCGTTGCGCCAGATTGATCTGATAACAATCGCCGTCGCGGATATATTCCTGAATCTGCCTGAACTTTTGACCGTATTCTTCGCGGCTCATATTCGCCTGCCACGGCGCATTCAGCCGGAAAGGCGCTGATGCAGAGCGGATTTTCTGATGCTCATCAAGCCAGTGTAAACGTGCAGAAATATCGCCATGACAAATCAATGTCAAACGCTGCAAATGATGATCGGCGATCAGCGCCCAGTTATAAATCCCGACAGCCATATCGGGCAACTCAATATCGCGTATCGCGATTTGCGGCAGATCCTCAACGCGACGCCCTAAATCATAGCCGAACAGCCCGAGAGCGCCGCCGAGAAACGGAAAGTCAGGCGAGCTTTCTGCGTGTAATCCGCAAGCAGTCAGCTGCTCTTCAAGCAAGGCGAAGGGATCGTCCTGCCGGCATTGTTCCACGCCATTTTTTTCAATCTGCGTCAGCCCGCCACGGGTGGTCAATGTTATCAGCGGATCCGCCACCAGAATATCGAAACGGTTATGCTGATGCTGTGCTGCACCTGAGTGTAAAAGCATCGCCCAGGGCAGGGCGGAAAGCGGTGTGAAGCGCTCTGTCAGTGCATCTGGCTGATAAGGTAAGGAGTGAAAAACAACGGACTGGGTGGCTTGCATGGCTGGTATAAGCTTCTCTGGCGCGATGACGTATTTTAGGCCGATCCTAACACAGAACTGAGGGGCTGAAAGCAGCGCAGGCGATTTGCCTTATTTAGGCGTATACTGTGCAACCCCGCCTTTCGCGGGCTTTATTTATCACCAGTACAACAGGACACTCCCATGCTGACAGGTATGCCTTCATTATCACATCATGAACAAGAACAGGCCGCCGATCGTATCCGCCAGTTAATGGAAAACGGCATGAGCAGCGGCGAAGCCATTGCGACCGTTGCAGAAGAAATTCGCGAAACGCATAAAGGCGACCGCGTAACCGTCATTTTTGATGACGAAGACGAATAAAACTGACTGACGGTTTGCGTCACTGCTTACGTCATGACAAAGAAAAACCGGACCCTTTTCAGGCGTCCGGTTTTTTTTCGTCTCAGCATTCTGAATCGTCTAGCCTTTAACAACCACCGCAGCGGCCGCTTTTTTCGCCTGTTCCACGGCGTCTTCAACATTGTCTGCAATCGCCAGCGCCACGCCCAGACGACGCTTACCGCTGATTTCCGGCTTGCCGAACAGACGAACCTGATTGTAGCCCGTCAGCGCATTTTCCAGACCGCTGAACGTGACGTTATTGCTGGTCAGTTCCGGCAGAATCACGGCAGATGCAGAAGGGCCGAACTGGCGGATTTTACCCACAGGCAGGCCGAGGAACGCGCGCACATGCAGCGCAAACTCGGACAGATCCTGAGAAATCAGCGTCACCATACCGGTGTCGTGCGGGCGAGGGGAGACTTCGCTGAAAATCACGTCATCGCCGCACACGAACAGCTCAACGCCGAACAGGCCTTTGCCGCCCAGCGCTTTCACCACTTTCTCCGCGATGTCTTTTGCACGCTGCAATGCCAGCTCAGTCATCTGCTGTGGCTGCCAGGATTCGCGGTAATCGCCGTCTTCCTGACGGTGTCCGATTGGCGCGCAGAAATGAATGCCATCAACAGCGCTGATGGTCAGTAAAGTGATTTCGAAATCAAACTTCACCAGTCCTTCAACAATCACGCGTCCGCCGCCTGCACGGCCGCCTTGCTGCGCGTAATCCCATGCGGTCTGCAACTGATCGGCGCTGCGGATCAGGCTCTGGCCTTTACCGGAAGAACTCATGACCGGCTTGATAATGCACGGATAACCGATGGCATCGACGGCCTGACGGAAAGCCGCTTCATTATCAGCGAACTGATACGTCGATGTCGGTAATTCCAGGGTTTCAGCGGCCAGACGGCGAATGCCTTCGCGGTTCATGGTGAGCCGGGTCGCTTCGGCGCAAGGCACCACGTTGTGGCCCTGTTTTTCCAGCTCAACCAGCATGCTGGTTGCGATGGCTTCGATTTCAGGCACGATAAAATCAGGGCGTTCACTTTCGATAACTGCTTTCAACGCGTCGCCGTCAAGCATGTTAATCACATGACTGCGATGAGCGACCTGCATCGCCGGTGCATCGGCGTAGCGGTCAACGGCGATCACTTCCAGGCCAAGACGCTGACATTCGATGGTCACTTCTTTACCCAGCTCGCCAGAGCCTAATAACATGACGCGGGTGGCGCCGGTGCGCAGTGCAGTACCAATGGTTAACATAGCTTCGTACCCAGATCTGTGATGAGTGAAAACAGGAATTTCGGCGCGCAGTATATCTGAAATAAACGGCGACGAAAACGATTGCGCGGCACGTCAGGTAAAATTCTCTGTGCAACAAAAATGTGTTTTACAGGATTTTTTTCAGCCTGTTTTCTGCTGTTTAAGGCAGCCGGTGAGCGTCTCTGTTATCATTTAGCCAAACCATGGCGTCAGGCTTCCTGCCGCTGCCCCGATTTTTGCCTCACATAAAGAGTTATCGCCTTGAGCACGCATTCCTTTTCTGCCCTGACATTGCCCGCTGAGCAACTTTCCAACCTGAATGAACTGGGTTACACCGAAATGACCCCGATTCAGGAAGCCTCTTTGCCTGCTATTCTGCAAGGTCAGGACGTTCGCGCTAAAGCCAAAACCGGCAGCGGTAAAACGGCCGCCTTTGGTATTGGTTTGCTGAACAGCATTACCGTTTCACAGTTTGTTGCTCAGGCGCTGGTGCTGTGTCCGACTCGTGAACTGGCCGATCAGGTCAGTAAAGAGTTACGTCGTCTGGCGCGATTTACCCAGAACATCAAAATTCTGACCCTGTGTGGCGGCCAGGCGATCGGGCCCCAGCTCGAATCCCTGGTCCATCCGCCGCACATTGTGGTGGGTACGCCGGGCCGTATTCAGGAACACCTGCGTAAAGGCACGCTCAAGCTCGACGAGCTGAAAGTGCTGGTGCTGGATGAAGCTGACCGCATGCTGGACATGGGCTTTAGTGAAGATATCGAGGATGTCGTCAGCTATACGCCGCAGGACCGCCAGACGTTGCTGTTCTCCGCGACCTATCCGGACGGCATTGAGCGCATCAGTTCCAAATTCCAGCGTCAGCCGCTGAAGGTTGAAATCGAAGGTGAAGATGACATTGCCGATATTCAGCAAATCTTCATTGAAGCCGGTAAGCAACAGCGTTTATCCCTGCTGGCTGCGGTGCTGTATCAGTATCAGCCAACGTCCTGCGTGGTGTTCTGTAATACCAAGCGTGACTGTCAGGATGTTTGTGATGACCTGAAAGCGAAAGGCATCAGCGCGCTGGCGCTGAATGGCGACCTTGAACAGCGTGATCGCGATCGCGTGCTGGTACGTTTCTCCAACGGCAGTTGCCGTGTGCTGGTAGCGACAGACGTGGCCGCGCGCGGGCTGGACATTAAACAGCTGGGACTGGTGATCAACTACGAGCTGTCTTTCGATCCGGAAGTTCACGTTCACCGCGTGGGGCGTACCGGCCGTGCAGGAACGAGCGGTCTGGCCGTCAGCCTGGTGACGCCGCAGGAAATGCCGCGTGTGACCGCGCTGGAAGATTATACCCGTCAGCGTTTCACCTGGCAGCCTGCTGCTCAGGCGCTGGCCGCAACGCCGGTGGCGCTGGATCCTGAAATGGCGACATTGTGTATTGATGGCGGCCGCAAAGCCAAAATCCGTCCCGGCGACATTCTCGGTGCGCTGACAGGCGATGCAGGACTAACCGCTGCTGAAGTCGGTAAAATCGATATGTTCCCGGTTCACGCCTATGTGGCGATCCGCCAGAAAAGCGCGAAGAAAGCATTGCAGCGTTTGCAGGAAGGGAAAATCAAAGGCAAAAACTGTAAGGCCATCATTTTACGATAAAGGCTTTGCGCTGATAATTTTACGTTAACGGCTTATCTTTGAATCGAACGTCATATTGTTAATGTTGTGTTATTGCCTTGTTGAGGATTATATTATCTAACGCAAGCGATGACCTTGCCATTAGTGGGGCTATTATTTTTAAGGTCCACGGCTCCGGCAAGGTCAACTGGATGAACGACAAAGACTGGGAAGACGAACGATGAAAAAGTTAATCTTGGGCGTTGTGATGGCCGTTGCAGGAATGAGCAGCCTGAGCCAGGTCGCACAGGCTGATGAACCCGAAGTGAGAACGGCAACGGTGACACCGTGCGCCATGGCCACCAAAGATGACGTGGCCGCGCTGGTAAAACGTGATTTCCTGCAAAATCGTATTCCGCGCTGGGATGCGGATAAAAAAGTGCTCGGCACTTCCACGCCGGTCGCGTGGGTGGTGACCGACAGCATCAGCGGCAGTAATGCGAAATGGGATATCCCGCTGAAAGTGCGTGGTGATCACACCGATAAAACCTATCAGGTGACCCTCAACTGTCAGATTGGCGAAATCAGCTACAGCGCGCCGTTATAAGCACCGACTGCGTCCGTTAACTCCTTAGCGGACGCATTATTTCCCCGCATTGACGTCTCTTGGTTTCCCTGTCTAAACCTGTCACTCTTGTCACACCGCAAAGAGGACAAAGAGATCCCGAGATGATGACACCTCCAAAGGCTGAAAAACGCCCGCAAACCCTGAGTATTCACGGTGATGACCGTGTCGATAATTATTACTGGCTGCGTGACGATGACCGCGCCGATCCTCAGGTTCTGGCCTATCTCACGGCTGAAAATGAATTTACTGAACAGGCCATGCAGCCACAGCAGGCATTGCGTGAAACGCTGTACGGCGAAATGGTGGCGCGCATTGCGCAGCAGGATCATTCCGTTCCTTACGTGAAACACGGTTATCGCTATCAGACCCGTTATGAGCCGGGCAACGAATACGCCATCTATCTGCGCCAGCCTGCCTCCGGACAAGAAAACTGGAGTACACTGATTGATGGCAATGAGCGCGCCAAAGACAGTGAGTTTTACACGCTGGGTGGTCTGGATATCAGTCCTGATAATCGACTCATGGCCGTGGCGGAAGATTTTCTTTCCCGCCGTCAGTACGATATCCGTATCAAAAAACTTGATGACGAAACCTGGACAGACGATCTGTTAAAAAACACCTCCGGCAGCAGCGAATGGGCTAACGATTCTCAGACGCTGTATTACGTGCGCAAACACAAGAAAACGTTACTGCCGTATCAGGTTTATCGCCACGTGGTCGGCACGGATCCGAAAACCGACAAGCTGGTGTACGAAGAAAAAGACGACACGTTTTACGTCGGACTGGATAAAACCACGTCTGAAAAATACATTCTGATCCACCTCGACAGCACCACGACTTCCGAGATCCTGCTGCTGGATGCCGATGATCCGCAGGCCAAACCGCAGGTATTTCTTTCACGTCGTAAAGATCATGAATACGCCCTCGATCATTACCTTGGGCATTTCTACATCCGTTCCAATAAAGATGGCAAAAACTTCGGACTTTATAAGAGTGAAGATGGCGTGGAAGCCAACTGGCAGACGCTGATTGCACCGCGCATTGAAGTGATGCTGGAAGGCTTCAGTCTGTTCCGTGACTGGCTGGTGGTGGAAGAACGTCATCAGGGTCTCACGCAGTTGCGTCAGATCCACTGGAAATCCGGTGAGGAAAAATCACTGGCGTTCGACGATCCGACGTATACCACCTGGCTGGCATACAATCCGGAACCGGATACGTCCTTACTGCGTTATGGCTATTCCTCGATGACCATGCCGAGCTCGTTGTTTGAACTGGATCTCGATACGCATGAACGTACCTTGCTTAAACAGCAGGAAGTAAAAGATTTCGATGCAGACAATTATCGCAGCGAACGTGTCTGGGTTACGGCGCGCGATGGTGTGAAAGTGCCGGTGTCGCTGGTGTATCGTCGTGAGTTGTTTAAGCCGAATGAAAATCCGTTGCTGGTGTACGGCTACGGTTCTTATGGCAGCAGCATGGATCCGGCATTCAGCGGCAGTCGCCTGAGCTTGCTGGATCGCGGTTTTGTTTTTGCACTGGCGCATATTCGCGGCGGGGCAGAGCTGGGGCAGCAATGGTACGACGACGGTAAGCTGTTCAATAAACTCAACACTTTCCATGATTTCATCGATGTGACCAAAGAGCTGGTGGCTGAAGGCTACGGCGATGCCGGACAGGTGTATGCGATGGGAGGGAGTGCGGGCGGCTTACTGATGGGCGCAATCATTAATCAGGCGCCGGAGTTGTATCACGGCATCGTGGCGCAGGTTCCGTTCGTTGATGTCGTGACAACTATGCTGGATGAGTCGATTCCGCTGACAACCGGTGAATACGACGAGTGGGGCAATCCGAACGACAAAGCCAGTTATGACTATATGCTGCAATACAGCCCGTACGATCAGGTCCGCGCGCAGGCCTATCCGCATATGCTGGTCACCACCGGTTTACATGATTCGCAGGTGCAATACTGGGAGCCGGCAAAATGGGTGGCGAAATTACGCGAGCTTAAAACCGATGATAACCAGTTGCTGATGCACACCGATATGGATTCCGGGCACGGTGGTAAATCCGGCCGCTTTAAAGCCTATGAAGATATCGCGCTGGAATACGCTTTTGTACTGTCGCTGGCGACGAAAAACTGAGTATCAGGCTTTCCCCTAAATAATTCGAATGGCAGGCAGGCGGCAACTGAGCGAATCCCGATGAGCTGACATGGGTCAGTGATTCGGGTGAGTAAACGCAGCCAACGCACCTGCAATTTGAAGTATGACGGGGACATAAAAAAACCCGCTCTCGGCGGGTTTGATCTACGAAGTACATTGTTAAGCAGAAGCTTTCTTGGCTTTTTTATCAGCCTTTTTTTCGGCCGGTGTTTTCAATGGCTTTTTCTTCGCATTCTTTTTGCTATCCATTCCTTTACTCATAATTGCCTCTCTTAAAGCGGGTGGATTGGGTTGCTCACCTATTTACTGCTTAATTCGGGTCAGTTGCAAGCACCTTCGCGTTTCCCACAATACTTTACAGAGGAGTGATATTTCATCAGCTGGCATGTGATGCAATCAAATTGCGCGATAAGTATGCGAACGGCATACAAAACAACGGTTTTTGGAGATAACCACTTGTTGTAAGTGGGCCAATGCGCTGTTATTAAGATGTAAGCACATTTATCAATACACTGGCCGAATAGAACAGGAAATGTCATGCCAAAATTAAAAGGGTTGTATCCACCGCTGGAAGCCTATGCCAGTGGCATGCTTGATACGGGCGATGGTCACCAGATTTACTGGGAGCGCAGCGGAAACCCGGCGGGCAAACCGGCAGTATTTCTTCATGGCGGGCCTGGCGGCGGCTGTTCATCGGTTCACCGTCAGTTGTTCGATCCTAAAGATTATGACGTCATGCTGTTTGACCAGCGTGGCTGCGGACGCTCTAAACCTCATGCCAGTCTCGACAATAATACAACCTGGCATCTGGTCGATGATATTGAACGTTTGCGCAAAATGGCCGGTGTCGATAAATGGCTGGTATTTGGTGGTTCGTGGGGCTCGACGCTGGCGCTGGCATACGCCCAGACTCACCCTGAGCACGTCAGCGAGATGGTCCTGCGGGGCATTTTCACTCTGCGCAAACAGGAACTGACCTGGTATTACCAGGACGGCGCCTCCCGTTTCTTCCCTGAGAAATGGCAGCGTATTTTGTCGATCCTGTCTGAGGAAGAACGCAAAGACGTAATTGCTTCCTATCGGGCCCGTCTGACCTCCGATGACCGCGCTGTTCAGCTTGAAGCGGCTAAGATCTGGAGTTTGTGGGAAGGGGAGACCGTGACGTTGATGCCAGCGGAAGGAGCGGCATCGTTTGGCGAAGATAATTTCGCGCTGGCTTTTGCCCGCATTGAAAATCACTACTTCACGTATATGGGCTTTTTAGAAACTGATGACCAGTTGCTGAAAAATGTGGAACGCATCCGCCATATTCCGGCAGTGATTGTTCACGGCCGCTACGATATGGCCTGTCAGGTGCAAAACGCCTGGGATCTGGCGCAGGCCTGGCCGGAAGCAGAATTGCACATTATCGAAGGTGCAGGGCATTCTTTTGATGAGCCGGGCATTCTCGATCAGTTAATCCGCACCAACCAGCGTTTCGCCGCCCGGCGCTAACGTTTCCTGCTTTCCCGCTTACTTTTGCTTAGGCTCGTAAGGTAAGCGGGAGAACTTATGTGATTCCCCGCGATAAAACATCACCCGTTCACGAAAATAAGTGCGCAAATGCGCAGGCTGCTCGCGTTCTGCTATCTCCGCGACAACCGGCATGTTGTAGCGTTCTTTGAAAGCCACCGCTGAGGCGGCAAGATCGACGTTAATGCGATCCATTTCGTCTTTGCTGATTTCAGCCAGATTGATACTCATTGCTGCTTCCTGGTGATCCGTTTTGCCTCATTGTACCCGAGGCAGACGCCATCGTGAATGTTGTGATTTTACTTTTACACTATCCCTAAGAAGAGAATTGGCAGGTTAATATTAAGAGTAAATAAGAACCATTCACAAATCTGAAGTGATAATTAACTTCAATAAGAACTCGCTAATTAATATTCTGAATAAGAATGATTCTTTTTAATATCCATCTATATGTTAATGATTATCATTATTGTATATTCATGTAAATAAAATACTTTTATAAATCATTATTTTAAATGTATTTGTTATTTCGTTGAATATTAATGTGAATCGGGTGTTTTTATTTTGTGTTGATGCGGGCATAATGCGGATAAATAATTCAGCCCACCTGCCGTAATTTAAATCCGGAGCCGTACCATGCTTAAAAAAGAAATGATTGATCAGCTTAACGAACAGCTGAACCTCGAGTTTTATTCTGCCAATTTATATTTGCAGATGAGTGCATGGTGCAGCGATAAAGGCTACGAAGGTGCTGCCGCATTCCTGAAACAGCATTCAATGGAAGAAATGGATCACATGCATCGTCTGTTCAAATATGTCAGCGATACAGGTGCTCTGCCACTGCTGGGCGCCATTGCTGCTCCGCCGGTGTCTTTCGAATCGCTGACCGATTTGTTCAAGCAGACTTACGAACACGAACAACTGATCACTCAGAAAATCAACGAACTGGCAGATTTGTCCATGACGCTGAAAGATTATTCTTCCTTCAACTTCCTGCAATGGTACGTTGCAGAGCAGCATGAAGAAGAAACGTTGTTCAAATCTGTTCTGGATAAACTGGCGCTGGTAAGCAATACCGGCAACGGTTTGTTCTTCGTGGATAAAGATCTCAAAAATATGGTGGCCCAAGCTCCGGCTGGTTAATTTTCAGTTGTGTGAGCTTGCAAACAACGCAGAGTGCTTCGGCCTCTGCGTTTTTTATGTTTTTATGACAAACGTTTTAAGCGCGTTTGCGCTAAAGTGTCGGCGTTATAAATTCATCATCAAGCAAGCCAAGGAAATTATCGTGTTCAATAAAACCACTTCTCTTTGCCGTGCCCTGGCAGTCTCAGCCGTTTTGCTGAGCGGATTTATCTCACAGCAGGCTTCTGCTCATGCTCACCTCAAAACGGAAACTCCGGCGGCGGATGCGGTTCTTACAGCCAGTCCGACCGAATTATCGCTGGGTTTCAGTGAAGGTATCGAGCCAAATTTCAGTAAAATTACCCTGAAAGATGCCAGCCAGAAAACGGTGAAAACCGGGAAAATGACCCTGGCTGCGAACGATAATACGCAGGCCGTGCTGCCCCTTACCGATGCGCTTGCCGCCGGGAAATATGTCGTGACGTGGAATGTGGTTTCCGTTGATGGTCATAAAACAAACGGTCAGTACAGTTTCACTGTTAAATAAGCCATGAGCCTTACAGCACTTTTCGTCCTGTGTCGGTTCGTGCATTTTGTGTCATTAATGCAAATCTTCGGACTGAGCGTATTTTGCTCATTGCTGGCGCCTGACGGATTTTCGGCCATTTTACAGCGTAAAAATCAGACGCTGATGGTTTGGTCCGGGCTGCTTGCAGCAGTCACTTCTGTCGGAATGCTGGCTATTCAGGCAGCGCTGATGGGCAATGGCTGGGACGATATCCTCAACATTAACGTGTGGATACTGGTATTAACCACCGCATTTGGCGAAGTCTGGAGCTGGCACTTATTACTGACCGCTGTGCTGTTACTGGTTCTGTTAATGGAGTGGATGCCCGGACGTCATGTCCTGCTGTTTCTGTGCTCGCTGGGTTTACTGATCACTCAGGCTTTGATTGGCCATGCGGCCATGCATCAGGGCTTACTGGGACTGGCACAGCGGACTAACCATGTGGTGCATTTGCTCAGCGCAGCCTACTGGTTCGGGTCTTTACTGCCTTTACTGACCTGCATGTTGTATGCCCGCGAGCCCTCTGCAAGACCCTACGCGATTGTGACGCTTATCCGTTTTTCTGTCTGGGGACATGCCGCGGTCTCGCTGGTGATCATCACCGGTGTCATCAATACCGCCATTGTTTTGCAGCGCTGGCCCACCGATATGACATCGCTTTATCAGTGTCTGCTGGTGGTCAAAGTGATACTGGTCGCGATGATGGCGGCAGTGGCTGTCTATAACCGTTACCGGCTGGTGCCCCTTATGGGTAAAGACCCGCAGAGGGCGCAGAGCCGTTTTATCACCATGACCTGGCTTGAATGGGGGCTGGCGCTTAGCGTTATATTGCTGGTGAGTTGGTTCGCGACACTTGCCCCGCGCTGAAACGGTCATCTGAAGATTACAAAGAATTTAATATCATCGAGGAAAAATCATGAGGAAAACACTGCTAGCCTGCGTGCTGCTTACCTTATCTGCCAGCAGTTTTGCCGCACCGCAACTGGAGACCATCAGCCGCCTGCAATACGGTAAGGACTGGGCCTTCACCCGTGAAGAAGTCATGCTGCAATGCCGTCCTGGCAATGCGCTGTATGTGATTAACGACAGTACGCTGGCGCAATATCCTCTGAATGACGTGGCAAAAGAGCAGGTTAAAAACCATCAGGTTCAGGCGGTGCCCCTGGAGAAAATCTGGCTGGATGACCCGCAGAATCCCGGACAAAAAATGAGTCTGACACCTTTTATCGCCAAAGCTGAATCGCTCTGCTGAAGCGCCGTGCTGCGGGTAAATGGCTGATGTTAATCCCATGTTTTGCGTATGTTGTCACACAATGAAAATAATGCCTCATTGTTATTATCACTATGTTTCAAACTGAGTGGAAATTAGTCATCTGTCGTCTATTCTTTAAGTTGTACGGCTTAACCGCCTGCATTAATGCCAACTTTTAGCGCACGGCTCTCTCCCAAGAGCCATTTCCCTAGACCGAATATAGGAATCGTATTCGGTCTTTTTTTTGACTGTTTTTCAAAACAATCACTTATAGTAAAAACAATAACTTAGGCTGTTTTCACTTACCTTCAATGTTACTCATTTGGATTCTCCATCGCCATTTTATCGCCACTGATTTGAGCCAGCGGATTCAGGTGGATAGCGTCTTCCAGGTGATCCGGGGCAAAGTGCGCGTATCGCATAGTGACCCGGATATCTGAGTGCCCGAGGATGCGCTGCAGCACGATGATGTTGCCACCGGCCATCATAAAGTGACTGGCGAAGGTATGGCGTAGGACGTGCGTCATCTGACCTTCCGGCAGTTCGATGCCGGCCAGCCTGATCACCCGATAAAACTGCTTATAGCAGGGTGAGAAGGGAGTGCCTTTACGGGCGATCAATTCGTCATAGAGAGGGCGGGCGAGGGGAACGGTACGGTTCTTTTTACCTTTGGTATTGATGAAGGTGAGTTTATAGGGAGAAATCTGCGAGCTTTTGATTTTTGCCGCCTCGTTCCAGCGTGCGCCGGTTGAAAGGCAGACTTTAACGATAAGCGTTAATTCGTCATTTCCATGCTGCTCACATGCTGCCATGAGCTGCAGAATTTGTTCCTGAGTCAGCCATGCCATTTCACGTTCCGGCTGGTCGAACTCGCGGATGTTTTCCAGCGGGTTAGGTAACGACCATTCCCCCAGGCGTTTCAGCTCATTGAACACCGCCCGCAGAAAAGCATGTTCACAATTCACCGTACCGGTGGAAACTTTACGGGTTGCCAGGCTGGTACTGTAGCCGTTATCAATTTCACCTCTCAGTCGCTGATCACGATAGTGTGCCCAGTCCTTCGGTGTGATCATGCTGGCTATCGGGTCACCCATTCCCGCGCTGATAATCCTTAGTTTGCCCAGACGTCCCTTTTTATCATTCAGAGAGCAGCCGTGCAGGCTGTACCAGAGTTCGACCAGTTCGCTCAGCTTCCGCCGGTCTTCCTTCTCGCCCAGCCAAGGTTTGTTATTCGCCTGATCCATGGTGTAAGTCTCAAAGGCTAAGGCTTCACCCTTGGAATCAAACTGCCTACGGCATCGCTTACCTTCCCGCCCGTTCGGGTAACACTCACATAACCATTTACCGGTAGACAGCTTTCTCACACTCATCACATCCTCCTTTTTGAGAATATGAATTTTACTGTATATAAAACCAGTGTAAATGTTTGATTTATTCAGTCGTATACATGCATAGTCAGCACATAGACAGTTTGTCTAAGCAAGTAACTTTTGGAATGGGATCAGGAGAAACGGTGAAATTTTGATTTCAGATTGTTAAGATTGCTCTTAACAGTTTGCTCTCACTATAAGGACTTAATGATGAAGTTTGTTCTGGGATTTGCCGCTTTAGTGCTTCCGTTTGCCGCGAGTGCTGCGTTTATTAACCCAATGGAATTCGATGGTTCCGAAGCGCAAAAACAAGAAGTAATAGAATACATCAAGGCGAGGGTGAAGGCCGATTACTGTGATGGTGCCGTTGATATGTGCCAGCCAACAACGCTTCGTATGATGGAAAAGCAAAATCTGACCGCTTTTAAGAATCTGACCAAAGCCAAAAATAAACAAATATTGGATAAGGTGATCGGAGACTATTGCGAAGGTGCTGTTGATATGTGCACTTATGCGACTTTGGATATGATGTACAAACAAAATCTCAAAGCCAGTGGAGAGCAACTCAGCTGGTAAACATTCTTGTAAAAACCCGCTTTCGCGGGTTTATTTTTAATGAATTTGCAGAGATTGTTGGCTGTGCTTATCCGGATGCAACTGCACGGCATGTACCGTTCCAGGTTCAACAATGATGTCCGCAATGGACTCATGCGTTTTGAAGGTACAACTGCAATTAATGTTCTGACACTGGTGATAGCGTTCTTTGGTATTGATGCTCAGATAACGACTTGAACGGGCGTGTGCTGCGTGCTGGCATTTCGGGCAGTGCATCATAATAATCACCATGTAATCATTTTTAATCATATGCGGTCATTGTATGTTATCGCGTTCAGCATACATCCTAAATTACAGTAATTTACACTCTTCAAAATCTTGGTAATTCAAGAGAACTCAATCAAATAAAAGGGGGAGTTATGCTATCCGGATTGAATCACCTCACTCTCGCGGTCAGTCATTTACCGCGGAGTTTTAGTTTCTATGTAGATGTTCTTGGTTTTATGCCTCGGGCTAAATGGGCGGGAGGGGCTTACCTGTCACTTGGTGACCTGTGGTTATGCTTATCCTTAGACACTCCCATTGACCCTAAGACGGATTACACTCATTACGCCTTTACTATCGAATCAGCCGACATGCCGTCATTTCGAGAGAAAATACAGCATGCCGGTGCTATCGAGTGGAAAAGCAATAAGAGCGAAGGGGAGTCAATTTACTTTCTCGATCCGGATGGCCATCAGTTAGAGGTTCATTGTGGTGATCTTGAAAGCCGACTCCGTTCCTGCAAAGAAAGCCCATACGATGAAATGGAATTCTTCTGATGTGAGTGGCTCAGGTTAGCTGTTTTCCGTCGCCTCATAACTCACATCCGACAGCAACACCTCCAAATTCAGCGTCGTCACAAAGCCACTGCCGCCCAGGCTGTGCGTCACCTTGCTGATTATCCAGGGCTGGGCGTCGATCACGGATTTAAATCCGGACACGGCAACCGGCGTTTCAGGGAATAAGTCAGCCCGCCCGCGAGCCAGAGAGATCGAGAACTCCGCGACACCGCGCTGGAGTTTGTCCCACTTTGCCTGGGCTGCCCGCATGGCGGCCTTTTGCGTGGCGTAGATGGTGGTGAGGGCAAACACGTTTTCATCATTGCCCGCCAGATAATCCCCTTCCTTAGCCTCCGGCGTTTTCTGCACCTTCGCGCTGGTCTTCTTTGCCTTCGGATGTTGCAGGGCGCGCAGGTACTGCACTTTAGGTTTCCGCTGTACCTTCACTTTTTTCGGCTTCGGGTCTTTAGTATGCAGCCAGCTTGCCGATACGCCGGTATAGGCTCCACGGTCAGCGATATTAAACGTGTGCCCGTCGCCGTCGCTGCGGATAATCGTCATCTGCGGGATGGGCTTCCCGCTCGCCGTCTTTGCTGCCCCAGGCTTTATAAACAGCAGCCTTCCCGCCTTGATGGCGACAACCGCGCCGTTCAGCTCCGCCAGACGCGTGATAAATTTCGCGTCTGTTTCCTGGGTCTGGTCGATGTGCGATACCGGCACGCCCCTGAAAGGTTCCGCAATCGCGAGCTTGAGGTTGTTGCGCGCCGCCACGGCAGACACCACCGCTTCCAGCGTCGTGTCGTGATAGGAGTTGTCGCGGCGGGAGTTCAGGCTGCCGCGATAGTCCGCACTTCGGGCGCGGATGGTCAGCGTGTCCGGCGTGCCGCGATGCTCCACCTCATCCACGGTAAAGTCGCCTTTGTTCGTCAGTGCCTGACCTTTCCAGCCGAGCGCGATATTAATCACCGCGCCGCGTGGCGGCATGTCCAGCAGGCCGTCGGTGTCGCTCAGCTCAATGTCGAGCTGGTCAGCCTCAAAGCCACGATTATCGGTGAGCGTCAGCGAGATCAGCCGGTTGCTGACGTCCCAGGTGATGTCTTTGCCGCCGACGGTCACCGTGAAGTCCGGCGCAAACAGCGCACCGGCGCCAATGGTCATATCTGTAATCACAGCAGCCCTCCCAGCTGACCGGTTAAACCACCGGCCTGATTGAGCAGCCCGTCGGCCTGGGCTTTCATATCGCCGAACATCGCCGCCAGTGACTCATCCACACGGGTCAGCGTCAGCGTGAATTCAATCCGGCGGGCGGCACCGTTTGAGAAATGTTCCGTGTGGGTTTCGCTGACGCTGTTCACCACGAACATCCCGTATATGGTGCCGCTGCCTTCCAGCAGAGGCCACGCCTTGCCCTCGTCGGCCATCAGGTTGAGTGCCATCAGCGACAATTTTCCGCCGGTGATTTCCGGCATCAGCACGCCGGACAGGGTAATTTTCTCCTCATTCACGCCGAGGAACTGCGGCAGCGGGCGCAGGCCAATGCGGTTATTTGCAGGCCAGCGGTAATCGACGTCCCGCTGCAAACTTTGGTAAGGGACGGTCTGCAACTGAAACACAAACAGCCCGAGCGTTAACATCATGCGGATATCTCCTTAATCATTATCCATGCGGGAACGTTGCTGTGCGGCGCGGGCGCGGTCACGGGCTTCCAGCTCGGCGCGGATCTGGCGGCTGGTATCCTGGACGCCTAAACCGGCACCGGCGGCAATGGTGTAATTGTGGGTGCTGCGGTCGATATAGCTGCGCCCGCCGCCGACGGATACCGGCGTGTAACCGCCGCCCAGCAGACCGCCCGACGGCGGGGTAATCGGGGCGGGATTATCCAGCGGATGCGCTTGCGGATCCCCGTCGCCGGATTGTTTCGAACGCCGGTCAGCCTTGTCCGCCGTTTTATCAATATCTGCGGATTCATCCTTGATGATGCCGAGCTTTTCCAGCAGCCAGTCCACGCCCGAACGCAGTTTATTAAACGCCTGTAACGGCGCGGTCAGCGCGTTGGCGATGGCCTGCCCGAACATCACGCCGGTGTCCTTGCAGTTATTCAGCGTTTCCTGCGTGGATTTGACCGGTTCAATCAGGTCTTTGAACCACTGCCAGACCATTTTTAGTTTGTCGCCCAGCCAGTCAAAAACAGGTTTAAGCGGCGCAAAGAGTTCTTTCACCGGCGCGAACGCAATGCCCAGTCCTTCAATCACGCCCGCAAAGAAAGCGCTGATCGGTTCCCAGTATTTGCGGATAAGCAGCGCACCGGCGACAATCGCCGCCGCGACGGCAACTACAGGCCAGGTCAGTCCGCCAATCGCGGTGATAATTGCGCTGCCGACTGTGCCGAGGATTGTCCAGAGCATACTGGCAGCGGCAACGATCAGATTGATGCCACCGATAACCGGACCCGCCACCAGGCCAAACACGCCGAGCGCGCCGGTAATCAGCAGCGCACCGCCCGCAATTTTGCCGAGCGTCGTCGCCAGGGCTTTATTGTTCACAATCCACTTATCGAGTTTCAGCACGTAGCCGGTGGCGGTCTGTACCAGTTTGCGCAGGGATGAATCCTGCTGATCGAACAGGTCTGTGCCGACGGCCTCATAGGCAGACTGAAATTCCTTAAAGTCGCCGCCGAGGTTGTTCTGCATCACCTCCACCAGCGCCTTGGTTTTTCCGTCCGAGGTCTTGAATGCCTGGGTAAGTTTGTCGAGCTTGCCCGACGTTGCCCCATCCATCAGCACCATCGCCGCCGAACTAGCTTCCTCGCCAAAGACGGCTTTCATGTACTGCGCCCGCTGTGCATCACCAAGCTTATTTTTCTCAAAGCTCTTTTGCATTTCTTTCAGAATGGTAAACAACGGGCGCATGTTGCCTTTCTTGTCCGCCGTTTTCACCTTCAGCTCACCCAGTGCGGCAGCGGCGGTGCCCGTGGGTGCCTGCAGGCGGGTAATGACAGCGCGACTGCCCGTACCCGCCATTGAACCGGTGATTTTGGCATCCGCCAGGGCGGCAGCCATCGCGGCAGTTTCTTCGACGCTGATACCGGCCTGTTTTGCCACCGGCGCGGCATAGGTCATGGTGTCTGACAGCCCGTCAAAGGTGGCGGCAGACTTATTCATTGCTGCAGAAAGCACGTCGCCGATGTGCGCCACAGTGTCATTAGTCATGCCAAACGCAGATTTCACGCCCATCAGCAGGGTGGCGTTTTCCTCCATGGTGCGCTTGTTTGCCAGGGACAAATTCAGGATGGTCGGCGTCGCCGCCAGAATGCCGTCCTTGTCCGCGCCGGATTTGGCGACAATGATTTGCGCGGCGGCGGCATCATCCGCAGAGGCGGCGGTGTTGTCGCCGAGCTGCCGCGCCTGGGTGCGCAGCGCGGTCATATCGGCAGAGTCTTTTTCTAATCCTAACGTCGCCTGTAACTCTGAGTTTTTCAGGGCAAAGTCATATCCGGGCTTGAGCATCCCGGCACCGGCTACCGTGCCCGCCGTCGCGATCCCGACGCCCGCAGCCCCCGCACCCGTCACGCTACCGGCGAATTGTTTACCCGCCTGATACCGGCCTTTCACCGCGTTGAGTTTGGCCTGCTGCGCGCTGACGCGTGCCAGGGATTCACGCTGCCGGTTGAGCTGTGCGGTGGTTTCACTGATGGAGGTTTTCAGGCGGCGCTCAGAGTCAGACAGCGTGCGCGTGCTGATGCCCGCCTGGCTGAGTTCCGTGCGCTGACGCTGCACCGACTGCCGCAGCCCGTTGAACTGGGTCTGCAACTGCGCGGCGGTGCGCTTCGCGGATTCCATCGCCTGCGCCTGGGCGCGGGTCGGGTTGGCGGTGTTTTTGAACTGGATAGCCAGCGCCGCCGCTTCCGCTTTGGCGTCTTTCAGTTTCTGGCTGGTCACGCCCAGCTGCGCGCTGGATTTGCGAAAACCGTCAATCTTTCCGGCCTGGGCGTTCAGGTCTTTGAGCGTGTTCTGTGAATTGCGGATATCTCCGGCCAGCGCCTTACTGGCGTTTTGCACCGCTTTAAACGGGCGGGTCGCCTGGTCAACCGCCTTTAACAACACCTCTAACTTTAAGTTACTCACTGTCGGTGGCTCCGCTGCGCTGCATGGCCTTATGACGCCACACCAGCAGCTCGGTCAGCGTCATCGGGTTCAGTTCTGACGGCGGCCAGTGAAAAATCACCGCAATATCCGCCATCAGGTCATCAACGGTCAGTGCCGCAGGAAGTTTTACTGTTCCGATTTCGGCGATAAAAAACCAATCACCTTGCCCGCCATGGCAATCAGGTCGGGCAGGTGCAGGCTTTTGCAGTCCTGGGTGGTCAGGTTCGGGACGGTAATGCGCGGCAGGATCACGGTCAGCGCGTCAACGTCGGCATTCGCCAGCGCCGCCAGGCCAATCCCGCGCAGGTGTCCGGCGTTCGGCTTGATGATTTCAATCTGCGTGATCAGGGTGTCGCCACGCTTGATCGGTTCTTCCAGGATAACGATGTTTTCATTCTGTTCTGACATAGCGGTGTCTCTTATTCAAAGGTGAGGTTTTGCGCCGGAGTCCGGCGCGGGTTAAGGGTTACAGGCCGATGTTTTTGCGGTGTTCCGCCACACGGTCAACGCCGCCGACGATTTCCACCATGTTCACGGTATCGACTTCAATCACGTCTTTGCCGTCAATCGTGAGTTTGAAATAGGTGCATTGGGTGGTGATTTTGGTTTCTGTGTTCTCACCCTGTTTGTACTCGCCGAAATCCATTTCTTTATGGCGTCCGCGCAGGGTGACCTCCACGGCGGAGGTGTCGCCGGTGTCGTCACGCTGGAAGGAACCGGCAAAGCGCAGCGGCACGGCATCCACCGCGCCCCACTGTTTCAGCACCAGTTCATCCAGCCCGCCCACCGTCCACTCAAAGGTCAGCGCGTCGTCGTCCAGGCCGAAATCAATGGAGGCCGAACCGGTCATGCCGCCGCCGCGATAGTTCTCAAGCTTGCGGGTGAGTTTCGGCAGCGTCAGCGCGCTGACCATGCCGAGGTAGCTGTTCCCGTCGTTAAACAGGTTCAGGTATTTCAGTTTCTTAGGCAGTGCCATGTTTTAGCGCCTCTTAGCTGTTAACGGAGGTGGCGAACGTCGCCAGGTACTGATCGGTAATGCGCTGACGCAGGGTTAAATCTTCCAGCGGCGGCACCGGCGTATAGTCGTAATCAATAAACAGCTTGCCTGCTTTCAGGGTGTCGACGGTGTTGGCTTCGGGGTCGTACCAGCAGGAACCATCAATGATCAGACCGGCAGATTTCATTTCGCGCAGCTTGGCGTTAATGCCCGCAATCATGTCTTTGATAAGCGTCGGGGTCATTGGCCTGTCCATCGCCCACAGGTGCGCTTCTGCCATGGTGTCCGCCAGCACCTGCGCGGTGCGGGTATAGTTCTCAAACAGGAACAGCGGATCGTCAGAGCAGGTGCGCTGCCCCCAAAACTTAAAGCCGTCTTTGCGGATAAGCGTGGTCACGCACGCCTGATTCAGCAGGTCGGCATCGGTGCCGGTGGTCTGCAAATCCCAGTACACGCTGGCAGACAGGCCGGTGACACCGTTGATACCGACGTTAGAAAGCGTTTTATGCCAGCCGGTTTCTGCGTCGATTTTGGCACGCAGGCCGAGCGCGTAAGCCGTCGCGGGCGCGATATCGCTGGCATTGGTGGTGCTGTTCCAGGACACGAAATCAGGCCAGACAACCATCAGCTCACGCTGGCTGAAATTGTCGCGGTACTTGATGGCATCGGACACGGTTTTGCAGCCGTATGCACTGACGTAGCCAAATGCGCGCAGCTGCTGACAGACGGCGGCGAGCGCCGTGGCGACCTCCTGATTATCAAGCCCTGGTACGCCGAGAATGCGCGGCTTTACGCCGAGTTCAGTTTGCGCAGACAGCAGGGCTTTCATGCCGGTATACATGCCGGTTTCATCTGACCCGCCGATGATGTTGGAGGTGGTTTCCGCGTCGGTTTCGCCCTCTGCGACGCGGACAACGACGACAACCGGTTTAGCCTGGTTGGCGATTGCCATCAGGGAGGCGCGGAGCGTGCCGGTTTTACCGGCCTTGCCTGCGGCGGTCAGTACGTTGGTGATAAGCACCGGCGTATCGAGCGGGAACGCGTCGGCGTCCGCATCTTCTGCGGTGCAGACCATCCCGATGATGGCGGTGGAAACGGTGGAAATAACGCGGGTGCCGTCATTGATTTCAACAACGCGCACACCGTGATGATAATCAGCCATGGTGTTTTTCCTGTGATTGGGGTGACGTCAATCATCGCGTGTTGTGTACGCGCAGGCACGGCAGGATCGGAGTGTGGGAAATGGCACAACGTGGCCGTCTCCCCGCCGATAACAGGGAGACGGCTGAGGTAATAAACCTTCAGAACATGTCAGGCGAAGACATCAATCTTTGTCAGTTTTGGGGTCACGGATATTTTTTTATCCGTTTCCCCCGAGCTATATGTTTTTTTATCACCCCCTTCTTCCATTTGTTTTTGCAGTAACTGCGCAAGTTGTTGATAAAGTGCCTCTAATTGCTCTTTCAGCAGTGCTTGCTCTTCTTTTGAAAGGCCTCCCTCTGCAATACGCTCGAGAACAGTTGAAATTTTCTCTTGAATATCATGTATCTGTGCCGAGATGTCCTTTTTAGAATGTGACTTACCAACTTCATTGTCTGTACTTATCGGATTGCCACGCATGCCTGTATCTATAACCATTTAATCCCTCCTTTTATGAGTTAACTCCTCATAATTAATCGGAGCATGATTAAAAAGGATAAGCAGGCCAGGCAATATCCGGCGCTGCTGATAAATCCAGCCGGTTCAGGGCAATGCGGTATTTTTTCCAGGCGGTCAGGCTTGCCCGTTCCGCCTCCGTCGCGTCGTCAATATCGACGGCATCCTGTAAAGGCGCGATAGCCGCGTTTGCCTTTGCCATCAGGGCTGACAGCGTGGCGGTGGCTTCGGCTTTCAGTTCCGCAACTGACGGGGCGGGGATATCTGCCCAGGCGGGCAGCCCGTCGGTGCCCGCAACCCGCACTTTCCCTTCCGGCGGGGGAAGGGTTTGGTATTCACGGTAAACGACATCACTTACCGCAATGCCATCATCAGGCCAGCTTCCCGCATCGTCGTACACTTCCCGCAGTTCACGCGGATAAAAGCCGTTAGTGAGCGGGCTGTATACATAAAGACTTGACGTGATTGCGCTGTAATAGTTGCTCATTTTATCCCCTTACCAGCCAGTGGCTTCCCAGTAACTGCCGCCGCTGTCCTGGCCGCAGGTGAAACCGATGTTATTAATAATCTGTGCCGTACCAAAGTTGTCGTTGAACGTCCCGCCGCCGCCATTGATCGCCGTTACCTGAACGTTGACGCAGGTATTCGGGAAAGGAATGGGAAAATTCACCGTAGACCATCCGCGACTCCCTTTATTGACGACGCCCCACTGCTTAATCATGCCGGTGTCACCGCATCGCCACCAGCCCCCGCCGAGGTTGGCGGTATTGGTATTGACCGGCTGCCGGTTGTTGGGGCTGTAAACCCGCTGCCCCCTCTCAAAAACGCCACCGGTATCAGTATTGATGTTGCCCTGAGCATTTAAGTCACCGACACCGGAAAATCTGACGTATCCCGTTTGCTGAGTGTTATTGACGTTGACCGTCCGGAATGTAAATCCACCAGAACCGCCCCCCTTATTATTGATAAAGACGGATTCGCCCTGGCTGCCACTTTCATTCCACCCGATATGCGTTCCCTGACCCGAACCTGGATTCGGGGGATTCGTCGCACGCAGGACTGAACCATACACCGCGCCAGGACAGCTAAAACTCCCGTCCATTGGATCGAACAACCAGGATGCAGAAAGCCCACTATCACCAATTGCATGAATAACGGCGGTCGCAAATTTCTGCCCGCCGCTGGTGAGCGCCCCAAAACTGATGGCAGTGCCATAGCCATAACTCGTGGTTTGAATCACCCCTTTAACAATCGGCGCATATGAGCTGACATCCCGTGGTGCCTTATATCCGTAGGGAACGATGAACGGGGCATTCGGTTGGGCATACTGATTAGCAAACCCTCCCACACCCTCCCACACATCTGGCTTGATGCTGTAGTGAGTCGCGTTGTTCAGATACCCCACGTTGCCACCAGCGGCAGGGACGGCATTTACATCAGCGGCAGCGAGGTTGATATCTTTGGTGCCATCAAACGCCACACCGGAAATCTTGCGTGCGGTGGCGAGTTTCGTCGCCGCGACGGCTGTGCCATTGCTAGGCAGTCCGCCCAGGTTTTTTAATGCGTCTGTGGCAGTTTTCGCACCGGTGCCACCACTGGAAACAGGCAGCGCCGTGTTTAATGTCAGCCCACCCACCACCGTCATGGCACTGGCAAAAGTGGCATCTTTAACGACCTTCATGGTGTCATTGATGGTCAGTGGCGAATCAATGGAAACCGCCGACGTGTAGATGTTGGCCGTATCCCTGTTATATCCCAGATACAACGTCCCGCCGGTGCCTGAACCTGCATCCTTCAGACTGGCTGACAAGGTGACATTGCCGTTGTTATGGTCGCGCAGAATGACGGCATCGTTACGCCCGCGGATCACTGAATTCGCATTCGTTGAGGAAAGGGTAATACCTGACTCAGGCCGTAAAACGCCGTTTGCGATTTGTACGCTGTCAGTTTGTCCGTCGCAGACGATACGGGCTTTAATGGTGCCGGTTTCATCCCTGGCATCCATACGCATCACGCCTTCACCAGCGGGATAAATGGCAGCGGACAGGCCACCCAGCGCACGCCCAGCGTGCGGATCTGTATCGGTCAGCGTATTCGGCAAACGGAAATACATATTCCCCATTGAGGTCAGCGCAGAGGGAAGATTTGCGGCGGATATCTTGCCGACGCGGCTGGTGAAGGACATGTAAGCTTCATAGTCATTCGGTCTCATGATACCGACGCGATAATTAGCCTGGATCGAACTGGCGACCTCCAGGTTAGCCGCCATTTTAACGCTGGACGCAATGTCGGTAAGTTTGCTGAGGCCGGTAATATCCGCGTTCTCACCCGATCGGGCGACGCCCAGCCGCGTCAAATCCGTCAGCGTCATGCTGCCGCTGTCCAGAATCTTCCGCCAGCCGAACGGATAACCGCTGTCGCTGAGGAACCATTTCCAGCCGCCCGCTGCGGTGTATGAACCGATGCGCTCAAAAATCTGTCCGTCGTTATTAATCAGGCGCTGATAGGCCGCCGCACCCGCCGCCCAGTAGCGCCGCCAGTTGTGCAACTGACCGGCAACGACGTAGGTCGCACCCAGAGGATGATCTTCAAACGTGGCAGAAATACTGACGGGATTAGTGACGTCAATAATGGACGGGTCATCCAAACGCTTAACCTTGGTCGTGTCCGTTGCCAGCATCAGATTGCTCATTGCCCCGACGTCCGCCGCCGCCAAAGTGATATCAGCACTCAGCGCCTTATTATTGACCTTGCGGGTGGAAGGGACGCGGGTGTTGGCATTGTCGTTGGCGGTCTTCACCGCCTTTGGCGTCGCCGCCAGCGTTTCGCTGGTACTGCTGACCGAGCTGTTAAGCTGCACAAAACCTTTTGCTGTCAGCGTACCGTCGGGATGGTTACGGGATTTTTCATGCGCCGCCAGCAGGTCATTCACATACTGCTCCGTTGCCATAATCACCGAGTCGTCGATCAGCAGGCTGATCGCTTCGGTGTTGCTGACGGCAATCACCATGCGCAACGTCTGCGTGCGGCCTGAACCTTCCGCCAAAGTTGGCTTGTACGTGTCCGCCATGTTGCAGACGGCAATCAGCGCGCCGTCGTCAGCAAACAGCCCCATTTCACGCATCCAGAAGCCGCCGACGCTGGCAGAAATCACCGCCTCAGCAATCACCCAGTTACCATGAGTCGGATCCAGTTTTAAGGAATTGAGCGGCGTGCGGTACACCTCTTTAACCAGTTTGGTCTGCGTGGCGACGGGCGTGGTCGCCTTGCCGTTACCATCACCGACGGCAAGCTGCGTAATATTGATGTCAGTCCCCGCTGCAATGGCTGCCGCAATGCGCGACTGCCCGAGCGTGGTGACAACGGATTTAAATGTGCTCATAACGTCCTCTTATGCGGGGTAAACGGTCAGCAGTTCGCCAAGGTATTGCGCTGCGCCAATGTAAACATCGCCCTTAATATCCTGGGTGATGGTCAGCCCGATCAGATGGCGGCTGGCAGGCTTGGCGTCAGCAATCAGCCTTTCCATCTCGTTATACATTTCTTCGGTGATGCCGGTTTCCAGTACGCCGATGTCCAGGCGAAACGTGCCTGGCTCGTCATTCGTTTCCCACCACTCGGTCACGTTAATCAGGTAGCCGAGCGGCTCCACCACGCGCCGGATGGCACCGATGGTTCCCTTATGGCAGTGAATGAACCAGGCCGACTGAATCACGCGCCGCTTAGTGGCAACCGGCCAGTTTTCATCCCAGCGGTCAACCGACAGCGCCCAGGCCAGATAGGGCAAGAACTTCACCGGGCAAGTCAGCGGATCCCAGAGCTGCCGCAGCGGCACCGGCACGTTTTCAAGCTCCGCGCAGGCATCGGCGGCGGCGACTTCCAGCACAGAGGAACCGACGGGCAGCAGGCGATCACTCATCGTAACCGCCCACTTTCAGGGTGTACGCGGTGCAGAATGACGCCTGCGTTTTGTCCAGCTCGATGTCAGCGGCGGGGCTTTTCAGCTCCACCCGCTGCACGCCTTCAACGTGCAGCGCGGCATAAATGGCGGACAGCCGGATGTCGCGGCCTAAACGATGCTGCGCGGTGGTGTAGGCGATAAGTTTGGCTTCGGCGGCTTCGCGGATGGGTTCGGCTTCCGGACCAGGGAACAAATACAGCACGGCGTCAATGGTGTAACTGACCACGGTGGCAGACTGGACGGTCACGCGGTCAGCCACGGGGCGCACGTTTTCATCATTGAGCGCGGCCTGTACTTTCGCCAGCAGGTCTGCGGGCGCGGTGCCGTTGCCGGTCTTTGCCAGCACGGAAATCGTCACGCAGGCAGGCGACGGACTGATCACCGAAATATCCGCCACCCGCCCGTCAGCCGAGCGCCCGTGATACTCATACGCGCCGACCGGACCCGCCACGCTCAGCCCTTCAAACGCCTGCTGCGCACGGATACGCAAATCCGCATCGCTTTCCATCACCGCCGCCACGGCGGGCACGCTGACCGTATCCGCAGGCGTGATCGTCAGGCGTTCCACGCTGAACGTCGCCGCGATGTTGTCCAGGTCTGCGCCGGTGGCATAGGCCAGCATCACGGCCTGCGCCGCCTCGTTAACCCGCTGACGCAGGATCACTTCGCGGTAGGCGTTCTCCTCCAGCAGTTTCACAATCGGCTCGGGCTCCAGCGTCAGCGTGCGGGCGATGGCGGCCTGCTGGTCTTCGGGGTAAAGCGATACCAGCGTGGCTTTGCGCTCCGCCAGCAGAATTTCATAGTCCAGCACCTCCACCACGTCGGGGGCGGGTAACTGGCTGAGATCAATCGTTGCCATAAGTCAGCTCACTGGAAGGGTTAAGGAAATGGCGGCAGAGGTGTCTTTGCGGGTGCCGGTGAGTTCAACCACGGCTTTGCCGTCGTAGGTTGTTTCAAAGTTGATGCCGGTCAGGCTGACGCGCGGTTCCCATTTAAGGATCGCGCTGTAACAGGCCGCCATGATTTGCAGGCGCAGCGCCGCATTCTGCGGGCGGTCAGTCAGCTCAGACAGCAGCGAACCATAGTCGCGACGCATGACGCGGGAACCGACGGGCGTGCGCAAAATGTCGCTGACCGACTGCTGGATATGCGCAAGGTCTTCGACGCTGCGCCCCGTATCGCGAGCCAGCCCGATGTATTTTGCGTTAGTCATTTTTGAACAATAAATAGAGGCCAATAACACCAACCAACCACCAGCCAGGCGTCCCGTTTGCCAGCATGACGCCTGCTGTCGTTGCAGCGAAAACAGACAGAAAAACTCTTAGATTCTTACTCATACAATCCTCTTTATGTTGTCGGTGCGCCGGTGCTGCTGCCGCCCGTCTGGACGCCGCTGTGTTTATGGGTATGAACAACGATGCCGTTTGACGTGATGCTCCCGCCTGAATGGGTGAGGTTGCCGGTCATGGTGCCGCCTTTTTTTATCTCGATGGTGGCGGTGGTGAGTTTGTTAGTGCAGACCACTTCCGGCGTGTCGAGAGTGATGCGCGTTTTCGCCGTGCAGGTAATCAGCGGAGCAGTGACAGCCACCTTGTCCGAGGCGTTTACCGTGGCGGATTTGATGCCGGTTGCCAGCAGTGCGCCGGTTTTTGGTTCGTACTCGATCACCGCGCCGTCAGGGAAAGTGACGTGCATGGCATCGGCTGATGCCGACGGCGCAGGAAATTCATCAGAAAAAACGGCGGGCATCACAAAGGCGGTGTCGAGTTCGCCACCCAGGCAGAACAGCAAAACCTGCTCGCCGATGGACGGTGCCCACCAGGAACGGGAGCGCCCTGCGCGGGAAGTCAGCCAGTGCAGCCAGTCGGTGACGTTGCCGCCGGTGTTCACGCGACAGGTGCCCGCAACTAAATCCACCTCGGCAACGGTGCCAATGCGGATCAGATTGCGCAGCAGGCGCGGAATGTCGTTGTTTGGGATGGATGTATTCATGGATAAAAGAATGCCGCCCTGTCAGGCGGCATACAATTTGAAGCGGGTTGATGGCTGGTGGCACAACGTGGAGAGCACTGACAAGTCGGTATTAGCTAAACTTGAGCTGATACATTTCGTGTTAGAATAAATATCATCAAATTTTACAGTTTGGTTTTAGCGAGAAGCGGGGAGTAAGCAAGTAACGCTAAAAATTATTTAATAGCGGGTAATAATAAAGAAAATACAACCCTATGCTTTAGTTCGTTTTATCAATTTTAAGGAAAGTATTCCCAATCTCATCTGAGTAATCTTTTATTATCTCTGAAATTACCACGTGGTCTATAGTTGGTTTTAAAGATAATAGCGCCACAGTAATTTGCATCAAACTAATAGCAGTCGCATGAGCTGGATCAGTCATTCCTGAATTACTTTGACCAACTAGTAAGATATCTTCTTCAGTTTCACATAGACCAAGCCTATTTCTCATTGCTTTAGATCCAGTGTGTACATTCTGACTCGCCCACTTATAATAAGGGCGCATGTGTTCTAACTGAACATCTTTCTCAATAGCTCCAAACCCTACTTTAGTATGGTTTGGAAAAATAAATGATGCCCATCCATAATTATCCGCATATTTTTTACCATATTTTATTATTAATTGATCAAATTGAACCTTACACTCAGCTAATTCTTCTTCAGTTGGACCTTTTTCTTGTAACCGGTGCTCGTACTTTTTGTGTTCAATCATGCCATTGTATGAGTCAACAACTTCATGGTGGTAAAAGCGCTCAGCACACTCTTTTCCATGCTTTGCTATAAACATGGCTGTAGCTGCTACTTCATGGAGTGCTCGCCATCTAGCATGCGCAGCATCTGCAAATCCATTTTTTAGGAGACACAATATTTCATTGGCGATATGACAAGCTCTGGCATGATGTCGAACGACTAAATCAAAAACTAAATCATCTTCAGATACAGCTTGTGGCCTATAAGTGCTATTGAATTCTTCTCCGGACTCAGTACATATCACTATGAGTGTTTCGAGCAAATCGAAAGCTTCTGCCCATCTTGAGATATTTCTCGCAACAAAATCTTCTGAAAGAGAACGATGTTCTCTAAGCATTGTGTTAGTCGAATCAATAAAAGATTTTTTTACGCTAGCTGCCATTTTTGGAATTAAGTTATTAATTATTTTTTCGACGTCAATATTGTCAGCTAGTTCAGGCTTCTCATTGGCAAGGCTATCTATGTGCTCAAGTAAAATTTTATTAAAAGTATCCATGTTATCTCTTAATTAGTTTTTAAGTTTATGTTGCACTATCTTTAAAAAGATAAACAGTATGTCAGTCTAAGTCTAGCTATTTTGTGCATGGTGTTATCTAAAACTAATACATAATAGCAATTCTTCTTCCACAATTTTCATATCTTCCGCATCTAGTCCTAACAACGGGCGCGCCGGATACTGCATTTCTTTAGCACGGACAGACGGACGATCCCGCAGCCCGTACTGATGCACCTTCGCCATGCGCTGAACCTGGCCGGTGAATTCCACCACGGCGTCGTCAGCGGTGCCTTTGGCTTTCATATATTTAGCAGTGCGCAATCGGGCAAACATCTCCCGCTTAATACGGCCTTTCTTTGCCCGCAACGGCTGCGGACGTCGCGGTGTGAATGGCTGTCCTTCTGGCGTGATCTGCTGCTTAATGCGCTGCTGCTGATGTTTACGCAGACGCTTCGCAATGGCCGCCGCCATCGCCTTCCGACTTTGCGGTGAGAGCGCGGCAATCAGCCCCGCCAGCCGGGTATCAAATGCTGACAACTCACTCATGCCACTGGCTCACTAACTCGCCGTGCAGATACAGTTCACGCGGCCTTTCCACCGGCTCCGGCAGGGGTGGTTCCGGATAGTGTTCAACGTGCAGACCGGCATCAATCTGTTTGACGATCACGCGCTCGGTAAGCTGCAAATATACGGCAATATCGTAGCTGCCATCATTGAGCATATCGGCTTTGAATTTATAGCCCGTCTGCTGTTTATCGGGTGTCGCCATGATGTCCGGCTGATGCTCACGCAGCCAGGCCAGAATCGGCACCATGATCAGATCGCTGTCCTGTGCAAAGTCGGTGACCAGCAACTCCACCTGATACTGATATTCAAACGACAGCGAACTGGCTAACGTGGAAACGATGCGACCATTATCCACAAACATCCGCAATGTGTCGGGGCTGGTTTGCAGCACCGGCACGGCGTCAGTTAACGCTTTTCGCAACTGTGCGGGTTTTAACACGGTGTTCCTCCTGGCATTGTTTGACCGCTTCCACCTGGAGGCCGCAGGCTGTCAGCGCGGCCTCCAGGTTTCTGACATCACTGCTTAAATCGCCGTTAGTGACGGGTGAGCTTGCCGGTATCGGGCAGCTCGTCACCGCCGGACAGCCAACGTAAATAATCTGCGGCGCTGGCAAAGGCGGGACGGGCGTGCATCCGGCCAATGCCGTCAGGCAGGCGAGCGCTATACCAATCACGCATTTCCTGATTTTCATTGAGTAACCTTTGAATTGTGTATTCCCGATCCCGCGCCCGCTGACCGGCCTGCGTGAGCTGCGCACGCAGGCTTTGTTCCTGGCGTTCCCGCGTCACGGCGTTTTCATTCAGGCGGTGAATAGCGTTGTCGCGGCTTTCAATACCGGCGGACAGCGTGCCGATAATACGCTGCGCCTGGTCTGACTTATCAGTCAGGCCGCCGATACGCCAGGTTTGCAGCCCCGCCAGTGCGCAGGCACTCAGCAGTAAAACAATCATCAACCGCATCAGACACCCCGCAGGCAGTAGGCCAGCTCATTCGCGCGGCGGCGTTCCAGGCCGGTGACGCGCACGCCGTTCACAAACACCCAGCGCGGCAGCTGTTCGCAGGCTTTTCGCCATTCCCCCTTGTTGATGAAAAACGCCAGGGTGGATTTACACGCCGCCGTCACGCCGACGTTAAACGCAAAGGACACCACGGCGTCATACACCGGCTGCGGCATGGCAACCGGCATACAGCGCGCAATGCCTTTCTCCACCCGCATCACATCTTCCACCAGATTCACGGCGGCCTGACGTTCGCTGATTTGGGTCTGCGGCTTCACACCTGCGGTGTGCCCGATGCCGTTTGTCCAGACGCCCGCGCTGCACTGATAGGCGGACAGGCGGCAGCCTTCGGCATCGGCAATCAGTGCCAGACCGGCGGCGGAGGTTTTCAACGTCGGCGTTTGCGGCAGCAGCGCGGCAATCGCAAGTACTGCGGCGACGGCGCAGCGTCTAACGATTGATGGCTGCATTTATGTCTCCTCTGACGCCCATAGCTTTCAGCAGGCGGTAAGTTTTGCGCCGGTAGTACCAGTTCACCAGGAAGGTCGCGACGCCGACGGCGGCACCGACTAAAAAGGCAATATCCTGCGGCGACATTGCGCCGAGCCACGCAAGAAAGGCCGCGACGCAATAACAAATAAACGAGGTGATGCGCTCCATGGTCATCAGTCCCAAAGTGAGACGGTTTCGCTGACTGCGGCCTGAGTAATATCCGGCAGCTCCACCGCGTAGCCATGGGGCAAAATTGCCCCGCGAGCGGCTAAGCCAACGTTAGCCGCGTAAACCTGTTCCATCACCGATTCGGTGCGCCCGTAGTAACGCCAGCAGAGCGAATCCACGGTGTCGCCCTGTTCGGCATAGACTTTCATCAGAGCAGCCCGATCACACAGTGCGACACGCCAGCGACATCGCTGATCGCATTGCGGCCATCACGCCACAGTTCATCAACCGTACTTTCGACAATCTCCGCCTTTTTACTGCCAGCATCGGTGGTATCACTGTTCGGATATCGTTCCGCAAGAATGGCTGCCGTAATGGATGAAACCGCCCGCAGGTAGGCACAGACTTTGATACTTTCGTCATCAATCTGGTCAGCCGGGACATCAGCGAGAGTTTTGTATCCCTGTGCCAGCTGTGCGACGCGGTAGTTGTAAAGCTCAGCGTTCACTTCGGTCAGCGCGTACTTAATCACGGCGCGCAGCCGTTTGGCGGTCACTGTTCCTTCCAGGCGCAGCGTGTCGCGTAACTCCACCGGATTGATATCCGGCCAGAAGTGCGTGTTTTTAATCGCGGGTTCCGTCGTGGCGTCCGGCTTTGGTGCAGGTACAACAAGGGACATAGTGACCTCTGAATAGGGGACGGTGGACGCCAGCGTTGAACGAGGTCACAGACCTGTCGCGGCTGGCGTGCCGTCCGGCGCGGGGCGCGTTCTGTTTAGCTGCTGGCAGCCTTTTTGATGGCTGATTCCAACCGCTCAATATCCTTTTTGACGCCGCAGTTGCTGTTTAGCTGGAAGGCGCGTTTCAGGTGTTGCAGGGCGAGCGGCAGTTTCTCCGCATCGCGATACAGGTAGCCGGTGATTTTGTGCAGCTTGGCGCGTACCTGATCCGGCATGTCCTGGCTTTCCGTCAGTTCCATCGTGGTCATCAGTACATCGAGACTGACCGGCTCACCGGCAGCATGAGCGCGGGTGCTCATGTCGGCGATTTCCTCCGCCAGCGCATAACCGGCAGGGCGTTTGCCGAACGGCATCGCCAGCTTGTAATGCAGCGCATAACGGGCGATTTCCAGCGCACCGGCATAATCACCGGCATCAATACGCCAGATCATGATGGTCATCAGGATGGCGTCCTGAGCGCCTTTACCCTCAGCGAGAACGCCCGCCACCCACGGCGCATATTCGGGCAGCATCTTGCGTTTGAGTTCTGCCTTTTTCTCAGCGGAATAGGCCTTCTTCAGGGCTTTCTGGTCAGCATTAAGCTGTTGCAGCAGCAGTTCATAGCCGGTGGCATGACGCAGCAGGCCGGTATCCTGCTGCGCGGCTTCGATCGCTGACTGCCGCAACAAGTGGCGTCGGGCAGGGCTGGTCATAACTTACTCCTGAGCTGCCGGTGCGGTGGTACCGGATGCAGTTTTGATAGCATCAACGATCGCCGAGGTGAATTTACTGAGTTCGGCCTTTTCAGCAGCGTCGTCTTCTCCGGCGGTCACTTCGATGTTCTCGATCAGGCAGCCGCAGCCGTAATCTTCCACCACGTAATCCTCGTTAATGGATTCGTAGTTTTCGATACGGTCACGCTTCGGCACTTCCTCAACGTGGCGGCGGTGCGTGCCGTCCTGCCAGTAAATGGACAGGTTATCCAGACGGGTAATCAGCATGGCGTTAGCAGGGAAGCCGGGCACGCGAACGGCGGGCAGATTGCCGATGCGTTTCTGGCTGACAATCAGGTCGGCGGCCATCGCCTCAGTGTTTGGCTGTTGTTTGTTGATCAGCGGGAAATACTTATCCGCGAGCAGCTTGCGGCCACAGATAACCACCAGTTCGGTGTCGTCCTGATAGATTGGGTCGATCAGTTCATTCACCGCATCAAAGACCAGCGCGTCGAGGTTTTTGTACTCACCTTCGCCACCGACTTTCACCGCCTCATTGGTCACGGTGCCGTCTTCGGCGACAATCATGCCCATCACTTTGGTTGGGGCATTCAGGCGGTATTTTTGCAACCAGCCCACGCCGACATCCTGCAACAGCGGATTCTGAACCCGGTTAGACGTCGGTGCGCGTGAAACGCCATTAAAGCCGACCAGGATGCGATCCAGCGCCTGACGCTTGATAATGGCGTCACGCAAACGGGTCTGAAAATCGTTATAGCGCGCCCACAAATCCAGCTTGCTGTACATCCAGTGGAAGTCGTAGTTGGTTTTGGTGCAGTGATAGCCTTCCTGATCGAGCTTGGTGAAATCAGCGGTTTCACGCTCGTCACCCGCGTCAGTGTTGGTGGTACTGGCAATCGTGCCGGTGACGCCGACGCCAACTTTCGCGCCCATCATTTCGTCCACCGGAATGATGTTGATACGGGTCAGAAACTCTGAGGATTCCTGTAATCGGGTCATCAGCGTCTGCGTGACGGACGGCTCGACGTTAAATTTCTTGTCCAGCGTACCGACGTCAACGTTGTTGAGTTTGGCGAGCTGAGACAGGAACGCATTAAATTTAAAGCGCGTTTCTTTTTTCATGACTTATTTCCTAAGGGTGAATTAAATGTGTCGGATCAGCAGTCGGTCACTGTCTCGTCAGCGCCTGTGCCGCCGGTGGCGTGCGGGCGCTGGTTAAAGTTCTGCGCCGGTGTCTGCGCCAACTTGCCTTTCAATTCATTGAGGGCTTCATGTTCGGCAGCGGTGGATTTTTCCAGGATATCGACGCGGCTCAGCAGGTCGGTCAGGCTGGTTTCATGCTTATCCAGTTCAGTCTGAGCGTATTGAGCGACCTCGCTGACGGCTTCATGAACATCGGCCAGACAGGCATCGTCGGACGCCTGCTTACGTGAAAGTTTTTGTTTCACCAGGGCGAAAAGAGAAGGGGCTGTATCCGGTGCATCTTCAAACTCAATCAGTGCTTCGGTGGCGACGGTGAAGAGGCTGTCCGGATCGGTTTTGCGACCGGCGAGCGGGTTCTGTTTTGCGGTACGGCTGAACTCCAGCATTTCAGTGCCGAGGCTTGCGGGGTCGTCGGTGACGGCCAGACCGACCAGGTAGGATTTATTTGAGTTGGCGAAGTTGCGTTTGATCTCCATCGAGGTGTAAACCTTCTGCCCGTCGCCGACCATCTGCGTTAAATCCGCGGTCGGGCTGATCATTGCGTACAGCGCCCATTTGTCATGCAGCAGCGGTTCAGCCGCGTCATCAATCTGTTCGGCTTTAAGCTGGATCACGTCGCCATAGCGGCGGAAATCGCTGGTCGGCAATACGCCTTTGATGTGCTCCAGATTGACGCGGGCGCCATAGGCTTTCGCGCTGTATGTCTCCGCCATTTGCTTGATGTCGTTAGCATCAATTTCGCGGCCGTCGCAGGTGTCGCCTTCGACCCCGATGCGGAACCATTTCGATACTTTCTTTGCCATGTGACTGACTCCGGTAATGAGTGTTGAGAACGGGAGTTAGTTTCCAGACAGTCACCGCAGGCTGCCAGCCGATGCGGGTTGTTGCCCGATGGCACAACGTGGGCAGCGCGAAAAACGGTTGTCTGGCCGGTAACGTGGCGGCATGAATATTTCAAACTCCACCATCATCAGCGACCCGCGCCGACAGGCGGCACTGCTTTACTGGCAGGGTTTTTCTGTGCGGCAAATCGGGGAGATGCTGAGCCAAAAAACGCCGACCGTGCAGAGCTGGAAAACTCGCGATCAGTGGGAAGCGATCGCGCCCATTTCCCGCGTGGAAACCAGCATGGAAGCGCGGCTTATTCAGCTCGTCATGAAAGATGTGAAGGAGGGGAAAGATTACAAAGAGATCGACCTGTTAGGCCGACAGATTGAACGCCTGGCAAGGGTAAACCGTTACAACCACACCGGCAGCGAGGCTGATTTAAATCCGAACGTCGCGAACCGCAACAAGGGCGAACGCAAGGCACCCGAAAAGAATGTTTTCAGCGATGAGGCCATCGAAAAGCTCGGCGATATCTTCATTGAAACGTCGTTCGAGTATCAGCGCGGCTGGCATCAGGCAGGGCTTCAGCACCGTATCCGCAACATCCTCAAGTCCCGCCAGATTGGTGCAACCTTCTACTTTGCCCGGGAAGCGTTGATTGATGCGCTGACCACCGGCCGTAATCAGATTTTCCTGTCAGCCAGTAAGGCGCAGGCGCACGTCTTTAAGAACTACATCATCGACTTTGCGAGACAGGTGGATGTCGATTTAAAAGGCGACCCGATTGTGTTGCCGAACGGCGCACGGCTGATTTTCCTTGGGACTAACGTCCGTACTGCGCAGAGCTATACCGGCAATCTTTACCTGGATGAATACTTCTGGATCCCTAAGTTTCAGGAGCTGCGCAAAGTGGCTTCCGGCATGTCACTACATAAGAAATGGCGAAGCACCTATTTTTCCACGCCGTCGAGCCTTGCACACAGCGCCTATCCGTTCTGGTCGGGTGAACTGTTCAACAAAGGCCGTCGCAATAAAGCCGACAGGATTGACCTGGATCTGACGCATGCGCACCTGTCAAAGGGCGTTCTGTGCGATGACGGCCAGTGGCGGCAGATTGTGACGGTAGAAGACGCACTTTCAGGAGGCTGTAACCTGTTCGACCTGGAACAGCTGCAACTGGAATACAGCCCAGCCGAATATGAAAACCTGCTGATGTGTGAGTTCGTGGATGATCAGGCGTCTGTGTTCCCGTTCGCCGAGTTGCAGGGCTGCATGGTGGACAGCCTGGACGAGTGGGAAGACTTCGACCCGTATCTTAAGCGGCCATTTGCCTATCGTCCCGTCTGGATTGGTTACGACCCGTCGCACACCGGCGACAGCGCAGGCTGCGCGGTAATTGCTCCGCCGGTAGTGTCTGGCGGCAAGTTCCGCGTGCTCGAGCGTCACCAATGGAAGGGTATGGACTTTGCCGCGCAGGCCAAAAGTATCGAAGAACTCACCAATCGTTATGCAGTGGAGTACATCGGTATCGATGCGACTGGCATCGGGCAGGGTGTATTCCAGCTTGTTCAGCAGTTCTTTCCGGCGGCGCGTGAGATCCGTTACAGCCCCGAGGTGAAAACCGCACTGGTACTCAAAGCAAAAGACACCATCAGCTCCGGCCGCCTGGAATATGACACCGGCCATACCGACATCACAGCCTCGTTTATGGCGATCCGCAAAACGATGACCGCCAGCGGCAACCGTTCAACCTACGAAGCCAGCCGCAGTGAAGAGGCCAGCCACGCCGACGTTGCGTGGGCAATCATGCACGCCCTGTTAAACGAACCGCTGACCGCCGCCAACGGCGGACAAAGCCCGAACATTCTGGAGTTCTACTAAATGAGCAAGCGCAAATATCGTAAAACCACACAGACCACGACCACTGAAAGCCAGCAGGGCGCGGAGGTATTCAGCTTCGGTGATCCGACGCCGGTTTTAGACCGCCGCGAGATTCTGGATTACATCGAGTGCACAGGTAATGGCCGCTGGTATGAGCCGCCTGTCAGTTTCGACGGGCTTGCCCGCAGCCTGCGCGCCGCCGTTCATCACAGCTCCCCGATTTACGTGAAGCGCAATATCCTCGCTTCGACATTTATCCCGCATCCGCTCCTGAGCCAGCAGGAGTTCAGCAAATTCGCGCTGGATTATCTGGTGTTCGGGAATGCGTATCTGGAACTGATCCGCAACCAGCTCGGCGAACCGCTGCGATTTGAGGCTGTGCCAGCTAAGTATGTTCGTCGCGGAGTGGAAGAGGGGACATATTGGTTTGTACAAGGTTGGAAGGAACCGCACCAGTTCGCAGCAGGCAGCATCTTTCATCTGATTGAACCGGATATTAACCAGGAGATTTACGGCCTGCCGGAATACCTGAGCGCGCTTAACTCTGCCTGGCTGAACGAGGCCGCAACACTGTTCCGCCGGAAGTATTACCAAAACGGTGCACACGCCGGCTACATCTTGTATATGACCGACGCCGCCCAGAGCAGCAGTGATATCGATTCAATGCGTAAGGCAATGAGGGACACCAAAGGCCTGGGAAACTTTCGCAACCTGTTCATGTACGCGCCGAACGGCAAGAAAGACGGCATTCAGATCCTGCCGCTAAGTGAGGTCGCCACCAAGGATGATTTCTTCAATATCAAGAAATCAAGCCGTGATGACCTGCTGAGCGCTCACCGCGTTCCACCGCAGATGATGGGGATCATACCTGATAATGCCGGAGGGTTTGGGGATGTGGAGAAGGCGGCGCAGGTGTTCGTTAGGAATGAGCTGACGCCGCTGCAGGAGAGGATGAAGGAGATAAATGCTTTAGATGGAGAAATTGTTATGATGTTTAGTAAATATCAGCTGACTAATAAGTAAATAGCCTTAATTATATAAGGATAATAGACTGTAAACCCCAATTATTATCGGTAATGCCGCATAAAATAATATCATCAATGAATCTGTGTTTTTATATTTAGTGTGCATTTTGAACAGGTGTACTATCGAATCATTACTAAGTTTGTTTTTGATGAGTCGATCATATTCAACACTTAATATATCATAGTTATCCTCTGGTAATTGCTCGCTGGAATCTGAGCGATTATCAATGAATTTTTTTCTTTTCTCCAAAATGGTAATGATTTCATCATGAATTAAATTTATTTTTTGGAAGCGAATGGTACTCCCAGTGATTAGGAGGTTGTTTATTTCAGCGATTTTTTCCATTGCATTTATAGTTGTGTATTTATATTTTTGTCGGTCAAGGAAAAATGAAAATGAAAATAAAGCCAATGAATAAGCGATAACTATGCCTAAAATTAAGTGAAGATTTGAACCGGCATTAAGCTTATAACTTATCCCGCTAATATCACCATCTCCGATAGTGATATACCCACTTGAAAATAATATCCCAATACAGGAAGTAATGATTAAAAAATTCGCACTTTTTTGTGTTGCTTCTGAACGGTAATCTTTCAGAAGAATATCCATTATATATGATATATTTTTCCCATCTAAATTATTTTCTGTATCGGTCATAGTGTGCCTCATGAAAATTAATGTTAAGGGGGGCTTACCCCCTCAGGAGTTAGAGTATAACTAAGGATCTTGAGTCAGGATTGAAATATTTTCCAACAGTGAGGTTCGTTCCTTCGTATTCAGTGTCGATTCCTGATGTTGCATAGATTAACTGAAAATCATGCGTATATTTAGAGGTTTCATTAACAATGATTTTTTGCAAATTATAGTTTCGATCTTTCTCCATGCCATCTAACATCAAGAAATTCCCCAAATTCATGTAAGCATGTGTAACCCTATAGTAAATCTTATGATAAATGCTCACAAGAAAAAGAGACAATTGGAGTAAAAGCGCGCAATGCTATCCCCGCCACGCCTGCCCGCTTTATGGGGCGCTTTTGATGCAGTTGCGTGATCCACTGTGATCCACGCCAGCACTGGTGTCGCGGGGAGAAAAGAGCAGGGCGATCACAATGCAAAATCATGCACTCACTGCATGCAGAGCTTACAAAGAGAGATCGCCCGCAATCCTGGCTATTCTTCATCGTCGTAAACAGAGAATGGCACTGACGGCGTATCTGCTTCATCCAGAACGCTGTCGGCCATATCAGAGATCATTTCCATCACCAGCGCGTAGTCGTCATTTTTGCACTGGCCTGACTGTGCTATGTCAGCCATAAGCCGGATTTTTATCAAAGCCATCTTTAGCTCATGAGAGGATTCCATTACTCACTCCAATGCACTGTTTATTTATACAGTATAATATTACCATTCCTTAACAAATTCCAATAAAAACTGAATGTTACTTTTTAACCAATAGCTTAGATGAATGTTTAAACAGTCCTAATCGTCATAAAATTCCTGCCAGTCCATAAGAGGGGGATGATGGATCACAACATCACCAAAACTCATTTTGGCTCCCCTGGTTAACGCTTCCAGCTCCCATCTTTGAGCTTTGATATCGTATTTAAGCAATTCTTGTTCAATCTGAGGCAATCGCGCCCGTTCTTCAGGCGTTAATCTTGCTGATGGGGCAACATCGCGACCCTTTGTTGGGTCAAAACTTCGCTGCGCCTTGCTGACTCTCGGTGTTTCCTCCCTTAAACGCACCACAATCGCCCTCACGGCGGCTGTGTCTGTCCAGTCAATAACTCGCAGGTTGTCAGAATTAGACGTTGTAAGGTCGCTCCCAGTCTTGCTATCGCGCCTATTTGCAGCCTGTTTCTTTCCACCTAACCCACAGTTATTGACAGGACTCCGAGGCGCGCCGTGGGCGCTTTTTGAGGTCAAAACCTCAACGTCAACGGCGGAAGAAACGATGCGCCATTGAGTTGTACGGGTTTCATAAACGCGGGAGTCGCCGAGGTGAGGCGCGAAAATACCCACAACCTTTTTCACTTCTTCATCGTATGCGTTCAGCTCGTCAGCTACGCGGCGGGCTACGCGCACAGTCTGATCGTCGCGAGGCACATTTGCGCCGCCCTGGGCTGACATGTACGCCATAAAATCACCGGCATCAGCAGCAGCACGGACAGCTTCCACTTCTTCGTCAAAGGTTTCAGTCAGACTGATGGAACGGATGCGGCGGCACTCACGGTATGAACCCATGGTAGGCAGGCCGATAGGATGAAATTGAGGGATCCGCCAGGTAGCAGCCCAGGCGGTGACAGCAGCAGCGGAGTCCGTCAGCAACTCGCCGGTTTCGTGGTCGCGCTCGCCTTCCAGTGCATAACCGTCGATGTTTTTTGCGATGTATTTGGCGATGTAGCCAGCCGCGCCTCCACGGTTCAGGTGCTTACAGTCAAACCGGTTTTTAGCTGCGCCGCGTTCATCACCGTCTTCTTTCATGGCATATTTGCGCATGATATCGATCACCCGCTGACGCATGGCGGGCTTGGTGAATAACATCATGTGCCAGTGCGGGGTCGCGTCGTGGTGAGGCTCAACAACGCGCATCCCGTAAACGGACAGGCCGCTATCTTTGAACGCGGTGCGCATTTTGCTCCAGATCCCGCACAGATAACGCTGCGCATCTTTTGGGGTATAGGCTTCTTTGTCCCAGGCGTGATTTCGCTGAACGCGTTTTTTATCACCCTTGCCCACCATGCGGGTCGGGTGATATTTGGAAGGCGTGGTGATGGTCAGAAACATCCCGACGTCGCCATTTGCAGCGGCATATTTTTCGGTGCCGGCGATCGTACTCATTAACTCCATGCGGCGGATTTCAGGGTTTGAAATACTCGCCATCACTTTGTCGATCAGACTGAAACGCTCGCCGGTTTCGATGTTTTCCAGGTAGCAGCTTTTCAGATAGTCGAGATTCGACAGACGGCGCGCACGTACTTCACGGATAGCCTGCTTACTGGCATACGGGGAGGCGTCACGGTTCACCTTGCCGATGGCGATCAGCAAGGATTCACGCCAGCGTGTGCGCTGGCCTTTAAACTGGCGTAACCACCAATCCGGATTAACCAGGCGCGACATGGAGGCGATAGCGGAAACGGCATCCAGCTTGCCTTTGCAAAATCTTGTCCAGTATATCGGGGTGACATTGAAAGCCTGTGCCATACCTGCGATTTCGCTGTACAGCTCGCACTGGATATCATCCTCAAAAAGAATCGAATTATCCCCGTTGTATTGAGCAAGCAGCTGATAACAACGATCTTCAAAGATTTCTTTGAGTTGTCCGGCAATGTCCTGCGCGAACCGCCGCAGCGGTTTATCGCTCATGCTCGGCAGGCCGTGATAAGTGTCTGCCTGAGACATGAATTTCATGGAAGCTTTAACATTCATCGCATAAGCGGCATTGACCGCTTCGACGCGGGGAAGGATGCTGCGACCAAGGGTATATACCAGATATTTATTGGCAGCGTGGATACCCTGGGTTTTCAGCAGATACGCATGACGGCCTGTGAAAATTTCCCGCAGGTCGGTAGAGAGGTTTTTTACTCTGATTAAAACAGCTTGCCCCTGATCATATTCATCACGGGTAAGCGGTCTTTCCAGCCCAGAAACGGCCTGGCGTGGTTTGTTCCAGGGAAACGCCCAAGCTTCGGGCGTTTTAATCTGTGGAGTGAAGCGACTTAAACTCACTCGCACACACCGGCATAAACGCTGTTACAGAGAGTTTGGTCAGTTGCACACAGCAGCAAATCAAATTGATTCCCGCCACGAGTTGTCAAAGCCCAATCTTTATAGGTATGAATACCATGCGATTTTAGACTGACATCAGTGCCGTTCTTTGTTGCCTTTTTAGGATCGTGTCCAGCATGAAAAAATACTGCATTTCCTCTGCGTGAACAGGCTGCGACAATCTCCTCCCATTCTGAAAGACGCTTCATTTGTTCAGGCCAGCGTAGGAAAATCTGAGCCAACTCAGCTTTAACAACATTCACGCATGGCATGCAACCAACCCGATTGCAGCCCTGTTGATAAAGTGGATTGGGTTTTATTCCGTGTCGCTTTGCCAGGGCAAAGACATCATCATGCGTCCAGTTAAGGATCGGGCGATAAATATTCAGTCCTTTACCCAGGTCAAAACCAGATTCCCATTCAGCTAATGAAGCACGCTCCGGGGACTCCTGAGCACGAACCCCCTGCCATAAAACGACTTCGCCAAATTGAGTGAGTAATGGGTTAACAAACTGGTCTCGCACAGGGTCATGTTTAAGTTCAATTGAACAAAAACGCGCTTTTGATGAAGGAAAACGCCCCTTCCACATGCACAGGTCTAAGAACGGATTGCCCGTTGGATGAAGCGTTTTTAGTGCAGTGTCGATTATTTTTTTGGCCTGTTCAAAAGTAAATCCGCATTCCTCAGTAAGAGATACAGGCCATTTTTCAGAAATAAACTTTCTCTTTTGAGAAATGCGATCGGCAAAATTAGCTTTGACTCTTTTCACCGTTCCCAGCTTTCCCTCCAGGTAAGATAAATAATCCAGAGTTTGCGGATGCTCATGACCAGTATCTGCAAAGACAGCCGTATACAACACACCAGCTTCACGAGCCAACAGCCACTGAGCCAGCGAATCTTTCCCGCCTGAAATAGTAATTGCGTTCATTGCTTCCGCATTAAAACAGCGGTTATCAATTACCATCACATGCCACCTTTAATATCAGAGAAGAAATAGCGGGCTGCGTTCACGCCAAGGAGAAGAAGAACTATTGAGAAATAGATCATTGTTTTCTCCGGTAATGTCTGGCGTTCAACTCAGCGAGTTCCTTGCAATAGACACAAAGCTCAACCCCTGGCAGAGCTGCTCGGCGTTCCTTCGGTATTGGGCGGTCACAGTCGATGCAGAACATTGCGGAAATGCCCGCAACAGTTGCGCGGGCGGCTTGGATTTGGGCGGAAAGAATGAGGTCAGCGCGTTCCTGAGCGGTGTCGATCACATCAGCCATTGTTACGCCTCCGCTTCACTTTGAATTCGGTTAGCCTCAATGCGTAGTGCCTCCGCAGCTTCAATCCCTGTCATTTCACGTTTGAGGATAAAACTGGCAATCGCTTCCAGGCGGCCAGCAAATACAACCGCTCGATTGGCGCGTTCTTCATTACGAGCAGTATTCAGCATCAACGATAAATCAGGAACCGAGGTGTAATCGCGTTCTGGTGAAGCTAAATCAATGCCCATAACCGGCAAACCAACAATATTCTGACGGGTGTTATCAATCATATTTTTCATATAAGAACTCCTGTTTTGGGCAAAAGAATGCCCGGCGGGTTGACGCCAGTTAATTTGGATTTGGGTTAGTGTTTAATGTTTATCTTGCAGTCATCTTCACTGATAAATTTCGGCAGTGATTCAGTTAAACCAAGCAAAGAATTTAGCGCCGCAACTACTTGATGCCTTTCCGTCGGCGTTAATTCAGCAAACTTCATCTCAAGATGGCGACGAGATAAGCCAGCATGAAAACAGATTGTTCTACGCATATGCAGCGGCTGAGTATCAAATGTTTCCTGCGCTACGTTCTTTCTAAATTCAAACATCTCTTTAATTCTGGAAAGATGTTTCTTGCCTATTTGAATATGTTCTTCATTCACTAAAGACATAATCACCTCAACTAAACAGACGCTTTAAAAGCGGTTTTGAATTTCTCACGGCCTGCGGGGCAGTGGCTTGTGACATTGAAGGGTTCCAACGCTTTCCACCTGGCAATTCAATGCAACCATGGTCGAAATGACGAGAAGGACTTTGCTGTTTTAAAAATGGAGCAATAGAAACAGCCATATTTACATCAGCCCATTTGTCGTGACGCTTGCAATAGCACCAACTGCAGATGCCAGGGCAGGGGATGCCTGTACTCGGCCTTGAACAACTAAACCGATCAGCGATAGATGGCGAATACCGGCATTAACACCTTCGAGTAAGGACATACGACGCTGAGAGCTAACCGCACCACCTTTAACTGCATCAGCTGCAATAGAACCTACGGCGGCGGTTGCCTGTAATGCGTAGGTAGAAAGATTAGAAGTAGCAATCTCATTGATCGGAACTGACGGCAGGCAATTTATCTGTGCAAGCATGCCATCGAGAAGGGCTGCATCCTCAGTCAAATCAGTGATTAAAAGAACTTCCTCACAGGTTAGCTTATGAGGTTGTTCAGGGTTGAACTTATTGCGCAGGATTTGGGGTTTAGTGCCCATCAGCGCGGCAAGTTCGGTAAGGTTATGACGATTCACAAATGCCTTACATGCATCGTCAAAGTGAGCGTGTTTGGAAACGCGATAATCAAACATTGTTAGTCCCTGCTAGTTTGAATAATCTGACTCAACGATTTATGTAACGGCACTTGATGGCTTGCTGGCGGTTTTTCTCACGCCAGGCCTCAAGATTGATCAGGGCATTGCCATGACGTTCCATAACAACAGTTTGCATTTGACCTGTTTTACGGTTTTTGCGCTGCTGGGTGATTGTGGTTGAAGGGGTTGGGGCAAGAAGTACAACACCGTTCGCGATCCACTTTTCGAGGACTGCGGAGCTGATGCCGTTAATTGCAGCAAAATCTTTTTTAGAGATTGTCGGGGAGTTAGCGAGTGTGGTCAGTTGCAAACTTATTGAGTTCACAATGGTCGCAGACAGGGCTGATTCTAAAGCCGGTAGCAACTGGGATACTACAGAGTTTAACAATTCCTTAGAAACGGCAGTCTTATCAACGGCTACTTGAATTGCATTCTGTTCAGACATAAAGCAAAATCTCCTTTTAAGCAGTTTGAGTTCTACTGTGTAACATATGGCGTGTTTTCACTTTAGATCACAAATGTGCTCATGTAAATCACTTTCGTGCTCGCCTTGGTGGATCTATGCCTGAAACTAAAGACAGTGCTGCGCATATCGTTGAACGTCTTTCCTCCTCTTATGGGGTTACTTCTCAACGAGCTTTAGCCAGCTGTCTGGATGTTCCTTCAAATAATGTTAGTGCCTGGGTTCAACGCAAGAGTGTTCCAGGCAATGCAATTATCAAATGTGCATTGGACACAGGGGCTGACTTAAAATGGTTAGTTACCGGTGAGTTTGCATTTTCAAAAAATGAATGCCATAAAATCACAAAAAGAGTCACTTCATCTTCTGGTCACGCTCTTCTGCAGAAAATGCTTTCGTCTGGCGGCCGAGCTGTTTTGAATAGAATTATTGAAGCCTATGGTTTCAAGACGCAAAAAGAACTTGGTGAGCATTTAAACATTTCATCAGGTACGATCAGTACGTGGGTCAGAAGAGAATATTTTCCTGGCGACGTAGTGATTACCTGCGCATTAGATACCGGTGCCTCGCTTGAATGGTTGGCTACAGGCGAGATAGGCATAGCCCCTCAAGAGGAAACCGTCGCCGCAGGAATACCGATGATCAGTAAGAAAATACTTCTGGCCGGAAAACTTGATGATGATGGTTTTTGCTATATTGATGAGTCGTTTATCCCGGATGGCGTGAACCTCAATAATTTGAACTTTGTGCGTAGTGGCAAGTCATCTTGGCTGATTGAAATGGGGGTTAATGAGTTATCCAATGGATCTTGGTTGCTAGATATTGATGGAACATTGGACGTCTATGCAGTCTCCCGTAGACCAGGCAACAAATTACGTATTGTTGGTCATGACGGTGAGTTTGAATGTTCAGTCAATGAAGTGATAGCAAAAGGTTTTGTGGTGGTAATTTTGAAAAATGCATTATAGAAGGTTGAAGAAGAATTTTTTATTTAATTTTAAAAGGCATAACCATTTAAGACGTGTCCGTATTAATATGAAGCAATGCAATCTTAATTTATAGCTATAGCGTGGGATTTGATATGCCCACGCGCGGAGTTAAACTGCTAAATACCAATCAATCGTAGAGTGGAACTCATTTCTGTTTATTGAGGACAATAATTCTTGTCTAAGTTGAAGTGTTATTCTTTCTAAAGCGTCTGCATCCTCCACATCATTAACTTCACTTTCAATTTCTTCCCTTAGTTTATCAATTATAGTCTTTCTAAATTCACATAATCTGTCACAGTCAAGATTTAACTCATTAATAGTTGATTGAGCTTTATTCCTCATATTTTCAGGGCAATTCGTACTAACAGAAATATTCCCATCTTCATTAAAGGAAAAAAAAGTTTTATCGACAGGTAAATCTAATAGGGGATTTAAAATGACATCGTCTAGTATTTTGTTAGCTTTCGGCGCATCGCAGCTGTGATTATGCTTCCCAAAAGACTTATTGCTATAACTTCTTGCCGTCTGCTGAGTTCCTCCATGGCAGCAGCCTAGTAAATTATTCCAATCAAGGGAATAATTGTGACGATTGTCATCCCCACAATTTTCAGGATGAAAGTGTTCTACTCTGAAATCATTAGTAAATGCATCAGTCGGCCATTTTAGTGTTATCTCACAATAAGCACAAATGCCCTTTTGGTCTGTATATATTTCATCATAAATAGCATTCAATTCTTCTGCTGATACTTCATTCCTGAAGTCATCTTTCCATTTTGCCTCAGGATGAGTACGTAAGTAGCTAGACAAAATGTCATTGCTATTATTATTTTTTCTGAACCCTCTCAATTCTTGCCCCTCCTTTTCTTTCTGAGCGATACGTCAAGGCGTAACTTAGTTATAACTGGGTCTCGTCCTTCTGCCCATTGACAAAGATCAGAAAAAAGCTCTTCAGCCTCCGGTGTATCCCACATATCATTCGCTACCAATTCTTTATAAGTATTAAGTTTCTTAACAATATCAACACTTCCAGGTCTAGAAGGAACACCCTGAATTTTTTCCTGCAATACGGATGTTTCCGCACCTAGTGAGAAATAAGGTACTTCAACATCATAATTCCCACTAGTACCAGTTTTCGATGCTGAGATTTGTCTAATACACTCATTGCTTACAGTGGTTAAAACATTAGAACTGTGTGTGCTAATTACAAACTGGATATTAGGGAATGTTTCCTGAAGTCTTAAAAGAATAGTCTGTTGCCAGATAGGATGAAGATGTAAGTCTATTTCATCAATTATAATTACGCCATTACCGTTGAATGGATACTCACTATCATTATTTGCTGATATCAGCCTTAAAGATATATCGCAGACAAGAGAAAGCATCGTTTTTTCACCTTGGGATAATTGCGATACGCTGATCTTACATTCGTTTTTTATGCAATAAAGTTCAATGGATTTATTATGTTCATCATACTCAAATGAGAGATTTTTTATTTCAGGCATGAATGTGTAAATTGCAGAAAATACCATGTTCACTTTTTCAGTGAATTCTAATTTTTCATTATAACTCTGTGTGGATTTTGCTCTATTTATAGTTTTGGTTAACTCATCAATTTTTTGTTTGATCGCTGGGTCTGTAGAGGTTAAATTACTCAGCACTTCTAGAGTATATATATTGTTTTCTAATTCTTTAATATGTGGATTTACTGCATAACTCATTGTTTTTCTTGTTGTTTCATTAAGTAGCCATGCCAAGAAAGCTTCAAATTTCGGTGCGGTTGAAACATTAACAGCATAGTCATTAGAAGCAAAATCTATATTTGTATAATCTAATTGTTTTTTAAAATCGCTTTTTTTTATAACATTCCCTCTCTCAACAGAATAGAAAGCGAATACAGGGATGTTATGACCTAAGTTTCCCAGATCCCTATATAGGTCTGCTAAGGATTTAAATTCCTGATAAAAACTATCTTGCCTTTCTTCAGCATCAGCATTTATCTTGCTGAGATTAATCGAATAAGTCGAATTTTCAAGAGTACCTTGCATTAAACTAACATCAAGTACTATCGATGCAGAATCAACCCCTTCTTTTGCTCGAATGTCTTCAGGTTTGATAAATTGCCCATTCGCTCCATTTCCTTTGAAATTTTTTATCAACCATGTAAGGCAATTGTAAATTGACTCAAGAATACCTGTCTTACCATATCCGTTATTCGCTGCAATGACAATGTAGTCGCTTGATAAATCTATTGATAAATCAGAAAAGCCTCTGAAATTAATTAGTCTAATGTTTTTTAATTTGATTTTTGTTGTTTTGAAATTATTAACAAGCATCTCAAAATATTTACTTGCTTCATCGAGATCTTGCTCAACGAATTTACCATTTTTGTAATATAAATAAAGTTGATACTGCGATTTCATACTGTTCTTTGAGAGCGCGTCATTCTGTAATACTTTGATTGATCTATGCTTTCTCATTTTTTTTACCTAAAATTGATTTAATTAATGACTCACCGTATTTCTTTATCATCGACTCTTTAAAAAAATTGTCGATATAAAAGGCTTGCCCTAGTTGGCCTGTCAGGGATGATAAACTTTCATCATCAATTGCATTCTTGGATGCTTTGAATATTAATGATGACAGCATTCTTTTCCGTGACCTTCCTATAGATATCTTACCTTCATTATTTAACGTTACGCCCGTTATATGCCTATTATGTGCCTTTGAGCTAAAAATAGTTTTCGATTGCTTTATGCTTATTCTTTTGTAATATTTGTTTCTAAGTGTTTTTCTTACAATTTCAGGAATTGAGAATAAGTGATTTTTTTTAGAAGTGGAAAATGTCATATCATCTGCATATCTGCTATACATAATGGCATTTGAATTACAGAATTCTTCTATGGCGCAATCGAATCTGTGCATAATATAATTAGAAATTATGGGTGATGATGGCGCACCTACACTAAGAATTAACTTCCCATTTTTTCTCTTACTTGGATTCCAAAAAAGGAGTCTGGTCAGAAAATACAATTCAGTATTATTTATAGATATCTCATCTATTTCTAGGCTTTTGTGGAAAACCTCAGGATTAATACTATTAAAGAAATCCTCGAAATCCATTTTTAAAATATAATCATTTTTAACATGTAATAGGGCATTAGACCTGATGTCCTTACCTTTTTGATACGCCATAGCTTTTTCATGGACTGGAAGAATTTTTTCCAACATTTCCACTGTAAATCTTTGCAGCTCTTTAATTTCTTTTGATGGTTGCGCGATTACTCTAAATCCGACACTTCTTTTGGGGATTTTATATACCTTATACATACGCGGGGCTTGGTCGATGAGTCGAATCAGCGCTTGTATGTTTTTTCCGGTTTTATTTGATAAAAATTCAACTATCTTCATGGTTTTACTCGTAAAAAAGGGAGAGTTCCCCCTCCCTTACTGCCCTTTACTAGAAGCTGCGATACATCCAACATCGCATCATAAATGAACCGACCCCAAGGGAGGTGAGTTTATGATGCGATGTTGGATGTATCGCAATCATAAACCTGTTCAATAAGTTAGAGTCTGGCTAATCGCCCGACTAGACGAAAAAACGTCCAACGCTAAAGAGCCTTTCTATGATAGCGAACCTTTACAATTACGTCTATCACTTCAATGAAACACGAGTAATGATGTTTACAGCAAATTATTGAATTGTGCTTAAATGGCATCACTCAGCATAATTTCTCTACTAATAATTTCAGTGTTAGTGCCAAGCTTACATGTCCGTTCCTAGAGCCACCGCATCTTGAGACAATGGATAGAGCTATGTGCATTGCGCAGCTTTAACTGCCATTGTGTCTGCTGATTAAATTTTCATACATCCAAATATGCCTTAACAGAGTATGTGAATCCGCAAAGAACGACTAATCGCCATTCTATCGCCAGTTTTATTATTAACTAATTGATTTAATTGGAATTAAATAGTATTCGGTCTTTTTTTTGCCTGTTTTTCAAATCAAAAAATTGCAATCCAAACAGTCAATTAGCCGATTTTCACTTACCTTCAGTATCCCTAATTTAGACTTTCTCTCACCATTGTAGCTATGATGCTTTCATACTCTATTTGCATGACCTGACAGGGCGAACCCTATGCTGATTTATAATGTTTTTGGTCGCCACCTTGCTGTTAAAAAGACTTCCGGTGGATGGCAAGTCTTCCGTGCGGATTTGGCAGAGAGAAAGTTTTCCAGACTTTATGACATCATCATTCCTGATGAGATGACTGAGGATGAGATTCCCGGCTGGTTGGGGGATATTTTTCATGAGGCGGCCAGTGAAAGGCATCCGGATGTCAGGCGGGTGGAATAACCGGGCAAGGCATTGCTGAAGAGCGCTCCCAGATTTCAGTTAAAAAAAAGCCCGCTCGGGGCGGGCTGAAAGGGGTAATGCGAGGGTCTTACTCACTATGAAGGACAGTTCACAGTGGACACAGGAGAAGAAACTTAGTCTTCGGGAGTTAAAATAACAAACTCAATGTCGATTTATGTCAAACCTTCGTAAGTTTCTTTCCCTACTTGTAACTCTGTCAGAACATTATTTACTCAGGCGCTATACTCATAATATTACTCTCGATAAATCAAGGGACTGCTGCGGCACAACCGGGTAAGGAGCATTATGCGATATTGGGTTAGCCTGATTGTGATTTTAGCTGCAGCGTATTTCTGCAGTCCGTGGTTAAACCGCCATGTGCCTTCTGAATATAATCCTTTCACCCCGCTGGTTATCACTGACCCTCCGAATCTGATTACCCGGTACAAATTAAGAAAGCTGGATAATAATCCTCACGAATGTCTGGCCGCACTTGAACGTGCTCAAACTGAAGGCGCTATCCAGTTCAGTAATGCAGGGAATATGGGAGGAAAGTGTCCGCTGACTGATCCCGTTCGTGTTCGGGGTTTTGGGGATGTTGCACTGAGTTCTAGCTATCTGGCGAGCTGTCGCCTTGCCCTTAGCAGTGCGATGTTTGTCGGGCAGGTGGCGAAGCCCTTGGCTTCTCAGGAGTTAGGTTCACGGCTGGTGAAAATTGACCATCTGGGCAGTTATGCCTGCCGGAACGTTTACAATAAACCCGATGCACGGCTCAGTGAACATGCGACGGCTGAAGCTCTTGATATCGCGGGTTTTGAGCTGGCGGATGGCCGACATTTAACCGTGTTAAAGCAGTGGCCTCAGACTGGCACTGAAGCGCAGTATATTCATACATTGTTCACAGAGAGCTGTCCGTTTTTTGGAAACTCTATTGGTCCGGATTATAACGCAGCGCATGCGAATCACTTCCACTTAGGCATGCGCTGGTTCGGATTTTGCCGCTAAGCTGTGAGGTCGTTAATCTGCCAGATAACGCTCAACCAGGCGAGTCCAGTAGGCTGCGCCGAAGCTCAGGCTTTCATCATTAAAGTTGTAAGCCGGATTGTGCAAAACGGCGCTGTCCCCGTTACCCAAACGAAGGAAGCACCCCGGCTTTTGCTGCAGGAAATAGGCAAAATCTTCACTGCCTGAAATGGGTGGCAGATTATCAATCACATTTTCTTCGCCCAGCAGTTCTTTTGCCACTTCGGTTGCAAACGCGGTTTCCTTATCATGATTCACCAGCACCGGGTAGCCTGGCACATATTCAATTTCTGCTCTTGCGCCGTATCCGGCTGCATGATTATCCACCAGCTGACAAATGCGCTGTTCGAGGATTTTACGTACTTGTGGATCAAACGAGCGGACGCTCATTTCCAGACGGGCTGTTTCCGGGATGACATTCGCCGCATGGCCGGAGTGCAATGAACCGATAGTGACCACTGCCGTTTCATTTGGGTCGATGTTGCGTGAAATGACCGACTGCAAGGCAACAACCAGACTGCCGGCAACCAGAATGGGGTCAACGGTCATGTGAGGGCGGGCGGCATGACCGCCTTTTCCATGGATAGTGATATTGACGGTGTCGCAGGCAGCCATAAACGGCCCTGATCGGAACATCATTTTCCCGACCGGATAGCCCGGGTGATTATGTAAGCCGTAAACGGCATCACACGGGAATCGCTCAAAAAGTTGTTCAGCCAGCATGCGTTCAGCGCCGCTGTTGAAACCGATTTCTTCTGCAGGCTGGAAAATAAGATGTACGGTTCCCGAGAAGTTTTTGCTGCGCGCCAGCTGTTCGGCTGCACCAAGCAGCATCGTTGTGTGTCCGTCATGTCCGCACGCATGCATTTTGCCTGGATTCTGACTGGCGTAACTCACACCTGTTTGTTCAGTTATCGGCAAGGCGTCCATATCGGCACGAATCCCGATACTGCGTGAACCGTTGCCAAGTGTCATTGTGCCGACGACGCCGAAGCCGCCAATGCCCGTCGTCACCTGAAAGCCGAGAGATGCTAATCTTTCAGCCACGAGCGCAGCCGTTGCTGATTCTTCATTGGAGAGCTCCGGGTGTTGGTGCAAGTGTTGGCGAACTTTACGCAGCTCAGGAATAAGGTCGGCTACGTCAGCGATGGTGCAAAGTGATTTATTATTCATTTTTAGATATCTGTTTTTGCCTGAAGAAAATCCGGTGAACTGACCGGCGCCACGTCGTTACATCAGACAGAATGCAATGGGGAATCACCGCTTGCAATCAATTAATCAGGCCTGGAAAGAGGTTTTCAGATATGTGGAATGTTCAATTCAATAACGCTATGTAACTGATGTAACGCGCTAAAGTTTATTACGTGACGTTACGCAAGAATCAACTTTGACCGTGGACGGTATTCCCTGATGTCTGTAACTTCATGAGCTGCAAAACGTTGGATTGCGAGGTCTTAAGATCAGGCAAATGGTTTTCCAATCGCCTGAGCAAAATATTATAAGAGATGGAGGTTTTTTTATAAGAAGGTGATCAGGCTGGCAGGTAGCTGATTGAATGCTCCAGAGAGTCGCATTTGGAATCGATGAGGACATTCCAGACACCTTTGTAGGGGATCCCTACATAAGCCGTATTCTGATCATTAACTGTCAAAATATCGCCGAAACCAGAGTGACGTCCTTTTCGCTCAACTTCACTTTCACACATCAGGTGTATGTGACATTTTTCTGAACAACGTATGACGACAGTGTCGCCACCAAACAAACTCAGTCTGGCTCGAACAATAGGCATGACTTTTCCCCAATTAGATAAAGCACCTGAAATACGCTGTAACCGAACACTACCAGGTTTTACGTCACCGAGACCGGGAGTGATATTGGTCACACAACGCTCATTTATCTATAAAACCAGACAAAAGCTGGGGAAATAATGACTTTAATCAAAAGTTATAAGAATCTTTCAGAGATTAATAATTCGCCATTTTTATGCCTGTAACCAAAAATGATCCTATTTTTAAGAAAGAAGTAAAAATGTAATTATGAGGTTAGCGGAATGTGCTGAATCAAATCGGATGGTAACATCTGTAGAGTACCTTTCGGTGCAGTGATGAAGTGTATTCATTCGTTACAGAGTAATAAATTAGCTGCTTTTTCTTTCACAAGCTGACACCCTATAGGCGTATAACATGTGCGCGCGTTTGAAATTGATTATTATCGGATTTATTACCGTCTCACACGCCCATTTTGCGGGTGATGAAGAAAAAGCGCGCGCAACACTTTCCTATTTTATCCAGTTATAAGGGCATCGGATGAATTGCTCCGAAAAATTTAAATACATCAGAAATTTCAGTGCGTTAACCCTGGTTCTGAATGCTTTTTTTACTATGCCGGCACATGCGGACGACGCGCAGTTACGGGCATGTGGCAATGCAAAAACCGCCAAAGACTGTCAGCTACCTTTCCAGCAAGGGCTTTCGCCTGTTCAGGTCGGCCTTTCGCGTGAACCACAGTGGGGCTACGTGGATACCACCGGGCACATGGTCATCAAACCTGATTTCAGCGAAGCGCGGGGTTTTGTTAACGACCTGGCTGCGGTGAAAAAAGGCGACCAGTTCGGATATATCGATAAAAAAGGCCACTGGGTTATCGAGCCGCGCTTTACGCATGCTACAGATTTTAATGCCCAAGGGACTGCCTTAGTGGTGACAGATAATCGTCTGGCGCTCATAGACAAAAAAGGCGCAGTGATTAAAACGCTGCCATTCGCCGTTGCACTCGACAGCCGTGGTTTTGCCGGCGGTCAGGCCCTGGCAAGTGTCCAAACGCAGGTGTCACCTGCGTTGTGGAATGCTTCCACCGATCGCTCTCTTTCTTTACCTGATGATGTTATGGCGCTCGATTTGCCACAGTCAGGGTTAATCCCCGCCAAAAAACGTGATTCTTCAGAAGAAGGTTATTGGGGCTATCTCGATGAGAACGGTGACTGGGCGATAAACCCGATGGTGCTTAAAACGCGGGATGAACCACAACTTAATGGTGACGTAGTTGCGGTAAAAACCAAGAATCTTTGGTCATTTGTGGATCGTCAGGGTGTTGCGTTAAATAAAGAGCAATACAAATCTGTTCGACCGCTTGCTTCCGGCAGCTGGCTGGTGACGGGGAATGATAACAATAAACAGTTACTCAGCAGCAAGCTGGAGAAAGTGCAGGATATTCCTGCTGATCAGTCTGAAAACATTCTGGTCTGGGGAAAAGCAACGCTGGGTACGGGTAGCAAAGGCATTGTTATCATCGGTGCAGATAATCAGATTGTTTCGCTGAAAGTGAATAAGCCGCAAGTGCTGCAGCAGGGAAATCATCTCTGGGTTATGCAAACTGAAGGCAAGGCACCACAAGTCGCGCAGATTTATGACAACAATGGTGTAGCGCTTCTCAATGATGCCACCCTTACTGCTCTCAAAGACTACCAGCTGCGGCCATTGGGTACAGTGGCGATCACAGATGATGTCACTGCACTGCCAGAAACAAACGGCGATGTGGCACACAGTCTCCCATGGGCGGTTCTGACCCCCGCGGATGCCAGCAAACCGCCTGCGATTCTTACCTCGCAAGGTAATGTTTTGTCTGATCCTCAATGGGCTTCAGTAGAAATCTCCGGTTCTCAGGCGCCGCTTATCATCCACACTCAAACTAAAAAAACGGGTGCTGTCGATGCTTCAGGTAAGTGGGTTATTCAGCCGGTGTATACCCAGATCACTCCGTTCGAGGGTGATTACACCTGGGCTGTAGAGAATGCCAATAATACAGATGTTAAACATCTGATTGACCGAAACGGTAATGCAATCGAGGTACCGGCAGACATTCAGAAAAATGCTCAGCGTTTATCCTCAGGATTGATTTATTACACCGAGGGTGAAAAAGAAGCGCAGCGCTGGGGCTTGTGGGATATCGCGAGCAAAAGTATTAAGGTGGCACCACAGTTCACTGAAATCGATGCCTTCAGCGAAGGTTATGCTCTGGCTAAAACGGATGAAGGATGGGGCGTTCTCAGCGCTAATGGCTCCTGGGCGATAGCCCCGGATGCGGAGCGAAGCGGTAAATTCCAATATATTGGTCAGGATGCGTTTACTCTTTCTGATAACGATCAGCCTGGAGAACGTGGTGCACTCGCCAGCCATTACAGTCTTTATAGTGCCCAAAGCGGGCAGGCGTTAGCGACGGATTTACTCGCCAGACCGCAAGCTGTCGGGCAGAACCATTGGCTGGTTCAACCTTCCGAAGGGGGCGTGGCCTTACTGGACAACGCCGGGCGTTCCCCGGTCAGTAAAGCCATTAACGCTTCATCGATTTCTGTAGAAGGTGACTGGATAAAATTGAGTTTCGCGCCACATTACGGCGCGATTGACAGCCAGGGCTACTGGCAAATTCAGCCGCTTTACACGGCTGAATTTAATTTCATCGCACCTCTGAATCTAAGCCGTGCTGTCAGCGACGGGCGAACTATGCTGATAAATGACCATGGCGCTTCGGCAGAGGGCTTCGAACAGGCACAACCGCTTAATTCGATGATGCGCCTTGTCATGAATGATGACGAGAAAGGTGAAACCGTTCTGTATGACAACGATGGCAATGAAATCCAGCGCTTCGCCGGGCTTGACAGCCTGCAGGCCGACAAAGCCAGTTCGGGTGTTATTCCTATGCGTGATCAAAAAGGCCTTTATGGTTTTGTCGATCAGCAAGGCAAGAAGTTGATCGGTGCTTACTTCGATCAGGTGGGTGCGATGAGCAATAATTTTGCGACCGCCGTGAAAAAATCAACGTACGGCAACCTGCTGGGATATATCAATACCACGGGCCGTTTCGCTGTTTTGCCTAAATTTGACTGGGCAACCGATTTTAGTGAGAAGCGTGCGTGGGCTGGTGGCAAGGGTGTGGTGAATTTGCTGAATGCCGACGGGAATGTACAGGCAAAAATTCAGGTGCGTTGTAATCAGCGCGTCATCGTGGATGCGAAAGGTGCTTATCTTTGGCCTGCGAAAGCACCCACTTGCGGTTCCGGGGGTAATTAATGATTGTCAGCAAACCTTTAAGGCTACGTCACGCACTCCGCTGCGCATTGAACACCGGTAGCACATTGGCCTTTTTGACGCTGACTGCCTCGGCTGTTGCGGCTGAACCTGTAATGGCTGAATCAGCACCGGGATGTTCGGCGCCATTGCCCGCTTCCAGGGCCGATATCCAGCTACGCGCGGCGCTGCCTTTAGTGCAAAATTTGTGTATCCGCGATGTGCGTGAAGGGCGTGCTGCCGTACTTTTATCCGCAGCTGACGCAACGGATGAGCGCTGGGGGTTTCTGGATAATCAGGGGCAGCTCGTCATCAAACCTGTTTTTGAGCAGGTCGGGGATTACCACTTCGGTGCCGCTGCCGCCATGCAGCAGGGAAAATGGGGCTATATCGATCTGACCGGCAACTGGATGATTCAGCCTTCCTTTGACAGCGTACAACCCTTTACAGAAGCCGGTCTGGCCGTTGTGAAGGTGGACGGAAAATCCCAGATTATTGATCGTAAAGGTATTCAGGTTGGTAAAGCACTTGATGATTTGGTTGATGATGCTGTCCTGAGTAATGGCGTCCCAGCCCGCCTCAGCCTGACGTTTAACAGCGTACTTCTTTCACCAGACGGTGTACGCCATGTGGCGACGGACAAAATGGAAGTGGTTGAGCCGTTTGGTTCCGATGATCTGTTCATTGCGGTCGATGCCACAAAAGGCTATGGCATTGTGGATGGGAATCTGACCTGGCGTGTTCAGCCACAGTACACGTCCATCACCTTGGATCCCCGTAATCCTTCTGTCGCACTGGCGAAAAAAGCGGATGGAATTACTTTAATCCGCACTGACGGAAGTCAGGACGAGCAGAAATATCTTACTGTCAGCGAGGAAACGGGCGCCTTCTGGCTGGCGAAAACGGTCGATGGCATCAAATTGCTGAATAATTCTGCCGCTGTGATTGCCACTTTCAATGAAGCCGGAGCGGCAGCACTTCGGGTTTCAGGGGATTATGTTTTAAATCCTGCCAGCAAAGACTCTCTGACTTTATATGTGCCGGGGCGAAAACAACCCATTACGCTGCCTGCAGGCAGTGAGCCCTGGGAGCAGATTACCGGTGAGTTCCTGATAACGACCAAAGGTGAGCAGAAAAAAGTGAATGCCATTGTTGCTCCTTCTGGCGGAGTCATAGGCGGGACTCAGAATGTTGGCTGGCTGGCGCAAATTTCCAGTGCTGAAGTTATCGATCACCGTTTGTGGCTGCGCAATGATCAAGGTGATGTGGTGAATGTGGTTGATGCCACAGGCAAGGCATTGCTGAATCAGAAGAGTATCAGCACTCTGGAAGGCAGCCGTATCGAACCTCTGACTGCCAGTATTGATGCCCCTTCAGCTTCAGCGCCACAGGCACTTGCGCTGGTGCGCCCTGGTAATACTGGCAGCAAAAATGGCGCGGGTTTCCTGCGCCCGGATGGCTCCCTTCAGCTTGATACTAAATGGCAGGATATTGAACCTGCTGACAGCAGCAATAACATCGGTCAGTTCATCGTGAGAACAGCCGATGGCACTGGCGTGGTGGATGTGCAGGGCAAGGTTATTATCCCGCTGACTGAAGATAATATTTCTCCTTTTGTGCAGGGTTACGCTCTGGACTATCTGAATGGAAAACTGACCGCACTTGATCACGCCGGTAAGCATTATGATTTGCCGAACGTGTTTGAGATTGAATCCCTCGGCAATGGCTGGTTCCGCTATCGTGAAACGGCAGCCGAGGGGGCGTTGTGGGGCATCTACGACGTCATCAGTCAGAAGACAGTCCTGCAACCGGCGTATCAGGATGTAGGCGATTACTCAGAGGGTCTGGCCGCATTCAAATCACCGGAGGGGCTGTGGGGGATACTCGACAGTCAGGGTAAAGTGGTTGTGCCGCCGAAATATGCTGAGGCCCGCCGCATTAACTCCGCCCTCTGGTTACTGACGCAACCTGCAACCGACGGACAATCTGAATCGGCTGTTCTGGCAGAAATCACAGGCAATGACGCGCAACCAAGAATTGCACCTGTCGCCGGACTCACCGTAAATCAGTTTAGTGACGGACGTATTCTGGCTACTTCTGCTGCCGGTCAGTCCTGGCTTCTGGATGCTAAAGGTAATATTCAGCTTCATGAGCAGCAAACACGTATCAGTGCGCTCGGCGACTGGGTCAAATTATCGCGCCAGCCTCAGCAAGGATATCTGTCTGCGCAAGGCGAATGGCAAATTCAACCTGTGGGTGAAAGCCGGAGTTCTGCTTTTGTGCGAGGGCGGGCCTTGCGCTCAACGCCAGCAGGCTATGAGCTGATTGATGACAAAGGTGTGCGCGTGGCAGCCATGCCGGAAGGGCAGTGGAGCATGCCGCCAGCGAGCGGCTGGTCCGTGTCCTATGATCCGCAGGACAACGAGCCTGCTACACGTTATGTCGATAATACCGGTAAACTGGTTCTTACGGTTCAGGGCCACGCCAGTCAGATGGTCGATGATCATGCCGTACTGACGCGTGCTGATGGGACAAAAACCTGGATTAACGGGCAGGGTAAACAGACTGATGGCGTCTCTTATGCTGATTTAGGTTTGCCTGTCGACGGGCTGGCTTTCGCCAAAACTGACGGTAAGTATGGTTATGTCGATGCGCAGGGCAACTTCGCGGTGGTACCGGTGTTTAGCGCTGCGTCGCCGTTTGACAGCGGAGTGGCGGTCGTTTCCACACAGGCCATGTCGATGATGATCGACAAAACGGGTAAACCTCTGGCGCGTGTTGATAAGGAATGTGGTATTAGCGTCTTATACGGCGCCGGTAGCGCGCGTCAGTGGCCGGCGACAATGCCGGAAAACTGCAAACCTTAAGACACTTTTCCGGCTTGCAAAACCCGCTGCGGCGGGTTTTTTTGTGCTAATGTTTAACTGTAATGGCAGTGAACTATCTCAATTGAAAGGATAAATTATGATTCCGCAGATCCCACTCAAATACAGGGACGCAGAGCGCTGGTCGTTTGGTGATACTGAATCGTCAGCTGACGAACTGGCTAAGCGCGTTATTGCTGGCACAAAAACCGCCACCTGTTCAAATCTTGATGATGATCCTGAACCTGAGCCGGGCGAAATCTTTGTGGTAGTTGATGGCCGCAATAATCCGGTGTGTGCCGTGCAACTGACCGAAGTGAAACAAGTGCCTTTTGATCAGGTAACAGAACAACATGCCTGGGAAGAAGGAGAAGGTGACCGGACGCTGGCATATTGGCGCAAAGAGCACCAGCGTTTCTTTGAGGAATATGAAATGTTTGAACCGACTATGCCTCTGTTACTCATGAAGTTCCGGATGGTTGAAAAGTTCTAAACCTTTCCAGAGGCCTGATGCAGAAATCAGGCCTTTTCATTCGTCAGTGAAATGATCAACCTGATGTTTTCAGTGTTCGACCAGGAATACGTCATGTCCGTTAATCAGCGTTCGTTTTCTGCTTCTTCCGCAGTCCCTTATTTTAACCAGTGGGAAGATCCTGACTGTGCGGCCGGGATTATTGCCGGAGATATCAAACTCAGTGATATCAGTTTGTGGCCTCAGTCCGGCGCATCTGATCAGCAGGAATTTATTGAGTGGGCAAACCATGTTTGCGGGATGTGTTGCCTGAAAATGGTGTTGGCCGCTGTTTCAGGCAAAGTAGTGCCTGTTTTGAAACTGACCTACCGCAGCTTGTCCTACGGGGCATATATTCGCGAGGGTGACAACATAAAGGGACTGATCTACGCGCCTTTTGTTGAATATGTCCGGCAGGAGTTGGGGCTTGAAGCTCAGGTGAAGGTAGATATCTCGGCACAAGAAATAGCCGGTCAACTGCAGGAACACCGGTTTTTTATTGCTTCGGTGCATCCTTCGGTTCGTATCCCGGACTCCACACCCCCGCAAAAAGGCGGTCATCTGGTGCTGGTAACGCGAGCGGATTCTCAGACTGTGACCTTTCATAATCCTTCAGGTCACAATGTTTCTACCCAACAGGATGTCACGTTACCTGTGGAAACTTTCGCGCGCTTTTTTGCCGGGCGGGGTATCTCTCTGGTCAAAAAAACTCAACCTCAACAGTGACTCACGCCGTCCGACCGCAAGCGGCGTGGCGAACTCACTTCCGTTCGCCACGCTGTGTTACTCCAGTCGCATGATCCACTCATCTTTCTGTTCGTCGTACTTTTCTTTATACAACACAGAATGACGGCCATCGAGGACTGCCGGAACGCTGGTGTGGTCATCCCAGGCATCAAGCTGCATGCACAAATCAGGGTCTGATTTGCACGGAATATGCACCTTATCGCCGCCTTTTGCTTCAGGCGTTGAAAGATGTGCATCGTCAATTTCGTAACTGCCAATCCGGATAATCGATTTTCCCATCTGATACTCCTCGCCAGAGTGAAGTAAGCCATTTCAATGACATCAGGTATGACCAGTTGGTCTGCCTTATTTGAGAATAGTCGACAGCACAAAAAGCGCCACCCGAATTTTTGCGGATATTCTTTTTTATGGATGACGAGAAGAGGCAGGATTTTGAACCGGGTGGGCGGTGTTAAAATGCCGGGAGCCGCCTTATGCTAAATGCAGCGGCTCGGAAAAGGATTAAAGCTGATTAAATCTTACTGACACAGGCATCGCGTTAATCTGGTTGCGGCCATTATTTTTGGACAGATACAAGGCCTCATCTGCGGCACTGACGATATCTGACTGATCTTCAATGCCGGGATCCTGGTCCGGCATATAAGTCGCAATCCCCTGACTGATGGTGACGCGGTTAAATTCACTGAAGCTATGCTTGATGCCCAGCGATTCAATCGATTCCATAATGTGTTGTGCGACAATCCATGCGCCTTTCAGGTCAGTATCCGGCAGAATGGCAGCGAACTCTTCACCGCCAAAACGTGTCACGACGTCAGTGCTGCGTTTGAGTGATTTGCGCAAGGTGCGCGCTACTAAACGCAGGCAGGCATCACCGGAAAGATGGCCGTAATGGTCGTTAAAGTGTTTGAAGTAGTCTATGTCGATCATCACTACGGTCAGCGGCGTGCGGTTCCGTTTGGCGCGCATATATTCATGGCTTAGCACTTTTTTGAACTCACGTCGATTAGGCAGTTTGGTCAGTGAATCTGTGCGTGCCTGGATCTCCAGCCGACGGTTGGCTTTGACCAGTTTCAGTTCCAGCAATTTGCGCTCATGAACGTCTTCAGCGGTACCGTACCAGCGTTGAATCGAGCCATCGGTGGCGTAGCTTGCCGCGGCGCGGATACGCATCCAGTTCCAGCCGCGATCTACGTGACAAAAGCGGACTTCAATATCCAGCGGCGCGCCTGTTTTCAGGCACTGTTCCCAGGTCTGAACGGCGGCGCGGCGGTCTTCCACATGCATACTCTGGATCCACTTGTCGGCCAGGATATCCTGCCGGGTCATGCCGGTTATCCGTTGAAAGCGTGAACTGACATCATTGAGCATCCCGCGCGGATCGGCTGTCCACGGGATTTGCGGGTTAAGCTCAACCATGTTGCGATAATGCTCCTGGCTTTCGCGCAGGGCTCTTTCCATTCGTTTGAGGCTGGTAATGTCGGTCATCGCGACGGAGAGGCCATTCAGATGATTCTGTCCGTCATAGGCCGCTTTAATACGCACGAAGAAAACCTGATTTTTTCCGGGAACGGAAAACTCACGATCGGGGGTTGTTTCGTTACGCTGGGCCAGTTCCAGCGCGTTATTTAGCAGAGGGGAAAGCCCTGGCAGGAAAACGCCGACTTTGCGGCCGATCGCTTCATAGGGTTGCAGGCCGATAATAGTGGCCATTGCGTCATTGACCGTGACGTAGCGCATCTGCAAATCAATGAAACACAGGCCAACCGGCGCATTGGAATAGATCGTTTCAAGCTGGAAGAGACGCTGACCCGGCGCCTGATCGAGGCTGGTCAGATTGCGATCAATCCCGCGATAGCCACGGAAATTCCCGTCATCATCAAAGAGCGGAACACCGCTGGTTTCGAGAATGACTTCAGTGCCGTCCGGGCGGATATTACGGTTCAGTAATCCACCGAAAGGGGCACGACGCTCAACGATGGCAGCAAATTGCTCGCCAACGCGGCGGGCTTCATCCGGAGGCATGAAATCGAAAGGGGTTTTACCTAATACTTTTTCAGGCGGAACGCCCAGGAACTCGATACATTTGTTGGAGGAGAAAACATAACGCCCCTGCGCATCGACTTCCCAGATCCAGTCAGAATTGTTATCGATAATGTCTCGCAGACTGGCCATTTGCTGCAAAAGCAGCCCATCTGCTGATTCGAGTTTCATTTCATCCGACATGATACTTCTCCGACTGGCAGGTCTTTACTCAACATCAGGCATTAAGATTTATATCTGAAAATGATATATCACTGACAATGTTATCTTGATGGCAATAATACATGCCACGATAGGATTATTCCTACTTATAATTCAATAAACCTTTCTTGATAATATAAGTCGCTATCCGATATATGAAGCATAAAATGCTCTTCTGCTAATTGTTATATACACTTTGGCACCGTGATTTCACCTAAAAGTTCAGTTGCACAGTATTCACGGAAATGCCGTTATCAGGTGTTTTTATCGGTATTAATGACGGTTAAGCAGCATATTCTGCGCCGTCGGAATGCTCCTCTGGCACAGAAGATTGCGGGAAAGTTAAGTCTGATTAATCGTTCGGCAATGTCTGCGGACGTATCGCACCGTCTCTCACCAGTTCGCGCGGCAGGCTGTTTTTAATACGACTACCGATGCGTTTTGCCAATCCCAATGGCTGGCCAAGCCAGGTCACCAGACATTCATCAGCGGGTGGCGTGTCGTCCGGATAGATATCGACGCCACGGAACCAGCTTTGCGCCAGTTCATCATTTATCTCAAAGCGGTTTTTGGCATCTGTGGCGCTGAAAGCCACCACGGCTTCATGCTGCCAGCGAAATCCTTTCGGAAAACGCTCCGCCAGCCGCACACCGATACGGGAAAAACGGACTTTGCCAAAAACAGGTTCCAGCACGGCAGGGAACAGCCAGATTTCTTTATCACGTTGCCATAATGTGTATTGTTTCTCAGGCCAGGAAAGCCCTGAAAGACCCGCAGCCTTGATAATTTCGGCGCTGTCCTGACGGGAAAGTGGCGAGAACGGGAAACGCCCCACTTTATATCCCGGGACTGGCAGACGCGGAACAGAATCTGTTTTACGAAAGCGCGCGACAAAGAAACCTTCGCTGTCATAAACCTGCGGAAATACGTGCAAATAGCCTTCCGGTGTGACGGCTTTACCGGCGTCTGTGAATAACTCTGCCAGCGACTCCACTTCAACCGCATCCCTGTAGGTATCGAGTAACCACTGGCAGACTTGCTGGTTTTCCTGTGCGTTAAGGGTGCAGGTGGAGTAGACCAAAACACCGCCAGGTTTAAGCGCATGAAATGCGCTGTCGATCAGTTCACGCTGAGTTGAGGCAATTTCAGTCACGCTGTTTTCAGACCAGTTGCTCATGGCGTCAGGGTCTTTACGGATAACGCCTTCGCCGGAGCAGGGCGCGTCCAGCAGGATAGCGTCAAACGTTTCAGGCAGAGCAGCACCAAATACGCGTCCGTCAAAGTGAGTCAGCGCTGTATTACTGACGCCACAGCGGCTGATATTTGCGTGCAGGACTTTGACGCGGCTGGCGGAATATTCATTGGCAATAATGCCACCCTGATTTTCCATCAGCGCCGCGATTTGCGTGGTTTTAGAGCCGGGTGCAGCAGCCACATCCATCACCAGAACCGGTTGGGTATCGTTGGCAAATAACGCCGTGACCGGCAACATGGAACTGGCTTCCTGAATATAGAAAAGGCCGGCCAGATGCGATAAGGCATTGCCCAGACGTGTATCGTCCAGGACGTTGCGGTTTATCCAGAAACCTTCCGCACACCACGGCACAGGCTCCAAATCCCACTGATAATTGCCGGCAAGCTCAAGGAAATCCGTCACGCTTATTTTCAGGGTATTCACCCGCAGACTGGGGCGGAGAGGGCGCTGGCAGGCTGCAATAAAATCGTCCATGCTCAGTTCAGCGGGCATGATTGCGCGTGTGGCTTCCAGAAAAGCGGCGGGTAATTTATCAGTAAAAGTGGTGGCGGTAGTGAGCTTTGACAAAGGTGTGGTTCCAGAGCTGAAGAAGATTTTCTGCCGCGGAGTTTATCATATTTACATTTGATAAGAGGGCTGCGCGCGTTGCCTGATAAAGAAAAGGCCACCCGAAGGTGGCCCTGATCAACATAATATCGGTTAATTTCTCGGGATTGCCGTTCCCCATTTCTGCCAGTCTTTTGGTGCTTCAGGATTGAGCAGGAAATGATTACCGTTGGCGGCTTTCGGCGCCAGTGGCGTGGTTGGCGGCGTCGCAAAGGCGATACCTCCGCGAATAAATTGCTGGAATGTGCCGCTTTTGAACACGCCACCGGTCAGACCGAATTGCAGGTCGTAGCCAGAGGCCAGCCAGAACACGGAGTTTTCCCGCACCAGATATTGATATTTTTTACTGATCCGAAGCGTCACATTCACGCGGTCCGCCATGGCGCCCAGATAGAAGCCAGATACGGTACCGACTTCAATTCCGCGGAACAGCACCGGCGTGCCGATTTGTAATGAACCGACTTCGGCGGCATCGACCACGATACCCAGACCATCCGTGTAGCGCGAGTCGGTGATGGTGGAGTCCTGCAAATCAAAGTTGCGCGCTGGCGCGCCTTTGCCTGCTTCTACGTTAATGTAGGGCTGGAGAAGCGTATCGAGATTGCTGACGCCACCGGCCGAAATTTCCGGTGAAACGATTGAGAACCGGGTTCCGCGGCGGGCAAAGTTTTCAACATATTCCGGATACAACACGGCTTTGGCGGAAACCTGATTCAGTTGCGGATCCAGTTTCAGCGACTCCACCTGACCGATGGTGATGCCCAGATAACGAATAGGCATGCCGGCGGAAAGCTTACTGGCATCATAAGTATTCAGCGTTATCTGGCTGCCAACTGCGCGTGCCGAAGTTTCTGAATCATACAGAACACGCTTCGCCCCTTTGCTGGCGGTGACGCCATCAAGATTATCGAAGCTGATAGCGCCTTTAAGCGCGCGATCCAGCGGTGAGGCCTGAACGGTCAGCCCGTTGCCGTTGAGCTGCACTTTTGCGCCACCTTCTGCCCAGAAAATCGTCTTCTCTGTCAGCAGGTTGCGATATTGCGGCTGAATATATACATCAACTTCAAATTCATTGGCTTTAGGACGGACATTGACTATCTGGCCTACCTGGAACTTCCGGTAAAGCACGACTGAACCTGTCTGAACATCAGGCAGGCTTTTAGCTGTCAGTGTTAGCGTGGCGCCCGGTTGCTCGCCCTGAATGCCTTCGGCAGCTTTTTCGGCATTACTGTAAAGCGGATATTTTTGTGCAGGTGCGCCTTTGGTGCCTGGAATAATACGCACACCACCATCGACCCATTCCTGAGCGCTGGCACCAAGGACTTCCATACCATCGACACCCAGTTTCACATCAACCCGGCTGTTGACCACAAACTTGCTGTCTTTATGCAGCAAGTTTTTATATTCCGGCTTGATAGCAACATTAAACACAATGCCTTCATCTGTTAGCGTCCGGTCAATAATTGTACCGACGTTGAGGCCGTAAAGTTTAATGGGCTGTCCCGCATCAATACCGTAACTCTGCGGTGCAATCAGCTGAACTTTGAGTATGTCAGGGTTCTGCAACAATCGCTGATTACTGTCGAGCACCACAAAATGCTTTTGCGGCTCACCGTCGCCGGGGATCAGTTCCAGCGTATTACCGGTTAGCAACTGGCTGAGATTGGCATTATTGAGGCTGATTTTCGGACTGTTCATTTCAATGCGCGTGCCGGTACGCATCATGTCGAGCACTGAAGGATCGACCGTCAGTTTACCGGTGACTTTATTATCCGGCTGTAACGTGATTTTGGTCAGCGTACCGACTTGTAAGCCCTGATACATCAGTGGTGTCTGGTCTTCGGATAGCCCGTTACCATCGGGTAAATCCAGATTGATTTCCACACCACGCTGGCTTTGCGCCAGATCCGGATAGAGCACGTATGACTGATCGGCTTTTGCCTGTTTCCCGTCATTCGGGGAATCCATAGCGATCGCGCCATTCACCAGTGCTGCCAGACTTTCCATCTGAACTTTCGCTCCGCTCAGACTCAAATCTGCCTTAAAGCCTGAAACGTTCCAGAAACGCGTATTTTCTTTGACCAGATTAGCAAAGCGTTTGTCGACCAGTACGTCGATGGTTACGCCTTCATTGCCACTTTCAATATCGTAATCGTAAACCTTACCGACCGGAATTTTACGGTAATAAACCAGCGAACCGGTGTTCAGCGAACCCAGATCTTTGGCATGCAGATGGACCATCAGTTCGCCGGTATTGAGGCGGAATTTAGGCTGTGTATCGAGCGCCACAAAATGGTCTTTCTCTTTTCCCGGCCCTGGCATCATGCCGATGTAGTTACCGCCCACCAGCGCATCAAGTCCCGAAACGCCGGCAAGTGACGCTTTCGGAGTGACCAGCCAGAACTGTGTGCCTTCACGCAGGGCGTCAGACAAGTCACTTTTAATACTGACTTTCACCTGAATAGTGCGCAGGTCTTTCGTCAGGCTGATGGATTCCACCGTGCCAACTTCCACGCCCTGATAACGCACCGGCGTACGGCCAGCGACAATACCTGCCGCTGACTGGAAATCGATAGTCACAGTGTTCCCACGTTCCTGATAGTTGCTGTAAATCAACCATCCGGCGATCAGTAAAGCGATAAACGGCAGAAGCCAGAACGGCGAAATCCGGCGTCTGTGTTTAATACGTGCTTCAGTCGGTGTATTCGGCGTTTCCTGTTGCATGTGCATCCCAAATCAAGCGGCTATCAAGCCATTCAACGGCAAGAACGGTCAGAATTACGGCTGCGCCGAAGTAAAAGGCGGCCGGTCCCATCGTAAAAGACAAAAGCTGGTCACGGTTAACCAGCGACATCATTAATGAAATAACAAACAAATCCAGCATCGACCAGCGTCCTATCCAGTGCACCAGACGGAAAAGGCGGATACGTGTTTTCAGTCCCTGAATCGCTTTGAAATGAATGCTGAGAAGCAGCGTCAGCATCACGATCACTTTGGTAAATGGCACCAGCACGCTAGCGATAAATACAATGGCGGCGATCGGTACGTTCCCCGATGTGGCGAGCGACACAACACCGGAAAATATAGTGTCCTTCAGCTGTTGCCCGTTGGCATAGATGATGGAAATGGGCAGTAAATTGGCCGGGATTAAAAAGACAATGGCGGCAATCAGAGCGGCCCAGGTTTTCTGCAAACTGTGCTTATAGCGTAGACGCATCGGAACATGGCAGCGCGGGCAGCGTCCGCGCTCATCCGGTATACCGGTGAATTTACAGGCCAGGCACAGCCGCAATGAAGAGGGCAATCCTTTTGGCTGACGTTGCGGGTAGAATTCTTCCCATAACTGCTCGATGTTGAGATTAATCATGGTCAGCGTGACCATCAGCGTCATCATCAGATAGGCGGCCAGCGCAATACCGACGTTGATGTCTGCATACTCTTTAACCTTGATACTGGCGACGGCCATTCCGACCAGATAAATATCCAGCATCACCCAGTCTTTGAGGCGATCGAGCATCAGCAGCACTGGTTTCAGATTCATCCCAAGTTTGCTGCCAAAATGCAAATAAAGAATGGATACTGCGAGTGTCAGCGGCGCACCGATGGTACAAAAGGCCACCATGCTGGCGGTCACGGGATCCCCCTGTTGCGACATCTGCCAGATACCTTCAAGCAAACTGGCGTCAATGCGAGTCCCCAGCAGACGAATGCTGATCAGCGGTTCGGTATACGCGAACGGCATCAGCAATAATATGCTGATAGCCATCGTGATCAGTCGCGGCAGGGAACAAACCCTGCCTTTTTCAACTTTCGCGTTACAACGCGGACAATGAGCTGTCTGCGTGCGTTGCAGCGACGGAAGTGTGAAAAGCGTGTCACACTCGCTGCATCGCTGATAGCGAATCTGTGGTATCTGGGCTGAAATTGTGTGTATTTTCATAGTGCCTGAAATAGTAAAGAATACCTGTTGTTACAATTACGCATCCCGCGAAGGGGTCAGGCGAGGCCATCAGGCCAAGATCAGCCAGGTTTTTTTGACAAAATAACGTATTATGCGGTCGGCAAACAGTTATTGTAGGTGAGTCTTTTTGATGTCACACAGGATTAACCTTGTTCATATGGGCATTTAATGCTTATTTTATAGGGGTTAAGCACAACAGAACGGCTCAGTGCCCTTAGGTTATTATTGGTTACTACATGAATAAAGAAGCATTCTACACGGAATTAAAACGTGATTTGAGCGCGTTGATCGCCGGAGAAAACAATTTTATTGCGACTCTGTCGAATGCGAGTGCCTTACTTTTTGAACGTCTTGAAGGCGTTAACTGGGTAGGTTTTTATCTGATGGATGGCACAACGCTGGTGCTGGGGCCATTCCAGGGTAAAATTGCCTGCGTGCGTATTCCGGTAGGAAAAGGTGTTTGCGGTACGGCAGTGGCGGAAAATACTGTGCAACGTGTGGGTGATGTTCATGCCTTCCCGGGCCATATCGCCTGTGACGCAGCAAGTAATGCCGAAATCGTTCTGCCAGTAACAGTAAATGGCAAAGTGATCGGCGTATTAGACATTGATAGCACCGTTTATCAACGCTTCGACGAAGCCGATGAACAGGGGCTGACAGAGTTAGTCAGCGGGCTTTGCCAGCATCTCGAAAACTGCGATGCTGAAAAATATGTCAATCTGATCGTAAGTTGATCGTCGGATAACGTGGCATTTAATAACGGCGTCATTATAATGACGCCTGTTCATGCCTGCGCCGGTTGGCAAACCCGTTGTAATCAGGAAATTTCATGGAAAATCAACCTAAGTTGAACAGTAGTAAAGAAGTCATCGCCTTTTTGGCTGAGCGGTTCCCGCTCTGTTTTACCGCCGAAGGCGAAGCACGCCCATTAAAGATCGGTATCTTTGCGGATTTGGTCGAGCGCGTGCAAGGTGAAGAGAATCTGAGCAAAACTCAGTTACGCTCTGCTCTGCGTCTGTATACCTCAAGCTGGCGCTATCTGTACGGCGTCAAAGTTGGCGCGGAACGCGTTGACCTTGATGGTAATTCATGTGGCGTTCTCGAAGAGCAGCACGTTGAACATGCCCGTAAACAGTTGGAAGAAGCAAAAGCCCGCGTTCAGGCACAACGTGCAGAACAACAGGCTAAACGTCGTGAAGCCGGTGAAACCACTGAGCCACGTCGTCCACGTCCGGCAGGTAAAAAACCCGCGCCGCGTCGTGAAAATGCGCCCGCTGCTGTAGCTGGTCAGGAAAATCGCAAACCACGTACACCTCGCCCACCGCGTGAGGAAAAACGTGAACCGCGTCAGGTGCCAGTAACAGACATTTCAAAACTGCAAATTGGCCAGGAAATCAAAGTCAGAGCAGGACAGAGTGCAATGGATGCAACCGTTTTGGAAATTGCCAAAGACGGTGTACGCGTTCAACTCTCTTCGGGTCTGGCGATGATCGTGCGCGCAGAACACTTGCAGTTCTGATACGGAGGCCAACTCAGGCATGAACAAATTTGTCAGATTAAGCGTTATTGCGGGTCTGTTAATGGCAGGAGCAGGGCTGGTGAACACCAGCTTTGCAGCGAACGAGAGTGCACCGGTGACTCTCGCTCAACTTCCTAATTTAACTCAGGATCCTCAGGATGCAACGGTGAGCGAGCGTGTTACTGCTCGCCTTACCCGTTCACATTATCGTCAGTTCGACCTTAATGCAGATTTCTCAGCGAAAATCTTCGACCGTTACCTCAACATGCTCGATTATGGCCATAACGTATTAATGGCTTCCGATGTCGCACAGTTTACTGATAAACGTGCAACCTTGGGTGAGGAACTGAAAACCGGTCAGTTAACCACGCCATATGCTCTTTTCAATCTGGCTCAAAAACGCCGCTTTGAACGCTATGACTATGCGTTGAAAGTGCTTGAGCGCCCGATGGATTTCACGGGCAACGACACGATTGAACTTGATCGCACTAAAGCACCGTGGCCGAAAGACCGCGCTGAGCTGGACAAATTGTGGGATGCGAAAGTCAAATATGACGAGCTGAACCTCAAACTGACTGGCAAAAACGATCAGGAAATCCGTGACGTGCTCTCCAAGCGTTATCATTTTGCGATGAAACGCCTGACACAAAGTAACAGCGAAGATGTTTTCCAGCTGGTGATGAATGCCTTCGCGCATGAAATCGATCCGCACACCAACTATCTCTCCCCCCGCAGCACCGAGCAGTTTAATACCGAAATGAGCCTGTCTCTGGAAGGTATTGGCGCGGTATTGCAGGGTGACGACGATTACACAGTCATCAATTCGATGGTAGCTGGCGGCCCGGCGGCCAAAAGCAAAGCTATCGCAGTCGGTGACCGTATTGTCGGTGTGGGCCAGGTTCAGGCAGGAAAACAAACGCCAATTGTCGATGTGATTGGCTGGCGTCTTGACGACGTCGTCGCGCTCATCAAAGGGCCGAAAGGCAGCAAAGTCCGTCTGCAAATCTTGCCGGCTGGCAAGAATGCTAAAAACCACGTGATCACGCTGACTCGCGAGAAAATCCGTCTGGAAGACCGCGCAGTTAAAATGACCATTAAGAATGTTGGCGCTCAAAAAGTCGCTGTGATGGACATTCCTGGTTTCTACGTTGGCCTGACGGATGACGTTAAAGTTCAGTTGCAGAAAATGGCGAAGCAGAACGTCAACAGTCTGGTTATCGATCTCCGTACTAACGGTGGTGGTGCTCTGACTGAAGCGGTTTCGCTGTCTGGTCTGTTTATTCCAAGTGGCCCGGTGGTTCAGGTTCGCGATAACAACGGCCGCATCCGTCAGGACAGCGATACCGATGGCGTCGTTTACTATAAAGGCCCGCTGGTGGTACTGGTTGATCGCTTCAGTGCTTCCGCTTCCGAAATCTTTGCAGCTGCAATGCAGGATTATGGTCGTGCGCTGATTGTCGGTGAGCCAACCTTCGGTAAAGGTACCGTTCAGCAATACCGTTCGCTGAACCGTATTTATGACCAGATGCTGCGCCCGGAATGGCCTGCACTCGGTTCCGTGCAATACACTATCCAGAAGTTTTATCGTATCAATGGTGGCAGTACTCAGCGTAAAGGGGTGACCCCGGACATTCTGATGCCAACCGGTATTGAATCGATTGAAACCGGCGAGAAGTTCGAAGATAACGCACTTCCGTGGGATAGCATTAATGCGGCAACTTACACCAAATTAGGCGACATGAAACCGTTCCTGCCTGAATTGCTGAAAGACCATGAAGCCCGTATTGCGAAAGATCCAGAGTTCCAGTACATCCAGCAAGACATTGCTCATTACAAGGCGCTGAAAGACAAACGTAACATCGCCTCTCTGAATTACGCGCAGCGTGATAAAGAAGATAAAGAGGATGATGCCCTGCGTCTTAGCCGTCTGAATGAACGCTTCAAACGTGAAGGTAAGAAGCCGCTTAAATCTCTCGACGATTTGCCGAAAGACTACGTTGCTCCGGATCCTTATCTCGATGAAGCTGACCATATTGCTGTTGATCTCGGCAAACTGGAAAAGGCTCAGGCCGACCAGACTGCTGCGAAATAAGCACGCAGTTGGACAAATAAGAAGCGCACTCCGGTGCGCTTTTTTTATGCGTGAATTATGAAAAATCTTCTAAATTTCAGGCTTGTCTGTGAAATAAAACGCTTCAAAATGTAAAGTATTGTGATTTTAGACCTTCAGAACGCACGGGCTCTTGAATCTTAGTAAGAAGCCCATAGGATCAGTACAGCCGGGTGTGCTATGTGCCGGTGGTTAAACTCTGCCAATAACAATGAAGTAACAATGAGGAAGTAAAATTTTATGATGCGTATAGCGTTGTTCCTGCTGACTAACCTGGCCGTTATGCTGGTATTCGGGCTGGTGCTTAGCCTGACTGGCATTCAGCACAGCAGCGTGCCGGGATTGATGATCATGGCCGGGCTGTTTGGCTTCGGTGGTGCAATTGTCTCGTTGCTGATGTCTAAATGGATGGCGTTGCGCTCGGTGGGTGGTGAAGTTATCGAGCAACCTCGTAATGAAACTGAACGTTGGTTGATGGAAACTGTTCGTCGTCAGTCTCAGCAGGCGGGCATTGGTATGCCACAGGTCGCGATTTATCACGCGCCAGATATTAATGCGTTCGCGACAGGCGCGCGCCGCGATGCCTCTCTGGTAGCTGTCAGCACCGGATTGCTGCAAAGCATGAGTCAGGACGAAGCCGAAGCGGTTATCGCGCACGAAATCAGCCACATTGCGAATGGCGATATGGTGACCATGACCCTTATCCAGGGTGTGGTGAACACCTTCGTTATCTTCATTTCACGTATTATCGCGCAGGTGGCTTCTGGTTTCCTTTCCGGTAACCGTGATGGCGAAGAGAGCAGTAACGGTAACCCGTTGATTTATTTCGCCGTGGCAACCGTGCTGGAACTGGTGTTCGGTATTCTGGCCAGCATCATCACCATGTGGTTCTCGCGTCACCGTGAATTCCATGCCGATGCGGGTTCTGCAAAACTGGTAGGTCGTGAGAAAATGATTGCTGCATTGCAGCGTCTGAAAACCAGTCATGAGCCGCAGGAAGCGGGAAGCATGATGGCGTTCTGCATCAACGGTAAATCGAAATCATTCAGCGAGTTGTTTATGTCTCACCCGCCGCTGGATAAGCGTATTGAAGCATTGCGCAGCGGTGCATACATTAAATAAGAAGCAAATAAGAAGCCAATAATCAGCCTCTGGCGATGATTGGTTAATAAAAGCCCGGCCATTATAGCCGGGCTTTTTCATGCCTGAATTTTACAGCTTAGCGTTTTCTGCTTCACGCTGACTGCTGGTTTTTTGCGTCATTCGCAGCAGACTGACCAGAGCGCCGGTGCCTGCGAGAGTTCCGGCGAGGATCAAAGAAGCGTGCGTACCGTGCTGAGGGAACAGGTTAAACATCAGTGCGACCATTGCCGCGCCGGTAGTTTGTCCCAGAAGGCGCGCTGTACCCAACAGGCCACTGGCTCCGCCACTGCGATTGTGCGGTGCTGAGCTGATAATTGTGTGGTTATTGGGTGACTGAAATAACCCGAAACCGGCTCCGCAGAGTAACATGCGCCAGATAATGTTCAGATGCGAAGGCTCGGGTGGCAGTAATGAAAGTGAAAATAGCCCGAATGAAAAGACCACCAGACCAATTCCGCCCAGCATTCCCGGATGGAAACGCTCCACCAGACGGCCTGCAATCGGCGCCATCACCATCGTCGCCAGCGGCCACGGCGTCAGCAGAAGGCCGGTTTCAACTGAATTCAGACCCAGTGTGTTTTGCAGGAAGAAGGGCAGGGAAACAAATGCCAGCATCTGTGCGCTGAAAGAGCACAGGGATGTCCCGAGCGACATACTGAAAATCGGAATACGCAGCAAATCAACCGGCAGCAGCGGGAAGGGTCTCGTCAGCTGACGCCGAACAAAGAACCAGCCAATGACCAGAAGGGCAATGACTTCGCCGAGGATCAGCATATGATTCATTCCTTGCGCAAACCCGCTGATGGCGCTGATCAGTAAACCAAAGGTCAGAGCGTTCATCACGCTGCTGGTAATATCAAAACGCTGCCCCTGACTGCGTGTGGAGTTCGCCGGCAGAAACTTCAGACCCAGAATCAGAGCAACAATACCGATCGGCACGTTGATGGCAAACAGCCATTGCCAGGACGCGACAGAAAGGATGCCCGCAGCGATGGTCGGTCCGGCAGCAGCAGACACGGCCACAATCAGCGCATTGATGCCTACGCCGCGCCCTAAGAATCGCTGAGGATAAATAATCCGGATAAGCGCGGTGTTCACACTCATGATCGCGGCGGCGCCAAAACCTTGTAAAACGCGGGCGACCGTCAGTGTCAGCAGGGAATCTGAGAGGGCGCAAAAAAGTGAGGTGATACTAAACACCAACAGCCCGGTCTGATAAATGCGGCGGTAGCCGAAAATATCGCCAAGCGATGCCAGAGAAAGCAGCGAAATGGTAATCGCCAGCTGGTAGGCATTCACCACCCAGATTGACGTCGCCGGACTGGCATGGAAATCATTGGCAATCGTCGGGAGTGCGACATTTGCGATCGCCCCGTCAAGCACAGAAACGGTGATCCCCAGCGCAATCGCCAGGATCGCGCCGTATCGTTGTGGAAGAGGTAAGCCATCAGTGGGTGTTGGAGTCATGAGTTCTGTCAGTGCGTAGTCATCAGTAAGGGGAATATTACTACGCTAATCAACTTAAAGTGACAATTGTCACATGATGAAATGAATTATTTATCCCTCTGCCGGGAATGAAACTGGCTTAACAGTTCTTACATTCTCAATCAATGGGTTGATTGCTTCTGTACAAGGCTTACCACTATAATAAAAACCACGTTCTATTTTTTTTGAAACAAAACCAACGCGAGCAGGTAACTCACCCTATGGCTATCGCAGATCTTGATAAGCAACCCGATTCCGTCTCTTCTGTCCTGAAAGTTTTTGGTATTTTACAGGCGCTGGGCGAAGAACGTGAGATTGGTATTACTGAACTTTCTCAACGCGTTATGATGTCTAAAAGCACGGTATACCGTTTCCTTCAGACTATGAAGTCACTCGGCTATGTTGCACAGGAAGGTGAGTCAGAGAAATATTCACTGACTCTGAAATTGTTTGAGCTGGGTGCTAAGGCACTGCAAAACGTCGATCTTATCCGCAGCGCTGATATTCAGATGCGCGAATTGTCCCGCCTGACCCGTGAAACTATTCACCTTGGCGCGCTGGATGAAGACGGCATCGTCTACATCCATAAAATTGATTCCATGTACAACCTGCGTATGCATTCACGCATTGGTCGCCGCAATCCCCTGCATACCACGGCGATTGGTAAAGTGCTGCTGGCGTGGGGCGACAAAGCGGAAGTCAGTACGCTGTTGCAGGAAATTGAATTCACCCGCAGTACCGAAAACACCATCATGAATGCAGCTGATTTGCAGAGTGCATTGGTGCAGGTGCGTGAGCAAGGTTATGGCGAAGATAATGAAGAACAGGAACAAGGTCTGCGTTGTATCGCTGTTCCTGTCTTTGACCGCTTTGGGGTTGTGATTGCCGGGTTGAGCATTTCCTTCCCGACTATCCGTTTCTCTGAAGAAAGCAAAAGCCATTACGTCGAAATGCTGCATACCGCCGCGCGCAATATCTCTGAGCAGATCGGATTCCACGATTATCCTTTCTGAGTAAATGCGGAAATGTAGGCATAAAAAAACCGAAGCCAATGGCTTCGGTTTTTTGTTTTCAGCAATCTGAACTTAGCGGTGTGCCAGTTCTGCTGTTTCTTCTGAATTCATCACTTCTTTGTCGGTCTGTTTCAGTAACTGGCTGGTAATCGTACCGGCAGTCATTGAACCGCTGACGTTAAGCGCAGTACGACCCATATCAATCAATGGCTCGACGGAGATAAGCAGTGCCACCAGCGTGACCGGCAGACCCATAGCAGGTAATACGATCAGCGCAGCAAAGGTCGCACCGCCACCGACACCCGCCACACCGGCAGAGCTCAGTGTCACGATACCAACCAGCGTCGCAATCCATACTGGATCAAACGGGTTAATACCGACGGTTGGTGCAACCATCACGGCCAGCATTGTCGGGTACAGACCTGCACAACCGTTCTGGCCGATAGTGGCACCAAAGGAAGCGGCAAAGCTTGCGATAGATTCCGGAATACCCAGACGACGTGTTTGCGCTTCAACACTCAGCGGAATGGTTGCCGCACTGGAACGACTGGTGAACGCGAAGGTCAGCACCGGCCAGACTTTACGGAAGAATTTCGCAGGATTCACGCCAGTGAAAGAAAGCAGTACGGCATGAACCACAAACATAATCCCCAGACCCAGATAAGACGCGACAACGAAGCTGCCGAGTTTAATGATGTCCTGAATGTTGGAACCGGCAACCACTTTGGTCATCAGCGCCAGAACACCATACGGGGTCAGTTTCATGACCAGACGTACCAGTTTCATCACCCATGCCTGCAGGGTATCGATGAAGACCAGAACACGAGGGCCTTTTTCTGCGTCATCTTTTACCAGCTGCAACGCGGCAACACCCACGAAAGCAGCAAAGATAACGACGCTGATGATTGACGTCGGACTTGCGCCAGTCAGGTCAGCAAACGGGTTCTTAGGAATAAAGGAAAGGATTAACTGAGGCACGCTCAGGTCAGCCACTTTACCTACATAGTTTGACTGAATCGCAGTCAGACGCGCGGTTTCCTGCGTACCTTGTACCAGACCCTCAGCGGTCAGACCAAACAGGCCGGTAACAAAGATACCCACCAGCGAGGCAATCAGCGTGGTGAACAGCAGGGTACCGATGGTCAGGAAACTGATTTTGCCCAGCGAAGACGCGTTATGCAGTTTTGCTACCGCACTCAGAATCGAAACGAAGACCAGCGGCATGACAATCATTTGCAGCAATTGGACGTAGCCGTTACCAACAATGTTGAACCAGGTAATAGAGGTTTTCAGTACCGGATCGTCGGAACCGTAGATCAGCTGTAAAGCCAGACCAAATACAACACCCATGGCCAGACCGAGTAATACTTTTTTTGCCAGACTCCATTGCTTGTGGCGGGTTTGCGCCAGCAGCAACAGGAGAACAACGAAAACCACTACGTTAAGAACGAGCGGAAGATTCATACCGAACTCCAGACTTATAGTTATGATATTTAAAACGGGTGTCCCCGACAGGGTTTGCACCATCCCAAAGCAATGGTGAGAAGAATATCAGTTTGGACACCTGAACATTTATATCCAAAAAGAATGCTTTATAACTTTTTGGGTTAATTCGTATCAAATATCGCCAAATTGCGCGTATTTCATGCAGGTCAGATGAACAATTTCAGGATGTGATTAAAAATATCAGGATTGATTGCACCAATGATGGGCGTCCAGTCGGGCCAGAACAGCGTTAACCCGACCAGCATCAGACACAACGTCCGTTCCAGTTGATTGCCTTTTTGACTGTTGATGATCGGCAGACGAAAGCGCCAGCGACAGGGCCACAGCAGGGGAACGCCAGCTGGCGTCAGCATATCCGCAAGAATGTGGCTCAGATAACCAATGATCATGGCGTGGAAAGCGTCTACCGGAATGACCCAGTCGTGCGGAAAATGCGTGCGCAAAAGGAAGATACCGCCCGCCACAGCCAGTAAACTGTGGGTAAAACCGCGGTGACCGAATGCCCGGGCGATTGGATGGGAAAGCCACTTCAGACGCTGACCCAGCACGGATTTCGGATGGTCGATGTCGGGCAATAAACAGGTAAGCAGGGACCCTGGAATAATATGCCACCAGTCGCCGTGCGCCAGCTCTGGAGAGAGCTGCGCCTTTTTGGCAAATACCGCACAGGCTATTGAGAAAATGAGATGGCCTTCCGCCGTCATGACGCGTCCGAACTGGATAACTGTTATTTTATCCAGTATAAGTGAAACTGTCACAATCTTGGAAGAGACACCCTGTAACTAATTGTCAACGGACTGATTAAAAAGAAAAAGGCGTATAAAAATACGCCATTTGATTGTCACGTTCTGAGCAGTTATCTCGCCAGCCAGCCGCCATCTACCGCAATCGTGTAACCGTTGACGTAATCGGAGGCTTTTGAGGCAAGAAACACTACAGGCCCCATGACATCTTCCGGTAAACCCCAGCGTCCGGCCGGGATCCTGTCGAGAATTTCTTTGCTGCGATCGCCATCTGCGCGAAGTTGCTCGGTGTTGTTTGTGGACATGTAACCCGGCGCGATCGCATTGACATTAACCTTATGCTTTGCCCATTCGTTAGCCATCAGCCGGGTAATCCCCATGACTGCGCTTTTAGATGCGGTATAGGAAGGAACGCGGATCCCGCCCTGATACGACAACATTGAGGCAATATTAATGATTTTGCCGCCATTGCCTTGTTTAATGAACTGCTTCGCTACTGCCTGAGACATAAAGAACAGCGTCTTACTGTTCACATTCATTACGTCGTCCCAGTTTTTTTCGCTGAACTCAATAGCATCTTCGCGGCGGATAATCCCAGCGTTATTCACCAGGATGTCGATATGGCCGAATTCAGAGACGGCTTTTTCGATAAGCTTCGGGATTTCTATAATACTGCTAAGGTCGGCGCGTACATCGAGAAAGCGGCGGCCGGTGGCGATAATCTTTTGTTCTGTCTCTTCTGGCGCGGACTGGTTGATACCCACAATATCGCAACCCGCCTGAGCGAGACCCAACGCCATGCCCTGGCCAAGTCCGGTGTTACAACCGGTCACGATGGCGACTTTGCCGTTTAATTCAAATGAATCGAGGATCATATTCAGAGTCTCTTTTGCAACGGCATGTTCGCCATAAAAATTGAGTGGCTCCGCCTGCGGTGACAGAGCCAGAAAGTTAGCGCAGTTCGCTGACTTTGACGTGATCCATATCGTCGAATACCTGATTTTCTCCCACCATACCCCAGATGAAGGTGTAATTTTTGGTCCCTACGCCCGCATGAATCGACCAGCTTGGGGAAATCACCGCCTGCTCGTTATGCACTAATAAATGACGGGTTTCCTGCGGCTGCCCCATCATGTGGAATACCGCAGTTTCCGCTTCCATGTTGAAGTAGAAATAGACTTCCATGCGGCGCTCGTGGGTGTGGCAAGGCATGGTATTCCACAGGCTACCTTCTTCAAGCTTGGTCAGTCCCATGGTCAGCTGGCAGGTTTCCAGTACGTCCGGCACGATAAATTTGTTGATAGTGCGGCGGTTGCTGGTCGCTGCGTCGCCGATAGTTTGTGGTGAGGCCTCCGCCAGCGTGATCTTTTTGTTTGGAAAAGTGGTATGTGCAGGGGCGCTGTTATAGTAAAACTTGGCAGGTGTAGTCGCATTAACGCTACTGAATTCAACAAGTTTTGCTCCCTTGCCGACATACAGCGCTTCTTCATGACCAATTTCATACGTCGTGCCATCAACCACAATAAGGCCAGGCCCGCCAATGTTGATCACGCCCAGTTCGCGACGTTCGAGGAAATAGCTCACGCCAAGTTGTTTGCCGACTTCATCGCCCACGGATACCGTTTTTTCAGCAGGCATGACGCCGCCGACAATGATGCGGTCAATATGGCTGTAGGTCATGGTGTAGGCATTTTTTTCAAAGATTTTCTCGATGAGAAATTCGCGGCGTAATTCAGCGGTATCAAGCGTTTTTGCGTGGTCGCTGTGAATGCTTTGACGAACTTGCATGTCGGTGCCTCTCGTTGGATATCGGTTAAGGAGGACTTACCGGGCGAGTCTGACCGTTGCGTGGCAGTGACAGCGTACAGAAGCAGGAGAGCTCCCGGCTCGTCCTTGTTGCAGAAAGAATAGGTTCATTGGTATGCGAATTCAATAAAAATGAAATATCGTTTTATTTATTTTATGAGTCAGTTCAAGGTTTGCGAAATTAAACGCAGATTTGACAATTGTGGCAGAGGTCATCAGTAAAGAAGAAAGCTAAACAGGAAGGATGCGCAGCAGCATGAGCGACTGCGCATAAATTTTAACTGATGTGTGCCACACGTAATTCTTCAAGCGAAGAGAGTTTGACATCCGCCAGCGCCCAGCGGGGATCCGCGCTGTATTCATGGTCTGGCACAACAATCGAACGCATACGCGCGGCTTTGGTAGCGATCATGCCATTAAAGGAGTCTTCCAGCGTGACGCAGTTCAGCGGGTCGACCGCTAACTCGCCGGCAGCCAGCAGGTAAACTTCGGGATGGGGTTTGCTGTAAGGCAGTTTCTCGGCAGATACGCGAACCTGGAAATAGGATTGCAGATTGAACATTTCCAGCACGGTATCAAGCATGAATAAAGGTGACGCTGAGGCCAGGCCAATTTTCAGCCCCTGATCACGGCACAATTCCAGCGCGTGATTAACGCCAGGTAACAATGGCCGGGTTTGTTCTACCAGTTCAATGGTACGGGCAATGACCATCGAAGCGACTTCCTCCTGACCCGGTCCCTGCCACGGCAAAACCTGATACCACATTCTGACAACCTGATCGATACGCAACCCAAGCGTGTCGGGCAGCAAATGTCGCTGAGAAATATCGACGCCAAGGCTGCTGAAAACGTCCAGTTCTGCCTGAACCCACAACAGTTCAGAATCAATTAACAGACCATCCATATCGAAAATTGCTGCATTAACAGGGCGGACATAAGCCATGAAAGCGGACTCCCTAACAGTGAATAGATCCTCACTTTAGCATTGGCTTTCGCGCGGACGAAATCCGTTATACGGACATATGGCATTGTTGCTGGCACTGAAGAGGTGCTAACTGATTAAAACATTGGGCGGAAAAACCTTTCTGTGGGTAAACTTAGCTATTGCTTAAGGTATCCTAACAAGGGGAATTCATGACGTACCAACAGGCCGGACGTGTGGCAGTGTTTAAACGGATTGCAGGATGGATTATTTTTATCCCTGCGCTGCTTTCGACGCTGATCTCATTGCTAACCTTTATCAATGAGCATACTAAAACTGAGCAGGGCATCAACGCCGTTATGCTGGACTTTGTCCACGTTATGGTTGATATGATTAAGTTTAACACTTCATTTTTGAACGTTTTTTGGTACAACTCGCCGGTGCCGTCACTCGGACAGGGCGTGACAAGTGCGAATATCATGTTCTTCATCATCTACTGGCTAATCTTTGTGGGGCTGGCACTTCAGGCATCCGGCGCAAGAATGTCCCGTCAGGTGAAACATGTTCGCGAGGGGATCCAGGATCAGCTTATCCTTGAGCAGGCGAAGGGCGCAGAAGGGCGGACTCGTCCTCAGATTGAAGAACGCATTGTGATACCCCGGCACACCATTTTGGTGCAGTATTTTCCGTTGTATATTTTGCCGATCATTATTGCAGTTATCGGATATTTCATTTTGAAATTATTAGGGTTAATTGCCGGATAGCTCATACAACATATTCATAACATTCCGTTGTTGAGTGATAGGTTGATGACGATGTAAGATATTTAAATAAGGCCTGAATATTCACGTATTCCGGCCTTATTTTTTACGCTAAAAGAGCACTGCGTTAATTGATGTCATCGTGTAGCAATCTCTCTACCGCACGTTGAGCCACCACCAGATGTTGACCGCCGAATAAATTACTGCGGTTAAGTAAATAATATAACTGGTAGAGAGGCTGCCTTGAAATGAAGCCGTCCGGTAAAGGCGTTTTACTCTGATAGCCATCATATAACTGAGGTGGAACATTGGGATACAACGGCAACATGGCCAGATCACATTCTCTGTCGCCCCAGTAACAAGCTGGGTCGAAAATAACGGGACCATTATCAGATAACCCGCAGTTATGCGGCCATAAATCGCCATGTAATAGAGACGGCTGCGGCTGATGATTCTGTAAACGCGCATGTACTAATGCGGTGATATCTTCAATATTACCGAATGTCATGCCTTTCTCTGCCGCCAGTTGTAACTGCCAGCCAATCCGCTGCTCAGCAAAAAACGTGGCCCAACGCCGTTGCCAGCTATTAGGTTGCGGGAGTGTCGCGAGTTCATTATCGAAATCAAGACCAAATTGCAGCTGTTCACTCCATTGGTGCAAAGCGGCAAGTTGTTGCCCTAAAACATACGCATTATGCGCATCCAGCGGTTTTTGCGGAATGTATTCAAGCAGAAGAAAGCTGTAATCACGGTCACTGCCCACTCCGTAAACTTCCGGCACCCGGACGGTCTGACTACGCGCAAGCAGGGCGAGTTGATCGGCTTCTGCGGCAAAAATAGGCAACATCTCGCGCGCATTGCATTTCACAAATACATCCCTGTCGCCATAGCTCAGCCGCCAGGCCGGATGGATTTCACCTCCCGGCAGTTCAACACGTTCGCGGATTTCAGCACTGCCAAGGTGTTCACTCAACAAACGATTGACGGCTTGCCACATGGTATTACCCCTTCTGACTGGCCCGATAATTCATTAAGTTAGCGTTTTCTCTGTTTCAAAAACCCGATCCGGCGCACGGCTGAATCAGATGATGACGTTAATTTATGCAATTTACGATGTTGACGGACTGAGAGCGTAATCAATGAATCTGTTATTTTCAGAATATGTGACATAAAAGAGGTTTTATATGCGGAATTGTCTTATCGACATGTTCCTAACCCCCTTGTTTAACAAAACAATAATAATAATAGACTAAAAATATATTCAGGTGTGGAAAGAAGATGTATATGCTACATCTCGTCCCAGTCGCGAGAGAGATAACGTGAAACCAAACATTCTTTATTTGATGGCCGCGCTATTACTGGCGGGTTGCGCTAAAGAAACACCGGTTCAAACTACGCGTTTTTTGAATCCATCACCGCTACCTCAGCGCGATGCTTCATTAATGCACCCGGGGCCTTATGGTGATGTTATTCACCAGGCGGCAAATACTTACGGCGTCGACGAAACACTTGTTAAAGCTATCATTCAGGTCGAATCTGGATATAACCCAACCGTTGTCAGCAAATCGAATGCGATTGGGTTAATGCAGCTAAAGGCCTCAACGGCAGGACGCGATGCCTACCGGATGAAAGGACGTTACGGTCAGCCTACGCCACGTGATTTGAAAGATCCGGCGGTGAACATTGATCTGGGAACGGCGTATCTGAGTATCCTGCAGCAACAGCTGTCGGGCATTAACAACCCTGAAACCCGTCGTTATGCGACCACATTAGCCTATGTGAACGGGGCAGGGGCATTGCTAAGAACGTTTGCGAAAGATAAAACCTACGCCATTGCGAAGATTAATCTGATGACGCCTGCTGAATTTTCCCAGCATGTGCAGAAAAACCATCCGGCACCTCAGGCGCCGCGTTATTTGTGGAAGGTGAACAACGCTTATCTTGCCATGCGATAAGCGTTGATGTTACCGCCAGCAGTTCAGGCTGCTGGCGGTAATGTTTTGATGATTTCAAGGATCCCGTTAATCACAAACTGAACCCCCATACACACCAGTAAGAATCCCATCAGACGTGAAATCGCTTCAATCCCGCTCTTGCCGACCAGGCGCATAATCGCACCTGAACTGCGCAGCGTTAACCATAAAATCAGTCCGACTAAAAAGAAAATAATCACCGGTGCAACGGTAATAACCCAGTGCGGGAAATCAGAATCCCGTACGGTAGACGCGCTGCTGATGATCATCGCAATCGTACCCGGGCCCGCCGTGCTTGGCATCGCCAGCGGAACGAAGGCGATATTTGGCGATTCCTGTTTCCTCATTTCCTCGGTTTTATTCTCAATTAATACTCTTTCTTCCACATGGGGTTGTGGGAAAAGCATTCTGAAACCGATAAAAGTGACGATCAGACCCCCTGCAATTCTTAGACCGGGAATTGAAATCCCAAACGTGTTCATAACCAGCTGGCCTGCGTAATACGCCACCATCATGATGATGAAGACATATACAGAGGCCATTAGCGATTGCTGGTTTCTTTCCTGCGTGGTCATTTTCCCTGAAAGGCCGAGCAACAGCGCCACGGTAGTCAGGGGATTTGCCAGCGGAAGGAGTACCACCAGGCCCAAACCTATTGCTTCAAATAACAGCCTGACTTCAGACATATGCTTCCCTTATCTCATGTTTCTCTGAATAGCTTATCTTGCAGGAGGGGATTACACGAAAAATATCCACATTAAGCAACACAGGTTGCTGGAAATTCGCACTTTACGGGTGTTAAACTCGTTGCCTGTTTTCACGTCGCATCCCGATACATTTACGTGATGTATTTCAGGGTGTCTATATTTGGCAAAGTAAAGCTGGATAGCGTGGATAACTACATGAAATCACACTCAAATATTTTTCTAGATGTGCTCTGTCGTGTGGGGCACCACTGTAGATTAAGGAATTAACATGCCTGTCATTACTCTTCCTGATGGAAGCCAGCGCGTTTTTGATCGCCCCGTTTCTCCTCTTGATGTTGCGCTTGATATCGGTCCGGGTCTGGCGAAAGCCTGTATCGCGGGTCGCGTTAACGGCGAACTGGTTGATGCAACTGATTTGATTGAAACCGATGCACAACTGGCGATCATCACCGCTAAAGACGAAGCCGGTCTTGAAATTTTGCGCCACTCTTGTGCGCACCTTTTGGGTCATGCCATCAAGCAATTGTGGCCAGACACTAAAATGGCTATCGGTCCGGTTATCGATAATGGCTTCTACTACGACGTCGATTTAGATCGCACGTTGACTCAGGAAGACATCGAACTGCTTGAAAAGCGCATGCACGAACTGGCTGAAAAGAATTACGACGTTATTAAAAAGAAAGTCAGCTGGCAGGAAGCGCGCGATACCTTTGCAAGCCGTGGCGAAGAATACAAAGTGGCCATTCTGGATGAAAACATCAGTCATGATGATCGTCCGGGCTTGTACCACCATGAAGAATACGTCGACATGTGCCGTGGTCCGCACGTACCGAACATGCGTTTCTGCCATCATTTCAAACTGCAGAAAACATCCGGTGCTTACTGGCGTGGTAACAGCGACAACAAGATGCTGCAACGTATCTACGGCACCGCATGGGCAGATAAAAAGCAACTCAATGCCTATATTCAGCGTCTGGAAGAAGCCGGTAAACGAGACCACCGTAAAATTGGTAAGCAACTCGACCTGTATCACATGCAGGAAGAAGCGCCAGGTATGGTGTTCTGGCACAACGATGGCTGGACTATTTTCCGTGAGCTGGAAGCCTTCGTGCGCATGAAACTGAAGTCATACGACTATCAGGAAGTGAAAGGTCCGTTCATGATGGACCGCGTGCTGTGGGAAAAAACAGGTCACTGGGAAAACTACAAAGAAGCAATGTTCACTACTTCTTCTGAAAACCGTGAATACTGCATCAAACCTATGAACTGCCCGGGTCACGTTCAGATCTTTAACCAGGGTCTGAAATCCTACCGCGATCTGCCGCTGCGTATGGCGGAGTTCGGCAGCTGCCATCGTAATGAGCCGTCAGGTGCATTGCATGGTCTGATGCGCGTTCGTGGCTTCACTCAGGACGATGCCCACATCTTCTGTACTGAAGAGCAGGTACGTGATGAAGTGAACAGCTGTATCCGTATGGTTTACGACATGTACAGCACTTTTGGCTTCGAAAAGATTGTGGTGAAATTGTCCACTCGTCCTGAGAAGCGCATTGGTACTGACGAAATGTGGACTCGTGCTGAGGATGATCTGGCAGCCGCGCTGACTGAAAACGACATTCCGTTCGAATATCAGCCTGGTGAAGGGGCGTTCTACGGTCCGAAAATTGAATTTACCTTGCACGATTGTTTGGATCGTGCGTGGCAGTGTGGTACCGTGCAGCTCGACTTTTCATTACCTGGTCGCTTGAACGCCTCTTATATTGGCGAAAGCAACGACCGTCAGGTCCCGGTAATGATTCACCGTGCTATCCTGGGTTCAATGGAGCGTTTCATCGGTATTCTGACTGAAGAATACGCTGGCTTCTTCCCAACATGGATAGCTCCGGTCCAGGTAGTGATCATGAATATCACTGATTCACAAGCTACCTATGTCGAAGAATTAACTAAAAAACTGCAAGATGCAGGCATTCGCGTTAAAGCCGACTTGAGAAATGAGAAGATTGGCTTTAAAATTCGCGAACACACGCTACGCCGTGTTCCTTACATGTTAGTTTGTGGCGATAAAGAGGTCGAAGCAGGCAAAGTTGCTGTTCGTACCCGCCGCGGCAAAGACTTAGGAAGCATGGATGTTAGCGAAGTCGTTGACAAACTGCTGGCGGAAATCCGCAGCAGAAGTCTTCATCAACTGGAGGAATAAAGTATTAAAGGCGGAAAACGAGTTCAACCGGCGCGTCCTAATCGCATTAACAAAGAGATTCGCGCGCAAGAAGTTCGCCTCACAGGCGTCGATGGCGAGCAGATTGGTATTGTCAGTCTGAATGAAGCTCTTGAAAAAGCTGAGGAAGCGGGCGTCGATTTAGTAGAAATCAGTCCGAATGCCGAGCCGCCAGTTTGTCGAATCATGGATTACGGCAAATTCCTCTACGAGAAGAGCAAGTCGACTAAAGAGCAGAAAAAGAAACAAAAAGTTATTCAGGTTAAGGAAATCAAATTCCGACCTGGTACCGATGATGGCGACTATCAGGTCAAACTACGCAACCTGATTCGCTTTCTGGAAGATGGCGATAAAGCCAAAATCACCCTGCGTTTCCGTGGGCGTGAAATGGCGCACCAACAGATCGGTATGGAAGTGCTTAACCGCGTCCGTAAAGACCTGTGTGAAGATTCTGAACTGGCCGTTGTCGAATCCTTCCCTACGAAGATCGAAGGTCGTCAGATGATCATGGTGCTCGCACCTAAGAAGAAACAGTAAGGCTTCCAAGTAATCCTGCTGCGCGGTGTTCGCACCGCGCATGCTGGATTCGCCTTTCTGATTCATGTTAATAACAATGCGAAGTGGAATTTAAAATGCCAAAGATCAAAACAGTACGCGGCGCCGCTAAACGCTTCAAAAAAACCGCCAACGGTGGTTTTAAGCGTAAGCACGCAAACCTGCGTCATATTCTGACCAAAAAAGCTACTAAGCGTAAACGTCACTTGCGTCCAAAAGGCCTGGTATCCAAGAACGATTTGGGTCTGGTCTCTGCATGTCTGCCGTACGCATAAATACACTTTTTCATTTAGAATATAAAACTCAGGAGAGCATATGGCTCGCGTAAAACGTGGTGTGATTGCACGTGCACGTCACAAGAAAATCTTAAAACAGGCGAAAGGTTACTACGGTGCCCGTTCTCGCGTATATCGTGTTGCATTCCAGGCTGTTATCAAAGCTGGTCAATACGCCTACCGTGACCGTCGTCAAAAGAAACGTCAGTTCCGTCAGCTGTGGATCGCGCGTATCAACGCAGCAGCTCGTCAGAACGACATGTCTTACAGCAAATTCATTAACGGCTTGAAAAAAGCTTCTATTGAAATTGACCGTAAGATCTTGGCTGACATCGCAGTCTTCGACAAAGTGGTATTTGCCGCTCTGGTTGAGAAAGCGAAAGCAGCACTGGCGTAAGTCAGGTGAAAGAGGGAGCTTGCTCCCTCTTTTATATTTTGTGTTTAAAAACATTCTGTTTCGTTGTTTAATACCCTCTGTAGTGTCATCAGAACGTCAGCACAAAATTTACAACCGATAAGGTAACGCAAGCATGAATCCTGCTATTTTCCGTTTCTTTTTTTACTTTAGCGCCTGACTCAGGAAGGCTTTCGCGCGTAAGAGAAGAAATGAAAAGTAGCGCCTAAGCCTCCCTCGTGGAGGCTTTTTTGTATCTGTGCTTTATACACTAAGGTTCAGGGTCAAAATCGCGCCCCTGATTAATCACGGTTATTTTACATCGGGCCATATTGGCCAGAAGAAGAGGAAAGCAATGCCACATCTCGCAGAGCTGGTTGCCAATGCCAAGGCAGCCGTAGAGAGTGCTCAGGACATCGCCGCGCTGGATAACGTGCGTGTCGAATATCTGGGTAAGAAAGGCCACCTGACACTCCAGATGACAACACTCCGTGAATTACCTGCGGAAGAACGCCCGGCAGCGGGTGCGGTCATCAATGAAGCGAAAGCGCAGGTTCAGGAAGCCCTGAACGCGCGTAAAAATACGCTGGAGTCTGCTGAATTGAATGCGCGTCTGGCTGAAGAAACGATTGACGTTTCCCTGCCTGGTCGCCGCATCGAAAACGGTGGTCTGCACCCGGTGACCCGTACTATCGACCGCATTGAAACCTTCTTCGGTGAATTAGGCTTTACCGTGGAAACCGGCCCTGAAATCGAAGATGACTATCATAACTTCGATGCACTGAATATTCCGGGACACCATCCGGCACGTGCTGATCACGATACATTCTGGTTTGATGCCAAGCGTTTGCTGCGCACACAGACTTCCGGTGTTCAGATCCGGACGATGAAAGATCAGCAGCCGCCGATTCGTATCATCGCGCCGGGCCGCGTTTATCGTAACGATTACGACCAGACTCACACCCCGATGTTCCATCAGATGGAAGGCCTGATTGTTGATAAAGACATCAGCTTCTCCAACCTGAAAGGCACGCTGCACGATTTCCTGAACAACTTCTTTGAAGCTGATTTGCAGATTCGTTTCCGTCCTTCCTATTTCCCGTTCACAGAACCTTCTGCGGAAGTGGATGTAATGGGTAAAAATGGCAAGTGGCTGGAAGTACTGGGTTGCGGCATGGTGCATCCGAATGTTCTGCGCAACGTCGGCATTGACCCAGAAGTGTATTCCGGTTTTGCCTTCGGAATGGGAATGGAACGTCTGACTATGTTGCGCTATGGCGTGACTGACCTGCGTGCATTCTTCGAAAATGATCTGCGTTTCCTCAAACAGTTTAAGTAAGGCGGGAATATCACATGAAATTCAGTGAACTCTGGTTGCGTGAGTGGGTAAACCCAGCCATCAGCAGCGAAGCATTATCAGACCAAATCACCATGGCTGGCCTTGAAGTCGATGGCGTTGATCCGGTTTCCGGCGCATTTAATGGCGTGGTTGTCGGTGAAGTTGTCGAATGTGGTCAGCACCCTAACGCAGACAAACTGCGTGTGACTAAAGTGAATGTCGGTGGCGATCGCCTGCTCGATATCGTTTGCGGCGCACCAAACTGCCGTCAGGGCCTTAAAGTTGCCGTCGCGACTGTCGGCGCGGTATTGCCGGGTGATTTCAAAATCAAAGCCGCCAAGCTGCGTGGCGAGCCTTCAGAAGGCATGTTGTGTTCTTTCTCTGAGCTGGGTATTTCGGAAGATCACGACGGTATCATTGAGCTGCCGCTTGATGCGCCAGTCGGGACTGATATCCGTGAATTCCTGAAGCTCGATGACACCATTATCGAAATCAGCGTGACGCCAAACCGTGCTGACTGTCTGGGTATCCTGGGCGTGGCACGTGATGTTGCGGTGATTAATCAGCTGCCGCTGGTCGAGCCGGAAATCAATCCGGTGAAAGCTACCGTTGACGCCACAATCTCCATTGATGTGCAGGCGCCTCAGGCGTGTCCGCGTTATCTGGGCCGTGTGGTTAAAGGCATCAATGTTAAGGCCGCTACGCCGTTGTGGATGCGTGAAAAACTGCGCCGCTGTGGTATCCGTTCTATCGACGCTGTTGTGGATATTACCAACTTCGTGCTGCTGGAACTCGGTCAGCCAATGCATGCGTTCGATCTGAATCGCATCAGCGGTGGCATTGTTGTGCGCATGGCGCAGAAAGACGAAGCATTAACGTTGCTTGATGGCACCAAAGCGAAACTGGCGGAAGACACGCTGGTCATCGCTGACCACGAGAAAGCGCTGGCGATGGCCGGTATCTTTGGTGGCGAACATTCAGGTGTGAATGATGAAACGCAGGATGTCCTGCTGGAATCTGCGTTCTTTGCTCCGCTCTCAATTACTGGCCGTGCACGCCGTCAGGGTCTGCACACAGACGCTTCACATCGCTATGAACGTGGTGTGGATCCAGAGCTGCAATTCAAAGCCATTGAGCGCGCAACTGCGTTGCTGCTGAGTATTTGTGGTGGTGAAGCCGGTCCGGTCATCAACGCGACTTCAGAAGAGCATCTGCCAAAAGCGGCTACCATCACATTGCGTCGTGAAAAACTGGATCGCCTGATTGGCCACCATGTAGAAGACGCACAGGTAACCGATATTCTGACCCGTCTGGGCTGTCAGGTTGAGCATAAAGCCGACCACTGGGTGGCTGTCGCACCAAGCTGGCGTTTCGATATGCAAATCGAAGAAGACCTGGTGGAAGAAGTGGCCCGTGTTTACGGCTACAACAACATTCCTGATGTGCCAGTGAAAGCCAGTCTGGTGATGACTAAACACCGTGAAGCGAATTTGTCGCTTAAACGTGTGAAAAATCTGCTGGTTGACCGTGGATTCCAGGAAGCGATCACCTACAGTTTTGTGGATCCAAAAGTTCAGGCTCTCCTGCACCCTGGTGAAGAAGCGCTGATTTTGCCAAGCCCGATTTCGGTGGAAATGTCGGCAATGCGTCTTTCCCTGTGGTCTGGCCTGCTGACTGCGGTAGTAAATAACCAAAATCGTCAGCAAAGTCGCGTGCGTTTATTTGAAAGCGGCCTGCGCTTTGTCCCTGATACACAAGCCGATTTGGGTATCCGTCAGGACGTCATGCTGTCTGGTGTGATCTCGGGTACTAAAAATGAAGAGCATTGGGATCTGGCGCGTCAGGCAGTTGACTACTACGATTTGAAAGGTGATCTTGAGGCTATTCTTGAGCTTACCGGCAAAATGAACGACGTACAGTTCAAGGTTGAAGCAAATCCTGCGCTGCATCCTGGGCAAAGCGCGGCGATTTATTTACGCGGCGAACGTATTGGTTTCATTGGTGTAGTACACCCTGAGCTGGAACGTAAACTCGATCTTAATGGTCGTACCGTGGTCTTCGAATTGTTATGGAACAAGGTCGCAGACCGCGTACTGCCTGATGCGAAAGAGATTTCTCGCTTCCCGGCGAACCGTCGTGACATCGCTGTGGTAGTGGCCGAAAATGTGCCCGCAGACGATATTTTGGCAGAGTGCAAGAAAGTTGGCGCAAATCAGGTAGTTGGCGTAAACTTGTTTGATGTGTACCGTGGCAAGGGCGTAGCTGAAGGTTACAAGAGCCTGGCTATCAGTCTGGTGTTGCAGGATACCGGCCGTACACTGGAAGAAGAGGAGATCGCCGCTACCGTTGCAAAATGTGTAGAGGCTCTAAAACAGCGATTCCAAGCATCCTTGAGGGATTGAACCTATGGCGCTTACTAAAGCTGAAATGTCAGAACACCTGTTTGAGAAGCTCGGGCTGAGCAAACGGGATGCCAAAGACCTTGTTGAGATATTTTTCGAAGAAGTACGTCGTGCTTTGGAAAATGGCGAGCAAGTAAAACTGTCTGGCTTTGGCAACTTTGATCTGCGTGACAAAAACCAACGTCCGGGACGTAACCCGAAAACCGGCGAAGATATTCCGATCACGGCGCGTCGTGTGGTGACTTTCCGTCCGGGACAGAAATTGAAAAGTCGTGTAGAGAATGCCACTCCGAAAGAATAAGTGAAAACATCAAAAAGGCCGCGAAAGCGGCCTTTTTTTTGGGCTGAATTTACGGTTCTCTGAGAGGAAATAATTTGCGTTAAATTGCGCAGGAAGTGAAAAGATTTCGTTAATGGGGTAGTTGTTTCAGGAATCGTCTGATAGATTAAATCTAACGCCAGATCAAGGCGAAATATTATCTCCACCTTACAGGTTGTTAATTAAGAGCTGACTTTTTTATCAGTGCTGTTTTATTCAACTTTTTATATCAGCCGCAATAAATACAATGGTTGCATAAAACAAAAAAGGGGCCGAAGCCCCTTGATGTTAAACGCATTGGCAAATGTTTATATTCAGATTCGCAGTCAGTAAATAAACAAATGCAATGATGAAAATTCTTAATTAATGTTAGCGCCAGTAATAATGCGGATGACCACCGCCATGGCCGCCACCGTGACCATAAGGCCCCGGGAAGATACAGCCACTGAGGCTTACGACAACCAGAGCAACACCAAAGAAAGCGAGAATACGACGCATAAGAATGTCCTTTATTGGAATAAACAATTTTATTATAAATAAACGGCAGACGGATTATCGTCAGGCTTGCGTTAAGATTTGTTAGTATCGTAATAAGAATTGAATAGTTAATAATCTTCATCCTGTTGATGTATTTCAAACAGGATATGTTTGTATTTTTATTGTAAGGTCACAGCAAGTTATCCGAAAATACGCCGCACTCTTATATTCTCTGTCTTTCCTGCCTGATATAAAAAACGCGTCATAAAAAATAAAGAAGGCGTGACTCTTATGAAAAAATCACTTTTATTGCTTTGTTGTGCACTGGCATTGCCTGTGATCGCGCAGGCAAATGTTTCTGTTGACGTTAACGTACCCGGCGTATCGGTTCATCTCGGGGATCAGGACCAGCGTGGCTATTACTGGGATGGTTACGACTGGCGTCCGCCGCAGTGGTGGCATGACCATCAGGGCCATCATTATGGTGAGCGCAATGAGCATGGTATGTACTGGCATGGCAACCGCTGGGATCCCAAACCGCCGCAGCGTGGTCATAGCAATCCGCCACACAATCCGCCACACGATCAGGGCCACCCGAACAGCGGCAATCATCGTGACAATGGTGTTCATCATGATAATCGTGATCATCAGGGCGGGCATAATGACAATCACGGGAACGGCCAGCCAATCCCGCCAGATGGCCATCAGGGCCACTAATTCTCGCGTTTCAATGAAGACTTTTCAGGCCGGTGCCTTGTCACCGGCTTTTTTGTTTCCTGTTTTTATCATTATCCTGTTCACTCACCAGAGCTAACTGACTAATATCGGTAGGATAGTCATCCACGGTGAGTCTCAGGAAACAGCCTTACATGCCCATTTCGCAGACCTATTCTGCTCTTGAACAACAACGGGAACGCCGTGACCGCCGCTGGCTGGTCGGGCTGAGCCTGTTGCTGGTAATGATCTGCGTATTCAGCCTGAGTGCGGGTGAAAACTGGTTATGGCCCAATCAGTGGCTGGGCAGTGAGGCGCGACTTTTTGTCTGGCAACTGCGCTTACCCCGGGCTATCGCGGTGATTTTAGTCGGTGCCAGTCTCGCGGTTGCTGGCGCAGTCATGCAGTCATTATTCGAAAACCCGCTCGCCGAACCCGGATTGCTCGGCGTTGCCAATGGTGCCGGTGTGGCGCTGGTATTGTGTGTCATGCTCGGCCAAGGCATTTTACCTGTCTGGGTGATGAGTCTGGCGGCGATTGCAGGGGCACTGATTGTCACATTTTTCCTGTTAACGATTTCCCGTAAACGACGGTTAACTAACGCCCGTATGCTGCTGGTCGGCGTGGCGATTGGTATCGTCTGTAGCGCTTTAATGACCTGGGCCATTTACTTCAGCAGTAATCTTGATTTGCGCCAGCTGATGTACTGGATGATGGGCGGGTTCGGCGGTATTGACTGGAACCAGATCTGGCTGGCAATGCTGTTGTTGCCGGTATTATTGTGGCTGGTTTTTCAGGGCAACGCCCTTAATCTGCTGTCATTGGGTATCGTACAGGCGCAACAACTGGGGATATCTCTGACAACCTGGCGCTATGTGCTCGTTCTCGCGGTAGGCTGGATTGTCGGGCTGAGCGTGGCATTATCCGGCGTTATCGGCTTTATTGGGCTGGTTATCCCGCATATTCTGCGCCTTGCGGGTATCACCGATCAGCGGCGTTTACTGCCAGCCTGTGCGCTTGGCGGCGCCAGCGTGTTACTTCTCGCTGACGTGGTATCAAGAATGGGTCTGTATGCCGCTGAATTACCGGTCGGTGTAGTTACCGCCACGCTGGGGGCTCCGGTCTTCATCTGGCTTCTGATCAGAGTCGGACAAATCCGCTGATTATTTACGGCGGGTCGTCTATGCTCTCCCTTTACCTACCTGCAACTATCAGGATAAAAACGATGAGTAATGACATTTTTGACATCTCCCTGAAAACCATTGATGGCGAAACCACAACGCTGGGTGCTTATAAAGGTTCTGTATTGCTGGTCGTTAACGTAGCGTCACAATGTGGCCTGACCAAACAATATGAAAGTCTGGAGAATATTTATCAGGCCTGGCACGACCAGGGATTTGAGGTTCTGGGCTTCCCGTGTAATGAGTTTGGCGCGCAGGAACCGGGTACAGAAGAGGAAATCAAAACCTTCTGTACCACGAACTTTGGCGTGAAATTTCCTATGTTCAGCAAAATCAACGTCAATGGCGACAACCGCCACCCGCTGTATTCGGCGATGATTGCTGCCCGTCCTGCGGCGGTAAAACCAGAAGACAGTGCTTTCTACGAGCGTCTTGCGAGCAAAGGCCGTCAGCCTTTAAAACCCGATGACATCTTGTGGAACTTTGAGAAATTCCTGATCGGTCGCGATGGCACCGTTGTTCAGCGTTTCGCACCGGACATGTCGCCGGAAGATCCTATTCTCATGGAAATTATTAAAGCAGCTCTGGCAAAATAACTAAGTTATGGAAGCGCAGATGCTGGAATGTCGCGAAATTGCGGTTGAAGGGCGCCTTCAGGCGTTTAGTTCTCACATCTCGCCCGGAAGCCGGATACATATTATCGGGCCGAACGGGGCAGGAAAGAGCACCTTACTGAACCGGCTGGCAGGTATGTCGGCCGGAAAAGGTGAGGTCTGTATCGACGGACAAAGGTTAGCTGAATTATCAGGCCCGCGTCTGGCTCGTCTGCGCGCCTGGCTTTGCCAGCAACTGACACCGGCATCCCTGATGCCGGTTTTCCAATATCTGTCACTTCATCAGCCACAAAACTCTGATCCTGAGGTGCTGGAGCGCACAATTGCACGGTTGTCTGCTGCGCTGCATCTTGACGATAAACTTGCCCGTCCGGTCACACATCTTTCAGGTGGTGAATGGCAGCGGGTTCGCCTCGCGGCGGTCTTATTGCAGGTGTGGCCTGACGTTAATCCCGACAGCCGTCTTTTATTTCTCGACGAACCGATGAACAGTCTTGACGTGGCGCAGCAGCAGGCGCTGGATCAGTTGCTCACGGAATTCTGCGCAGCAGGGCGTTCAGTCGTGATAAGTGACCACGATCTTAATCATACTTTGCATTATGCACATGAGGTCTGGCTGATGACGGCGGGTAAAGTCATTTCAGCGGGGAAATGTTCTGATGTTATGCAGCCGGAATCACTTTCTGCAGTTTATAAAGTGGCATTTCAGGGATATGAACTGGCTGGTCGTCAGTGGATAATGGCCGCGATGGCGTAATGTATTACTTTATCAATAGCGTGGTAACTATTTTATTATCAGCTGTTAGGTTTTTGAATGCCCATTTTCTGTTCATAAAAAGAACAGTGTTTTCTATTTCTAAATAAAGTTCATTTTTTAGTATTACATTAAATACAATTCAATGCATTGTTTTCAAGGCGTTTTTTGGTATTAAGATAATTTCTTTTCTTCTGGTTTAGTTTCTATTTAGCTTCACTAAACTGGAAAATCCTTAAGGTTAAATTAAGATTAAACCGACATCATAAGATTCATAAATTCATGACAGTGTTTACCTGTTGTTAAATAAATGCGGTCTAAAGTTGGTATCAATTAATTACCTTTCGGGATAGCGTAATGGAAAACTTTTTGCCTTTCTCCCGTCCGTCTATGGGCGAAGAAGAGATTGCGGCTGTGGGGCAGGTTTTGCGCTCAGGGTGGATAACCACCGGACCGCAAACAAACCAGCTGGAACAGGATTTCTCTGCCGCTTTCGGTTGTAAACATGCTATCGCAGTCAGTTCCGCAACCGGTGGCATGCATGTTACGTTGATGGCGCTGGGCATAGGCCCCGGCGATGAAGTGATTACCCCTTCCCAGACCTGGGTTTCGACCCTCAATATGATTGTTCTGCTGGGTGCAGAGCCGGTCATGATCGATGTTGACCCGGACACCCTGATGGTAAGTGCAGAATCCATCGCTGCCGCCATCACGCCGAAAACTAAAGCGATTATCCCGGTGCATTACGCGGGCGCGCCTTTAGACCTTGACCCGATTTACGCTGTCGCCAATGAACACGGTATTCCGGTGGTGGAAGATGCTGCGCACGCGGCAGGTACCCGTTACCGTGACCGCTGGATTGGCGCGCAGGGAACGGCAATCTTCTCCTTCCACGCCATCAAAAATATGACCTGCGCCGAAGGTGGCCTGATAGCCACGGATGACGATGAGCTGGCGAATAAAGTCCGCGCGTTGAAATTCCACGGTCTGGCCGTTGATGCATTTGACCGTCAGGTACTGGGGCGCAAACCCCAGGCTGAGGTTGTCGAGCCCGGTTTTAAATACAATCTTTCCGATATTCACGCTTCTATTGCCGTCGTCCAGCTTAAACGCCTGCATGAGATCAATGCGCGCCGTACCGAACTGGCACAGCGATATCTGGATAAATTACAGGGCTCACCTTATTTGCCAATGAATGTACCGGCTTACCCGCACCTTCATGCGTGGCACTTATTCATGATCCGCGTGGATGAAGAACGTTGCGGTATCAGCCGTGACGCTCTGATGGAACGCCTGAAAGAGCAGGGGATCGGAACTGGTTTGCATTTCCGCGCAGCTCATACTCAAAAATATTACCGCGAGCGTTATCCGCATCTGAGCCTGCCAAACAGCGAATGGAATTCGGCACGTTTGTGCAGCCTGCCACTGTTCCCTGATATGCAGGACAGTGATGTGGACCGTGTTGTCGCGGCTCTTTTTTCCCTTCTGGAGGCGCAGTAGTGGCGCAATACGTACCAATCCGTAAAGTCTCGGTGGTTATCCCGGTCTACAACGAAGAAGAAAGCTTGCCGGCGTTGTTATCTCGTACGCAGGCAGCCTGTAAGCAATTAACCCAACAGTACGAAATCATTCTTGTGGATGACGGCAGTTCTGACAGCTCCGGTGACATGCTCGCTGCCGCTGCAGAACAACCGGACAGCCATGTTATTGCCGTTTTGCTCAACCGTAATTACGGCCAGCATTCCGCCATTATGGCCGGTTTTAGCCATGTGACGGGTGATCTGGTCATTACGCTTGATGCTGACCTGCAAAATCCACCGGAAGAAATCCCGCGTCTGGTCGCCACGGCCGATGAAGGCTATGACGTTGTCGGCACGGTACGTGCAAACCGCCGCGATTCCTGGTTCCGTAAATCAGCCTCGAAAATGATCAACATGATGATCCAGCGCGCTACCGGCAAATCGATGGGCGATTACGGTTGCATGTTACGTGCCTACCGCCGCCATATTATCGAAGCCATGCTGCATTGCCATGAGCGCAGTACCTTTATCCCGATTCTGGCAAACACCTTCGCGCGCAAAACGATTGAAATCCCGGTTCAGCATTCTGAGCGCGAATTCGGTGATTCCAAATACAGCCTGATGAAACTCATCAACCTGATGTATGACCTAATCACCTGCCTGACAACGACGCCGCTGAGAATGCTTAGTGTGGTGGGCAGCGCGATCGCCATTTTCGGTTTTGTGCTGGCGGTGTTTCTGATTTTAATGCGCCTCATCAACGGTCCTGCCTGGGCTGCGGACGGCGTATTTACGTTATTTGCATTGTTATTCATGTTTATCGGTGCGCAGTTTGTGGGCATGGGGTTACTCGGTGAATACATCGGGCGTATCTACAATGATGTCCGTGCGCGTCCCCGTTATTTTGTTCAAAAAGTCGTCGGCGTTCGTTCCGAAGATAACAGTCAGGAAGAAGAGTGATGAAAGCGATTGTATTTGCCTACCATGATATTGGTTGTGTTGGTTTACAGGCTCTGGTTGATGCCGGTTATGACGTACAGGCAGTCTTTACGCATACCGATGCCCCGAATGAAAACCAGTTCTTTTCATCTGTTGCCCGTCAGGGTGCTGAACTGAATCTGCCGGTTTATGCCCCGGAAGATGTTAACCATCCATTGTGGGTCGACCGCATCCGTGCTTTACAGCCTGATGTCATTTTCTCTTTCTACTATCGCAACATGCTGAGCGAAGAGATTTTATCTCTGGCGCCACGCGGCGGTTTTAATCTGCATGGTTCATTACTGCCACGCTACCGTGGTCGCGCACCGGTTAACTGGGCGCTGCTGAATGGCGAAACCGAAACCGGCGTTACCCTGCATAAAATGGTTAAACGGCCTGATGCGGGTGATATCGTGGGGCAGCGTAAAGTCGCCATCGCTGCCGATGACACTGCACTGAAATTACACGCTAAAGTCCGTGATGCCGCTAAAGCGCTTCTGACAGATGTTCTGCCGGAAATGAAAGCCGGTAAGATCACGCTGACTCCGCAAGACGAGTCTCAGGCAAGCTACTTTGGCCGTCGCACTGCTGCTGATGGTGAAATTCACTGGCATAAATCTGCCACTGAAATTAACAACCTGATCCGTGCGGTGACCGAACCATACCCGGGTGCATTCTCTTATCTGGGTCAGCGTAAACTGACCGTCTGGCGCGCCCGTCCGCTGGATACTCAGCATGACAAACAACCAGGCACCGTACTTTCTTCTGATCCGCTGACTATCGCCTGTGGCGAAGGCGCACTGGAAATTCTGGCAGGGCAGAGTGAAAACGGCCTGTATGTTCAGGGTTCCCGTCTGGCGCTTGAGCTGGGTATCATGCCGGATATGCGCGTGGCGACATTGCCAACCGCCGTCATGAAGCGTCGTACACGCGTGCTGATTCTGGGTGTGAACGGTTTCATCGGTAACCACCTGAGTGAACGCCTGCTGCGTGAAGACCGTTATGAAATTTATGGTCTGGATATCAGCTCTGACGCGGTCAGCCGCTTCATGGATAACCCGCATTTCCACTTCGTTGAAGGCGATATCAGCATCCATTCTGAGTGGATCGAATATCACATTAAAAAATGTGATGTCGTTCTGCCGCTGGTGGCTATCGCCACGCCAATTGAATATACCCGTAACCCGCTGCGTGTGTTCGAACTGGATTTCGAAGAAAACCTGAAAATCGTTCGCGACTGTGTGAAATACAAAAAACGCATCATCTTCCCGTCGACCTCTGAAGTTTACGGTATGTGTGATGACAAAGAATTCGATGAGGACCATTCCCGTCTGATCGTTGGCCCGATTAACAAACAGCGCTGGATTTACTCTGTTTCTAAACAGCTGCTCGACCGTGTTATTTGGGCATATGGCGCGAAAGAAGGCCTGAAATTCACACTGTTCCGTCCGTTTAACTGGATGGGGCCACGTCTGGATAACCTGGATGCTGCGCGTATCGGCAGCTCCCGTGCGATCACTCAGCTGATCCTGAATCTGGTCGAAGGTTCACCGATCAAACTGGTCGATGGCGGCGAGCAGAAACGTTGCTTCACCGACATCAACGACGGTATCGAAGCGTTGTTCCGCATCATCGAGAACCGCGACAACTTGTGTGACGGTCAGATCATCAACATCGGTAACCCGACGAACGAAGCAAGCATCCGTCAGCTGGCAGAAATGCTACTCAAAAGCTTTGAGGCACACCCGCTTCGCGCCCAGTTCCCGCCGTTTGCCGGTTTCAATCTGGTCGAAAGCAGCACTTACTACGGTAAAGGCTACCAGGACGTTGAGCACCGTACGCCGAGCATCAAAAATGCCCGTCGTCTGCTGGACTGGAAACCTGAAATTGGCATGGATAAAACCGTCGCCGACACGCTGGATTTCTTCCTGCGTTCTGTAAACACTGACGCTGACAAAGCCTGATACGGTGCCAGACATGAAGAAAGTGGGTCTGCGCATTGATGTGGATACCTGGAGCGGCACCCGGGAGGGTGTCCCTCAGCTTCTGCAAACCCTTGCAAAACATAAAATTACCGCCAGTTTCTTCTTCAGCGTTGGCCCGGATAACATGGGGCGCCACTTGTGGCGCCTGCTAAAACCGCGCTTTCTGTGGAAAATGCTGCGCTCTAACGCGGCCTCCCTTTATGGCTGGGATATCCTGCTGGCGGGTACCGCCTGGCCGGGTAAACCCATCGCCCGTGACCTCGGGTATCTGATGAAAGAAACCGCAAAACGGGGCCACGAAGTCGGACTGCACGCCTGGGATCATCAGGGCTGGCAGGCGAAAGTCGGGAAATGGTCAGAGAAACAGCTGGAAGAACAAATCCGGCTGGGGCTGGATGCACTGGAAAAAAGCCTGGGTCATGACGTCGAATGTTCGGCAGTGGCAGGCTGGCGTGCGGATGAACGCGTCATAGAAGTGAAAGAGCGCTTTCATTTCTATTACAACAGTGATTGCCGCGGAACCCATCCTTTCCTGCCGGTTCTGGAAAATGGATCCCCGGGAACCGTACAAATTCCGGTGACGCTGCCGACTTACGATGAAGTGGCGGGCGGCGAAATTACGGCGGATAACTTCAACGATTTTATTCTTGATGCTATCGCCAAGGATACCGGCGTGCCGGTGTATACCATCCACGCTGAAGTTGAAGGAATGTCGCTGGCAACGCAATTTGACGAGTTACTGACCCGTGCTGCTGCACAGGGTATCCGGTTTTGCGCGCTGGGCGAGTTACTGCCGCAAGATCTCAGTACGTTGCCAAAAGGCAAAGTGGTTCGCGCCAGTTTCCCGGGTCGGGAAGGTTGGTTAGGCTGTCAGCAAGAAGGTTTCTCCTGATGTCGAAAACAATTAAAGGCGTATGGAGCACCATGATCCTGGTGTTCTTCGCGCTCGTTTACCTTGTTCCTCTTAATACCCGCCTGTTATGGCAACCTGATGAAACCCGATATGCCGAAATCAGCCGCGAAATGCTTCAGCGCGGCGACTGGGTTGTGCCTCATCTGCTCGGATTGCGCTATTTTGAAAAACCGGTGGCAGGTTACTGGTTTAACAATATCAGCCAGATGATTTTCGGTGAAAGCAACTTTGCGGTGCGTTTTGGTTCAGTATTCAGCACTATGCTGAGCGCCATTCTGGTGTTCTGGCTGGCAAATCTGATGTGGCGTAATCGTCAGACCGCTTACACTGCCGTGTTGATCTACCTTTCCACCCTGCTGGTGTTCAGTATCGGTACCTACAGCGTTCTTGATCCGATGATCACGCTTTGGATGACTGCGGCTATGGTGGCGACCTGGTTCTGCCTGCGGGTTTCGCGTACACCGCAAAAAGCCATGAGCTGGATAGCGCTTGGACTGGCCTGCGGTATGGGCTTTATGACCAAAGGGTTTCTGGCGCTGGCGCTGCCGGTGATTGCAGTTCTGCCGATTGTCTGGCGTGAAAAGCGTTTCAAAACCCTGTTTGGCTGGGGACCGCTGGCGATTCTCAGTGCTGTGGTTCTCAGTCTGCCGTGGGTGCTGGCGATTGCGCGGCATGAACCTGATTTCTGGAATTACTTCTTCTGGGTCGAGCATATTCAGCGATTTGCAGAATCGGATGCCCAACATAAAGCGCCGTTCTGGTTCTATTTGCCTGTGCTCTGTCTGGGCGTTCTGCCGTGGCTCGGTCTGTTGCCGGGAGCACTGCGCGAGGGCTGGACTCAGCGCGTCATGCGCCCGGAGCTGTTCTTCCTGCTGAGCTGGGCGATTATGCCGCTGATCTTCTTCAGCATCGCCAAAGGAAAACTGCCGACTTACATTCTGCCGTGCATAGCGCCGGTTGCCTTGCTGATGGCCGATCATCTTGAACAAATCCGTCAGTCAGGGAAGTTACGCGCACTGAAAGCGAATGGCGTCATTAACATCATTTTTGGTGTTCTGATGGCGGTCGCCGTACTGGTGATATCCGGCATTCTGCCGCTCCACGTTAAAGCGGTCTTTACCCGTACGGAGATGCCCCGCGCTCTGATTGGTATTCTCTGTTTTGCCGTGTGGGCGCTGGCAGGGGCAATGTCACTGACCGATGTGAAAAAACGTTGGTACTGGGGCGCTATCTGTCCGCTGGTATTGGCGCTGCTGGTCGGGCAGGCTATGCCGCAGAAAATTATAGATTCAAAACAACCTCAGGACTTTTTACAACAGCACAACGACCTGTTGCAGGACAGCCGTTTTATCCTGGCAGATAATGTCGGCGTAGCCACTGCGGTTGCCTGGTCGCTGAAGCGCAGTGATATTCTGATGTTTGATGAAAAAGGCGAGCTGCAATACGGATTAAGTTATCCTGATGCTAAAGATAACTTTATTGATGCGGCTGGCTTCCCGGCATGGCTGCAGAAAGCCCGTCAGGAAGGAAATGTTTCTGTGATCCTCAGACTTGACCGCAATGCGCATGTGAAATCAACAATGCCGGCTGCTGACCAAACAGTGAAGTTTGATCGTCAGGCGATACTGTTCTACAAAAAACTGCCATGACCGGATTCCTTCTGGTGCTGGCAGTCAGTGTGATCACCTGTGCCGGCCAGCTTTGTCAGAAGCAGGCCGCTCAGGTGTCCGCTGACGGTATGGCGTGCGTTCTGCGCTGGCTCGGGCTGGCGGTGCTTTTGCTTGGCATCGGCATGCTCTTGTGGCTGCGGGTGTTACAACTGCTGCCGCTGAGTCTGGCGTATCCGATGCTCAGTCTGAATTTCGTCCTGATCACATTGTGTGCCCGCTGGTTTTTCCATGAACACGTCGACGGGCGCCACTGGTGTGGCGTCGCGTTAATCATGTCAGGGATTGCACTGATGAGTGTCAGCTTATGAAAGGCTATTTGTGGGGCGGGGGCAGCGTCTTACTGGTAACAGCAGCGCAGTTGCTGATGAAATGGGGGATGGTGCAGATCCCGTGGATTGCTCTGTCTGCCATTGACACCTCGTTTATTCTTAGCCATTTAAGCGCACTGACTGCCGTGTTTTTGGGGTTATGCGGGTATGTATTCTCGATGGGCTGCTGGTTCTTTGCCTTACGGCATCTGCCGCTCAACCGCGCTTATACCTTGCTGAGTCTGAGTTATGCGCTGGTGTATATCGCGGCGGTCACCTTGCCCTGGTTCAATGAAAGCATCAGCTTAACCAAAACGCTGGGCGGTTTACTTATCTTGTCCGGTGTTTGCCTGATCCACAGTAAACCTGTCAAAAAGTCTCAATGAATTTATTCTGAAACGATAAAAATCATCACAAAAGATTGGATGACGGATAAAATAGCGCTAAATTCTATTAGTTCTTAGATAACGGCGACTTATCCGGCCCGCGCAAACCCTCGTGTTCCGGTGATGCCGTGACGCTATTGAGGAAGGAATGCACTATGCGCTGGTCGTCCGTATCCATGTATTCCCTGCTGGCTGTTGCCGCGTTAATTCTTAACGGTTGCAGCAGCCACGCGCCACCGCCAAGTGGCCGGTTTGCTGATTCTATTACCGTGGTTGCCGAGCTAAATGACCAGCTCAGTCAATGGCACGGTGCGCCTTATCGCTATGGCGGTTTACAACCCAGCGGCGTGGATTGCTCGGGCTTTGTTTTTCGTACTTATCGCGATCGTTTTGGTGTAGTTTTGCCAAGAACGACGGCCGATCAAACGAAAATTGGCACAAAAGTTTCCCGTGATGAACTGCTTCCCGGCGATCTGGTTTTCTTTAAAACCGGCAGCGGGGAGAACGGCTTGCACGTCGGGATTTACGATACCGCAGACCAGTTTATTCACGCCTCAACCAGTCAGGGCGTCACGCGTTCTTCGCTCGATAACGTCTACTGGCGCAAAGTGTACTGGCAGGCTCGTCGTATCTGATACGGTATAAAACCCATTCCCCCTGATTTCACTGCGTATTTCATCCTGTTTTTTGCTGTTATTATCAGAGCAGACTCATTCAGGATGAATATGCGATGAAACCTCTCAGACTGTTACTTTCCGATTCTTACGATCCCTGGTTCAACCTTGCCGTAGAAGATTGCATTTTCCGCGAAATGACCACTCAGCGGGTGTTATTCCTCTGGCGGAATGCCGAAACGGTGGTGATCGGGCAGGCGCAAAATCCCTGGAAAGAATGTAATACCCGGAGAATGGAAGAAGACGGCATTCGCCTGGCGCGCCGCAGCAGCGGCGGTGGTGCGGTGTTTCATGATCTGGGCAATACCTGCTTTACGTTTATGGCAGGCAAACCGGAATATGATAAAAGTGTCTCGACCAACATTATCCTCGATGCCTTAAAACGTTTGGGGATAGATGCCAGCGCTTCCGGTCGCAACGATCTGGTGGTTCAGACCGCAGAAGGGGAGCGGAAAATCTCGGGGTCCGCTTACCGTGAAACAGCAGATCGCGGGTTTCACCACGGCACATTGCTGCTTAACGCTGATCTGAGCCGTCTGGCAAACTATCTCAATCCTGATGTCAAAAAGCTGCAGGCGAAGGGAATTACGTCAGTGCGCTCAAGGGTGGCGAATCTTAGTGAATTTGTACCGGACATCAACCACGAGCAGATTTGCGAAGCCGTTACTGCCGCTTTCTTTGACTGGTACGGGTCAAGTGTGGAACCGGAAATCATCTCACCGGATGTCTTCCCTGATATTCCGGGCTTCGCGGAGCGGTTTGCTAAACAAAGCAGCTGGGAATGGAATTTTGGCAAGGCACCGGCGTTCAGCCATCTGCTGAACGAGCGTTTTGTCTGGGGCGGCGTGGATATTCACTTTGACGTTGAAAAAGGCAGTATCAGCCGGGCGCAGATTTTCACAGACAGCCTGAACCCTGCGCCGTTACTGGCCTTAGCCGATGCGCTGGTCGGTACGCGCTATCATGCGCAGGATGTGGGGCAAACCGGCCAGGAAATCATTGAGCAGAATCCCGCGATGCGGGCAGAACTGACCGAACTGCAATCCTGGCTGGTGCGTTGTATTCAGTAGGTTTGAATCCCGGAGATGGCCCTTCTTGTGCGTTTCCGGGACGTATTTCAGCCACGGCTCAGCTTGTGTTGCAGGCTTCTCTTCACCATCAGCCATTCATGGTCAATGATGGAAAACACCACGGTGTCACGATAGCTGCCGTCAGCATTTTTGCTGTGATTGCGTAAGACGCCATCCTGTTTAGCCCCCAGGCGGGTAATTGCTGCACGTGATTTATGATTATGCCAGTGAGTCCTGAATTCGACGGCAATCGCCTGAAGTTGTTCAAACGCATACTCCAGCATCAGTGCCTTACATTCGGTATTCACAGAGGTTCGCTGGAAACGTTGCGCATACCAGGTAAACCCAATTTCCAGCCGGTGATTTTTTACATCGGCGTTGGAAAATCGCGTCGTGCCGATGACTTTCCGGGTTTCGTTATGGACAACAACGAACGGCAAAGCGCGTCCTGCCGCCTGTTCACTCAGGGCATCATCAATATACTTTCCAACCGTATCCGGGCGCGGGACGGAGGTAAACCACAGCTCCCATAATTCGCCATCGGCAGCGGCTTCAGCCAGTGCATCTGCATGGTCATGACGTAAGGGATGCAAACTGATTGTACGGTTTTTCAGAACCGTTTCTTTTAACCATAACGCGACTGACATTTTATAATAACCTCTGGTTTTTTTACTGGATTAGAGGAGTGACAGAGTCTGGAGTAGATACTTCAATTGCAGGCGGATGGCTTGCGCCATATCTCTTAAGACACTATAACCATTAACTAAAATATTTGAATACGACTCCCCCCGGACAATAGCGCAATGAGTGACCGTTAATTTGTCTAAATATGTCTGATAGCGCTCACGCTGCACGTTGCGTGTTTTCCCTGCTGACGATAAGATTAGTCTGAACCCCCTGTATTGACTGACATACCCCTCAAATTAGAAGGTGAGAAAGGGGAATCACATCTTGCAACGCTTTATTACGCAGTTATCAGCACCCTGGTCGCTTTTTACTGATAACCGGGCTGGCTCTTTCTTGATATCAATTTCTCTGACGTTTCGGTTACGCCTCGGGGCTCCGGCATCTTTATGATCTGATTGATAGTCAAAAAGGTTATTAATCAATTAGCAGTGCCGTTGATGTTTTGGATAAAAATGAAAATACAATTCGATACGGCCTTTAACAGTAGCTATCTGTGTCAGCCGGTCTACACCATTGAAGGGAAATTGCTTGCCGTAGAATTAATTTGCCGCTTTTCCAGTGCAGACAGCAAGCTGGTTATGCCCACAGAACTGGTGTTAAACCTTCTCACACCACCGCAATTACTGCGTTTTCTCAATGAACAGCAAGTCTGGGCGGATCAGCATGCCCAATGGTTTAACGATAATCAGGTTATTTTGAATATCAGTGTTGAAGAAAAGCAGGTGGCTTTATTACTCGCGGATGAAAATCTCCGTGAGGCTTTTAAAGCACACCCTTTTATTCATCTCAATCTGAGTGAATCATTTCCGCAGCTTTCTCAGGGCAGAAACAACAACCAACTGGTCACACTGAAGCAAGATTTTACCTTGTGGCTGGAGAACTTTGGCTCCGGGAATATTACGATGGCGCCGATTTTCGACCATCTTTTTCAGTGGGTGAAACTGGATAAAAACCTCTTCTGGCAACTTTATGAGGGTGAACATTTTACGATCGTGATGCCGGCATTAATCCGCAATGTAAACCGTTTTTGCCGCAATATTGTGGTGGACGGGCTGGACAGTCAGGAGTATTTCGATGCATTGCATAAAAAGGATATAAAGGGCGTAAAAGGCCTGTTGTGGCCAGGCGTTGATCCCGCTGAGATGGACAGCCTGCTTAACCGGCCTGTTCAATTTCACTCATCGTCACTGCCGTCTTGATATTCAGGATCCCGGTCAGCACCTGCTGTATCGGGATTTTTCATCCCGGGCGTCGGTAATCTCCCTGCATTTACTCCGTGTTAATCACGACGGAGCAGACCTACACTAAAGAAAAGGGGGATTTATGCCACAATTCGAACACCATTATGCAGACCAACTGCCCGGTTTTTACACCGCGCTGCAACCGACGCCACTAAAAGGTGCGCGTCTGCTTTACCATAGCGAGTCGCTGGCGCAGGCGCTGGGGCTGGATGAATCTCTTTTCGGCGCTGACCACCGCGAATACTGGTGCGGTGAGAAATTCTTTCCGGGCATGCAGCCTTTGGCGCAGGTCTACAGCGGGCATCAGTTTGGTGTCTGGGCTGGGCAGCTGGGTGACGGGCGTGGCATTCTGCTTGGCGAACAGGTTTTGCCTGGCGGAAAGCGTTTTGACTGGCACCTGAAGGGCGCCGGACTGACGCCGTATTCGCGCATGGGTGATGGTCGCGCAGTATTACGGTCCGTCGTCCGTGAGTTTCTGGCTTCAGAAGCGCTGCATCATTTATCGATTCCAACCACCCGCGCATTGACGATTGCAACAAGCGATGAGCCTGTATTTCGCGAACAGCCGGAGCGCGGTGCGATGCTGATCCGCGTGGCTGAAAGCCATATTCGTTTCGGGCATTTCGAGCATTTCTATTACCGTAAACAGCCGGAACAGGTGAAGCAACTGGCAGATTATGTCATTGCTCATCATTGGCCGGAATTGCTGGAAAGTGAACCGGTTGAATCTTTGCGTTATCAGCGCTGGTTTACGGAAGTGGTGGAACGCACCGCCAGTTTGATGGCGCAATGGCAAAGCGTTGGATTCGCTCATGGTGTGATGAATACCGACAATATGTCTATTCTCGGGCTGACTATCGACTATGGTCCGTTCGGCTTTCTGGATGATTATCAGCCGGGTTACATCTGTAATCATTCTGACCATCAGGGGCGTTACAGCTACGATAATCAACCTGCCGTAGCCTACTGGAATCTACACCGGTTGGCGCAGACGCTGTCCGGTCTGATGACTACGGAACAGTTACAGGCGGCGCTCGGTGAGTATGAACCGGCGCTGATGAAAGCGTACGGTACACTGATGCGAGGAAAGCTGGGCTTCTTTACCGAGAATAAACAGGACAACGACCTGCTGACCGGTCTGCTGAGCCTGATGGCGAAAGAGGGCAGGGACTTCACTCAAACCTTCAGGTTGTTAAGTCATACTGAGCAACAACAGGCCCGCTCGCCGCTGCGGGATGAATTTATTGATCGTGAGGCTTTCGACAGCTGGTATCAGGCTTATCGCCAGCGTCTGCTGACGGAGGAAGTGGCTGACGCGACGCGCCAGGACGCGATGAAACAGTGTAATCCGAGAATTATATTAAGGAATTACCTGGCGCAGCAGGCCATTGAACGTGCCGAAAAAGATGACATCAGTGTGCTGACTCAACTGCATCAGGCGTTGCGCGATCCATACAGTGACGCGCCGCAATATGACGCGATGGCGGCACTGCCGCCGGACTGGGGAAAGCATCTGGAAATATCCTGCTCGAGCTGACAAAAAAGCCACAAAGCAACATGCCTTGTGGCTTTTTCCTTTCTGCAGGGCACTTACTGGCGCAGGAAAACCTGAGGCAACGCGGTGTCCGGATGCGGACAGACGTTTACATCGGCCTGATACCAGCGACTCAGGGTTTCTTCGCTCAGCACCTGAGCTGGTGTCCCGCTGGCGACCACTTTCCCGCTGTGCAGCAAGATAATCCGGTCGGCATACAATGCGGCAAGATTTAGATCGTGCAGGACACAACACACGGCAAGCGGTGTCTGTTGGGTCAGATGACGTAACAGGCGCAGCGCATGTTGCTGATGATATAAATCGAGCGCTGAAGTCGGTTCATCCAGAAACAGCCAGCGCGGGGCAGGCTCAGGTTGCCACAACTGGATTAATACCCGTGCCAGCTGAACGCGCTGTTGTTCGCCGCCGGATAGCTGGCGATAGTCTCGCTCAGCCAGATTCAGACAGCCTGTCTGCGCCATCACCTCTGCCAGCGCGCGCTGCATATTTTGCTGGCCGTGGGGCGAACGCCCAAGTGTCAGCACTTCGCGGACACTAAATCCGAAAGCCAGCGTACTGTTCTGGCGCATTACCGCACGTGTGCGTGCCAGTTCTTGTGGCTGCCAGTCGTTCAGCGGTTTGCCCATCATCGAACATTGTCCCGACTGGGGTGACAGATAACCGGTCAACATCCGCATCAGGGTCGATTTACCGGCACCGTTTGGCCCGATCAGCGCCACCATCTCGCCGCTTTCCAGACTCATCGAAACGTCATCAATCAAACGCCGGCCGTTGACAGAATACGTCAGGTTTTCAGCCATCATAAATGAGGAAATATCAGACATTGCGTGGCACTCCCGGACGCAGGATCAGCCAGAGAAAATACGGACCGCCGATCAAACTGGTCAGCAGTCCCACCGGCATTTCTGCGGGGGCAACCAGTGTACGCGCGAGCGTGTCCGCCAGTAATAACAGGCAGGCTCCGGCCATGGCTGAACCGGGCAACAGCCAGCGGTGATCGGCACCAATACGCATTCGTAAAAGATGCGGGATAACCAGCCCGATAAAACCGATAACGCCCGAAACCGCCACCGCGGCACCGACCAGCAATGCGCTCAGCAGCAACAACTGCAACTGGGTACGGCGGACATTCACGCCCAGATAATGCGCATCTTCCTCCCCCAGTTGCAGAATGTTCAGACGGCGTGCCATGAACAACGCGGCAATGCAGGCAGGCAGGATCAGCGAAGAAGCAACGGCCAGTGTCGGCCATTGTGCTTGTCCCAGACTGCCCATGCTCCAGAGCGAGAACTGACGCAACTGCTGATCATCACTGACATAAGTCAGCACGCCTACGGCTGCGCCGCACAGTGCATTGATGGCGATCCCCGCCAGTAATAAACGCGATAACCCGCCATGCCCGAAACGGCTCAGGGTGAAGACAATAGCTGAAATCGCCAGACTGCCGAAGAAGGCGCTGATCATATGGCTGTAGAGAGCCAGAAGCGGCGGCAGGGCGAGCGGCATGACAATCGTCAGTGCAACCGCCAGCGCTGCACCGCTGCTGATCCCAAGCAGTCCAGGATCTGCGAGGGGATTGCGAAAAAGCCCCTGCATTACCGTACCGGAGCTGGCGAGCGCACAGCCGACCACCACAGCCAGTAACACTCTTGGCAAGCGTATGCTCAGCCAGACCTGCCAAAGGTCATCGTCAAAAGGACGCGAAATTAACGTCCTGAGCGACAATGCCATCGCGCCGGTATTGGCCGCCAGAATAGCCAGTACCAGCAGAGCACCGCCGAGTCCGATCAGCGCCCAAACCGGCGAGCGGCGTCGTGATGGCATTGGGGGGCTCATGCTGCTCATTTCGCTTGTTCCGCCGCCTGACGAAGTTGCGCCATCACGGCCGGAGTTTGCAGACCAAAGCCCAGCAGCGACATATCATCCAGCACTAAAACGCGTTTGTTCTTGCCCGCAGGCGTCATCGCTACACCCGGTAATTTCCACACCTGATCCAGCCCGCCGAGCGTTTTGACACCGTCTGCGGTCAGCAGAAGAATATCCGGCGCACTTGCAATCACCCCTTCCTGAGAAAGCGGGCGGTAGCGGCTGAATCCCTGCATGGCATTTTTTGCGCCAACGGAGGTGATCATCGCATCTGCCGCAGTATTTTGTCCCGCCGCCATAGAAGACATGCCACCGTGGCTCATCACAAACAACATTTTCACCGGCAGCGCATCATGACGTATGGCCGAAAGCTGTGAACGATAAGTGGTGATCAGTTTCTCCCCTTCAGCCTGACGGTTGAGGGCCGCGGCGATTACTTCAATTTTCTCAGGAACGGTATTGATAGAAGGGGTACCCGGCACACGGACAACTTTCACGCCATTTTGTGATAACTGTTGCAACACCAGCGAAGGCTCTGCCAGTTCACTGCTCAGTACCATTGAAGGATGCATTGATAAAATGCCTTCGGTATTCAGCTGGCGCATATAACCCACATCCGGCAGCGCCAGAACTGCCTTCGGACGCAGACTGGTGCTGTCTCGCGCCACCAGTTCATTGCCAGCGCCGAGGGCGTAAACAATTTCAGTGACATCTCCGCCGATAGTGACCAGTTTTTCAGCCGCATGTAGCAAAGGTGCTGCCAGCAAAGTGCTGGCAGCGAACAGGGCTTTCAGAGAGAGTCTCATGCTGCAACGCCTTCGCCACTGAGTTGTGCCAGCTGCTCGCGCCACTGAGTCTGTTCCGGCGTGCCTTCGGTACGCTGTCCGTAAAGCTGGGCAATCTGAGTACCATCGGCAGCAAACAATTCCAGACTGGTGACGAAACCGTCTTTGGTTGGCTTACGGGTTATCCAGCTTTGTGTGATGGCGCTTTCCACCAGATGCAGCGTGAAGCGTTCATTGAACACGTTGATCCACTCACCGTGTGGCATCACTTTTTCAATCTGGCCGGTGAAGATCTGCACACAGCCACGGTTGCCCACGAAAATCATAATTTCGTTTTGGTCTTCTTTGGCGATATTCAGCAAACGGGTCAGGGAACCATTTTCCACGCGCCATGCCAGGTCATCGCCGACTGCTTCAAAGGCCTGCTGACGGGTGATGTCATGGCGTTTCAGCAACTGGAAGAACTGATGAACGTCAGTCATAGCGCGCCAGTCTGCATCGATAGCACTGGCATCAGCCGCTTTCCGGGCCGGAGTCGATGGCGCAGCTTCAATCTGCAATGGCGGATTGACGTCGGTTTTGTACTGCGCAATCAGCGCGTCCCAAGCCGCCATATCGGTTTCATCGGTGTTATAGACTTTATGCACTGCATCGCCGTGAGCATCAAAAAACTGAATACTGTGGCGAACGCCACGAGCCGTGGTTTCAGACATACTGAAAATATGCTGCCAGTGTTGCAGGAACAGGCGCAAATCCAGCGCGCGCGGGTTCAGAATCAGGCCAGCATGACCACTCAGATGCTGGTTTTCATAACGACCTTGTTGTTCATGAACGGCAAAATCGTTGCGGGTAATCGATTTTGTTCCACCGACATTTTCCAGAGCAGCCAGCAATGTGCGGGCATCAACATCAAGTCGTGCGGCATCATGGGAAACACGTAATGCAGTTAATTCTGCCTCACTGATACCCAAAATTTCCGCCAGATCGCGGGCATATTTACCCGGGTTCGCGTCTTTAGCCTGTAAATAATCCTGATAGTGAACTGAATGCATTGCCGTCTCCTCGTTAGCCTAAGTCACCCGCCCGCTGGCTGGTAAAAACTCGCGATGTTATGTGAATGATTTGTAATAAAACTCGGGTCAGTAGCCCGTTAACTTATACTTGGTAATGGGAATTAATATCAATTTGATAATCATTATCAAATCATTGCAAGAACACATCAAGAAAATTTTTGTTGATGGAATGTAATTTTTGCCAGGTAACCCTTTAATGTGAGAGGGATAGTGCAGTATTTACAGAGTGAAAAGCGCAGGGGGCAGGAAGGCGCGGCGAACCGCAGGCATAAAAAAGGGCAACGAAGTTGCCCTTTGAAAGGTTGCCAGAAAGTGATCAGAACCGGCTGTCAGTGGCCTCAGCCAGCATCGACAACAGGGTTTCAGTATCTTCCCAGCTCAGGCAAGGGTCAGTCACTGATTTGCCGTAAACCAGCGGCTTACCAGGATGAATCGCCTGAGTGCCTTCAATCAGGAAACTTTCCGCCATAATTCCGGCAATCGCTGAAGAACCACTGCGGATCTGCTGGCAAATATCTTCTGCTACTTCCAGCTGACGGCGGTGCTGTTTCTGACAGTTACCGTGGCTGAAGTCGACCACCAGACGCTGTGGTAAATCAAACTCAGCCAGATTCTGGCAAGCCTGCTCCAGATCCTCTGCATGATAGTTGGGCTTTTTACCGCCACGCATGATCACGTGGCCATAAGGGTTGCCTGCGGTGCGATAAATAGTCATCTGACCGCTTTTATCCGGTGACAGGAACATGTGGCTGGTACGTGAAGAACGAATGGCATCAATGGCGATACGCGTATTGCCGTCGGTACCATTTTTAAAGCCAACAGGGCACGACAGTGCTGACGCCATTTCACGGTGGATCTGGCTTTCTGTGGTGCGTGCGCCTATCGCGCCCCAGCTGATGAGGTCAGCGATATACTGTCCGATCACCATATCCAGAAATTCGGTGGCAGTCGGAATACCCAGCTCATTGACGGCAAGCAGGACTTTGCGCGCCAGCTCGATACCGTCATTAACACGGCACGACCCGTTAAGCTCAGGATCAGAAATTAATCCTTTCCAGCCGACAACGGTACGCGGCTTCTCAAAATACGTGCGCATCACGATTTCAAGGCGATTCTGATACTTGTCACGTAATACGCGCAGTTTTCCCGCGTAATCAATCGCCGCTTCAATATCGTGGATAGAACAAGGACCAACGACAACCAGCAAGCGCTGATCTTCGCCACTGACAATTTTTTCAATCCGTTTACGTGATTCCATCACGTGTTGTGCGACCGACGGGGAAATTGGCAATTTGTCTGCCAGTGCCTGAGGCGTAATCAGGCTGTCGATGCGCGTCGTACGCAGTTCATCTGTTTGTGACATGGTGCTCTCGAAAATTTGTTTCTTCTCTGCGGCAGGAATACCGGGAAGTGATGTCGATCACAATAACCCAAAAACAGATGAATTCAACCACTGTCAGCAGGATATGCCACCCAAATCAGGAAATGGATTCAGAACATACGACGGCTCATACCGAAGCTGTCCATAATCTTCGCTGATATCTCCTCAACGGAATAATTCGTACTGTTGAGATAGCGTATTTTGTTCTTGCGAAACAACGCCTCAACTTCCGACACTTCCATCCTGCACTGGCGTAAGGAGGCATAACGGCTGTTTTCAACGCGCTCTTGCCGGATAGCGGTCAGACGCTCCGGATCAATCGTCAGGCCAAAAAGTTTATGCATATGCGGTTTTAGTGCTGCTGGCAACTGGATGTTGTCCATATCGTCAGCAGTAAAAGGGTAGTTAGCCGCCCGGATCCCAAACTGAAGCGCAAGATACAGGCTGGTCGGAGTTTTACCGCAGCGCGAGACGCCCAGTAAAATCACCTGTGCCTGATCGAGATTACGCAGGGAAATACCATCGTCGTGTGCCAGCGTGTAATCAATAGCGGCAATACGCGCATCGTACTTGGTGATGTTGCTGGCCGTCAGACCGTGCGTTCTGTTGGCAATGGGCGTGGGGTCAACACCCAGCTCATTTTGCAGAGGCGCCACCAGCGACTGCACTATATCCTGGCAGAATCCTTCACTGCCCTGAATGATATCGCGGATGTTCGGGGAAATAATCGAGTAAAACACCAGCGGACGGGCTCCGGTTTTCTCAAAAATTTCATTGATCTGTTTGCAGACAGCTCTCGCACGTTCTTCACTTTCTACAAAAGGTAACGAGTAAGTGGTCGCATTGACCGGGAATTGTGAAAGCACTGCATGGCCCAAAACCTCTGCTGTAATCGCAGTACCATCCGAAATGTAAAACACGCATCTGTCCACAAATGACTCCTGAATTAAATCACTTCATTTTATTTATTCGCGCCAATCTTTTGGGGCTTATTAAGTAATAACCAGAATTGAAGGAAATAAAAAGAGTAATTCCTCCGCATTTCCATCTTATCTTCATTGCTGCGAGATACTGCGCAAAATGGCTGTAATAAATGAAATGCCATTTTAAATTTTTCGCGATCCCTCGCAGGTTTTTGATTTGCTTCAGCACAACTTCAGCAGCCCTGTTAGCATGAATCACAGACCGGAGACAGAGATAACTTCTTCATGATTCATAAGGAATAATGCTCATTTCCCCTCAGTAACAAAAATACTGATGCTGGATTTTTCCTAAACAAAAATAGTTTGATTTGCTGGAACGATTCACCTGTCCATCTTCTATGGATCATTATGCTAGTCTCAAAAAGACAGCGTTGTTTAATGACACAAAAAGTGTTTCAGGCAACCGTTGAATAACCGGTTTTACACTCCTGTTGACTATTACTGTAAATAAATAATAAAGGATTGTTTCATGGCTCATCTCGATCCCGATTTACGCAATGTTATCTGGTACAACCAACTGGGTATGAACGACGTTGATAAAGTCGGGGGCAAGAACGCATCCCTCGGGGAAATGATCACCAATTTGTCTGATTTGGGTGTTTCCGTTCCGAACGGTTTTGCAACGACGTCTCAGGCATTTAATGATTTTCTCGATCAGAGCGGCGTAAACCACCGTATCCATGAATTGCTGGATAAAACGGATGTGGACGACATCGCACAACTGACCAAAGCGGGCACGCAAATCCGTCAGTGGATCATTGAGACGCCATTCCAGCCAGAACTCGAGCAGGCTATCCGCGAGGCTTATCAGCAGCTTTCTGAAGGCGAGCCGGAGGCTTCTTTCGCTGTGCGTTCATCGGCAACGGCCGAAGATATGCCCGATGCGTCTTTTGCCGGGCAGCAGGAAACTTTCCTGAACGTTCAGGGATTTGATGCAATCATGACTGCCGTGAAACATGTTTATGCTTCTCTCTTCAACGACCGCGCCATTTCTTATCGTGTGCATCAGGGCTACGACCACCGCGGTGTGGCGTTATCTGCCGGTGTCCAGCGTATGGTGCGTTCAGACCTCGCCGCAGCTGGCGTGATGTTTACTATCGATACTGAATCGGGTTTTGATCAGGTGGTCTTTATCACTTCTGCCTACGGCCTGGGCGAAATGGTGGTGCAGGGGGCGGTGAATCCCGACGAGTTCTATGTACATAAGCCGACGCTCGACAAGAAAAAACCGTCGATTGTTCGTCGCACCATGGGCTCAAAGAAAATCCGCATGGTTTATGCACCAAGCCAGGAGCACGGCAAGCAAGTCCAGATTGAAGATGTGCCAGCCGAACTGAGCACCCGATTCTCCCTGACGGATGAAGAAGTGCAGGCGCTGGCGCGTCAGGCGATACTGATCGAAAAACATTATGGCCGCCCGATGGATATCGAATGGGCTAAAGATGGTCATAACGGCAAACTCTATATTGTTCAGGCGCGTCCTGAGACCGTACGTTCAAACGGTCAGGTGATGGAACGTTACCAGCTTAATGGCAGCAGCAAAGTGCTGGTGGAAGGACGTGCAATCGGTCACCGCATCGGTGCGGGGCCCGTTAAGATCATCCACGATATCAGCGAAATGCATCACGTTAAGGCAGGCGATATCCTGGTGACCGATATGACGGATCCCGATTGGGAGCCGATCATGAAAAAGGCATCAGCCATCGTGACTAACCGCGGCGGTCGTACCTGTCACGCTGCGATTATTGCCCGTGAACTGGGCATCCCTGCTGTTGTCGGTTGCGGAGACGCCACCGAGAAACTCACCGAAAATCAGAAAGTCACGGTTTCCTGTTCAGAAGGTGATACCGGATATGTGTATCAGGATGAACTGGATTTCAGTGTACAAAGTTCTGAAATCGATGAGCTGCCAAAATTACCGCTGAAAATCATGATGAATATCGGTAATCCGGATCGTGCTTTTGATTTCGCCTGCTTACCGAATGAAGGTGTCGGACTGGCGCGTCTGGAATTTATCATCAACCGCATGATTGGCGTGCACCCAAAAGCCTTGCTGGAGTTTGACCAGCAGCCGGCTGAATTGCAGGAAACCATCAATAAGATGATCCAGGGCTATGACAGCCCGCGCGAATATTATGTGGCGCGCCTGACGGAGGGGATCGCGACGCTCGGCGCGGCTTTCTGGCCAAAACGCGTCATTGTCCGTTTGTCTGATTTCAAATCAAACGAGTATGCCAATCTGGTAGGCGGCGAGAAGTATGAACCGCATGAAGAAAACCCCATGCTCGGTTTCCGCGGTGCTGGCCGTTATGTATCAGACAACTTCCGCGATTGTTTTGCACTGGAGTGCGAGGCAATGAAACGCGTGCGTAATGACATGGATCTCACTAACGTTGAGGTGATGATTCCGTTTGTACGCACGGTGGCGCAGGCGGAAGCCGTGGTCGCCGAACTGGCAAATCAGGGACTGAAGCGCGGCGAAAACGGGTTGAAAGTTATCATGATGTGCGAAATTCCGTCGAATGCTTTACTGGCGGATCAGTTCCTCGAACACTTTGATGGATTCTCGATTGGCTCGAATGACATGACTCAGCTTGCTCTGGGGCTGGATCGTGATTCCGGTGTGGTTTCTGAACTCTTTGATGAGCGAAATGACGCCGTCAAAGCGTTGCTGTCGATGGCAATCAAAGCCGCGAAAAAGCAGGGCAAGTATGTCGGCATCTGCGGGCAGGGACCCTCAGATCATCAGGATTTTGCGCAATGGCTGATGGATGAGGGAATCGACAGTCTGTCGCTGAATCCGGATACAGTTGTACAAACCTGGCTGGCGTTAGCGGAAAAGTAAATCGATTCATAAAGCAATTCCTAAATCATAAAATAAAGGCTGTCACTCACGGGTGATGGCCTTTTCATTTTTGTGCAAAGGAACTGGAAAATACTTATTTCAGTAAGGAGGAAACAGAAAACGAAGGTTTTTGGCCGGCAGTTTTATCAGGTAATAATAAAAGGTTACCGGAGAATGAAGTTAGCGGACAATAAATAAAAAAAAGGCCCGTCATAGGAGACAGGCAAAGACTACACACAGCAATTTGGGGTATACCGGCTCAGGGGAAAGCCTGTATATAAATCAGTGAGTTGAAATCCGAACTGTTAATAATACTAAGTTTCTCAAGGTATTTAGTCTGTAAGAATCCTCCTAATAGAGTTTATTCTCATACTATTTAGTGAGGGCAGTTATTGAGGAACGGATGGGACGTAAAATAGGGGGAGAGGAAAGGAATAAAATAACGGCGCTGCCACATTCAATTTTATGGGCAACGCCGTCAGAAAGTTACTTAATGAAGAGTTTATTCATCCAGTGCTTTTAAGGCTTCTTCCGGATCCATCTCTGGTTCAGGGGCTTCATGTACCCAGAGGGAAATCAGGCGATACGATACGGCCAGTACCACCGGTCCGATGAACAGCCCGATCATACCGAAGGCAAACAATCCCCCGATAACACCAGAGAGAATCAGCAACATAGGTAAATCTGCACCCATGCGGATCAGAACCGGACGCAGCACGTTATCAAGGGACCCGACCACGCAGCTCCAGACCAGAAGCACGGTGCCCCAGGTATTGTCGCCGGACCAGTAAAGCCAGATGATTGCCGGTATCAGTATCAGCAATGGGCCGATTTGCGCAACGCAGCAAACGAACATCACTACCGTCAGCACGGTAGCATAAGGGATGCCCGCAATCGCCAGCCCGATACCGCCAAGAATTGACTGCACAATGGCGGTTACGACCACGCCTAAAGCCACAGCTCGTATGGCCTGACCGGCGAGAATAACGGCAGCGTCACCGCGTTCTGCGGCCAGACGAATGGCAAAGTGGCGGATCCCTAAAGCAACTTGTTCGCCACGGCTGTACAACAAGGCACTGAACAACAGCATCAGCGAACAGTGGACAATAAACCGTCCAAGATGACCGGCCTGAGTGACAAACCACGCGGCTGTTTGTCCGACATACGGCTGAACCTTGGTCACCAGCGCATTCCCGCCGCCATTAATCAGCGCGTGCCAGCCGGTATACAGTTTATGACCCACTAGCGGAATGGAATTAAGCCAGTGGAAATCAGGCATATGCAGTGAGGAAGGGTGGCTGGCGATTTCTACCAGAGGCGCGCCATTTTCAATTGCGCTGCTGACCAGCATCGCAATAGGCAAAACAAATAATAAAATCAGTAACAAAGTCATGATGATGACGGCAAGGAAACGGCGTCCCCAAAGCAGCCGCTGGAGCTTAATCATCAGCGGCCATGTCGCGATAACCACCATGCCTGCCCAGACAAACCCAAGAATAAAAGGCTGAACGATCCAGATACTGGCGATGGTCATCAGTGCAATAAACAACACCCCAAACATAATCTGGGGTAAATCGTAACGTTTAATTGGGAGATTCATTCATGTTTCTCAATGTGATAAACCAAGTAAGGCACGAACCCTGTGCCTCCATACTTTGTATTTCAAACCCGGATATTAAATCCGGGGTATTCAAAATTCAGTGTGCTCATGATCCCATGTGTTCATGATCTGTGTGTTCAAAATCCAGCCAATCTGAAATAAGCATGGAACATCCGGCTGCTTTTGGATAGCTCGCCGCAAGATTAGTTGCAACGCGTTGTGCTGATACGCGATTTTTGCGATTCATCATGAAAGTAATGCAACAAACGGCAACCAGACGGAGCGCGGAAAAACGAAGTATGTTAGTTTTTATTCTGGGTAAATAACAGGTGGATCTGCAAGTCAGATCCGGCAGGTCGCCTCGGGCCCGCCAGGCATACAACAAAGACAGAGTCATAATTCAATGATCCCACAGATTTCTCAGGCGCCGGGTGTCATCCAGCTGGTGCTCGATTTTTTGGAAGCGTTAAAAAAGAATGGTTTTACGGGTGATGTCACAACTACTTATGCAGACCGGCTGACGATGGCGACAGATAACAGCGTCTATCAGTTGTTGCCGGATGCTGTCTTATTCCCGATCGCCACGTCAGACGTGGCACTGATTGCCCGTCTTGCAGGGCAGGAACGTTTTAAAACGCTGGTATTCACTCCGCGCGGTGGCGGTACCGGTACCAACGGTCAGTCGCTGAACCGTGGCATTGTGGTTGATATGTCCCGTCATATGAACCGCATTCTCGATATCAATACAAAGCAGGGATGGGTAAAAGTTGAAGCCGGTGTGATTAAAGATCAGCTCAATGATTATCTGCGCCCGTTGGGGTATTTCTTCTCGCCGGAACTCTCGACCAGTAACCGCGCCACGCTCGGCGGGATGATCAATACCGATGCCTCCGGGCAGGGCTCGCTGGTGTACGGTAAAACCTCAGATCACGTGCTTGGTGTCCGGGCCATTGTGCTTGGCGGCGACATGCTGGATACCACGGCGATCCCGACAGAGCTTGCAGATAAACTGGGTGAAGAAGATTCGGTTATCGGGCGGATTTATCGCACGGTGCTCGACAGTTGCCGCGACAACCGTGCGCTGGTAATAGAGAAATTCCCAAAACTTAACCGTTTCCTGACCGGATACGATTTGCGTCATGTGCTGAGTGATGACCTGCAAACCTTTAATCTGACACGAATTCTGACCGGATCAGAAGGCTCGCTGGCCTTTATTACTGAAGCCCGTCTGAACATCACGCCAATCCCGAAAGTGCGTCGTCTGGTCAACATCAAGTATGACTCTTTCAACTCGGCCCTGCGCAACGCACCTTTTATGGTGGAAGCGAAAGCTCTTTCAGTAGAAACCGTTGACTCAAAAGTGCTGAATCTGGCACGTGAGGATATTGTCTGGCACAGCGTGCGTGACTACATCACGGATGTTGAAGGCAAAGATATGCAGGGGCTTAACATTGTTGAGTTCGCTGGCGATGATGCTGATCTCATCGAAAACCAGGTGAGCGCATTGTGTGAGCGTCTTGACGGGTTGATGAGTGACAAAGAAGGCGGTGTGATTGGTTATCAGATTTGCGCCGATCTGCCTGGTATAGAGCGCATCTATAACATGCGTAAAAAAGCCGTCGGGCTGCTGGGCAATGCCAAAGGGCAGGCTAAACCCTTGCCATTTGCCGAAGACACTTGTGTTCCGCCTCAGCATCTGGCGGATTACATCGTCGAATTTCGGGCGCTGCTCGACAGCCATCATCTGAGCTACGGAATGTTTGGTCACGTGGATGCGGGTGTATTACACGTACGTCCGGCGCTGGATATGTGCGATCCGCAGCAGGAAATGTTGCTCAAGCAAATTTCCGATGAAGTCGTCGCACTGACGGCAAAATATGGCGGGCTGCTGTGGGGCGAGCATGGAAAGGGTTTCCGTGCCGAATACAGTCCGGCTTTCTTTGGTGAAGAATTGTTCCATGAGTTACGCCGGATCAAAACCGTGTTCGACCCGGACAACCGCCTCAACCCAGGTAAGATCTGTGCGCCGCTGGATTGCGATGAACCGATGATGAAAGTGGATGCGGCGAAACGCGGCACACTGGATCGCCGTATTCCGCTGGAAGTTCGTCAGTCATTCCGCGGTGCGATGGAATGTAACGGCAACGGGTTATGTTTCAATTTCGATGTGAAAAGCCCGATGTGCCCGTCGATGAAAATCACCGGCAGCCGCATTCATTCGCCTAAAGGTCGTGCAGGTCTGGTGCGCGAATGGTTGCGCCTGCTGTCAGAACAGGGCGTTGATCCGCTGGCGCTGGAAAATGCGCTGCCTGAAAAAGGGCTAAGTTTCCGTACCCTGATTGATCGCACGCGTAACACCTGGCACGCCAATAAAGGCGAATATGATTTTTCGCATGAAGTGAAAGAGGCGATGTCAGGCTGTCTGGCCTGTAAAGCCTGTTCCACACAGTGTCCGATTAAAATTGATGTTCCCGGATTCCGATCGCGGTTCCTGCAGCTTTATCACACACGATATCTGCGTCCTGCTCGTGATCACTTTGTGGCCGGCGTGGAAAGCTACGCACCGCTTATGGCAAAAGCACCGAAGTTGTTTAATTTCTTCCTCAAACAACCCTGGGTGCGTGAAATGAGCCGGAAAAGTATTGGCATGGTAGATTTGCCTTTACTCTCTTCCCCGACATTGCGTGAGCAGCTACTTGGACATCGCGCCAGTACGATGACGCTGGAGCAACTTGAAGCCATTTCTCCCGCGCAGCGTGGCGAATACGTGCTGGTAGTTCAGGATCCGTTCACCAGTTTCTATGATGCGCAGGTGGTGGCTGATTTTGTCCGGCTGATTGAGAAGCTTGGCCTCAAACCTGTTCTGTTGCCATTCTCTCCGAACGGTAAAGCGCAGCACATTAAAGGCTTCCTCACTCGTTTTGCGAAAACAGCGAAGAAAACGTCGTTGTTCCTCAACCGTGTTTCGCAATTAGGAATGCCGATGGTCGGCGTCGACCCGGCGCTGGTGCTGTGTTATCGCGATGAATATAAGGAGATCCTGGGCGAGTCGCGTGGCTCATTCCAGGTACAACTGGTGCATGAATGGCTTGATGTGTGGCTGGCTGAACGCCCGGCACAGCAGCAAAGCGGCGAATCCTGGTATCTGTTTGGTCACTGTACGGAAAGTACGGCGTTGCCAAACAGCGGCAAGCAATGGGGTGATATTTTTGCCCGCTATGGCGCGAAGCTGGAAAATGTCAGTGTCGGCTGCTGCGGAATGGCCGGAACGTACGGCCATGAAACTAAAAATCTTGAGAACTCTCTGGGGATTTACGAGCTTTCCTGGCATACCTCTTTGCAGCGGTTGCCGCGCCAGCGCTGTCTGGCAACCGGTTATTCATGCCGCAGTCAGGTCAAACGTATTGAGGGGAACGGTGTTCGCCATCCCTTACAGGCTTTGCTGGAAATCATTCCCTGACCATTAAGGAAGCATTATGTCACTCTGGAAACGCAGTACCACGCTGGATGCCCTGAATCAGCGCAGTCAGGGATGTATGGTTGGGCACGTGGGAATAGAATTTACCCAGTTGGGCGAAGATTTTCTTGAGGCGACCATGCCCGTGGATAGCCGCACGACACAACCTTTTGGCCTGCTGCATGGCGGGGCATCGGTGGTTCTGGCGGAAACCATGGGATCGATGGCAGGCTATTTGTGCTGCGAAGGCAGCCAGACGGTGGTCGGCGTGGAGATTAACGCCAGCCACATGCATTCAGCACGCGAGGGACATGTGCGCGGTGTGTGTCGTGCATTGCGCGCCGGGCGCCGCAGCCAGGTCTGGCAAATCGAAATTTTTGATGAGAAAGGAAATCTTTGCTGCGTGTCGAGGTTGACCACGATGGTGATTGATCACTGAAACAGGCTCTGTCAGTTATCTTGATTCATCAGTTATCTTGAGTCGTGTTTCAGGGAAGGGCGGATACATTAATCATGTGTCCGCCTTTTTTATTTGTCTTAAAATTGGTGTAACACATTGAAAGTAAGTCAAAGCTGGAAAGGGACGCGTTTCGCAAAGTCAGTTTGAAATGCCGTTGCTTTTTCCCAGATGCCCATCATGGCATAATACTGACAAATGAGTTTTAACGTATGCCGCGCAAAATGATAACTCTGAACACGAAAGAGCTCACAGCGGACAACACTGTTGATTTCCAGAATCAGGCGGTTGTGCAATTTGCAGAGCGCATGCAGATAGCTGTGATCATCGCCGTTTTGCAGGCACAGGTTAGCCATTTCCAGACAAATGTTGTTGAAGCGTTTGAGCTGACATAAATGTGCATCAGGACGTCGTAAGGCCGCATCAGCCATGTAGAAATCTACTGTGGCATCGCGGACATTCGATTTGTATTCGTCGATCTTGCCTTGCAACCACGCATTTACCGATTGAACCATTCTCAGTATTCCGGGTTATCTGAATGATAATCATTATCAAAGAATGACCATCATATTGGCAAAAAATGACCGGATCAACGTTTTCATCGGTTTTTTTTCATTTTGTTGTGCGAAAGCAGATAAGCAAAAAGAGCTTTAATTTTTTCGGTTGTGGCGAATTCATAAATAGGCATTTCCGATGAATGTTTTATAATAGACACAATGAAAGCTATTAACCCGCAATGTTTATAAGGTTAATTTTAATTTTTAACAAAAAATTGACAATTTATTCAATCAGTTGATGGTTGCGGTGTTCAAGACCCGCCAGCGACCAGGTGTTAACCCGATGCACATTGAGCGACTTTCCTCATGGGCAATCGCTATACCCTCTTAAAACAAGAGGTTGAAGTGGTACCTGTTATCACTAGAATAGAGACAATAGGTCTTGTCTATGACCGTAAAATTACGAGGTAAGACAGATGCAAACTGAAACTGTCGGCTCTTTCTCTTTAGACGACAACGTATGGCAAGGTGTGAGCCTGACTGATTCTGCCGCAAAACAGATTAATACTCTGATGGCGCAGGATCCTGAGGTCAAAGGTCTCCAGCTCTCGGTGAAACAATCGGGCTGTGCCGGCTTTGGCTACGTTCTGGATTTAACCAAACAACCAGCCAGTGATGATCTGGTGTTTGAACATGACGGCGCTTTGCTGTTTGTTCCGCTGAAGGCCATGCCTTTCATCGACGGAACTGAGGTAGATTTTGTCCGTGAAGGACTGAATCAGATATTTAAATTCAATAATCCTAAAGCTCAGCATGCCTGCGGGTGTGGCGAAAGTTTCGGCCTGTAAGAAACGGCTTTCAGTTTTTAAGATTATTGTAAACAAAGCGATGTAACCAACATGTCACGAAGCAACGTAGAAATTCCAGATGATGTGCAGTCTTGGGTCGGCGAGGGAACGAACTATAAAGAAGGGTTCTTTACCCAGCTTGCAACCGATGAATTAGCATCAGGCATCAACGAAGATGTGGTGCGTGCCATTTCCGCGAAGCGTAATGAGCCTGAGTGGATGCTGGAGTTCCGTCTGCAGGCTTATCATGCCTGGTTGAAAATGGAAGAACCGCACTGGCTCAAAGCGTATTACACGCCTCTTGATTACCAGGATTACAGCTATTATTCCGCGCCATCATGTGGCAGCTGCGATGATACCTGCGGTTCTCAGCCTGGCGCTACGCAGCAGCCTCCGGAAAATTCGCACAGCATTCCTGCGCTTGATGGCGCTCTTGACAATAAAAACTACCTCACCAGTGAAGTAGAAAAAGCTTTTGAGCAGCTGGGTGTTCCGGTTCGTGAAGGCAAAGAAGTGGCGGTCGATGCAATTTTCGACTCCGTTTCTGTCTCCACGACTTACCGTGAAAAGCTGGCGGAATCAGGCGTTATTTTCTGCTCATTCGGCGAAGCCATTCACGAATATCCTGATCTGGTGCGCAAATACCTCGGTACAGTGGTGCCTGCGCAGGATAACTTCTTCGCCGCACTGAATGCTGCCGTTGCTTCTGATGGTACCTTTGTTTATGTGCCAAAAGGCGTGCGTTGCCCGATGGAACTGTCGACTTATTTCCGTATCAACGCGGCGAAAACCGGCCAGTTTGAACGTACTATTCTGATTGCCGATGAAGGCAGTTACGTGAGTTACATCGAAGGGTGTTCGGCGCCAGTTCGTGATACCTACCAGCTGCACGCTGCGGTGGTGGAAGTGATTCTGCACAAAGATGCGGAAGTGAAATATTCCACCGTCCAGAACTGGTTCTCCGGCAGCAAAGACAGCAGCGGCGGCATTCTGAACTTCGTGACCAAACGCGCATTGTGCGAAGGCGCGGGTTCGAAAATGTCCTGGACGCAGTCTGAAACCGGCTCAGCGATCACCTGGAAATACCCAAGCGTTATCCTCAAAGGTGATAACTCTATTGGTGAATTCTTCTCGGTTGCACTGACCAGCGGCAAACAGCAGGCAGATACCGGCACCAAAATGATCCACATTGGTAAAAATACCAAGTCGACCATTATCTCCAAAGGTATCTCTGCGGGTCACAGCCAGAACAGCTACCGCGGTCTGGTGAAGATCCTGCCAAGTGCAGAAAACGCGCGTAACTTTACCCAGTGTGACTCAATGCTGATTGGCGCCGACAGCGCAGCGCATACCTTCCCGTATGTGGAAGTGCGTAACAATACCGCGCAGCTGGAACATGAAGCCACAACGTCAAAAATCGGCGATGACCAGCTGTTCTACTGTCTGCAACGTGGTATCAGCGAAGATGACGCGATTTCCATGATTGTTAACGGTTTCTGTAAAGATGTCTTTTCCGAGCTGCCGCTGGAGTTCGCTGTCGAAGCACAGAAACTGCTGGCCATCAGTCTTGAACATAGCGTCGGTTAATTCGCCGACGTTTTTTCCTCCCGGTGTAGCGTGGTGTGACGTCAGCACCGGGCAGGTTTTAGTTCAGCACAGTCAAAGCATAAACAGAATTAAGAGCGCGCAGGCGCAAACTCAAGGATACGTATGTTAAGCATTAAGAATTTGAAGGTCCGTGTCGAAGAAAAGGAAATTCTGAAAGGCCTTGATCTGGAGATCAAACCGGGTGAAGTACACGCCATCATGGGCCCGAACGGCTCAGGTAAAAGTACGCTCTCCGCGACACTGGCTGGCCGCGAAGATTACGAAGTCACCGACGGCTCCGTAATCTTCAACGGTAAAGATTTGCTGGAACTCGCTCCGGAAGACCGCGCTGGTGAAGGCGTCTTTATGGCTTTCCAGTATCCGGTGGAAATTCCCGGTGTGACTAACCATTTCTTCCTGCAAACTGCGGTAAATGCTGTGCGTAAATACCGCGGACAGGAACCGATGGACCGTTTTGACTTCGCTGATTTCATCGAAGAAAAAATCGAAATGCTGAAAATGCCTGCTGATTTGCTGACCCGTTCAGTGAACGTTGGCTTCTCCGGCGGTGAGAAAAAGCGTAACGACATTCTGCAAATGGCAGCCCTTGAGCCAAACCTGTGCATCCTGGATGAAACCGACTCCGGTCTGGATATCGATGCCCTGAAAATCGTTTCTGACGGTGTTAACACACTGCGTGACGGCAAACGTTCATTCGTTATCGTGACCCACTACCAGCGTATCCTCGACTACATCAAGCCTGACTACGTGCACGTTCTGTATCAGGGCCGCATTGTTAAATCCGGCGATTTCACCTTGGTTAAACAGTTAGAGGAGCAGGGTTATGGCTGGCTTACCGACGAAGAGTAATGCACCTGCGGCGGGCAGTTCGCACGCCATGCAGCAGCTTTACCGTCTTTTTGAAAGCCGTGGCGGTGAACAATCCACTCACGCTCATGCACACTGGCAACAGGTGCTGCGCCTGGGTTTCCCGCACGCAAAACTGGAAGACTGGAAGTACACTCCGGTCTCTTCACTGCTGGGTAATCAGTTCTTTGCTCCGCAGCAACAGGCACTGACTGTTGAACAGGTTAAATCGCTGGCGCTGCCAGTGGATTGCTACCGTCTGGTATTCATTGATGGCCGTTTCGATGCGGATCTCAGTGATTCTGATACCGGTGCTTTTGAAATTGAAAAACTGAGCCCGGCGGCGCAACAGACGTTGCCTGATCCGATTCAGTCAGAAGTGTTTTTGCACCTGACCGAAAGCCTGGCGCAAGATTCCCTATCTGTACGTTTGCCCGCGGGCAAGCAGGCCGAGAAGCCGCTGTATCTTTTACATCTGAGCAGCGGTCGTGACCAGTCACGCGAAATGAACACCGTACATCATCGCTATCATCTGGCGATTGAGGGCGGTGCGAATGCAGAAGTGATCGAACATTATCTCAGCCTGAACGATCACGGCCATTTCACCGGAGCACGTATGACGGTGAATGTGGGCGATAATGCCGATTTCACGCATTACAAACTGGCCTTTGAAAGTCAGGCAAGTTTCCACTTCTCGCATAACGATCTGGTTATCGGTCGCGATGCACGTGTTGCCAGCCATAGCTTCCTGCTGGGAGCGGGTCTGACCCGTAATAACACCAGTGCTCAGCTTAACGGTGAAAACAGCGAGCTCAACATTAACAGCCTGGTTCTGCCGGTTGATTCTGAGATTGCTGATACCCGTACTTATCTGGAACACAACAAAGGTTATTGCAACAGCAACCAGTTGCATAAAGTGATCGTGAACGATCGTGCTAAAGCGATTTTCAACGGCATGATCAAAGTGGCGCAGCACGCACTGAAAACCGACGGCAAAATGACCAACAACAACTTGTTGCTGGGCAAACACACTGAGGTTGATACCAAACCGCAGCTGGAAATTTATGCCGATGATGTGAAGTGCAGCCACGGTGCTACTGTGGGTCGTATCGACGACGAACAGCTTTTCTATCTGCGTACCCGTGGGATCAGCGGTCAGGATGCACAGCAAATGATCATCTTTGCTTTTGCCGCTGAACTGACGGAAGCCATTGAGAATGAAACCCTGCGTGAAGTCGTGATTGCCCGTATTGCAGGCCGGCTAAATCGAGGTAAGTAATGAGTTTTCCACTGGAAAGAGTACGTAGCGATTTCCCTGTGCTGAGCCGTGAAGTTAACGGCCAGCCGCTGGCCTACCTTGATAGCGCGGCCAGCGCACAGAAACCGCGTCAGGTCATTCAACGTGAAATGTCTTTCTTCGAGCAAGGTTATGCTGCGGTTCACCGCGGCATTCACACCATGAGCGCGGAAGCCACCGAGCAGATGGAAAACGTCCGCACGCAGGCCGCACAATTCATGAATGCTGCGTCGGCAGAAGAAATTGTCTTCGTGAAAGGTTCCACGGAAGCCATTAACCTGGTCGCCAATACCTGGGGGCGTGAGTTTTTACAGCCCGGCGACCATATCATTCTGACCGAAATGGAACACCACGCGAACATCGTGCCATGGCAGATGCTGGCGAAAGAACGTGATCTGCATATTGATGTCTGGCACCTGACGCCGCAGGGAGAGCTGGATTTATCGCAGCTTGAATCCCTGATCACGCCGCGCACTAAATTGCTGACGCTGGCGCATGTTTCTAACGTGCTGGGCACCGTTAACCCGATCGAAAAAATCATTCCTCAGGCGAAAGCAGCAGGGCTGACCGTTCTGGTGGATGGCGCGCAGGCGGTGATGCATCACGCGGTTGACGTTCAGGCGCTGGGTTGTGATTTCTATGTCTGGTCCGGGCACAAACTTTACGGACCTACCGGTATCGGCATTCTGTACGGTCGCAAAGCGTTGCTGGAGCAAATGCCACCGTGGGAAGGCGGCGGCTCAATGATCAAGCATGTCAGCTTGACCGAAGGGACGACCTTTGCCGCGGCTCCGTGGCGCTTTGAAGCGGGTACTCCAAATACCGGCGGTATCATGGGGCTGGGCGCCGCCATTGAATATGTGACTGAACTGGGTCTGGAGAATATCCACGCTTATGAACAGGAGCTGATGGCTTACGCGCTGAAAGCGATGGAGCAGGTGCCGGATATTCAGATCTATGGCCCGGCGACGCGTGCAGGAGTGATTGCGTTCAATCTGGGTAAACACCACGCCTATGATGTCGGCAGCTTCCTTGATCAATACGGTATTGCCATTCGCACCGGTCATCACTGTGCGATGCCGTTAATGTCCTTCTACGGTGTACCGGCTATGTGCCGCGCATCGCTCGCGATGTACAATACCCGTGAAGAAGTCGACCGACTGGTCGCAGGACTGCAACGTATTCACCGGCTGTTGGGGTAATCCCGCCAGCCTTGATCAGGATGTTGTTATGGCTTTGCCCGATAAAAATAAGTTAGTCAAAAACTTTTCCCGGTGCCCGAACTGGGAAGAGAAATATCTGTACGTGATCGAACTGGGTGGCCAGTTACCGGCTTTGGCGGAAGAACATCGTCAGGATGAAAACCTGATTTCCGGTTGCCAGAGCCAGGTATGGATTGTGATGCGTACTGATGAAAACGGTGCGCTGACCTTTGAGGGTGACAGTGATGCTGCCATCGTGAAAGGTCTGGTGGCGATCGTGTTCAGCCTGTATCAGGGTCTGACTCCGCGTGATGTGGTAGAGCTGGATGTGCGTCCGTTCTTCACGGAGCTGGAACTGAGCCAGCATCTGACGCCTTCACGCTCGCAAGGGTTAGAAGCGATGATCCGCTCGATTCGTGCTAAGGCTGCTGAGCTGTCTTAAATCAGCCCCGCAGTGCTGCTTTGCTCATTAGGAATTGTCTGCTAATGAGCAAAGCAAATTCTCCGTTCTGCCTTTCGCAATTCGTTTTTAGTCTGATTTTTCAATTCACTATCTTTGCCATTTTCGCCTGACTCTCTTTCGGTAACTTTCTGATTTTCTGTGGTTTGATTGCCACAAGATTCTGCGCTGCTAGTATTACCAGACGAGATAATGTCTTGCCTCAGATTGTCTGAGCGCAGGCCGAAAAAGGACTGAGTATGAGACGCGCATTACCCCTTCTGGCAATGTTAGTTGGCACGTTTATGGCAACGCATTCCATGACCGCAAGTGCAGCAGAATACCCTTTGCCGCCGGATAATAGCCGCCTGATTGGCGAAAACACGACTTATGTGGTGCCGAATGACGGCAAACCACTGGAAGACGTGGCAGCGAAATACCAGATTGGCCTGATCGCCATGCTGGAAGCCAATCCCGGCACGGATCCTTATCTGCCGAAAGCGGGAACCGTACTGACTATCCCTTCACAAATGCTGTTACCTGACACGAAACGTGAAGGTATCGTGGTGAATCTGGCAGAACTGCGTCTGTACTACTATCCGAAAGGCGAGGATAAAGTCATCGTCTATCCGATTGGTATTGGCCAGCTGGGTCGTAACACGCCGGAAATGGTCACCTCAGTCAGCCAGAAAATCCCTAACCCTACGTGGACGCCGACGGCCAACATCCGCAAAGCGTATCTGAAAGACGGCATTACGTTGCCGGGAATGGTACCTGCTGGTCCGGATAACCCGATGGGACTTTTTGCGATGCGTCTGTCGGCCGGAACAGGGCAGTATCTGATCCACGGTACCAATGCCAACTTTGGTATTGGTATGCGCGTGAGTTCCGGCTGTATTCGTCTGCGTCCGGACGATATCGAAGCGCTGTTTAACTCAGTTCCTAAAGGGACCCGCGTGCAGATTGTGAATCAGCCAATCAAGTATGACGTGGAGCCCGACGGTAAGCGTTATATCGAAGTGCATCAACCTTTATCGCACACCGAAAAGGATGACCCGCAGACCAAACCGATTCCGCTGACTGCAGCAATGAAGAAATTCATCAGGAACGATGAGACTAATGCTGCAATGGTGAAAGAGGCGATTACCCGCCGCTCAGGTATGCCTGTCGTGGTGAGTGTGGGTGATAAGGCAACAGATACGCCACCACCTGTTAATGAGCCGCAGACGGCAGCTTCGGCACAACAATCTGACGTGACAACCGCAAGCACGCAGTAAACGTTACAAAAACGTTTCAGAAGCGATCTTCACTGAAGGAGCCATCATGGCTCCTTTTTTTATGTCAGTCGTTCGGGGGGCCATAGAGAGTGTTTTACGGATGAGTGTTGATGAAGGTTAGGTGCGTTGAAAGAAGGTAGGGGAGGACAAATTGCAGGCAAAAAAAATGGCGCACTGAGTGCGCCATTGAACTAGAGAAGTAAATATTACTTCTTGTAAGCGTGAGCTTGGTTGTCAAGACGTTGGTTAGCGCGAGCTGCATCGTCTTTAGCTGCTTGAACGTCAGAACGCATTGCGTTCACGTCGTTGCTCAGTTGGTCAACTTTAGAGTTCAGAGTAGAAACGTCTGAAGACAGTTGGTCGATTTTAGCATTGCTTGAACAACCAGCCAGCATAGTTGAAGCCAGGATTACAGCGCCCAGTACCAGTTTAGTGCGATTCATTATAAAACCCTCTAGATTAAGTTAATCTCCATGTAGCGTTACAAGTATTACACAAACTATTTTCTAATGAGAATAATTTTTTGTCGGTAAACGCTATATTTTGATCGTTCGCTCAAAGAAGCATCTTTTTTTTCGAAAAAGTTAAAAATTGCTGCGAAAACAGCTGTATTCCATGGGACTTATCCCAATTTTGCTACGACCGCTTTTCGCACTTTTTATGAAACAAGATACTTTTTGAATAAATAAACGCCACATTTCGCGGCGTTCATTAATGCTCCTGGTCACGTTTTTAATTAAACAACATGCACCGATGAAGTATTTGTTGTGCCGCTCTGAACCAGTGCGCCAGAAACCATCACTACGATGTCGCCTTTCTGAGCCAGACCACTTTCGATAGCGGCTTCTTTACCGATACGGTAGAAATCATCAGTAGAGGCAATTTCTTTCACCAACTGAGTCACAACACCTTTGGTCAGGATTAACTGACGTGCTGTGATTTCATTGGTGGTCAGAGCCAGGATAGTGGCATGCGGGAAGTATTTACGCACAGCTTTAGCAGATTTACCACCGCTGGTTGCAACAACGATAAGTGGCGCATCCAGTTTCTCAGCAGTTTCTACCGCACCGCGGCAAACGGCTTCAGTAATACGCAGTTTGCGGTTGTCGTTCTGACCATCAATGCGGCTTTGCATTACGCGGTCAGTACGGTCACAAATGGTGGCCATGATAGTCACAGCTTCCAGCGGGTATTTACCTTTCGCACTTTCACCAGACAGCATGACAGCATCGGTGCCGTCGATGATGGCGTTAGCCACGTCGCCTGCTTCAGCGCGGGTAGGGCGCGGGTTTTTGATCATGGAATCGAGCATTTGCGTAGCGGTGATAACCACTTTGCGGGCGCGGTTACATTTCTCAATCATCATCTTCTGCGCAAAGATAACTTCTTCAACCGGGATTTCAACGCCCAGGTCGCCACGGGCAACCATGATGCCGTCAGAAGCTTCGAGGATTTCGTCGAAGTTGTTCAGGCCTTCCTGGTTTTCAATTTTGGAGATGATCTGGATGTGCTCGCCACCGTGTGCTTTCAGGTGTTCGCGGATTTCCAGAACGTCAGAACGTTTACGGATGAAGGAAGCCGCGACGAAGTCAACGCCTTGCTCACAACCGAAGATCAGGTCACGTTTGTCTTTTTCTGCCAGCGCTGGCAGGGCGATAGAAACGCCTGGCAGGTTAACGCCTTTGTTCTCGCCCAGGTCGCCGTTGTTCAGCACTTTACAGGTCACTTCGGTTTCAGTGACGTTAGTCACTTCCATACCGATCAGGCCGTCATCGACCAGAATGGTATTGCCGATTTTCAGGTCAGCTGCGAAGCCCTGATAGGTCACAGCCACGCGCTGAGTGTTACCGATAACGCTTTGATCAGTGGTGAAGGTATAAGTCTGACCCGCAACCAGAGAAGCGTCTTTGCCGCCTTCCAGTTTCATGGTGCGGATTTCAGGACCTTTGGTGTCCAGCAGAATTGCCGCTTTGTGACCGGTCTTCGCCATCACGTTGCGGATATTTTGGATGCGCTGACCGTGCTCTTCATAATCACCGTGGGAGAAGTTCAGACGCATAACGTTCATGCCTGCATCAAGCAGTTTGGTCAGCATTTCTTCGGATTCGGTTTTCGGGCCGATGGTACAAACAATTTTGGTCTTTTTCATGACGATTTTATCTACAAGTTGTGATGGAATGGAAAAGTGTTTGCCTGACAGCAGAGCTGCCCGCGCGGAATTGAGATGGTGCCTGGTTGAATCAAATCATTACTAAGCGTAGAAGACTGTGAAAGGAATGGTGTAGTAAGTTCAGCCAAAGCATAGCGATTTGTGCGATTTATCATCGCTACTGGAGTAGTCACGCTTTTATTAGGGCGATATCGACAGATCAAGGGGCTGAAACCATTCAATCGAAGAGACGATGCGTATTATAGAGGGGAACGGGGTGGGAAACCAAATAAAAAACGTGATGTTGCGCAAGCTTAGGAGAGATATCGGAACGTTGTTTTGAATTCAACCAATGCGGGCAGCGTATCAGTCTGCAGGTCACAACATTTTTTTCACCGAGCGTTCGCAAATGACACAAGTAACAAATAATCGTAAAAAAATACAAACAGATGTCGTTGAAGATCACTGAAAAACATCAGGCAGAACAGTTCAGGGATTTTAGTGTTGGGAGGTGAATCAGGTTTACATCAGAGAGGCAAGAGAGAACGTTGCTTTGGTGCGTCCGAGTGGACTCGAACCACCGACCCCCACCATGTCAAGGTGGTGCTCTAACCAACTGAGCTACGGACGCACATCATGCAACGGTACTGCGAGAAAATTGGTGCGTCCGAGTGGACTCGAACCACCGACCCCCACCATGTCAAGGTGGTGCTCTAACCAACTGAGCTACGGACGCATCGTTTTTCTGTCTGTCAGCCAGTGTTGGCGACGGGGACGAATATTAACGACCTCTCTGAACACTGGCAAGGGAAAAAAGACATTTTCCTGTCATATTGTGCGTGACTGTCGAGCTAATGCGCATTGCGTTGTTTTTTTAGGCATAACAGCCACTATGCAGACCCTAAACACCACGCGCTTCCAGGTGAAAATTTCATCGCGTGGGTGAGAGCAGAGGATCAGCGACCGGCTTTTTGCAAAATAGTGTAGGACGGTTGCTTCTGCAACCAGCGCATGCGCAGGGTCATCATTAGCGCCGCAAAGGTCAGTCCCAGAATAAATCCGCACCAGAAACCACTTGGTCCCATTCTCGGCACCAGCAAATCGGTAAGGCCCAGCATGTATCCGACCGGCAGTCCCAGCACCCAATAGGCGATGAACGTGATATAGAAGATAGAGCGTGTATCTTTATAGCCACGCAAAATACCGCTGCCAATCACCTGGATGGCGTCTGAAATCTGGAACAACGCCGCAAAAATCAACAGGTGCGAGGCCAGCATCACCACTTCGGGACTGTCGTTATACAGCGCGGCAATGTGTTCACGGAACAAAATTGCCGTCGTCGCGGTACAACAGGCCATGAGAATACCGGTCACGATACTGGTATAAGCGGCGACTTTCGCACCTTCAACGGAAGATTCCCCAAGCTTTGAACCCACCCGAATCGTCGCTGCCACACCGAGTGAAAGCGGTACGACAAACATTAGTGAGCCGACGTTAAGGGCTATCTGATGGCTGGCCACGGCCACGATCCCCAGCGGAGAAACCAGCAGGGCCACGATAGCGAACAGCGTGACTTCGAAGAACAATGCAAGCGCAATCGGCAGGCCCAGTTGTGAAAGACGGCGTAGTGTCGCCCAGTCGGGTTTGGCAAAACGCGAAACAGGCTGAGTGTCACGCAGGGCACGGTTATGACGGACATAAAATCGCATCATAAAGAACATTACCCAGTAGACGGTTCCCGTGGCGACGCCGCAGCCGACACCGCCAAGGGCAGGCGCGCCGAATTTACCGTAGATGAAAATATAGTTAACGGGAATATTCACCAGTAAACCGATAAAGCCAAATACCATCCCCGGCTTGGTTTTGGACAAGCCTTCGCACTGGTCGCGCAGCACCTGGAAGAACAAGTAACCAGGTGCGCCCCACATGATGGCATGCAAATAACCGACAGCCTTTTCTTTCAGCTCCGGATCAATATTGTGCATCAGGCCGAGGATATGGTCGCAGTGATAGAGTACGGCGATGACCAGCACGGACACGCCGGAGGCCAGCCAGAATCCCTGCTGAACCTGATGACCAATTTTGTCGCGACGACCGGCACCGTTTAAATGCGCGATGGTGGGCGTCAGGGACAGTAACAAACCATGTCCGAATAAGATCGCGGGCAACCAGATGGAGGTCCCGACGGCGACGGCGGCCATGTCCGTGGCACTGACCGAACCGGCCATTATGGTGTCGACAACGCCCATGGAAGTCTGAGCGATTTGCGCAAGGATGACCGGAATGGCAAGCGCTAATAAAATCCGCGCCTCTGCAAGGTACTTCTGCACAGATACACCTTTTTTTGTTGATTATATTGAATAAAAAACGCCACGAAGGGTGGCCATAAAGAGTGGGAAATAGTCCGAAGATTGTACATTGTCGGTATTTTTAAGCAAACAAAGCTGTTAACGAGCGGTTAAATAATGAAATGAAAGCAGACCGTGCTATTTCTGCCCGTGAGGATTTGGCTTTCCATTAAATCTGCGGCAAACTGACAACAGTGTCGTTTTTAATACAACAGACTTATGAATTGAGGAAAGGCTATGTTTACCGGAATTGTTCAAGGAACCGGAACCGTCGTATCGATCGACGAAAAACCTAATTTCAGAACCCACGTTGTTCGCATGCCGGAAGATATGCTCGACAATCTGCAACTGGGTGCTTCTGTTTCTCATAATGGCTGCTGCCTGACGGTGACAGAGGTCAATGGTGACCTGGTCAGCTTCGACCTGATCAAAGAAACGCTTCGTCTGACCAATTTGGATGATCTCAACGTCGGCGACTCTGTGAATCTGGAACGTGCTGCGCGTTTCAATGATGAAATCGGCGGCCATCTGATGTCGGGACATATTATTTGTACCGCGGAAGTGGCGAAGATTTTGACATCTGAAAATAACCGGCAGATCTGGTTCCGTATGCCACATGAAGATCTGATGAAGTATGTATTACATAAAGGTTATATCGGCATTGATGGTATTAGTCTGACCGTCGGCGAAGTTACCCGTACTCGTTTCTGCGTACATCTAATTCCGGAAACGTTGCAACGTACCACGCTGGGGACTAAACGTTTGGGGGATAAAATCAATATCGAAATCGACCCGCAGACTCAGGCAATTGTCGATACGGTCGAACGCGTTCTGGCCAGCCGTGAAGCTGCAATTGCTACCGCGCAAGCCATGATCGAGAAGTCTGAATAACATCATTTTCAGCCAAATATTTTCCAGAGACTGCAAAAAAGAAAAACCGGACTTTCAGGTCCGGTTTTTTATGTCGTTTAGTTGCTGTTAATGAGGGTTAACGTGGAACGCGCATTCCGCCGTCAACGCCTTCAGGACTGAATACCACTTGCCAGAGCTGAATATCACGAGCCCTGAATGCCCCTGCGCAGGCATTGAGATAATACGTGAACATGCGGTGGAAACGATCGCCATATTTTTCTGCCAGTTCAGGCCAGTGTTTCTGGAAACGTTCATGCCACGCCATCAGTGTACGGTCATAATCCGCGCCGATATTGTGCCAGTCTTCCATGACAAACAAAGATTCGCTGGTTTGCGCAATTTGCTGAACAGAAGGCAGGCAGCCGTTCGGGAAGATATATTTATCAATCCACGGGTCGACGTTAAGATCTGTTTTGTTAGAACCAATAGTGTGCAGCAGGAAAATGCCGTCAGGTTTGATATTACGTTTGGCGACATTAAAGTATGTCTGGTAATTCTTCGGACCGACATGCTCGAACATCCCGACCGAGACAATCCGGTCAAACTGATCGTTGAGGTCACGGTAATCCTGTAGGAGGATCGTGACATCCAGTCCTTCACATCTTTTTTGCGCGAGCTTTTGTTGTTCTGCGGAAATAGTGACACCAACGACACTGACACCATAATTGCGTGCCGCAAACTCTGACAATCCACCCCAGCCGCAACCAATATCGAGCAAACGCTGCCCCGGTTTTAATTGCAGTTTATCGCAGATCATTTTGAGTTTTGCTTCCTGCGCTTCTTCCAGCGTTGTTGCTTCTTTCCAGTAGCCACAGGAATATTGCATATACGGGTCGAGCATCAGCGTGAATAAATCGTTGCCCAAATCATAATGCTCTTTGCCGACAATCCATGCACGTTTACGCGATTGCAAATTGGTAAGGCGTGCCGCGGCTACCCGCAGAGTGTCTTTAAAATGGTGGGGGAGTTTATTTTCCAAACCTGCACGGAGAACACGCTGGAAAAAAATATCAAGGCGGTCACATTCCCACCAACCATCCATATAGCTTTCACCCAGACCCAGAGAACCTTCCTGTAAAACACGCTTAAAAAAGTCAGTGTTTTTTACTTTAAGGTCGAAAGGGCGATTACCATTTACCTGGATGTCTGCCATCGCCAGCATTTCACTGGCTATCCGATACCACTGATTATCCTGAATGCTTAGGTCTTCTATACACGATGAACTCATAGCTTCTCCATCACTTTCTCTTCTGACTTATTAACCTGCCGGGAAAAGCAAAGGCTATTTTTTGCAGGTCTTTATGAGAACAGACGACTAGCGCCTCGTCCGATATCCGACACCAACAGAGGAAATTTAGAAGAACGCCTGCGGGCACAAGTCACGCAGGAAAATCATCCTTGAAAAACGTACTAGAAAAAATAGTGTGACGCATTCCGCGCGTCCGGTTTAAGTATGTAATAAAAGTTTTGTAAAAATGCTATTTTATTGGGTTTTGTTGAGTATAGGCTCGCCGGCAGGCATTCTCAATAGTTAATCGTCACGAATGAAAATGACCAGTAAGTGATTGTAACTTATGGTCATTATAACGATTAACTTTCAAGGCTTACTCAGGCTTCCTGCTCCGACTTTTGCTCTGTATATTGCGGATTTTTGTGCCGCACAGACATCCACCGGCCCAAAACTACCAACAATAGTGTAGACAGCATGGTGGTGACTGTCGCTATTAATGGTTGCGCAATAAATGCGGAAACCAGCAAACTGGCGAGGAAACACAATCCCAATTGCAGGGTATTTTGCAACGCAGCCGCTTTCCCTGTATTAGCAGGAAATGGCATTAATGCATTTGCCACAACAATTGGATAGATTGCGCCATTCACCAGAGCCATGAAACAGAACGGGATCAACAAGCTCACCAACCCGGCATCAGTGAACATGGCGACACAGAACAGACCCGTAACACTCAGACCATATCCTGTCAGCAGCCAGGGTAAAATTTTATTCCCATCTACCTTACTGATAAGCAACCGGCAGCCGAAACCACCGAGCAGGAAAGCGATGGTCTGCGGAACATAGCTCAGGCCAATCACGCCCGGCGAATAACCCATATCACTCAGAATAAACGGTGAACCTGTCAGCCAGGCAAAGAAACCGGCGGAACAGGCAGCGTAAATCATGACATTACCGCTGTAAACGCGCGACTTCAGCAACGTGCCAAAGCCCGCTTTTTCGTCAGATTTGTGTTCTGCCGGCTTATTTTCCCGCAGCGTGAAGGTGGCGATAAGCAACAGGGCGGCGACCGCAGTCAGCAGGGCAAATATCGCTTCCCAGTCAAAATGATTGAGCACCCAGGCGCCAAGCAAAGGAGCCAGCGCCGGCGAAAGTGCCACTAAAGGCATAATGCTGGCGAAGGTTTTTTTAGCGACATCCGCTGAAAAACGGTCCACCACGATTGCCTGCCAGGTCACTGCGGCGGCACAGACGCCCATGGCCTGTAAGAAACGCAGCGCCAGAAGGGCGCGCACGTTCTCGACCCAAATCACGCCCAGGCAGCCGACGGCAAACAGTGTCAGACCGAGCAGTAAAACCGGTTTGCGGCCAATGCGGTCTGACAGCGGTCCCCACAGCAATTGTCCGATGGCGAATCCGCCGAGAAAAATACTCAGGCTGGCGCTGATCATTCCCGGACTGGTCATCAGGCTAGTTTGCATTGCGCTGAACGCAGGAAGGTACATATCTGTGGCTAAAAAGCCGAGCATGCTCAGGCCAGCCAGATAGAGCATAAATCCAAAGGAGGGTTTCATTATTATCTCGTTAATTTATTTATTGCAGATGATTTGATGCAGGGATCTGTTCGGAGGCAGATTTTAACGCTTTGATAACAGCGTTGTGAAACGTTAATATTTGCACTCTGCTATCAAAAATATTGAAGGCTAAAATATGTGGTCAGAATACGCTCTGGAAGTCGTTGATGCGGTGGCAAGAACCGGAAGCTTCAGTGCGGCGGCACAGGATCTACATCGGGTGCCTTCTGCCATCAGCTATACCGTTCGTCAGCTCGAACAATGGCTGGCGGTGCCCTTGTTTGAACGTCGACACCGCGACGTCGTTTTAACGCCAGCGGGCAAAGTTTTCGTTGATGAAGCGCGGGTTCTGATAAAAAAAATGATAGCTACACGACGCCAGTGTCAGCAGGTTGCCAACGGCTGGCGGGGCGAGTTACGTATTGCTGTCGACAGAATTGTTAAACCGGCAAGAACCCGGCGTCTGGTGCTGGATTTCTATCGTCATTTTCCTGATACGGAACTGATTATTCATTCCGAAGTGTTTAATGGTGTGTGGGACGCACTGGTTGACGGACGTGCTGATGTGGCAATCGGTGCGACGCGGGCGATACCGGTTGGTGGTCGTTTCAGTTTTCGCGACATGGGGTTTATGGACTGGCACTGCGTGGTCAGCCCGCAGCATCCGCTGGCGCAGTTACCGGGTGCGCTCAGTGATGACCAGCTCAGGCCTTATCCCGCATTGTGTCTTGAAGATACCTCGCGGACGTTGCCCAAGCGTGATACCTGGACACTCGATAACCAGCGGCGTCTGGTTGTGCCGGACTGGACCTGCGCGCTTGAATGTCTGAGTGAAGGTTTATGTGTGGGAATGATGCCGGTACATCGCGTGAGCCATCGCATTGAGCAGCAGACATTGCAGGTTCTGGCGCTGGAGAATACCTTCCCTGACAGCCCGTGTTGCCTGACGTGGGACCAGAGTAATCCGTCACCTTCACTGGCGTGGTTGCTGGAATATATGGGTGATACAGAAACGATGAACCGTGAATGGTTGCGGGACTGAGAAATAAAACGCCTGCAAAAGCAGGCGTTATAAAAGATTAAAGGCAAACATTAACGGCGATAGTCACGGTACGGGCCATCGGCCACCGAACGACGCTCAACCAGTTTCGGATGCACCTCGATGGTCTGTGATTCTTCACGTTTGCTGACGATGCGGTCGAGCAACATAGTAAAGGCCATCTCACCCAACCGTTCTTTCGGCTGATGGACGGTCGTCAGTGCCGGAGAGAAGTACCGCGCATTACGCACGTTATCGTAACCAATCACCGAAATATCTTGCGGGACGCGCAATCCGAGTTCATCAGCGGCGCAAATTGCGCCCATCGCCATGACATCACCCCCGCAGAAGACGGCGGTGGGGCGTTGTTTCTGCATCAGAATCTTATGCATCGCCTGATAACCTGACTCCGGCTCGAAATCGCCCTGAACCACCCATTCTTCGCGAAGCGGGATATTGGCTTCCGTCAGCGCTTTGACAAAACCCTGGAAACGACCGCCGCCGGTGTTACGCGCCAGTTGTCCCGGGATCACGCCAATATCACGATGCCCGCGTTCGATCAGATAGCGTCCGGCCATATATCCGCCTTCGAAAGCATTGTCGATAATGCTGTCGGTGAAGTTTTTGCGCGCTTCGCCCCAGTCCATGACCACCATCGGAATCGAACGATACTCTTCAAGCATATTAAGTAATTCATCAGGGTATTCCGCGCACATGACCAGCAGACCATCGACGCGTTTTTGCGCCAGCATTTGCAGATAGGCCTGTTGTTTTTCCAGATTATTGTGCGAGTTACACAAGATCAGCGTATAGCCTTTGGAGAAGCAGCTGTTCTCGACGGCTTCAATCACCTCGGCGAAATAGGGCGCTTCACTGGAGGTTGCCAGCAGACCAATCGTCTTGGTGTTATTCACTTTAAGACTACGGGCTACGGCACTCGGCGAATAATGTAGCTCTTTAATGGCAAGCAGCACCGCTTCCCTGGTTTCTTCGGCGACGAAACGTGTTTTATTGATGACGTGCGACACGGTTGTAGTGGAAACGCCAGCGCGCTTTGCGACATCTTTAATCGTTGCCATGTAAAGAATGACTCCTGAACTTCCGTGCTTCAGCACGTTAGCATTATGTTAATCGTTTGCTTGCGCTGATTACACTGCGGACATCTAAAAGGGCAGTGTAATCATTGGGTGGATTCTTCAGAATGAGGCGTGAAATGCTCTCGGGTGAAATCGACCGGCACACAGGCGTGTTAACCGACAATTTTCTCTTATAATGCATGAAAGTGGAAGTAAAATTGTCATGTTCACATTTTCATTCAGCAGAAGATTTTAAAAGTGAATTATGCGAAAATGCGTTGGCACACATTTAGTGTGGCTAAAAGAAACGCCACAACTTGATCCGAAAGGGGGTTTGATGGACAGCAACCTGAAATTATCGTTGATCACCACGGTATGCGCTTTGCTCATGATTATCGCTTTCAGCTTCACGGCAGTGATGAACTAATCTGGCACTAAGACAGTAGTGAGACGCAACAAAAAAGGGCGATACCTTTCACAGGAATCGCCCTTTTCAATTTTACGCAGTGACCGTTACCGCCGATACTCTTCCCTGCAGAAACTCTTCGTTAAGTGCTATTCAATGGCTGATTAGCGAAACTTCAGACTTAACGAATTGTTTATTATCGGATTGTTTTTGGGGTCATTACCCGACGTGCGCCAACATAGTGGTCTTGCCAGTAATCATCGCCCAGTGAGGTGATTTTGATGTCTTCACCGGTTCTTGGCGACTGAATGAATTTGCCGTTGCCAACATAAACACCCACATGATCCGCTGCGCCGCGGTTGTTGATTCTGAAGAACACCAGATCACCGCTTTCAAGTTCGCCGCGTTTCACCGGCGCTGCATCGCGCAGGTGGTACATCTCGTTTGCCGTGCGCGGCATTTTAATGCGGATCAAATCTTTATAAGCGTAATAGACCAGACCGCTGCAATCAAAACCGGTATTCGGAGAAGTTCCTCCCCAGCGATAAGGTTTGCCGACCTGGTGCATCAGCTTAGTCATCGCCGTTTGTTGTGCGTGCTGATAGCGTTTTTTATGTGTCGCACTCAGCGTAATAGGTTTGGTGTCTTCTTCGCGTAATTTTTTACCTTTACGGTGTCGGCCATACGCTTCTTTCTTGCTGACTTTTTCACTGCTGTTTTTGGCAAGCGCTCGTGATTTAGTGGCTTTATCTGTCTTTTTCTCGGCCCGCGTTGTCCTGAGTGTTTTTTCTTTTTTGCTTTCGGCCCGGGTTGTTTTAACGCTTTTCTCAGAAGTTGTCTTGCGCCTGACCAGTTCGGTGCTGCTGACCTTCTTCGATTTTGATGTTTTTTCCTGAGTCTTTTTCTCTGTCACCGGTGCGACTTTTGTTTTTTTACTGGTTTTCGCAGCCACTGTTTTTCGCTTTCGCCTTTCTTCCGGCGTCAGGGAATTAACATGACTCTTTCGCTGATCGGCAGAGACGCGGGTCTGTGGCGACGCATGAGCCATATTAAGAAACAGCTGGGTAAAGAGCAGCACAAAAAGCGTGAACAGTAAGCGCATAGCTTCGTTACCATGAGTGGTTGGGTTAAACATCAGGGATGTCAGAGTATTGCCTAAAAGAACCCGACAAAAAAGCACGAATTGACTCGATTCTAGATCATATTGTGAGAAAAAGTTAATAGCTTTTTTTATGTCGAAATATCCGCCATTTTTAGTCAAAAAAATAACCGTTTTTCATCAGGTTAATATTTGAGATAAAGAATGCGATTTGGCAAATCTGACATTATCGTCGAACGGCAAAAATGTTATTCTCGATGAATCTTTAAATATGTGATGTTCAGCGCAGCCGCCAAAAATTGTTTAATAAAATGCCAGTATTGAGAAAGACCCCACAAAAAATGGCGTTTTTATCTGATGGCTGGCGTCGTTACAATAGAAAGTATTGTGTTTGCGCACCGTTTTTGGGTGCCGCGCGTGATGAGTAATGACCGTGACAGCCTGTACCGGCTTGAGGAAGCAAGAAATGACTACTCCAACTATTGAAAAAATTCAGAAGCAAGTTTCTGAAAACCCGATCCTGCTTTACATGAAAGGTTCTCCAAAGCTGCCAAGCTGCGGTTTTTCCGCTCAGGCTGTTCAGGCGCTTTCAGCCTGTGGCGAACGTTTTGCTTATGTTGATATTTTGCAGAACCCGGATATCCGCGCAGAAATGCCAAAGTTTGCTAACTGGCCAACTTTCCCGCAGTTGTGGGTTGATGGCGAACTGGTCGGCGGTTGTGACATCGTGGTTGAGATGTTCCAGCGCGGCGAACTGCAGCAGCTGATTAAAGAAACTGCTGAAAAATACAAATCTTCTGAAGAGTAATTCTAAGAAGGCCGCCGTCCTTTGAGGAGGGTGAAAACAAAAAGAGCGACATTGCGTCGCTCTTTTTTATGTCTGGATCCAGCCAGCCGTACGGATTACTGCTGATTTTCCTGCTGCGCGGCTTCGTCTTCCGCTTCTTCTGCAGTCAGGGGCAACGGCCAGCCGCCAAGACGCTTCCAGCGGTTCACCAGCTCACAGAACAGCTCAGCAGTGCGTTCTGTGTCATACAGTGCAGAGTGAGCCTGACTGCTGTCAAACACCATTCCCGCGCTGATACAGGCTTTTGCCAGCACCGTTTGCCCGAGCACCAGTCCGCTTAACGCCGCAGTATCAAATGTGGCGAAAGGGTGGAACGGGTTACGTTTCAGCCCGGCGCGCTCGGCTGCCGCCATCAGAAAACTGTGATCGAAATTCGCGTTATGCGCCACGATGATTGCGCGGTTACAGTTTTGCTCTTTCATCCCTTTGCGGATGACTTTAAAAATCTCGTGCAGGGCTTCATATTCACTGACTGCGCCGCGCAACGGGTTGGTCGGATCGATACCGTTAAACGCCAGCGCTTCCGGCACCAGTACCGAACCTTCAAAAGGTTCTACGTGGAAATGCACGGTCTCATCGCTTTGCAGCCAGCCGTCCTCATCCATCTTCAATGTGATTGCTGCAATTTCCAGCAGCGCATCGGTTTGGGCATTAAATCCGGCAGTTTCAACATCAATGACTACCGGATAAAAACCACGAAAACGGCCTCTCAGGGCGTTAATGTCACTATTCTCGGCCATTAGTTTCTTATCTTCATCGAATTCAGCGCGCATTATGACAAATTTTGCCGTTCGTTGCAGGGCTGCGGCAAAAATTGGGCAATAAAAAAGGGCGCATTTGCGCCCCTTTCAGCATTCAGGGGGATCAGTTGCCCAGACCCTGGCCCGCATGTTTGGATTCGATCAGCTCGATTTTGTAACCGTCCGGATCTTCAACGAATGCGATAATGGTGGAGCCGCCTTTAACCGGACCGGCTTCACGGGTCACTTTGCCACCCGCATTACGGATGTCATCACAGGTTTGTGCCACGTTATCGACACCCAGAGCGATGTGCCCGTAAGCGGTGCCGATGTCGTAGCTGTCAACGCCCCAGTTGTAGGTCAGTTCAATGACTGCGCCTTCGCTTTCATCGGTGTAACCGACGAATGCCAGGGAGTATTTGTATTCAGTGTTTTCGCTGGTGCGCAGCAGGCGCATGCCTAACACATCGGTATAGAAGCTGATTGCGCGTTGCAGATCGCCAACACGAAGCATGGTATGGAGTAAACGCATAGGTTCCTCTTTATTTGCAGGATGAGAATTATCGGTTCAAGCCTAACTGATAGAGACCATTTTGTCTGTAAAACGACGCTCGGTTGCTGAAGGCCTGAACAAAAAAAGCAGCAGAAGGAGGGCCTCTTCTGCTGCAAGGATGGTGTTACTCTTTTTTAATCATTACAGCGTCGGGTAGTCGGTGTAACCCTGAGCACCGCCGCCGTAAAAGGTTTCTGGTTGTGGATCGTTAAGCGGAGCGTGGGATCTCAGGCGTTCAACCAGATCCGGGTTAGCGATATAGCTGCGACCGAAAGCCACGGCGTCGATGTAACCTTTTTCGATAAGTTCTTCGCCTTTCTCAGCGGTATAAGCGCCGGCCCCGACAATCACGCCCTGATAATGAGCGCGGATCACCGCACGGAATTCAGCCGAGTAAGGTTTACCGCCTGCCCAGTCAGGTTCAGAAATATGCAGATAAGCGAGTTTACGTTTGTTCAGCTCATCCAGCAGATAGATAGCTGCCTGCTCCTGATCTTCACCGTTATCCAGCCCGTTAAACGGACCCATTGGTGAAATACGGATACCCACACGGTCTGCGCCGATAGCGCCGATAGCGGCATCGACCACTTCCAGCGTCAGGCGGGTACGGTTTTCAATGCTGCCGCCGTATTCGTCTTCACGCAGGTTAGATGCCGGAGACATGAACTGGTGCAACAGGTAACCGTGCGCCGCATGCAGCTCAATGTAATCAAAACCAGCCTCTGCAGAACATTCTGCCGCGTGGCGGAAATCGTTGATGATCCCCGGGATTTCGCTCAGTTCAAGCGCGCGCGGTGTCGGGCAATCGACACGAATGGCGTGGCCTTGCTCATCGCGCAGGCTGGTGCGGGTTTCAGGATTCACAGCAGAAGGCGCAACCGGCGTCTGGTTATCCGGCTGAACGCTGTTATGAGAAATTCGGCCCGTGTGCCAAAGCTGAACCGCAATGTGGCCATTTTTCTGATGCACACCTGCGACGATTTTTTTCCACGCAGCCACTTGTTCTGGCGTGTGCAGACCCGGCGCACCGGCATAGCCTTTCGCCTGGAAGGAAACCTGAGTAGCTTCGGTAATGATCAGGCCGGAACTGTGGCGCTGCGCGTAATATTCGCCCATCAGCGGGGTAGGGATGTCACCCGGTTCGATGCTGCGCAGGCGGGTAAGGGGCGCCATAAAAACACGGTTAGGCAATGTATTTTTGCCGACAACAATGGGGGTGAAAAGCTTGGTCATTTCAATAACTCCGGATTTAATGGACTGATCGTTATGGCATTAAGGAACATAATTCCCGCTACACGATCGTTTCGCAATGCCTCTTTCTATCGTATCTGGCCTCTGCCTGACTACGCGCCCTGTGCCTTTTTGCAGATCCTCTTGCAGGATGAACAGAAAACGTCTTGAATAAAAGTTCACCGTTATTTACGGAGGACGCGTGGCCCAGCAACTTGAGTTTTTCGAAATCCCCAGTCCGTGCCGTGGCATATGTCAGGCCGATGAACGCGGTTATTGTCGCGGTTGCCTGCGCAGCCGTGAGGAACGTTTCGGCTGGATGAAAATGACGGATACGGAAAAGCGCCATGTTCTGCGGTTATGCCAGCAGCGTCTTTTACGTCAGCAGCGGGCCGGAAAGCAACCCGACGAACCTTTGCCGGAACAACCGGAATTGTTCTGATTTTTCATCCCGGCCGCCAGCGTCGTGACGGCTGTCTGCTTCTTTGTAATTCTTACGCCCCGCATCAATACAGCGCCGCAGGCGTTGTGTATTCTGTCGGTCGAAAATCAAAAACTTAAGGGATTCAAAATGGAAGCGCGTACCCTGATTTCTCCTCAAGGCCCGGTATTCTCAAAATTGATTTGCGGTTACTGGCGTCTGATGGAATGGAACATGACGCCGCAACAGATTCTGGCCTTCATGGAACAGCATATTGAGCTGGGCATCACCACGGCCGATCATGCGGATATTTACGGAGATTATCAGTGCGAAGCCGCGTTCGGCGAGGCTCTGCGACTCAAGCCTTCCCTTCGCGAAAAAATGCAACTGGTCAGTAAATGTGGCATAGCAACACGGGCCAATCCTGATAACAAAATCGGTCACTACATTACAGATACAAAGTACATCGTGGAACGTGCCGAGAAATCGCTAAGTAATCTGCATACCGATTATCTGGATTTGCTGCTGATCCATCGCCCGGATCCGCTGATGGATGCCGATGAAGTGGCTGAGGCATTCACGCAAATGCATAAAAGCGGCAAAGTAAAACATTTCGGCGTTTCTAACTTTACTCCGGCTCAGTTCAGCCTGTTGCAGTCACGCCTGCCGTTCCAGCTGGCGACGAATCAGGTGGAAATTTCCCCGATCCATCAGCCGGCGATCCTCGATGGCACCTTAGATCTCTGCCAGCAATTGCGTATTAAGCCGATGGCGTGGTCCTGCCTGGGTGGCGGTCGTTTGTTCAGCGACGCAGAGTTCCAGCCGCTGCGCGACGAACTTCAGGCGGTGGCAAACGAAATCGGTGCCGATACGATCGAACAGGTGGTTTACGCCTGGGTGATGCGTCTGCCATCTCAGCCTCTGCCGATTATCGGTTCGGGTAAAATTGAACGTGTGAAATCAGCCTGTAAATCATTGTCACTGGACATGACCCGTCAGCAATGGTTCCGCATTCGTAAAGCTGCTCTGGGCTACGACGTTCCTTAATCGCTTCTGCTTCAGGCTGCATATCCGCAGCCTGAAGCATTAAGCACAGAAAGGTCAGGCAGGTTTGGTGGCAGTGACCACCGGCGCTGCAGGACCCTCATCCGAAGAAATGGCTTGCTGCAATTGAGAAAGCGAGCAATAGAGACGCCAGATTACCCCTGCAAGTTCCCGCGCCGCCGGTTCAGGGTGATGCGCCAGTGAATTGCTCATCCGCAGTAGCTCCGTCAGCGTAGCATCCAGATTTTCGTGGCTGACCCCGCGTTCTGTCATGACGCCTTTCAGGCAATGAATACACACGTCACGCACCGCGGAAAGCGGATCCGAACGGGTTTCCCATTCACGTAACTGCCAGACAATGTGGCTGCAATTGAGCAGCACTACGCCCCAGCGCAGCAGCCAGGTGCGGGAGAGCTGATCTTTACTTTGACTGAGCTGATTCATCCGGTGGTAAATCAGCGATTCAAACTGGAAATGGCTTAGCGAAGGTTTGCGGCTGAGCTGATCCATAAAATCACGGCGCAGGGCGCGGATGATGCGGCGACTTTTACGTTTATCCGAACTTGGCCTCAGGACCTGAAACGCGATACCCGCCAGCATCACACCGGCAATCTTGGCCACGCCGTCGTTCATAAATGACTGATAGTCGAAATCCGGCGGGTTAGTGACCGCTAAAAACGATCCCATGAAGACAATCATTTGTCCCCACAAACCGGCGTAACGTTTGTACTGCAATTTCATCATCTGCATCGTGACCAGCATCGGCAGGAAGAAAGCGCAGAATACCCAAAAGTTGTCGATCTGAACCATCAGCCCGAACTTGAGCAGAAAACAGCCGACAAACAGTAAGCCCAGCGATTTAATTAACAGAGTGACGCTGCTGATAGGGGAGGCCGTCGAAGAATAAAGCACGCAACTGACAGCGGTCAGCGCCACCGCACCCGCGCCTGAATCCCACTGTGTGCCCATCCAGAAAGCGCAGCCAATCACAATACACAAAAAGGTGCGCAGTCCGTTATACGCGGCTTCCAGCGTGTCGGTGTGTTGCGCCAGATGGCTGATTTTGGGCGGCTGGAGTGTTTCAGCTTCCGCCACATTGGCGTTTTCCACACGGCGCAGCCAGCGTTCACTGCGCAGATACAGCCAGCAAAAGTCACGTAACCGCTGCCAGAATGCCTGATGACGAAAATCCGAGGTGTCATGAGGTTTAATATGCTGGAGAATTTTCGACAGTTTGTATTTATCAGTATCGGGCTTGCGCAATTCATCAAGCAAAACGCTCAGCACTTCAGTCAGGTTTTCCGGCGGAGTTGGCCAGTTAAGCAACATGCGGCGCAAGCTGGAAATATAACTGGTCATGCGCAACTGCTGATGAAGCAGATAATTGAGCACATTATTCTGACGACGCAGGCGGTAATGGCTCCAGACGGCCTGAATGCGTAACAGATTCATGGTCAGGATTTGCCCGATCAATCCTTCGTGCGAGGTGCGGATCTGGTCGGAGATTTCTGTGCGCCATAACAGCTGCGCATGTTCCAGTAACTGGGTATGCATTTTACGCAATGAGGTGAGCAGTGCGTCGCCGTCCGAGGTGCTGGGCAGCACCATCATCATAAAACCACCGCACAAAATACCGGTGACGACTTCTCCCACACGAGCCTGAGCGATATCAAAAATCTGCGTCGGATCTTTGACGTCTACCGTTGAGAACGCAATGATGGCTGCTGTATATCCCGCCAGAGCAAACGCGTAAGAAACGTTGTTCTGATAATGATTGGAGACATAAGTACAAATCCCCAGCCAGGCTGCGATGGCGAAAGTGAACAGCCACGGCTCGTTCAGACAATGTCCGGCAATAAATACCGCGCCCATGGCACCCAGCAAGCTGCCAATAATCCTGCCGATACTTTTACTGATGACGCCGCCCACGGTCGGGAAACTGACCACGGCGGCGGATGTCAGCGCCCAGTAAGGTTCGTCCATCTGGAATTCAAACGCAATATACAGCGCGAGTATCATCGCAATGGAGTTGCGCAAGGCATACCGCCATTGGCCGCCGGTGGCTTTTCCCCACGGGGTGTTTTTCCATTCGAGCCAGGAAAGATTCACGACGAAACCTTAATTACGCACGGAAATCGTACAGGTCGTTCCGGCCACCAGAACAACATGCTCTGGTACATTTTCAAGCTTAATTCTCACCGGTATTCTCTGCGCAAGACGAACCCAGGGTACATTCGGTTTTACGTTCATCAGTAAATCTTCCTGGGTATCCAGGCTCTGGTCATAAATCGCACGGCCAATACTTTCGACGCGACCCTGCAACGGAATATTGCCGTTAAAGAGGGTAATATCCGCCATATTTCCTTCGCGAATATTTTTGAGTTTGGTTTCTTCGAAATATCCGAGAACATAAAACGAATGGATATCCACCAGCCCGACCAGCGGCGTACCGGTGGTAGCATAGTTACCTCTGCGGGTTTGCAGATTGGTGATATAACCGTCAGTCGGCGCGACAATAGTGGTTTTGCTCAGATTCCACTTCGCCTGTTCTAATGACGCCTGCGCAGCCTGATATTGTGCCTGCATCGCTTTGGCGCTGATATTTGATTCATCTAAGGATTCAGCGGAAATAACGTTGGTGCCGAGGCCGCGACGTCGTTGGGCTTCATGATTGGCTTTGGCTAAATCAGCTGCCGCTTTCGCCACTTCAGCTTCGGCATTAGCGACGGCGATTTTAAACGGCACAGGATCGAGACTGAACAGGGGATCGCCACTTTTAACAAACTGATTGTCGTGGATATTTATTGCTGTGATCCGCCCGGAGACTTCCGGTGTGATATCCACAATTTCGGCGCGTACTTTGCCATCCCGCGTCCACGGCGACTGCATATAATAATTCCACATCCACCAACCGGCGCAAATTGCGACGGCGAAAACCAGCACTGTCGAGAAATATTTGAGGGTCTTGAATTTCATTTCAGAGGTTCACCATAAGTATCAGTGCGGCACAAATAGAGATAACGAAAAGAGATAAATCCATCAGGGTGGGATGCCAGACTTCACCAGAATAAATCCAGTCGCGCAGCAGTCGGTGTATCAGAAGCCAGAATACCAGCCCCAGTAAAAGCGCTTTGAACATCGGGGGGAAATAAAGTGAGGCACCCAGGACCAGATCCGGTAGCGGGAAGCCTGAGTGAAACATTTGCGCATTCACAATATTAATCTCTGCCGGTGATTGTGTTATAAACAAGATTAAATCTGAAAGCGGGGATTCCGCTCCCGGATGCAATAGTACCTACCATTATATATAGAATTGTAATTTCTCGATTAAAGTTCCTAAAACTAAGCTAAACTCTGGGGAGTTATCTTAGCATGCTAATTATAAGGAGGGGATAATTGGAATCGAATCTGGGGTCAGATCTAGCACGATTAGTTCGTGCCTGGCGTGCGTTGATTGACGATCGGTTAAAGCCGTTGGAACTCACGCAAACACACTGGGTAACACTGCACAATATCAACATGTTGCCTCCGGAGCAGTCTCAAATTCAGCTGGCAAAAGCCATCGGAATTGAGCAGCCGTCTCTGGTGCGTACACTGGATCAACTGGAAGAAAAGAAACTGATTACCCGTCAGACTTGTGCGAGCGATCGCCGTGCTAAGCGCATCAAGCTGACTGAAGAAGCCGCGCCAATCATCAATGAAATGGAGTCGGTTATTGATTCCACGCGCAAAGAAATTTTGTCTGGCATGTCTTCTTCAGAAATCGAACAACTGGGCGGGATGTTATCCCGGCTGGAAAAAAATATTGCTGCATTGCAAAGCAAATCATAAGAACAGGTTTTTATCTATTTTTGTCACACAGCGTCATATTTGCTCTACACAAAAAAAACCGAAGCCAGTGGCTTCGGTTTTTTGTTTGCGCTTCAGTTAGTTGCTAGCAGAACGCATCAGGCGCTTGGGGAAACGGTAATGGTGCTGCCGCTGCTCGCCATGCTGACACGCTGACCTACGCTGAATTTGGTCGCGCCAGCTTTCTGAACAACCTGAATGGTTGTGCCGTCATCACGACGGATTTGCAGTTCTACACCGTTAGAACGGTTAAGAGAACTCTGCACGCCCTGACCTGCGACGCCACCGGCAACTGCGCCCGCAGCCGTTGCCAGACTACGACCCGTACCGCCGCCAACCGTGTTACCCAGGAAACCACCCAGTACTGCACCACCAAGTGCGCCGACGATGTTTGAATCATCGCCACCCTGGATTTGTACCGCACGTGTAGAAACGATAGTCCCGTAAGTCACTTGTTGAATTTGTTTCGCCTGAGACGAGGAGTAAACGTCGCCAGACAGTGAGTTATCGCTGACGCAGCCAGTAAGAGAAATGCCAGCAAGTGCGACGACGAGTAAACGCTTAATCATAAATAGCTCCTTTTTTATGCTGCTGTACGGCTTTCAGACTAGCCACAACAACAGAGAAAAAACAGTACACAGTTCAACATCAGTGTCGAGGGTGGTCGTATACCATAGTTACTTCACTTTCTCCAAGTATACAGGAGGCGTGTTCAACTAATAATAAACGCAGGTTTAAGTTTTAGACAGCAGTGAGTGCGATCAAATATCTTCACCCTGAATGTTGTTATTGGCCGATTTATCGCCAGTCTGTTTTTAAAAAATAAAATTCTTAACAAGAAAAACACGAAGCCATCACAGGGTGTAATAAAACTGAGTAACTCATGGCGCAATGCTTCCTATACCGATTACTCTGTCACTATTACTTTTTGTCGGATGTTTTCCGGGAGTTGAGGATGTTATCTATGAAGTCAGGTCGTTATATCGGCGTGATGTCCGGCACCAGTCTTGATGGCGTGGATGTTGTGCTGGCTGCTATCGACGAGCGTCTGGTCGCGCAACAGGCCAGCTACTCGCATCCCATTCCCATTGCATTGAAAAACGCCATTCTTGGCATGTGTCAGGGACAGCAGGTGACGCTGGAAGAGGTCGGCAAGCTCGATACTCAGCTGGGGATATTATTTGGTGAGGCCATTTTAGGGCTGCTGAAAAGTGCCGATATTTCACCGGAAGAAGTCACCGCGATTGGCTGCCACGGGCAAACGGTCTGGCATCAGCCTAAAGGCGATACCACGTTTTCTATGCAACTGGGCGATAACAACCGCATTGCTGCCATGACCGGCATTACTACTGTCGGAGATTTCCGCCGTCGCGATATGGCGTGGGGCGGGCAGGGTGCGCCGCTGGTTCCGGCCTTCCATCAGGCCCTGCTGTCTGATCCGGCTGAGCGCAGAATGATCCTTAATATCGGCGGCATTGCGAATCTTTCAATGCTACTGCCGGGACAGCCGGTGCGCGGCTACGACACCGGGCCGGGCAATATGCTGATGGATGCGTGGATCTGGCGTCATAAAGCGCAGCCTTATGATAAAGGCGCGGAGTGGGCGAATGAGGGACGGGTGAATTTACGTCTGTTGCAGCAAATGTTGTCCGACCCGTACTTTGCTGAACCGGCACCAAAAAGCACCGGTCGTGAATACTTCAATATGGCGTGGCTGGAAAAGCAGCTGGCGCGTTCAGCCGAAACTTCTCCGGCCGATGTGCAGGCCACGCTGGCTGAACTCACGGCAGTCAGTATCGCCGAGCAGGTTCAATTAGCTGGCGGATGCGACCGTCTGATGGTCTGTGGCGGTGGTGCGCGTAATCCCCTGCTAATGACGCGCATGTCAGCCATGCTGCCGGGCACGGAAGTGTGTACCACGGATTCCTGCGGGATCAGCGGTGATGATATGGAAGCACTGGCGTTTGCCTGGCTGGCGTTCAGAACCTTATCGGGTCAGTCGGGTAATCTGCCTTCCGTCACAGGTGCCAGCCGCGAAACTTTGCTCGGGGCGATTTATCCGGTGGTTTCAACCCGCGCCTGACGCGTTCTCGGTTTTATCTCAATGTGTTGTGCAACCTGTCATGGTACATAACAGATAAACCGAGAACACTCAGGGAGTTCAGAATGAAAAAGGCGATCATCGCTTCTCTTGCAGGATTAACGCTGGCCGGATGTAGCCAGTTCAGTCACCAGACCGAAAGCCCGACGCAGGAACTGCACTATCAGTGCGGGACATTGCCGCTGACCGTCACGCTGGATAAACCGGCACAGCAGGTCAATATGGTGATGGACGGCGAGCAGTTGAAACTGAAACAAGTTGAGGCAGCTTCCGGCACCAAATACAGCGATGGCCGTTACACGTTCTGGTCGAAAGGTAATCAGGCTTTCGTCCAGCGTGGTGAAAACGTCATCATCGACGATTGCATTCAAAAATAAACCTACCCGTCATACTTTGAACTGCAAATGCGTTGGCTGCGTTTGCTCACCCCGGTCACAGAGTTATCTATGCTCCGGGGATCCCCTCACTTGCCGCCTTTTTGCATCTCGAATTACTTTGGGTAGCTTCTTTTTTCATAATTTCTCTTTTCAAACCCCGCGTCAGGAACGTTGAGATCCTGACGCGGCGGGTGCACAATGCGTCTACCTTCCTTTGATACGCAATTGATCCATATGGCTGATAATAAAGAATTTGATATTGCGGACTCGCGCCGTGAATACACCCGGGGCGGATTACGTCGCGCTGATTTAACGCCGGAACCGCTGCCGCTGTTTGAGCGCTGGCTGAAACAGGCGTGTGATGCCCGTCTGGCCGATCCGACGGCGATGGTTGTCGCGACGGTGGATGAAAACGGACAGCCTTTCCAGCGCATAGTGCTGCTCAAACATTATGATGAAAAAGGGCTGGTGTTTTACACCAACCTCGGCAGCCGTAAGGCGCAGCAGCTGGCGGGCAATTCCCGTATCAGCCTGTTATTCCCCTGGCATATGCTCGACAGACAAGTCAACGTTCTCGGTCAGGCAGAGCGTTTATCCACGCTGGAAGTCATGAAATACTTCACCAGTCGTCCGAAAGACAGCCAGATTGGCGCATGGGTTTCTCAGCAATCCACCCGCATTTCGGCGCGTGGCGTGCTGGAAAGTAAATTCCTCGAACTGAAACAGAAATTCAGTAATGGTGAAGTGCCGTTGCCAAGTTTCTGGGGTGGTTTTCGCGTCAAAGTGGATTCAATGGAATTCTGGCAGGGCGGTGAACATCGTCTGCACGACCGGTTCATTTATCAGCGTGATGAAGCTGAGACAGAAACTGGCTGGAAAATAGACCGCCTCGCACCTTAACCACGAAAAAACACGCGATTCCCTAGCGCTCGGGCGACGAGCGCTTTATTCTATGTCGTTCCCCGAAAGGTGAGAGAAAGGGCACATGCGCGGCATGATGTCAGACATGAATCTGCACACATTCAGTACATATTTCTAAGTACAAACAAACGGAGTCTTTGATGGCGAGCAGCAACCTGATTAAACAACTGCAAGAGCGGGGCCTCATTGCCCAGGTAACGGATGAAGAAGCGTTAGCAGAGCGACTGGCGCAAGGGCCAATTGCACTCTATTGCGGTTTCGATCCTACCGCAGACAGCTTGCATTTGGGACATCTGGTGCCTTTGCTTTGCCTGAAACGCTTCCAGCTGAACGGCCACAAGCCTGTGGCGCTGGTGGGTGGCGCAACCGGTCTTATTGGTGATCCGAGCTTTAAAGCGACCGAGCGTAAGCTGAACACCAATGAAACCGTGAATGAGTGGGTGGAAAAAATCCGTCAGCAGGTTTCTCCGTTCCTGGATTTCAGCTGTGGCGATAACAGCGCAATCACCGCGAACAACTACGACTGGTTCGGCGGCATGAACGTGCTGACCTTCCTGCGTGATATCGGTAAACACTTCTCTGTTAACCAGATGATCAACAAAGAAGCGGTGAAACAGCGTCTGAACCGCGATGACAGCGGCATCTCCTTTACCGAATTCTCTTACAACCTGCTGCAGGGTTATGATTTTGCGTCCCTTTACGATCTGCACAAAGTTGAGCTGCAAATCGGTGGTTCCGACCAGTGGGGCAACATCACCTCAGGTATCGACCTGACCCGTCGTCTGCACCAGAAACAAGTGTTCGGCCTGACCGTTCCGCTGATCACCAAATCTGATGGCACCAAATTCGGTAAGACCGAAGGCGGCGCAGTCTGGCTGGATCCTAAGAAAACCAGCCCGTACAAATTCTACCAGTTCTGGATCAACACAGCGGATGCCGACGTTTACCGCTTCCTGAAGTTCTTCACTTTCATGAGCATTGAAGACATCAATGCGCTGGAAGAAGAAGACAAAACCAGCGGCAAAGCGCCTCGCGCGCAGTACGTTCTGGCGGAAGAAGTAACCGGTATGGTTCACGGCGCAGAAGGTCTGGCGGCAGCGAAACGTATCACGCAGAGCCTGTTCTCCGGTTCCCTGAGTGAAATGACAGAAGTCGATTTCGGTCAGCTGGCGCAGGACGGCCTGGAACTGTTTGAAGTACCACGCGATACAGACCTGCAACAGGCTCTGGTGATTGCAGGTATGGCGCCGTCGAAAGGTCAGGCGCGTACCATGATTTCTTCCAACGCGGTTTCCGTAAACGGCGAAAAACAGACTGACACTGAATACAACTTCACTGACAGCGATCGTCTGTTTGGTCGTTATACCTTGCTGCGTCGCGGTAAAAAGAACTACACCCTGTTGCTCTGGGCATAAGTTTTAGGCAAGCATAACGGGGGGCCGAATGGCCTCCCGTTTTTGTTCACTGATATCAGTTATTCCGCCATCTCCCGATGACGTTGCAATCGGAAATTCCTCATGAAAAGCATTCTTTCTATCCAGTCACACACGGTTTTTGGTCACGCGGGTAACAGCGCGGCGGAATTCCCTATGCGTCGTATGGGCGCAAACGTTTGGCCGCTGAATACCGTTCAGTTCTCCAATCATACTCAGTATGGCCACTGGACCGGCTGTGTGATGCCTGCCACGCATCTGACGGAAATCGCGCAGGGGATTGCGGAGATTGACCGTCTGAAGGATTGTGATGCGGTGCTAAGCGGCTATATAGGCTCGCCGGAGCAGGGACAGAGCATTCTGGAGATTGTCCGCCTGGTGAAAGCGGCGAATCCGGATGCCTGGTATTTTTGCGACCCGGTCATGGGGCATCCTGAAAAGGGCTGTATCGTGGCACCGGGCGTTGCCGAGTTCCATTGCAATCAGGCGCTGGTTAACTGCGACATTATTGCCCCGAACCTGCTGGAGCTGGAATTACTCAGCGGCCATGCGGTGGCAAGTGTTGAAGAAGCGGTGGCGACGGCGCGTGAACTTATCAGCAAAGGCCCGAAAATTGTGCTGGTGAAACATTTAAGCCGTGCCGGTTATCACAGCGATCGCTTTGAAATGCTGCTGGTAACCGCGGATGAAGCCTGGCATATCGACCGCCCGCTGGTTGATTTTGGCGTGCGTCAGCCGGTCGGTGTCGGTGACCTGACCAGCGGTTTGCTGCTGGTCAATCTGCTCAAAGGCGAAGCGCTGGATAAAGCGCTGGAACACGTCACTGCGGCGGTTTACGAAGTGATGCTGACCACTCACGCGATGGGTGAGTATGAGCTGCAAATCGTGGCGGCGCAGGACAAAATGGTCAAACCAGAGCACCATTTCCCGGCGGTCAAACTCTAGATTTTACCGCCATAAAAAACGCCCCGTGCTTTAAGAGCCGGAGCGTTTTTTATTTATGTCTGTCTGTACAGACCTGTCAGGCGCAGGAAATTACTTCAGGCCTTCCGCCGTCAGCGCAGCATCAACGGCAGGGCGAGCAGCCACACGATCCAGATACGCATTGAGTTCGGTCAGTGCGCTCAGGTCAAACTTCAGTGCTTTTGCCCAACCCATCACGGTGAACAGATATGCATCCGCCACGCTGAAACGGGCACCCAGCAGGAACTGATTGTCTTTCAGTGATTCATTCACGTAAGCAAATTTTTTGCTCAGTGCTTCGCGGGTCACGGCTTTGAAATCATCCGGCGTTTTTGGATTGAACAGCGGAGAGAAGCCTTTATGCAGCTCAGTCGCAATATAGTTCAGCCATTCCAGCGCATGATAGCGAGCCAGCGTACCTTGTTCCGGCATCAGCTGACGATCAGGCTTCTGATCGGCCAGATACTGCACGATAGCCACGCCTTCGGTGAGAATGCTGCCATCATTGAGCAACAGTGTCGGGATCTGCCCTTTCGGGTTCACTGCGAGGAAGTCATCACCGGTTTCGGTTTTCTTGGTCGCCAGATCAACTTTTTCAATGCTGAAGTCCAGACCTGCTTCACGAAGGACGATGTGCGGGGAGAGGGAACAGGCACCGGATTTATAATACAGTTTCATAAACACTCCATTGGATGAGCAACCCGCCTGATCCCATAAAACACAAGCGTTTCACGGGACAGCGATTCGGCTATATAAAAACTGCTTCTATCCTAGAACCGGCGGGAGCAAATGTCAGTGTTTTAATTGTGACAGTGAGCCTGACTGCTCATATTCTGCTGTACCTTGTGCTCTTAACGCGAATGCTGATTCAGGAAATCACGGACGGCCACTTCAACATTTTCCGGCGCAGGGAGCATCGGTGAACGCAGCTCATTTTTCATCAGGCCATCGAGCGATAAGGCGTATTTAATCGCCGCCGGATTCGGCGCAGAGAACATCAGTCGGATCATTGGCAGCAGGCCGAAAAATGTTTTACGCGCCGCTGCGATATCCTGCGCTTTGAACTGACGGATAAGCTGAACAAACTCTTCCGGGAAAATATGCGAAGAAGCGGCAATGGCACCGGCGCCGCCCAGACTCAGCGTCGAGAAAATCTGCACGTCTTCACCGCACAGCACATCCAGTTCCCCGTCAGCGAGCAGTGAAAGCGTCAGATCAATGCTGCCGCCGCAATCTTTGACTGCACTGATTTGCGGATGTTTAGCCAGCTGGCGGAATGTTTCCAGCTCCATCTGCACGCCGGTACGGTAAGGAATATTGTAAAGCACCACCGGCACCGTTGAATGGTCGGCAATTTCAGTAAACCAGGCCACCAGCGCGGCCTGAGAAGGGCGGATATAATAAGGTGCGGGGATCAGAAGGCCTGCGACAGGGCGCTGAAGGATCGCATCCTGCATTTCGCGGATAACCGGCATGTGGGTGCCGGAAAGCCCCATAATGATCTGATGGCCGGGTACCACTTCCAGCACGGCATCCAGAACCTGAAGCTGTTCTTCTTTGGTGAGCATCGGCGCTTCGCCGGTGGTTCCGCAGACGACAACGCCATCAACGCCCCGTTTGAGCAGCCGGGTGCACAGAGATTTCAGTGCAGTAAAGTCGATCTCACCCTCATGGAAAGGTGTGACCAGCGGGACCCAGATACCTGAAAACGATGACATGATGTATTTCCTTAAACGGCGTGATTTATCAGCCTCGGATCATGTCAGTAAAACAGGGACGAGCGCCAATTGAATGAATTAATAAGGTGTTTTGAGTTATCTATGAAGCTTATGTATCAGCGTTTCAGATACTGGCTGACATATTCATTTCAGTCGTCAGTAACGTTGATAATACCTCAACCGGTACCGGCCTTGAGAAAAGATATCCCTGCAGATGCGAGCAACCCGCTGATACTAAAAAGGATTTTTGAAGCTGGTTTTCCACACCTTCGGCGATCACATTGAGATGCATTTTATTGCCGAGCTGGGAGACGGCAGAAACGATGGCGGCGGTATCGTTCACTTCTGTGACGTACTGCACAAACGAACGGTCGATTTTTACGCTGTCCACCGAGATATCTTTCAGCAAACTGAGACTGGAATAACCCGTACCGAAATCATCGAGCGAAATTTTCACACCGGCTTTGCGCAGTTTCGCCAGATGACTGAGACTGGTGGCATTGGCGTTCATCACTGATGTTTCTGTCAGCTCGAGTTCCAGACGTGAAGGCGGGAAGTTCTCTTCTGCAAGAACGGCCAGAATTCGCGGCCCGAAATCGGGTTCTCCCAGTTGTACTGCGGAGACGTTAATCGCCAGATTCAACTGGCCGAAGTTCTTAATATCGCGGCAGGCCTGGCGCAGAACGATTTCTCCGAGCTGTATCACCAGTCCGGTTTCTTCTGCCAGAGCAATAAACTGCACCGGCGAGACCTGCCCGAGCACCCCGTGATTCCAGCGGGCGAGCGCTTCCACGCAAACGACCTTTTCATCACGACTGCGCAAAATCGGCTGATATACGCAGGAAAGATCGCCTTCTTTGGCCAGCGATTCTGCCAGCGCTTTCACCATAATGCGTTTACTGACGCTGCTGGCATCCAGCAATTCAGAATAAAACGAGAACATATTCTTGCCGCGTTGCTTGGCTTCCAGCAGCGCGGTATTCCCGCGGCGCATAATTTCACCGGCAGTAATATTTTCAGCGCCAAACATCACGATACCGAAAGAAATCGTCATCATCGGGTTAGCGCGCGTCAGCGTGAAAGGCTGGCGCATCATCACCAGAATTTCCAGCGCCAGATTGTTGGCTATTTCGCTGGTCGGATTATTACGCAAAATAATAGAGAACTCATCGCCGCCGATGCGTGAAACCGTTCCGCTGCTACCGACTTCATTACGCAACCGTTGGCCGAATTCACACAAAATCGCATCACCGGCCTGATAACCATAGGTATCGTTGATGTAATTGAAATCATTAAGATTAAGCAGGATAAGCGCGTAGGGTTCAGGGCGATACATCCGCTGCGCCGCAATCTGGCTGAGTTCTTCACTTAACGCCGTGCGGTTAGGCAGACCGGTCAGGACATCATGGCGGGCAAGATAACGGATTTGTGCTTCGGAACTGCGCAGCAGGGAGATATCCATAATGGAGGTCAGAATAAAATGCCGTGTCTCAAGCGTGACGCGTGACTTACGCACCAGCACATTGCGCCGCTTTCCTGAAGGATCTACCAGCGTTTCTTCGTTAACTGTTTTTTCACCGGTTTCCAGCACTTCGATATCACGTTCTCGCTGACGGGCAGCCTGTTCGGGTTCGGTAAAAAAGGAAACATCCTGACCAATCAACTCTTCACGCGGACGCCCATAAAACTCACTGGCTTTCTGATTGAGAAATACCAACTTACGGCTGTCGTCTTTCAGCACCGTTGCCTCGGGAAGCGCATCAAGAACTGCCTGGCATATCGCAATATCAGTAAGCATGAATTAACTACCCCGAGCAGAATATGAGTGTGATGTGGCGCAATGTTTAAGCCGGTAACTCATCAGGTTGTTTTTGCAATTATTACTCACAATTGGATGAGAATATTACCGTTGTTTTTAAATTCTAAAATTCAATCGGTTATCATGCCCTAAGTAAGGTATTCGATATTTTGTTCGGGTGAATAACGATCAACTCAGCTCAATGCGGTTTTTACCGGCAGATTTAGCCCGATACAAAGCATGATCTGCCTGGATTAATAAATGCGAGATTGAGTCCTGATCGGGTTCACTAAAAGCCATTCCTACGCTGACCGTCATAGGAATATTATGCTGCGAATTCTGCGCCAGCTGAGAACGAATATTCTCTGCCATGCGTATTGCCTGTTCCCTCGGGCGGGTAGTCAGGCAGGCAAATTCTTCTCCGCCAATACGGGCAAAAATATCTTTTTGCTCCAGGGAAGAATTCACCACATTGCAAAAGAATACCAGGGCCGAATCGCCGCCGGCATGGCCATACTGGTCGTTGATCCGTTTGAAATTATCCAGATCAAATAAAATCAGCTGCACAGGAAAAGTATTGTTCTTACGCTTGCGGATAAGCTCATTACCGCGCTCAAGAAACGCCCTGCGGTTGCCCACGCCTGTCAGCGGATCAGACAACGAGGCCTGTTTATAACCCAGCTGACCGCGCTCATACACCATGGCCAAAATAATGAAAGACAGGCAGATAGCGTACAAAATCGCTTCAAAAATCAGTATAGCGAAGAAACCGCTGCTATGACCGCCCGCCATCTCAGCATACGGCAAGCCGTTATCAAAGAAAGGACGCGCCAGATAGAAACAGGCGTGGAAAAAACTCAGCCCCAGCGCGGGCCAGTAAGTCACATGCAGTTGCCTGCGCGCATGCCAAAGCTCCAGTGTCGTCAGCAGGGTATAAGCCGCCGTTAACAATGAGGTCAGGAAAATCCTCTGCTCCAGACTGTGGTAAAAGGCCGGGTACAGACAGAGCAGGAGCCAGATAAGGGGCCCGGAGAAGACTACCGGCAGTAATACCCTGCGGCCAGTAAACATTCTTAATGCGGCCCACATCATTCCGTAACAGAGCAAAATCATCATGTTACTGAAGACCACGGGAACAATTTCGCTCACCCCTGAACGCATACTGCTGAGCAAAGTGCCTGCGGTAGAAAATGCCAGCATCAGGGCAGTGAGCCCGAGTGTCGGATCTCTGCGACCCCCGATCCATGCGAACAGCATGACGGCAGTGAGCAGGATGAGAATAAAAAGCTCAAATATAAATAACGTGTAAACGTCGAGATGCATAAATTTTATAATTTGTTATTTGCGGGTATGCCTGAGGTTATTTTGACTGATTATCCGCACAGGACAGAAACACTTTTATCAAATTTAGGAATTTCTTTATGGTGGGAATGCTTAAACGAGACAAAGGGGCAGGGAAAACGATCAGGGATGTTTTTTAGTGCCGAATTTTTGATCCCATTCACGACGATAACTGCGGGATTGTTTGCGGCCTTTAAGCCACAGGACAGTACAGACGATGCAAACGCCGGCTGAGAAAACGATATTACGCATGTCCTGATCATAAAAAATAACCAGAACGCAATCGAGGGCGGCCACGATGGCAAACCATTTGTGCATGTGCGATTGCCTGCGGGTTTCCGCATTCATACGCTTGAGCTGACGTCCTTCATCCAGGACCTTTCTTTTTTCCATGGGCATTTCCTGGCGACGGTTGGGTGAAAATGGATCGTGTTTTTTTAAGAATAGCAAATCACGAAAGCGAGGATCTTCAACACGATATTAACCGATCCCAAAATAATTATCGCGGATAACCTGACATATCAATTGGCCGATTAGCGACCTTTACTCCCTGATTTTACAAAACTTTGCGCCAGTTATACCGCCTTCGAAAATATAAGAATCCCGGAAAAAAGTATTGCCAATTGCTGCTACGCATTGATTTATCAGTAGGAGGTAGATTATCGTTTCGGAATTATCTTAATTTTCGGTGAGAAAATGAGCGATTCATCTTCACGAAAGATAGTAGACGGTGCCAATATCTATCAGGATTTCGAGACCCGTTTCTATGAATGGGAAGACGGGATGTCCAGTGCAGGCTTCAAGCTTGAGCTGCCCGATCGTCACAGGGATGAATTTGACTGGGGTGTCACCGGATACAATTTCGGGCGTGTGATCGGCGGCGTTCTGACCGTCAGCGAGCACGACATTAACCGTCAGTATGGCAATCTGTTTTCCATGCCCGATCACATCGTCATTTTCATCATTATCATCGGCGGAATGGAATGCCAGTGTTTTGGTGAGCGTTTCACGCTGACTCAGGGCGATATCCTGATTCAGGATATGTCGCAGCCGATCAAAATTCACGTTTATCCGGGTGATCAGAAACCGCGTCTTGGCTCCTACCAGTACATTATTATGCCCAAACACAGCCTGCATTTTAATGTCGATATCGCGTCCCTGCACGGCAAGCGCATTCCAGCAACGTCGCCGGTCAACATCATTCTGCGCAATCATTTTGCCACGATGGTACAGGTGTTTGATCAGATGACCGATCAGGAGGTTCTGAGCACCGGCGAGGGTGCGGCGTCTGTTTTCCTGCAAACTCTGCATCTGGTTGCGGGCAAGAAAGTTGAGCATCCGTTTGAGCAAAGTGCTCGTCTGGAGCGCATTTGTCTGTACATCGAAAAACACCTCAGTCAGCCGGTGAGTGTCGATGTGCTGTGTAAAAACTTTGCCATCTCGCGCTCGGGTTTGTACCGGCTATTTGAGCCACTGGGTGGCATTGCTCAGTTCATCCGCAGCCGCCGTCTGTTACTCGCAAAACGTTTGCTGCGTACATCATCAATGTCTGATCAGAGCCTGGCCGTCATCGCCCGTCAGTGCGGGCTTGAACCGGGTGCGCTCCGCCGTTACTTCCTTGAGTTCTATGGCGCCACGCCGTCAGAAATGCGGCAGAAATACCGTCGTGACGCAGAACAATCTGATCAGGTCGATGCCACGCACGTGAATTGGGTAAGTTCGCTTTAACCGTTGATTTGCTGCTATTTGTGCAAATCCTGTTAATTGAATACGTTTTTTGTGATCTGTCACTATTCTGATTTTTGCCCGGCAAAGGCGGAATGAGAACCGGTTTTCCTTTTAAACGCAGTAGACTTGATGACATATTCACCCGTCATCACTGAGAGTACATTATGTTAGTCCCTCAACAGGCAGTTGATGAACAGGCTCGGCTTGCGATACTGGCTTCTCTGGGCATCTTAGATTCCCCCAGAATTGAGGAGATCGACCGTATCACCCGCATGGCTGCGCGCCAGTTTCAGGCCAAAGCCGTCGTTGTTTCACTGATTGACGCCGAGCGGCAGTGGTTTTTGTCCCATACCGGCATTGATATTAATCAGTCCCCGCGCGATACCTCATTCTGCGGTCATACCATTCTTGAATCCGGCCCTCTGGTTGTCAGAGATGCCCGGCTGGATTTGCGGTTTCACGATAATCCCCTGGTTACCGGCGCGCCGCATATCGTGTTTTATGCCGGTTGTGCCCTGCATTCCCAGCAGGGCGTTGCACTGGGCGCGCTGTGCCTGATTGATGACCGGACGAGAGAGTGGAGCGAGGAAGACGGGCAAACGCTGCTGGACATGACCGCGCTGGTGCAAAGCTACATTTTTCATCTGGAAAACCGGCAGTACACGGCGCGCGTAGAGGATAATCTGGCGAAAAGCGAAGCCTTATTTGAGCAGACATTTGCTCATGCCGCCGTCGGTTTTTCTCTGGTCGGGCTTGACTGGCGCTGGCTGCGTATTAATCCTCAGGTATGTAACATGCTGGGCTATGGCGAATACCAGCTCCGCAGTTGCCTGCTTCATGACGTAACCCATCCTGAAGATCTCTATGCAGAAAATATTTTGATCCCGCGTTTGCTCTCGGGTGAAATCAACAGTTTTAGCGTAGAGAAACTGCTTCAGCGATCCAATGGCAGCACGCTGTGGGTGACGCTAACCGCTTCTCTGGTGCGTAACGCAACCGGCGAGGCGCACCACTATATTGTGGTGATCAGCGACATCACTGAGCGTAAAAACATAGAACAAACGTTGTATTCGTTGCAGGGCGATCTGGAACGTCGGGTGGCTGCCCGCACCAATGAACTGCAGGTTGCGATGGATCAGTTGCATCAGGAAATTGCACAACGGCTGAACCGCGAGCGGGAACTGACGGAAAGTAAGAACCGGCTGCGGGCGATTACCGACAACATTCCGGCACTGATTTGCCATGTTGATGCGAATGAAGAATACATTTTTGTGAACCACTTTCATGCCAGCTGGTACGGCGTGGCCGAAGATAAAGTGCGTGGGCGGCAGGTGAAGGATTTGGTGGGGCATGAGACGTACCAGCAAATCGAGCCCTATATTCGCCAGGTGTTGCAAGGCGTCGCCGTCAGTTATGACATTGAGTTACCGGGTTATTCCCGTAACGGAAAAGGGGGCGTTTTGCACACCACGCTTATCCCCTGTGATGACAGCGGTCATGGCTACTATGGCCTTTCGACAGACATCAGCGAGATTAAAGAACTGCAGGCACAGCTGGAATTCGAGGCCAATCATGATTCGCTGACCGGACTTCCTAACCGGCGGGCATTCCAGCAATCCCTGATTTATGCGGCCAGACAACAAGAAAAAGCAGACAAAGACATAGCCTTACTTTTTTTAGACATTGATAACTTTAAAGCTTACAACGACACCTACGGGCACGAATTTGGCGATCTGATCCTGAAGTTTTTCGGACATACCTTGCGCGATAATCTGCGTTCACAGGACGTGGTTGCACGGCTGGCGGGGGATGAGTTTACCGTCCTGCTGGGCCATTTAGTGAATACGGAAAGCGACGTCAGCCGGATTTGTATCAGTCTGATGAACGCTTTCCGTAGTGTAGAACACGTGTCCGGGGTACCGGTTTCGCTGTCAGCCAGTATTGGCGTGGCGGTGGGGCGTGCGCGTCAGCCGTTGTTACCTGATACGCTGATGGCGCGCGCTGATGCCGCCATGTACCGTGCAAAACAGAGCGGGAAAGGGCGTTACTATCTCGGGTGAATCTTGAGGCTCGGGTGAATCTTGAGGTGAATCCTGGAATAACTTTTGTCCATAAAAGCGCGGTCATAAAAACATGGCCAAAAAAAACGCCTCCCGGAGGAGGCGTTCGTCAACCATCGAAAAGACGTTCTGCGTTTACTGAGCAGCAGAAGCCAGTTCAGGTTGCTTTTCGTCAGTGTCGCGATCCAGCGTCATGCGGTGCAGCTTAGATGCAGTGACCAGCATCAGCACAGCAATCACAGCGGTCGCAATACCAATCTGCAGGAACACGTGGCTGTAAATTGCCAGAGAGGCGTGCGCGTCTTCAATGTCTGAAGGCACTGCCGTCAGGTTCGCCACATAGCCCGCGATAATCGCCGCTGCTGCGGTAGTCAGGAACCATGCGCCCATGATGAAGCCCATCAGACGCTGCGGTACCAGCTGTGCAACCATCGCCAGACCCAGACCGGAAATCATCAGCTCACCGATACTTTGCAGTGCATAGCTCAGCACCAGCCAGTTAACAGAAACGATACCCTGTTCATTAGCCAGACTTGCACCCCATGGCAGAACCAGGAACGCGCCTGAACACAACACCATACCAATGGCAAACTTGTGCGGCATAGGCATACGGTCGCCTACTTTGGTGTAAACAGCGGCCAGAATCGGGCTGGCAACCATGATCCAGAACGGGTTCAGAGCCTGGAACTGCTCAGGCTGGAAGCTGATACCCAGCAGGTCATGGCCGACGTTGTGAATAGCAAAGAAGTTCAGGGACGTCGGCATCTGGCTGTACAGCACGAAGAACACGACGGCTTCCATCATCAGCAGGAACGCCACAATCATCTTACGACGGGCAATACCCTTCATAGAGAAGGTTTCTTTCGCAAAGACAATAATGATACCCACAGAAACCACGCCCAGAACCATACGTGCGATAGTTTGGTTATGCAGCAACCAGCTGGACAGGAAGACCAGTGCAACCACACCGACCAGAACCATCAGCAGCTTTTTGAACTGCAGCGGGGCAAAGTCTGGTTTAGAACCCTGACGTTTTACCCATTTGCGGCAGAACATGAAGTTCACGATGGTGATCAGCATACCGACTACGCTCAGAGAGAACGCGACGCTCCAGCCATACTGCGCGGCAAGCCATGGCGTTGCCAGCATGGAGAAGAATGAGCCGATATTGACCGACATGTAATACATGGTAAAAGCGCCATCAAGACGCGGGTCATCTTTTTCGTAGCAGGTAGAAAGCAATGAGGATGGATTTGCTTTAAACAAGCCACTACCGACGGCGATAGTCGCCATACCCAGATAAACCCAGAACACTTCGTGGCCGGAATAGGCAACGAAGGAATAACCTAACGCCAGAACTATCGCGCCGAGCACGATCACGCGTTTTGAGCCCAGAACTTTATCCCCTAACCAGCCGCCGATGGCCACGAAGCCGTAAACCAGCGCACTGAAAGAGGAGAACAGGGTGATGGAGTCAGCTTCACTCAGGCCAAGCATTTTGACCAGGTAAACCGCCATGATCCCTTGCAGGCCGTAATAACCGAAACGTTCCCACAATTCGATGGAGAAGATCAGATAAAACGCTTTTGGCTGTTTGAAGGCGTTCAGACTCACGCTTTCATTATTGGGTGTTTTGTTTGCAGTTGACACTCGTACCTCTGTTTATTCCTTCTGCCTGTGATAGAGCAGAAACGCATAAGTGGCGCGAAATAAGCACCCTTTGCATTGTTATAAGATGGGATGACGGCTGGTAATGTTCACTATCTTCGTAAATGAGGCAAGGAGTTTGACATATGCCGTTACATTTAACTTATCCGGCCTGATTAAACTGTGTTCGAAATGTTATGCAGAATTAACGTTTATGTTTTCTAAATAGACGATGTGAATATGTTGTATAAATAATATTCCACATTCTAAAATTGTTATTGTTTTTCTGAAAAAGTCTTAACTGGATTATTCACCCATTCAGCGGTGAATAAACAGTGAATACGTCTGGATTGTGACGCCATTTACGGGGTTTTATGAAACGGAAAAACAACGCTGCGCAGGTATTCAGAACGATGCATAGTCTAGTGTGATCTGCATCCCGTTTTAACACTAAATTTCCGATTGAAAATAAGATTAGTACGACTTGTGGCGGTTAGGGGGCGGGGGTATTTACATTTGGCTTGTCCGGCAGGGGAAAATCCTGCCGGACTGAAACGGAACAGCATGAAGGGAATCGCGGACTGGGCTTACCGGTTCAGGGTATCTCCCAGCGTCTGGATCAGACGGTTTGACCAGCTGAACAGCGCGGCAGTCAGCAGGATATCCAGAGATTGTGTTGCCGAATAACCGGCATCTGATAATCCGTGCAACTGGCGTGCATCAAAACGTTCCGGTGTGCGGGTCAGCGTAATAACGGCATCCAGCAGTGCGGCTTCTTTTCTGTCGGACAGCGTTTTCGACAATGCATCAACTGCATCGTCGCGATGATTTTCTTCGAACAGGGAACCGATAATGGCTTTGTTGCCGTTAGCTTCCAGATACAGACGACCGTGGATCCCTGCGCAATACAGGCAGCCATTTAACTGCGAGGTCGCCACAGCAGACAGTTCACGCCAGGCCGCTTTCGGGCGCTCACCGGCCTGCATCACGTGATTAAAGACGGCTGAGAATTCACTCAGCGCGTCGGCGTCATGCACCAGCAGCGTATAAAAAGATGAAGACCGCGCATCGGGCGCGATCAAATCCAGAACATCCTGCTGATGCTTGCTGGCAGTTTCTGGTGCCACTTCCGGCAGCCTTGATTTCCATTGCAGCATGGCCAGAGAAAATCCTTTCTGCTCGCAGCCTTCAGGCGCAGGGAAGCCGGGGAGCACGGCGGCGGCACGCCCGCGCAGACCATTCACAACGGCCAGCACTCGCGCCTGATAACTGACAAAACCGATCAGCTGCGTAAATGTCACAATATCCCGCGTACTGAATCCGACGTGGCTGAGCTGATCCAGCATGGACGGCGTGATAAGCGTAGGCTGAGTGGCGAGTAACCGGGCGAACTGAGTGATATGAGTCTGGCGGATATTACTTTCACGGGAGGCATCAGGGCTGGAGAGCGGGGCGAGGCGGGCGGCGTAGTGGCTACAAAGTGATTGTACGCCGGTCACCTGCGCAACGGTCAGCGCACTGCTCAGACGGTCATATAAAGAAAGCGTTTCTGTACGCGATACGCTGAGATTATCCGGGAAAAGCAACTCGTAGCAGGCGCGGGAAGCACGCAGAAGTTTCTGGCGTTCGTTGAGCAGCTGGCGAAGTGTCGGATCAAGCTGATTATCCAGCCCGAGCAGAAAGCGATCCTGAACTAACGCAGCATGGGGATCAAGCGGCAGGTGACCATACTGGCTGGATTGTGTTTCATGATACCAGCCGCTGTGCGCGGCCTTGCGTTGTTGTTCCATGAACGGGTCCTTTGCTTCAAGCCTGGCATCCAGGCAAATTATCAGACCCTATCCTTGCCGATACTGTTGTCGATATAAAATAATGTTAAGCGATAAATCATATCTAAAAGGAATAGAAAACGGCAAATATGCCAGAGGAACGGGTTTGGTCGCGAATTTCATCGGCAATTTACCCGATTGCAAAGATAAAAAACGGCGCCCGTTTAAGGCACCGTTGGGTATTCAGTCTGTTAATCGCTGCTTCTGCTACGCACTAATTTCCATCGCGCCGCCAGGCATCTGCCGTGAGTGCTTCACCAAAGTGACTGGCGATCAGCCTTTTTGTCAGGTCATGCAGCGGTGCGGCCAGCACTTCGGCAGTATTGCCGCGCTCGACCACTTCACCTTCATGCATCACCAAAACCTGATCACTGATGTGTTTCATCATGCCAAGGTGCTGGGTGACATAGATGTATGAGATGCCTTGTTTTTCCTGCAGCTCAAGCATCATGTTGATGATTTGCGAACGCATGGACATATCCAGAGACGCCAGCGCTTCATCGGCAACAATCACTTTGGGTTGCAGGATCAGTGCGCGCGCCAGGGCAACGCTCTGCTTCTGACCGGACGCCAGCATGTGCGGATAATAATTCGCGTGGTCCGGCAGCATACCGACCAGCCGCAGGGTCTGGTTGATGCGTTGTTCACGCTGCTGCGCGTCCATTTCACTGTTGAGGCGTAATGGCGCTTCGAGCAACTGACCAATTCGCTGACGTGGATTGAGCGATGTGCTGGGATCCTGAAAAATCATACGGATTTGCTGGCTGCGGAAACGGTAATCGCGAAACGCCAGGGGATGATCATCAATCAGAATTTCGCCGCCGCTTGGTTCAACCATGCCGGAGAGCATTTTCGCCAGTGTCGATTTCCCTGAGCCGTTTTCACCGATGATCGCCAGCGTTTGTTTTTCACGCAGGGTAAAGCTGACCGGTTTCACCGCATCCAGATTCATCCTGCGGAACAAACCGGTGCGATAACGGAACGTTTTGCTCAGATTACGGACTTCGAGCAGGGTTTCGCCCATTATTGCTCCTCCATGTTCAGCGGGAAGTGGCAGGCGTAAGCATGTGTTTTTGCCAGACGCAGACGCGGCGTTTCGATGCATTTTTTCTGCGCGTAAGGGCAGCGTGGCCCCAGACGACAGCCGATCGGCAGATGTTCCAGAGAAGGAATCGCCCCCGGCAGCGTATTCAGCCGGCTTTTATGTGGCAGGGAACGGCCAAAATCAGGCATCGCGCGGATCAGTGCCTGCGTGTAAGGATGATGCGGTGCAGACAGCAGTTCTTCACACACCGCGCTCTCAACGGTCTGACCGCAATACAACACGTTTATGCGGTTCGCCCATTTACTCATCATTTGCAGGTCGTGGCTGATCAGCAAAATCGTGGTGTTATTGTTCTGATTCAGCCGGGACAGCAGGCGGAAAATCTGCGCCTGTGTGGTCGGCTCCATGGCATTTGTGGGCTCATCGGCAATCAGTAAACGCGGCTGATTCGCCAGGGCGATGGCGATCATCACTTTCTGGCATTCACCTTCAGTCAGTTCGTACGGATAACTGGCCATAATGTCTTTGTGATCTTTAATCCCCACGCGGTGCAGCAGCTCAATGGCGCGTTTTTTACGCCACTTCCAGCGCTGATACCAGCGGCCTTTATAGGTCCAGCCGGGGATCGCCTGAATTAACTGACGGCCAATACTCTCTGAAGGATCGAGACAGGATTGTGGCTCCTGAAAAATCATCGACACGTTTTGCCCGACCAGTTTGCGGCGCTCGCGTGGCGACAGCTGCAACAGGTCGATGTTATCAAAGCGCATACGGTCTGCCGTCACGCGCCAGTTATCTTTGGTTACGCCGCAGATAGCTTTGGCAATCAGGCTTTTGCCTGAACCAGATTCACCCACCAGCCCGCGGATTTCACCGGCATTCAGCGTCATGCTGACGCGGTCAACCGCTTTGACCGGCCCGTCGGCAGTCATAAATTCAATGGTCAGATTGCGGATATCGAGTAAAGGCATTATTCCACTCCCGCATTAATCGCCCGACGCACACCGTCACCCAGCAGGTTGATCAGCAACACGCTGATGAGAATGGCGGCACCCGGCAGCATGACGGTCCACGGCGCGACATACACCAGTTCAAGTGAATCGCCGAGCATCGCTCCCCATTCCGGAGAAGGTAATTGTGCGCCCAAATCCAGAAAGCCTAACGCGGCGATATCCAGAATCGCCATCGACAAGGCGCGGGTAAATTCCGTTGCCAGCACCGCCACAATATTGGGCAATACGGCATAACGCAGAATCTGCCACGTCGATGCGCCGTCAAGACGTACCGCAACCACATATTCTTTTTCCAGCTCGTCATGTACCGCGCTGTAAATGGTGCGTGAAATGCGTGGCAACAGCGCCAGCCAGACGGCCAGCATCGCGTGCTCGAGTTTCGGGCCGATAAAGGCCACCACTACAATCGCCAGCAGCAGGGAAGGGATCGAAAGCAGCGTATCCAGAATATGGTTAAGAATGGCTGATTTCAGCCCGCGGGTGATCCCCGCCAGCACGCCAATAATAACGCCACACAGCGAGGCCGCGAGGGTAATCACCAGCGCACCACCGATAGTCGGTGCCGCACCTGTTAACATCCGGCTGAGTAAATCTCGCCCCAGATCGTCCGTGCCGAGGAAGAATGACACGTTGCCGTAGCGCGACCATGAAGGCGGCAGCAACTGGTAGCCGAGAAATTGCTGGTCGAGCGCGTAAGGCGCCAGCAGATGGCCGAAAATACACAAAAACAACAATCCGAGCACGCCATAAAAGCCGATCATTGACAGCGTGTCGCGATAGAAAATCCCCCACGTGTGGCGCAGCGGACTGGGTACTTGTTTTTCGCGGTATACATTATCGAAGGGCATACCATTCCTTATGTTTCAATGGATTCATCAATGCACCGAGAATGTCAGAAAGCACGTTAACCACAATCACCAGCGATCCGACCACCATCACGCCTGCGGAAATCGCGGCGTAGTCCTGCTGGCGGATAGCATTAATCAGCCAGCGGCCAATCCCCGGCCAGTTAAAGACCACTTCAGTGATCATCGCCAGCGTCAGCATGGTTGAAAATTGCAGACCGAGCTTAGGAATGATTGGCGGCAGCGCGTTGTGCAGTACATGACGGCGGATAATCGTAAACCGTGACAAACCGCGCGTGGCGGCGGCTTTCACGTAGTTTTTCGCCAGCACATCGTCGGTGGAAATTCGCATCAGACGGATAACTTCCGTCGTCGGCGCAACGGCCAGCGCAGCAATCGGCAAAATCATATGGCGGATGGCACTCATGATCATCTCATGGCGATAAGGTGAATCTGACAGCCACGCATCCACCAGCGTCAGGCCGGTAACGGTTTTCAGCTGATAGAGTAAATCAAGGCGACCGGATACCGGCAACCAGCCGAGTTGCATCGAGAAGAACAGCATCAGCAATACGGCCAGCCAGAATACCGGAATGGAAAAGCCGAGCAGGGCAAGGCTGCTGATCGCCACATCCGGCCATTTCCCGCGCATGACACCCGCCAGAATACCCAGCGGAATTCCCACTATTAACGCCAGCGCAAAAGCCAGCACGCACAGTTCCATGGTCGCCGGGAATACGGCTTTGAGCTGATAGGTAATACTTTCGCCGTTAATACTCGACACGCCAAAATCAAACTGGCAGATGCCCATAAAATAGAAACGGTAAGCATCCCATAATGACGCACCGCGCAACGGCGCGTTGGGCGTAAAATAGCTCAGGCTGAACGCCACCAGGCTGAGTAAGAACAGCGTGGCGATCAGCAGCAATATGCGACGTAACGTGAAGATAATCATGGGGCTTTCCTTCCTTCATCACGACTTTTTTCATCCTCGCGGCTTTTCTCATCTTCACGGAATACGCCAGCAAACGAGGAGTTGCCAAACGGGCTCAGTACCAGTCCTTTGATGTCGTAACGGTAAGCCTGAAGCCGCAGGGAAGAGGCCAGCGGCAACACCGGCAGTTGCTGCTCAAGGATTTTTTGCGCCTGCTGATAAAACTCAATGCGCTGTGAAAGTTGCTGTGACAAAAGCCCCTGACGCAGCAATTCATCAAATTCAGGGTTACACCAGTGAGCATAGTTTGTCTGCGAGTGGATCGCCGCACAACTGAGCATCGGGCGGAAGAAACTGTCGGGATCGTTACTGTCTGTTGACCAGCCTGTGAGCGTCAAATCGTGGTTCATTTCCATCAGCTTCGCTTCCTGGAAACGCCCTTCGACCGGCACAATGGTCACTTTAATCCCGACCTGCGCTAAATCGGCCTGGATCAGTTCGGCAGTTTTTAGCGGACTTGGGTTAAATGACTGGGACGCAGTCGGTACCCACAAATGCAGATTGAGTTTCTCCTGACCGAGATCTTTCAGTATTTGCTTCGCTTTTTCAGGATTGTATTCCGTGACCTGAGCATTGCTGTCATAAGCCCACGACGCACGCGGCAAAATCGATGCGGCGGTTTCTGCCGTGCCGTAATAAATCGACTGCATCAGACGCTGATTATTGATAGACAGCGCAACCGCCTGGCGGATACGCGGATCGTTAAGCGGCGCTTTATTGGTATTGAAGGCCAGATACGCGACGTTCATACCCGGACGCAGGGAAAGACGCAAACGCGGATCTTCACGCAAAATCGACAGCTGGCTGGCCGCAGGATACGCCAGCACATCACATTCGCCGGTCAGTAATTTTGACAAACGTCCGGTGCCGCCGACGCCCATATCAATCACCACCTGCGACATACGCGGCGTGCCTTTCCAGTATTGCCCGTTACGTGCCAGACGCACGTACTGACCCGTGCGGTATTCCCCCAGCTGGAACGGGCCTGTGCCTACCGGCTGGCGATCAATTTCTTCTTCATTACCGGATTTGGTGAGATTCGCCGCATATTCCGCCGAAAGCACCGGCGCGTAGTGCGTTGCAAGATGCCAGAGGAAAGAAGCGTCAGGATTATTGAGACGAAACTCGACCGTGTAGTCGTCGAGTTTTTTGATGCTTTTCACTGCGCGGGCAAATTGCAGGCTGTCGAAATACGGATATTCCTCGCCGTTCACCGCGTGATAGTGATTTTTCGGATCCACGATGCGCTGGAAGCTGAATAACACGTCGTCAGCGTTCATTTTGCGCGACGGCGTAAACCAGCCGGTTTTCTGGAAAGGCACGTCTTTGCGCAAATGGAAACGGTAGGTCGCACCGTCATCCAGCACTTCCCAGCTTTGCGCCAGTTCGGGGATCAGGCGATAGGTATACGGGTCAACGTCCAGCAGACGGTCATATAACTGCGCGGCAAGTGTGTCGATAATCAGCCCGCTGCTGGCTTTTTGCGGGTTAAAGGTATTGACCATGCCATTCACGCAATAGACAAAGCCGCTCTGGCGAATATCTTTCACCGGCGCAGTGACTGCCGTCGGGCTGGCGTGTGTTGGGGCAGTCTCAGCAAAAACTGCTGTGGACAAGCCGCTCAGTAAAAGCATCCACAAAGTTAGACGACGCATAAAGGCTTCAAAGTTAAGGTGCAATAGCCTAAGTGTACCGTACTCTGCGAGGTACCCCAATCCATTGAGCAAATCAGCGTGTAGTCCTGCGGCACTTCGCGCAAAAACCGTTCGTTTTCGACAAAAAAGTGGCGTTGAAAATAAAACCCTTGAATTTGGATTGCCATTGTTATGTTATATTATAACAATAATCGCAGGCGAAGTATTCCTGCACTGTCCTTCGAAAAGAGGTTAACGATGTCCTTACTCCCCGTTACCGTGTTGTCCGGCTTTCTCGGCGCCGGTAAAACGACCGTTCTCAACCATATTCTGAATAACCGCCAGGGATTACGCGTGGCGGTGATCGTCAATGACATGAGCGAGGTGAACATTGACGCCGCGCTGGTGGCCAGTGAAATTACCCTCGACCGCCAGCAGGAAAAACTGGTGGAAATGAGCAACGGTTGCATCTGCTGCACTCTGCGGGAAGATTTGCTGATTTCCGTGCGTGAGCTGGCGCAGGCCGGACGTTTTGATTATCTGCTGATTGAATCAAGCGGGATTTCGGAACCGCTGCCGGTGGCAGAAACCTTCACCTTTGAGGATGAAAATGGCGAAAGCCTGTCGCAGTTTGCGCGCCTCGATACGCTGGTGACCGTAGTGGATGGCGTCAACTTTATGCAGCAATATCAGGAAGCGCGCAGCGTGCAGGAAGCCGGTGAAAGTCTGGGTGATGACGATACGCGCAGCGTGACGGATTTACTCATCGACCAGATTGAATTCTGTAATGTACTGCTGGTCAGCAAAACCGATCTGCTCGACAGCCAGCAGCAGCGCGAAGTGATTGCGCTGCTGCGGAGTCTGAACCCCGATGCGCATATCATCCCGATTTGTCCCGGCAGCCTGCCGGTTGATGCCGTGCTGAATACGCACCGTTTTGATTTTGCTAAGGCGCAACTTGCGCCGGGATGGCTGAAAGAGCTGCGTGGCGAGCACATACCGGAAACCGAAGAGTACGGCATCAGCAGCTTTGTCTACACCGCGCGCAGGCCGTTTGATCCGGATAAGTTTTACCGCGTGGTGCATGGCGACTGGGGCGGCGGCACTTTACTGCGGTCGAAAGGTTTCTTCTGGCTGGCGACGCGTCCGCGTTTTGCCGGGCAATGGAGTCAGGCGGGCGGAATTGCGCGTTATGGTATGGCGGGGATTTTCTGGCGGGCGCTGCCGGAAAGTGACTGGCCTCAGGACGAGGAGACCCGCGAACATATTATGGAAAAATGGGTGGAGCCGTTCGGCGATATGCGTCAGGAGCTGGTATTTATCGGTCAGCATCTGAATAAAGAAGAGATTATACGGCGCCTGGATGCGTGCCTGTTAAGCGAAGAACAGATGGCGGAAGGCATCGAAAGCTGGGTGGCGATGGCCGATCCATTCCCAGAATGGTAGTCCTTAATGACGTTAAGGGTGTTCAATAAGTAGCCATAACGTCATTGTGGTAATGAGAAATATTCTCAACAAAGTGCTTTACAGACGATACTGAGAACCATTATCATTCTTTTCACCGGACGAGAGGCGACCCGTTAGGGCGCTAATCGCGAGGTACGACATTGCTCACATTGCTTCCAGTATTACTTAGCCAGCTCGGGTGCTGGCTTTTTTTTTGCCTGTCATTCAGGGACTTCCTGCGCGTTCACCTGTATCCCATGCTTCTTTAACATCCCGCGCAACTGATGATACGTCACGTTCAGCAGCTCGGCTGCCTTGCGCTGATTAAACCGCGCCTGCCGTAAAGCCTGTTCAATCAGATTTTTTTCCTGCTCCGTCACCCACTGTTTGAGATCTAACGGTAACGCCGGCAGATTGTCGTGCTGACGGGTATCTGCGGGCTCCGTAGCAGAAGTGCGCTGTGCAAACGGATTCAGGATAATGTTATCGAGCGGAAAATCGCTGGTGCCATGGCGGTACATCGAGCGTTCGACGACGTTTTTCAGCTCGCGGATATTGCCCGGCCAGCGGTAGGCCATCAGCGTCTCACGCGCATATTCCGTAAACCCGGGGAATAAAGGCAGCGAAAGTTCCCGGCACATTTGAATGGCGAAATGTTCCGCCAGCAACATGATGTCCTGCTGACGTTCGCGCAGCGGCGGCAACTGCACCACATCAAATGCCAGCCGGTCGAGCAGGTCGGCGCGGAACTTACCTTCTGCCGCCAGTTGCGGTAAATCATCGTTAGTTGCGCACACCAGACGCACATCCACCTGCAACGGCTGGCTGCCGCCGACGCGCTCCAGATGGCCGTATTCAATCACGCGCAGCAGTTTTTCCTGCACCAGCATTGGCGCGGTCGCCAGTTCATCGAGAAATAACGTGCCGCCGTCCGCACGTTCAAACCGCCCGAGGTGGCGTTTCTGCGCGCCGGTAAATGCGCCCGCTTCGTGGCCGAACAGCTCGGAATCGAGCAGGTTTTCATTGAGCGCCGCACAGTTGAGCGAAATAAACGGCCCCTGCCAGCGGGGCGACAGATAATGCAGACGGTGCGCGATCAGTTCTTTACCACTGCCGCGTTCGCCGGTGACCAGCACCGGCTTGTTCAGCTTCGCCAGTTGTGAGACCTGTTCCAGCACTTCAATAAAGGCGTTGGCTTCGCCGAGCAAATTGTCTGTGTTATCCGTCATTTGGCATTCCTTGTGTGGTGAAACACACTAACTCTTAGTGAAAATAATCATCTCTAAAAACAAGCATAGCAGAGACGCAATTAAAAAATTCAATTTATTCAGAGAGATAATGTTTTTAAAAAGTTGGCACGGATCCTGATATAGGTTTATCGCCGCAGTTGAAAAGTTTTCTGCGGATTTGACCGGTAATCATTTGGCCGGAAACCAAACAGAAACAAAGAGGAATTTCGATTATGGGTATTTTTTCTCGCTTCGCTGACATCATTAACGCCAACATCAACACTTTGCTGGATAAAGCTGAAGATCCGCAAAAACTGGTTCGTCTGATGATTCAGGAAATGGAAGACACGCTGGTGGAACTGCGTTCGACCTCCGCCCGTGCGCTGGCAGAAAAGAAACAGCTGATCCGTCGTATCGATCAGGGTGAAGCCCAGCAAAATGAATGGCAGGACAAAGCCGAACTGGCGCTGCGCAAAGATAAAGACGATCTTGCCCGTGCGGCGCTGATTGAAAAGCAAAAACTGTCCGAGCTGGTGACTACGCTGAAAAACGAAGTGACTGTCGTAGAAGAAACGCTGGATCGTATGAAGTCAGAAATTGGCGAGCTGGAAAGCAAACTGACCGAAACCCGTGCGCGTCAGCAGGCGCTGACCTTACGTCATCAGGCTGCGGCCTCTTCACGTGACGTTCGTCGTCAGCTCGACAGCGGTAAAATTGATGAAGCGATGGCGCGTTTTGAGCAGTTCGAACGCCGCATCGACCATATGGAAGCGGAAGCTGAAAGCGTCAGCATTGGCAAAAAGAAATCGCTGGATCAGCAATTTGCTGAACTGAAAGCTGACGATGAAATTAGCGCACAGATTGCTGCCCTGAAAGCTAAAATGAACGGCAACCAGGACGCATAATGTTTGCCATTAAACCTGCCTGTTCGCAGGCAGGTTGTTGCAGGATAAACGCCGTAACCGGTAATAAAAAAGACTCATAAGGAGAGACAATGAGCTTCCTGTTTTTAGCTATTCCGCTGACCATTTTTGTTTTATTCGTGGCGCCCGTCTGGTTGTGGCTTCACTACAGCAATCGCCAGCAAAATGGCAGTCAGCTTAGTCAGCATGAGATGCAAAATCTCACCAGTCTGACCCATGAAGCGCAACGTATGCGCGAACGTATTCAGGCGCTGGAAGAAATTCTCGACGCCGAACATCCGGGCTGGAGGCAATCATAATGGCGACCCGTCTGTCTGAGAAAAAACTCTATCGCGTGCCGGAAGAGGGCGTGATTAAAGGCGTACTGGCCGGGCTGGCGCACTATCTGGGCGTGCCGGTAAAACTGCTGCGAATCATGGCCGTGCTGTCGATTTTCTTCGGTTTATTCATGTTCACCGTCGTGGCGTACATTATTCTCAGCTACGTGCTGGATCCGGTACCGGCCAGCGAATATGAAGATGAAAATGCACCCTCGCCGCGTAACTTGCTGGAAGAAGCTGACCGCGAACTGAAGGCCAGCGAACAGCGTTTACGTCAGGTAGAGCGCTACGTCACCTCGGAAACTTTTGGCGTACGCAGCCGGTTCCGTCAGCTTTAATTCTTTACCTGCAATTCTTATCAACCACTTTGCCTCTGGCTGCCGGACGTTGCTCCGGCTGCTATTTTCTTTCTCACCTCCCGCTTAAGGAATCTTTATGACCCGTTACCTGAATTCCTCGCTGCCGGGTAAGCGCAGCCTGTTTTCGAAAATACTGAACATCGCGTTGACGCTGGCGCTCACTTTCGGTCCTGCCGGACTGGCAGCACGCGTGCTGGGCGTGGTGGGAAAAGGGCCACTTCGGTATGTTTTAGCACTATTATTAGAACCGTTATTCAAACGTATTCTTACCGCGCTGTTTGGGCGCTACGCCAGGGAGAGCAATGAAAAGACTACAAGATGAGTTTAATTCACTGATCAATCGCGGCATGGACAGGCATCTGCGGCTGGCCGTCACCGGTTTAAGCCGCAGCGGAAAAACCGCTTTCATCACCGCCTTCGTTAACCAGCTTTTACATATGCACAGCGGCGCACGTTTACCGCTGTTTTCGGCTGCCCGTGAGGAACGTCTGCTCGGCGTGAAGCGCGTTCCCCAGCGTGATCTGGGCGTGTCGCGCTTTGCCTATGATGAAGGGCTTGCGTCGCTTTATGGCACGCCACCCGCGTGGCCAACGCCAACCCGTGGTGTCAGCGAAATTCGCCTGGCATTGCGTTACCGTTCCAACGATTCCCTGCTGCGTCACTTCAAAGATACCTCCACGTTGTATCTGGAGATTGTGGATTATCCCGGTGAATGGCTGCTGGATTTGCCGATGCTGGAACAAAACTATCTCGACTGGTCACGCCAGATGGCGGGGCTTTTGCAGGGTGATCGTGCAGAATGGGCGAAGCCGTGGCTGACGCTGTGCGAACAATGCGATCCGCTGGCACCGGCGGATGAAAATCTGCTGGGCATGATTTCACAGGCCTACACCGATTATCTGGTGCGCTGCAAAACCGAAGGTTTGCACTTTATCCAGCCGGGACGTTTTGTTCTGCCGGGAGATATGGCCGGTGCGCCCGCGCTGCAATTCTTCCCGTGGCCGGAGCTAAACCGCTATTCCGATGCGCAACTGGCGCAGGCGGATAAAACCAGCAATCTCGGTATGCTGCGTGCGCGTTTCGACTATTACTGCCAGCACATCGTGAAGGGTTTTTACAAAGATCACTTTGTGAAATTTGACCGCCAGATTGTGCTGGTGGATTGTCTGCAACCGCTCAACAGCGGTCCGCAGGCTTTCAACGATATGCGCCTCGCGCTGACGCAACTGATGCAAAGTTTCCATTACGGCAAACGCACGTTGTTCCGCCGTTTGTTTAATCCGTGCATCGACAAACTGATGTTTGCCGCCACTAAAGCCGACCACATCACCGGCGATCAGCACGCCAGTCTGGTGTCTCTGTTGCAGCAACTGGTGCAGGAAGCCTGGCAGAACGCCGCTTTCGAAGGCATCAGCATGGACTGCGCCGGTCTGGCGTCGGTTCAGGCGACGGAAACTGGCATGGTGGAATATCAGGGGCAAAGCTTGCCCGCGCTGAAAGGCCACCGGTTGCAGGATGGCGCGCCGCTGACGGTGTTCCCCGGCGAGGTGCCTGCGCGTCTGCCGGGACATGCGTTCTGGCAAAAACAGGGATTCCATTTTGACGAATTTCGTCCGCGTGAAATGAGCGTGGATACGCCGTTGTCGCACATCCGTCTGGACGCGGTGATGGAGTTTTTACTGGGAGATAAAATGCGATGAGCGAACCAATAAGACCGCGTATCGATTTTGAAACGGAATTAAAAGCCCCGGCCGATCCGGTAATCAAACCGGCACTGGCGTTTGACGAACAGATTTCAGAACGTTTTATTCCGGTCACTGCTGAAACCGACGAACAGCAGGAAGAAGGCGAAGCCGAAGCGGTGCTTAACCGTGCGCTGAAACCGCGCCGCAGTTTGTGGGGTAAAATTGTGCGGTTGGGCGTGGCGGTGCTGGGGATCAGCGTGGTCGCGCAGGGCGTGCAATGGGTTCACGAGGCGTGGATCCAGCAGGACTGGGTGGCACTCGGCGCATGCACGGCGGTCGGGCTGATTATCCTCGCCGGTGTCGGTTCGGTGGCTACCGAATGGCGGCGCTTGTACCGCCTGCGTCAGCGCGCCGATGAGCGTGATGAGGCACGTGAATTAATGCACAGTCATGGTTTAGGGCAGGGGCGCGCATTTTGCGAAAAACTGGCAGCGCAGGCCGGACTGGATAACAGCCATCCGGCGTTACAACGCTGGAAGGCGTCATTGCACGAAACGCAGAATGACCGTGAGGTGGTCGAGCTTTACGCGCGATTAGTTCAGCCGGTGCTCGACGCACAGGCACGGCGTGAAATCAGCCATTCGGCAGCCGAATCGGCGCTGATGATCGCCGTCAGCCCGCTGGCGCTGGTGGATATGGCCTTTATCGCCTGGCGCAATCTGCGTCTGGTCAACCGCATCGCCGTGCTGTACGGCATTGAACTGGGTTATTACAGCCGCATCCGTTTGTTCCGCCTGGTGCTGCTGAATATGGCATTTGCCGGCGCGTCCGAGCTGGTGCGTGAAGTCGGTATGGACTGGATGTCGCAGGATCTGGCGGCGCGTCTTTCAGCCCGTGCGGCACAAGGTATTGGTGCCGGATTGCTGACTGCCCGTCTGGGTATCAAAACCATGGAACTCTGCCGTCCATTACCCTGGCTGGATGGCGATAAGCCAAAACTGGGTGATTTTCGCCGTGAGCTTATCGGCAAGTTGAAAAACAGCATGGTGAAGAGCGATAAAACGAAAGCGGGTGTTTGATTCTCACTGATATTTTCCAATGATAAAAAAAGCCCCCGCGTGAGCAGGGGCTTGTATTACTCTGACTGAGTTGCTTATAAAACCACTTTCTTTAAAGCGAAAGCTATTTATAAACTAGGTTGTCAGATAGTTCTGTGCTTTAGCAAGACCATCGGAAATTTGTGTATACGCTTTGTTCACCGCATTACTGGTGTCACTTACCGCGTCCTGACCAAAGTTTGATAGGCGATCGGCAACTTTATTCACATCTTCCGACCAACCTGCACCATTAACCATTTCAATATCATGTTCTGTTAATTGTTTCATCTTAGGCCTTCCTTTTAATCTGTTAAAGCAAGTCCCCTAAAAAACCGGGGGCGATGAAAACATTGAGTAATGCTATGGAGATAATTTCTACGCAATGTCTTCACAGGGATTAAGCCTAGAGCACTGGCGGCGGAATTTGACTAGGAATAATCTCCTATGTGAAATATTATGCATAACTCATTGTTTTTAAATTAAATTAAGAGTTAATAAAATCTGATCTATTAATTTCACGTATAAAAAATAATCGCTTACTCAGGCGGGGGATTATTTATGCGTCAGATCTGCGTCAAAAGGTAAATTAATATGACGGAGTAACAGTCGCTATGCGGAAATACCTGCCTGCGATGTTTCAGAGTAATCGCGGTGGCAGGAGGTTTTATGGCTGCTATCTTTCAAAGATTCTGTTTTTACAGCCAGTTTTTCCGGAACAAAAAATATGCTCTTTCGTAAAGAGGTCAATGAACATCAGCAAAACCACTGGACGGGTAAGGCGTTATTACTCGCCGGCTGGCCCATATGGATTGTGACGTCACTGACCGCTGTTTTTATTATTTCTTTACTGATATTCCTAATCTTCACCAATTACACCCGGCGTATTAATGTCAGCGGTGAAATTATCACCCAGCCACACAGTATTAATTTGTTCAGCCCGGAACAGGGCGTGATCACCAAACTGTATGTCGATACCGGCAAACCGGTCAAAAAAGGCCAGCCGCTGTATGAAATTGACGTCAGCCGTGTGACGCAGGCGGGTAACGTCAGCACTACCACGCTTGCCGCCATCAAAAAACAACGAGAGCAAATTGATTCGATCGTTGCTCAGCTTGAGCACAATAAGCAGGAGACGCTGCAAAACCTGCAACAGCAGTTAGAGCAATATGAGAAAGCGCATCAGGTTTCGCAAAGCATGGTGGCTTCCGCTCAGGAAGGGCTGGATGCCATGAAGAAAAGTATGCAGAACTACGGCGCTTATCAGAAGAAAGGTCTCATCAATACCGACCAGCTGAACAATCAGCGTTACCTGTTTTATCAGCAGCAGACGTCGTTTCAGAGTCTGAACACTCAGGCGATTCAGGAAGCGCTGCAAATCACCAATCTGCGCAGCGAACTGGTGACCCGCGCCGCCGAGTTTGATAATCAGATTTCGCAGTACGGCTACCAGCGTAACGACCTCGAGCGTCAGCTGGCTCAGGCCGATGCCAAAGGTTCCTTGCTGATCACCGCACCGACCTCCGGAAAAATTTCCTCGCTGAGCGTCACGCCCGGACAGATGGTCAACGCCGGAGACAGCCTCGCGCAACTGGTGCCTGCCAGTAATTCCCCGTTCTTCCTAGTCGCCTGGCTGCCTAACGAAAGCGTGCCTTACGTGAAAGCCGGTGAGCACATTAATATTCGCTACGAAGCCTATCCGTTTGAAAAATATGGCCAGTTCCCCGGCAAGGTGGAATCGATTTCCTCTGCACCCGTTTCTGAACAGGAGCTGAATTCCTACGCCAGCGCGCCGCGAACGGCCAACGGCACGGTCAGCGGGCCGTATTACAAAGTGATTGTTTCACTGGATAAAAAAGCGATGGACTGGCACGGCGAGACGCTGAATTTATCCAGCGGTATGAAAGCTGAATCAACATTATTCCTGGAGAAAAGGCCGCTGTATCAGTGGATGTTGTCTCCGTATTACAGCATGAAGAAAAGCGTGGTGGGGCCAATTAATGAATCTCGATAACGTACGGGAGCTGGCTGACCGCCTGCACTTTAGCTGGCGCCACCGGGTGCCGCAGATTATTCAAACCGAAGCTGCCGAATGCGGGCTGGCCAGTCTGGCGATGGTCTTTGGCTATCACGGTAAACACGTCGATTTGCAGAGTCTGCGCCAGCATTACGGCATTTCCTCGCGCGGTGCGACGCTGCGCACGCTGATGGATATCGCCGCAGCGAATGAGATGAAATCCCGCGCCCTCAAGCTGGATATTGATGAGCTGAACGCGCTGAAAACGCCGTGCATTTTGCACTGGGATCTCAACCATTTCGTGGTACTGGTCGGCGTTAAGCAGGGCAAAGTGATTATTCACGATCCGGCTTTCGGGCGTCGCTCGCTGGGTATGCGCGAAGTCTCAGAGCATTTCACCGGCGTGGCGCTCGAGCTGTGGCCGGACAATGGTTTTACCTCTGAAAAGCCGCGTGTGCGGCTCAATCTGCGCAAAATGATGGGCAATGTCAGCGGGCTGATCCCGGCGCTCACCAAAATCTTCTGCCTGTCGCTGATGATCGAATCGGTCAACCTGCTGCTGCCGGTGGGGATGCAACTGGTGATGGACCACGTGATCCCGGCGAAAGACCCCGATTTACTGACCCTGATTTGCCTCGGTTTGCTGTTCTTCATTATTTTCCGTACCGGCGTCAGTATGCTGCGCGCCTGGACGTCGCTGGTGATGAGTACGCTGATTGACGTGCAGTGGAAAGCGCGTCTGTTTGATCATCTGATGAAACTGCCGCTCGATTACTTTGAGAAACGCAAACTCGGTGACATCCAGTCGCGGTTTACCTCGCTTGATACACTGCGTACCACGCTGACCACCAACGTCGTCAACAGTATTATCGACGGCATTATGTCGGTCGGATTGATCGTGATGATGGTGCTGTACGGCGGCTGGCTGATCTGGGTCATCCTTGGTTTTACAGCGATTTACGTGGTGTTCCGTCTGACCACATACAACGCCTATCGTCAGGTTTCGGAGGAACAAATCGTCAAAGGTGCCCGTGCCGGTTCGCACTTTATGGAAACGCTGTACGGCATCAGCACGCTGAAAGCACTCGGTTTATCGAAAGCACGCGCCAATTTTTGGCTGAATCTGAACATTGATAACGCCAATGCGACAGTGCGTAAAACCAAGTTTGAAATGATGTTTACCGGCGGTAACACACTGATTGCCACACTCGATCAGGTGGCGCTGCTGTGGCTCGGCGCGACGCAGGTCATCGACGGCCATATGACGCTCGGGATGTTCGTGGCGTTCAATACCTATCGCGGGCAGTTTTCCGAACGTGCGGCCAATCTGCTGAATATGGTGTTGCAACTGCGGATGCTTTCCCTGCACCGCGACCGTATCGCGGATATCGCGCTGACCGACACCGAAAAATCGCTGCCGGAGCGTGAATTGCTGCGGGCGGGCGAAGCGGCGTCGCTGGATGTCCGGGATCTGGTGTTTCAGTACGACAGCCTTTCCGCGCCGCTGATCAACGGCCTGAATCTCTCGGTCGCGGCAGGGGAAAGTGTGGCAATCACCGGACCTTCAGGGCAGGGCAAAACCACCCTGATGAAAATCATGACCGGTCTGCTGACGCCAACTGAAGGCCGCATTCTGATCAACGGCATGGACATCACCACCGCCGGGCTGAACAATTACCGCAGCTGCATCGCCTGTGTGTTACAGGATGATACGTTGTTCGCCGGTTCCATCGGCGAGAACATCGCCAGCTTTGATGAACAGAAAGACGAAGCGCGGATTATCGACTGCGCCCGCCGTTGTAACATTCACGACGACATCGAACGTATGCCGATGGGTTACGAAACGCTGATCAGCGAACTGGGCGGCAGTTTGTCCGGCGGGCAGAAACAGCGGTTGCTGATTGCGCGTGCGCTGTACCGTCGTCCGGCAATTCTGTTCCTCGATGAGGCCACAAGCCATCTGGATCTGGACAACGAAATGCGCATCAATCAGGCGATCAGCGAACTGGATATAACGCGGATATTCATCGCCCACCGTCCGTCTACGATTGCCTCAGCAGATCGCGAGATCAAGCTCGGTTAAATCCTTCCTTCAGGCGATCCCTGTTCCGGGATCGTCTTTCCAAAAATGCGGCCTCTGTTACATCTCCTCACGGAAAGTTCATCATTTGTTTAAAAGTTATTATAAAATGCTGCCTCCATCGTCTGACGGCGCTGCCATGCCTCCTGCCGTCTGAACTGTCTGCACTCCTGTTTCTTAAAAAATTTCAGTGCAACAGACTAATTTTTAGGAGTTTTCATGTCGAATCAGTTCCCGAGCTCACGCCTTCGCCGCCTGAGACAGTCCGAATCCCTGCGCACTCTTTTTCAGGAAACTGAATTTAGCGTCAACGATCTGGTACTGCCGATTTTCGTAGAAGAAGAGACCTCTGAATACGTACCGATCGAAGCTATGCCCGGCGTGCTGCGCATTCCCGAATCCCGCCTGGCGTTTGAAATCGAACGTTATGCCCGCGCCGGTATCCGCTCGGTCATGACTTTTGGTATTTCGCATCATATGGATGCCACTGGCAGCGACACCTGGAACGAAAACGGTCTGGTCGCGCGTATGGCACGTATCTGTAAAGACACCGTGCCTGAAATGATCGTCATGTCCGACACCTGTTTCTGTGAATACACCTCGCACGGCCATTGCGGCGTGCTGCATGACCACGGTGTGGACAACGACGCGACGCTGATTAACCTCGGCAAACAGGCCGTAGTTGCCGCTGCCGCAGGTGCAGATTTCATTGCGCCATCCGCTGCACAGGACGGTCAGGTACAGGCCATTCGCAGCGCGCTGGACGAAGCCGGTTTCATCGACACCTCGATCATGGCGTATTCCACCAAGTTTGCGTCTTCAATGTACGGGCCATTCCGTGAAGCGGGCGGCAGCGTACTGAAAGGCAACCGCAAGCAATATCAGATGAACCCGATGAACCGCCGCGAAGCCGTGCGCGAATCACTGATGGATGAGCACGAAGGCGCCGATGCACTGATGGTGAAACCGGCTGGCGCGTATCTGGATGTGATCCGCGATATCCGTGAAGCCTCCCGTTTGCCACTGGCGGCGTATCAGGTCAGCGGCGAATACGCGATGATCAAGTTCGCGGCACAAGCCGGTGCCATTGATGAGCGCGCCGTGGTGCGTGAAAGCCTGGGCGCGATCAAACGTGCGGGTGCAGATATTATCCTGACCTATTTCGCCATGGATATTGCTGAAAACGGGCTGTAATCCCCCTCATCCTTCAAAGCACCTTGCTGCGACTCAAATGATTTTGGGTTTGAGAACGGTGTTCAAAACATAAGAAACCGGGCCTTCGCCCGGTTTTTCTTTATGTCCACGCTGCTGAACCTGATGTTGCGCGCTATATGCGCAGACCACATCTTCATTATTTAATAACAGCAGCACATTAAAATAATACTTTCTTAAAGTGAATCACTTCACCATTAATACGCAAGGTTTAAGCAAATAAGTTTTCATACAAAGAATAAGGTTTTATTGCTGTTAAATTACCGACTTATGTAACTTAAGAAAATGAGTTTTTCATTAATTAATTTTTATAGCCTGCCGATACTCCATGTGCTTCACATACAACTGTTTTTATAAAAATAATGGAGAGCCATAAAAATGTTTATGAAATATTTTGAAAATCTAAAAGTCGGGAAAAAATTAGCATTTGGTTTCGGACTTATCTTATTGCTAAGTATTGCGGTTACTTTATGCGGTATTAAAAATCTGAATGATATTTCCATCCGGGCAGACAAAATAAGCCAGCTAAAAGTAATAACTGACCAGTTTGCTATGGCAAAAGCGGAAAGACTGGAATACGTGAAAACGCATGATGAAAAATACATCGCGATGAATGAGATGAACTTGCAGCAGGTTGATAAGAAAATTGAAAGTCTCAGATCGCTTCAATGGGACACAGAGCACCTGAAGATGCTTAATGAAATGTCAGAAGTCATGAAGGCGTATCGTGATAAACGTGCTCAAACTGTCCGCGAGACACAGCAACGTGATCTTGTTGTGAGTCGTTTTGTGCTGACCCGTGAAGAATCTACAATCAAAAGCTTGGCGCAGTCCTATGCACAAGATCCGACACGCGCTGTCACTGCGACAGCATTAGCTGATATCGTCCGTCACATCGACGGTGTGGCGACGCGTGTGAAACTTCTCCAGTTTGAGAATACTGATGAGTCACTTAACGCTTTAACAGGCTTTATGGTTGAATCGATTCAGCAAATGAATGCCGTCAAATCCCAGCTAAATCCGCCGGATGTCAGCGCGCTTGAAGAAGTTGAGCGCTCGGTCTCGGCTAAAAAGGAGAGTGCCAGTGATTACCTGCGTTCCTATATTGCTGAGCAGGAAGCGACTCAGTTGCTTGCAAAAGCAGGCGGCAAGCTGACGACCCTGAGTGACAATATCTTTGAATCGGAACTGAGCGCGGCTCATGACGATATCAGAAAGGCAGTAATATGGATGACTTCACTTTTGGGTGCCGCCGTCTTGTTAAGTATTGGCATTGCGCTGATCATTTCCCGCCAGATTGTGAAGCCTCTGGCTGACACGCTTGAGGTTGCGCGACAGATAGCACGCGGTGATTTAAGAGCTCATCTCAATACCACGCGTCGTGATGAACTGGGCGAACTAATGCAAGCCGTCGATGAGATGAACACCGATCTTCGCCGTATCATCGGTGATATTCGTGCCGGCGTGACGCAGGTGAGCCATGCCTCCGCAGAAATTGCGGCAGGAAATAATGATTTATCCGCACGTACTGAGGAACAGGCTGCTGCGCTTGAAGAAACAGCGGCCAGCATGGAGCAGTTAACGGCAACGGTTAAACAGAACGTGGACAATATTCATCACACCAGCCAACTGGCAGGCAGTACTTCGGAAACGGCGAACAAAGGCGGGCAACTGGTCTCTCATGTGGTGAAAACGATGAATGAAATCACGGCGAGCTCAGCAAAAATTGCTGACATTACAACGGTAATTAACAGCATCGCTTTTCAGACCAATATTCTGGCTCTCAATGCGGCCGTTGAAGCGGCGCGTGCAGGAGAACAGGGGCGGGGATTTGCTGTGGTGGCAAGTGAAGTGAGAAGTCTGGCGCAGCGCAGCGCTCAGGCTGCAAAAGAGATAGAAGGTTTAATTGGTGAATCGGTAGAGCGAATTAATGCAGGGTCAGAGCTGGTAGAACAGGCGGGAACCACCATGCATGACATTGTGACTAAAGTGGCTAACGTTACCGAAATACTTAATGAAATTACTCAGGCATCGGATGAACAGAACAGGGGAATATCTCAGGTAGGGCAAGCCATAGTGGAAATGGACAGCGTGACTCAGCAAAACGCGGCCCTTGTGGAAGAGTCTTCTGCTGCTGCTAATGCGCTGCGGGATCAGGCACAAAATCTGGCTTCGTCTGTTTCGCGTTTTATTACTGAGTAATTTTATCCTCAAAACAGTCGTGTTATTACGGGCCGTTCAGGTACCCATAGCATGACTGTTTTATTCAGCCCGCCGTGTAATTCATCGGTCGGGCTTTCAGATAAATGCAATTGCTGTCCGTCACGCCTACTTCTTCACAATGCCCGCAATATCATTGGTGTTCATCAGGTGATAATCGCCGTTCATGTCGGTGTAGCTGGTCATGCCGGTATCGCGGTCACGCTCAGGTTCGCCGTGGGCGAAAAGCTGATCGCCGGCTTTGGTGTTGATCACATAATCACTGGCACAGCCCGATAATCCCATGGCCAGCACAATTGCCGTCAGGCAGGATAATTTCTTCATTGTTCAGTAGCTTCCCGTTGCAATCATCTGCCCGCATTACAAAACAACCTGCCGAAAGAAGCAAAGAAAAAATATAACCACGGATTATCCCTGGGGAACTTAACGTTACATTTTGGTGCAGGGCGTTCCGGTATCGTTATTTTCCTATTCTTTTCAGCACCAGTGCGGTGCGATGTGATCCCGTCGTTGTTTCTGCGAGTTCCCCGCAACGCCTGACAGGCGCTATCTATACTCACATAACCGTAACATTCACAGACCTCGGGTAACACTGGCAGATATTTTGCTTAAGTTTCTTACCTTTGATGTTGTCCGCCAGCGGTGGACAAACGGGATCTTCCCTCCATTGGCTTGTGCTTTAAATTTCAGATTTTCAGATTACGACTTTGCGTTGGTGTTTTTGCTGCATGCGTTGCCCATAACCCGTTTGCATAAACTCAGTCCTAAGGATCATGATGATGTCGATGAAATTTATGAAAAGTCCTCTCTCTCTTTTACTGGCAGGTTGTCTGGTCACGGCCTTCTCCGCGCGTGCGGATATTGTGATTGGCGTGGCCGGTCCGTTCACCGGTCCGAATGCCACTTATGGTGATCAGTACTGGCATGGCGCGACTCAGGCCGCCGAAGACATTAATGCCGCAGGCGGGATCAACGGCGAGAAAATCAAACTGGTTCAGGGCGATGATGCCTGCGAGCCAAAACAAGCGGTCGCGGTGGCTAACCGGCTGGTAGATCAGGATAAAGTGCAAGCAGTGGTCGGACATTTCTGCTCATCCTCTACCATGCCTGCGTCTGAGGTGTATAACGACGCCGGGATTATCGCCATCACGCCGGGCTCAACTAACCCGCAGATCACTGAACGCGGCATGAGCGATATGTTCCGTATGTGTGGGCGCGATGACCAGCAGGGTCTGGTAGCCAGCGATTACATCATCGACAAGCTGAAAGCCAAAAAAGTGGTCATCATTCACGACAAAGATACCTACGGACAGGGGCTGGCGGATGCCACCAAAGCAGCGCTTAACAAACGCGGCGTGAAAGAAGTGATGTATGAAGGTCTGTCGCGCGGCGAAAAAGACTTTAATGCGCTGGTTACCAAAATCAGTGCGCAGAAACCAGATGTGGTGTTCTTTGGCGGCTGCCATCCGGAAGCCGGTCCGTTAGTTCGCCAGATGCGTGAGCAGGGCGTTCAGGCGACGTTCTTCTCCGGTGACTGTATCGTCAACGAAGAAATGGTCACCGCTGCCGGCGGTCCGCAATACACCAATGGCATTCTGATGACCTTCGGCAAAGACCCGCGTCTGATCCCGGACGGCAAAGCCGTCATCGATAAATTCCGCGCTAATAAATTCGAGCCGGAAGGTTACACCCTCTATTCCTACGCCTCTGTACAGGCCATTGCCGCCGCCTTCAAAGCCACCGGCGGCAGCGATTCCGCCAAAGCCAGCGCGTGGCTTAAAGCCAACAGTGTCGATACCGTCATGGGCAAAAAAGCCTGGGACAGCAAAGGCGACCTGAAAGTCTCCGATTACGTGGTTTATAAGTGGGATGACAAAGGCAAATATCAGGAAGTTAAGGAATAACTCATTTTGATTTGCCAGTTCTAATCTGTGTCAGACCGCGCCCTTAGCCAGGCGCGGTCACAAAAAGAGACTGCGTATTTATGGATTCATTCTTCCTGCAACAACTGTTTAATGGCATTACGCTCGGTGCTGTCTACGGTCTCATCGCCATCGGCTACACCATGGTTTACGGCATCATCGGCATGATCAACTTTGCTCACGGCGAAGTGTATATGATTTCGGCTTACCTCTGCGCTATCGCGCTGGCGCTGCTTTCTTTCTTCGGTCTGCACTCTTTTCCGCTGCTGATCCTCGGCACACTGGTGTTCACCATCGTGGTGACCGGCGTTTACGGCTGGGCGATTGAGCGCATTGCCTATAAACCATTGCGAAATTCCACGCGCCTTGCGCCGCTGATTTCTGCTATCGGCATGTCGCTGATTTTGCAGAACTACGCACAAATCAGTCAGGGACCGCGACAGCAGGGTATCCCTACGATGTTTGATGGCGCGCTGCGGTTTCATATCGGAGACAGCTTTGTCCAGATGACCTACACCAAACTGTTCATTCTGGTGGCGTCTCTTGTCGGCATGTTGGTTTTGTCGTGGATTATCAGCAACACCAAACTCGGTCGAATGTGTCGTGCGGTACAGCAGGACAGAAAAATGGCCTCAATTCTCGGCATCAACACCGACCGCATTATCTCGCTGGTCTTTATGATCGGCGCGGCGATGGCGGGGCTGGCAGGCGTACTGGTCACCATGAACTACGGCACTTTTGATTTCTATGCCGGATTTATCATCGGCATCAAAGCCTTTACCGCAGCGGTACTCGGCGGGATCGGCTCGTTACCGGGCGCGATGCTCGGCGGCCTGATACTGGGTATCGCTGAAGCGCAGTTCTCGGGCATGGTGAATTCCGATTACAAAGACGTGTTCTCTTTTGGATTGCTGGTGGTGATCCTCATTTTCCGCCCTCAGGGCCTGCTGGGCCGTCCGGTCGTGACGAAAGTGTGAGGGAAATAAAATGACGACACAAACTGCTGTGAACCGCGGTTTTTCGCTTAAACGCTGCCTGCTGGATGCCATTTTCGCCGGACTGGTGGCGTTGATTATTTTCGGACCTGTGGTCGGCGTGGTGCTGGACGGCTATAGCTTTAACTTTCATTCCCAGCGTCTGATCTGGATTATCGCCGCTGTCATGCTCGGACGTTTTTTGCTTAGCGCTTTTCTGGAAACCGCAGCCGGACAGAAAATGCGTGCGCGCTTCGAATCCGACAGCGCGGGTGTATACGTTCGTCCGCCGGGTCACAAAAGCAATCTGCACTGGATATTGCCTCTGCTGATTGTGCTGGCGATTTTCTTTCCGTTTGTCGCCACGAAATACATTCTGACCGTCGCTATTCTGGGGCTGATTTACGTGCTGCTTGGCCTCGGGCTGAATATCGTGGTCGGTCTGGCAGGGCTTTTGGATCTGGGATACGTAGCCTTTTACGCCATCGGCGCCTACGGGCTGGCGCTGGGGTACCAGTATCTCGGCCTCGGATTCTGGTCGATGCTGCCGCTCGCCGCCGTGATGGCCGCGCTGGCGGGCGCGTTGCTGGGCTTTCCGGTGCTGCGTATGCATGGCGATTATCTGGCGATTGTGACGCTCGGCTTCGGCGAAATCATCCGGCTGGTGCTGACTAACTGGTTGTCGTTCACCGGCGGCCCGAATGGTGTTTCCGCGCCACCTCCGACGTTTTTCGGTCTGGAGTTTGGCCGACGGGCGAAAGAGGGCGGCGTGCCGTTCCACGAGTTTTTCCATCTGACTTACAACCCGAATATGAAATTTATTTTCATCTACGCGGTGCTGGTTCTGGTGGTGTTGCTGGTGCTGTTTATCAAACACCGCCTGACCCGCATGCCGATTGGCCGCGCGTGGGAAGCGCTGCGCGAAGATGAAATCGCCTGCCGCGCAATGGGGCTTAATCATGTGCTGGTTAAACTTTCGGCGTTTACCCTCGGCGCTTCTACTGCCGGTATCGCGGGCGTATTTTTCGCCACCTATCAGGGATTCGTTAACCCCACGTCTTTCACCTTCTTCGAATCTGCACTGATCCTCGCCATTGTGGTGCTGGGCGGGATGGGCTCGACCATCGGCGTGGTGCTTGCGGCATTTGTGCTGACCGTCGCGCCGGAACTGCTGCGCAGTTTTGCCGAATACCGCGTGCTGTTGTTCGGGGTGTTAATGGTGGTGATGATGATCTGGAGACCGCGCGGGTTAATCCGCATCAGCCGCAGCGGGTTTGCCGTGCGTAAAGGAGTCGCGCCATGAGCGAAGCGTTAGCGGATAACAATATTTTGAGCGTCGAGCATTTACGTATGCATTTTGGCGGCATTAAGGCGCTCAACGATGTCAATCTGGCGGTAAAACGCGGCTCGATTACCGCGCTGATCGGCCCGAACGGCGCAGGGAAAACGACGGTATTTAATTGTCTGACTGGTTTCTATAAAGCGTCTGGCGGCAATATTCTGCTTAATACCCGCCGTCGCACGACCAACGTCATTCAGGTGCTCGGCCAGAAATTCCAGCCGGATGACTGGATAAAACCGGCACAGCTGGGGAAACGGATTTTCTACAAAATGTTTGGCGGAACACATCTGGTGAACCGCGCCGGGCTGGCGCGTACTTTCCAGAATATCCGGTTGTTTCGTGAAATGTCGGTGATTGAAAACTTGCTGGTCGCGCAACACATGCAAACCAACCGCAATCTGATCGCGGGTGTGCTCAATACTCCCGCCTATCGCCGTGCGGAAAATCAGGCGCTGGACCGGGCATTTTACTGGCTGGAAGTCGTCGAACTGGTGGATTGCGCCAACCGGCTGGCGGGCGAGATGTCTTACGGTCAGCAACGGCGTCTGGAAATTGCGCGGGCGATGTGTACCGCGCCGGAGATGATTTGCCTCGATGAACCGGCTGCCGGTCTTAATCCGGTAGAGACGCGAACGCTGAGTAAAATCATCCGTTTTCTGCGCGATCACCACGACATTACCGTCCTGCTGATTGAACACGATATGGGCATGGTGATGGAAATTTCCGACCATATTATCGTGCTCGACCACGGCGATGTAATTGCCGAGGGCTTGCCTCAGGCTATTCAAAATGATGAGAAAGTCATTGCCGCCTATCTCGGTGCTGATGAAGACGACGAGGTCAGCTTATGAGTGACGCGATGCTGGAGTTCCACGATGTGAATGTGTATTACGGGGCGATTCAGGCGTTGCAGCAGGTTTCGCTGCAGGTGAATCAGGGAGAAACCGTGGCGCTGATTGGCGCGAACGGAGCCGGAAAATCCACCTTGCTGATGTCGATATTTGGTCAGCCCCGCGTGCAGAGCGGACAGATTTTATTTCGTGGCGAAGATATCAGCCGTAAATCGACGCACTTTGTGGCCTCGGCGGGTATTGCGCAGTCGCCGGAAGGGCGGCGGGTTTTTCCGGACATGACCGTTGAGGAAAATCTGCTGATGGGCACCATTCCCATCGGTAATAAATATGCCGCGGAAGATCTGCAAACTATGTTTGACCTCTTTCCGCGTCTCAAAGAGCGGCGAAAGCAACGGGCGATGACTATGTCCGGCGGTGAACAGCAAATGCTGGCAATTGCCCGTGCGCTGATGAGCCGTCCCAAATTGCTGTTGCTCGACGAGCCCAGTCTGGGGCTGGCGCCCATCATCGTAAAACAGATCTTCCAGACCCTGCGCGAACTGGCGCAAAGCGGGATGACTATCTTTCTGGTTGAACAAAATGCGCATCACGCACTGAAGCTTTCTGACCGCGGATACGTCATGGTTAACGGGCAGATCCGCCTCAGCGGTACGGGGGATGAACTTTTGCATAATCAGGAAGTGCGTAAAGCCTATCTGGGAGGAATCTGATTTTTCATTATCAAAGCCCGCAATACTGTGTATCGCGGGATTTCCCGCCAACTATTTTTCGCATTTTCAATCCCCCTCCACATTTCGCTCATACTAATCGGCTATCATGCAATTCTTACCGAAAAGTGACGGCGCCGTTAAATTTCTGAGTTATCATCCGCAGCCCGTCGTCAATAGTTTGTAAAAAGTCAGTTTTTTAGGACAAATCAGTGACCTGACGCAGTGTTAAGGCGTTGACCCTCTCAGGGGCAACAGGCTATATAGCGCTATCCGTTTTTGGCATGACATTTTCCTGTCTCAAGGATGAAGTGAATGACAAATCAGTCATTCGCTCGATGAGTTGAACCGTCGGCGCTGCCCGTAAAACGGCAGAGAAGGGTCGCAGAGTTTATTGTTTTAATCAGACAGGGTGCTGAAATGGCTTCTGAGATAATTTCATTTATTTTATTTCTTTCCTCAATTTTCCTGTACGTCACAAGGGCGTCGGCCAGCCGCGTCTGGTTTTCGCTGGTGCTGTTTTTCCTCGGCCTCTACGTCATCCTGAATGTCATTCTGATTGGCAGCAATTACTTCACGGGTGAAGGTATCACCGATGCGGTCTTATATACCGTCACCAGCAGCCTGAAGGGCGCAGGGCTGAATAAATATATCCTGCCATTCATTGGCTTACTGACCGGACTGATTGCTGTTTTCGCATTACTGGCATGGGGGCTCAAACAGCGCCGGGCCAAAAACAGCAGCGTCATGTACAGCGTGCTGGCCGTAGTGCTTGCCGTGTTCTCAGTCGGTTCAACTCAGGCATTCCAGAATATCTCCCGCCTGGTGAAAACGCAGATCTCCGGTCATGGCGCCGATTTCGATACTTATTACAAAGTGCCGGAAAAAATCGTTAAAGGCGCGAAAAAACCAAATCTGGTTTACATCTATGGCGAAAGCCTCGAACGGACCTATTTTGACGACAAAGTGTTCCCCGGGCTGACGACTGAATTAAGCCAGCATAAAGCACAAAGTATTGATTTTACGAATACTAAACAGGTGCCGGGTACCGGTTATACCATCGCTGGCATGGTCGCTTCACAATGTGGTATACCACTTTTTGCGCCTTTCGATGGCAATGCCTCGAGCGCGCTGGCGACCTTCTATCCCGAAAACGTCTGTATTGGTGATGTGCTGAAAGGCGCGGGATACACTAACTATTTCTATCAGGGCGCAGAACTGGCGTTTGCCGGTAAAGGCACCTTCCTGAAATCTCACGGCTTCGATCATCTTTATGGTTACAACGAATTGCGTCCGACCGTCGCTGACCCGTCTTATAAAAATGACTGGGGCTGGTATGACGATACGTTGCTGGAAGAGGTTTACAAAAAATTCGTGACGCTGAGCAAGGAAGGTAAGCCTTTCTCGCTGTTTACGCTGACCGTCGATACTCACCATCCGGACGGCTTTATTTCGCGCGGTTGTACCCGCAATGAATATAAAGTGAACGGTAAGGCTAACCAGTCATTGAGCGCGGTTTCCTGTAGTCAGGAACTGATTGCGGCCTTTATCGATAAAATTAAAAAATCCGGTTATTACGATAACACCATCATTGTCGTGTCATCCGATCATCTGGCGATGAACAATACCGCGTATAACATTCTCACTAAACAGAACCGTAAAGACCTGTTCTTCGTGATGGACGGACGTCATCCGGCAGCTGGCGATCAGAATGCGGCGAAACGCAGCACGCTGGATAACGGCGCTACCGTGCTCGATATCATGGGCGGTGATAATTTTATCGGCCTCGGGCGCAGCGGTATTTCGGCCACCTCGATGACCGCGCAGTTCCTCAACATTGATGACAAAGTGAATGCCTGGAAACCGGCGGTTATCAAACAGTGGGGCTTCCCGAACAGCATTAAAAATTACGCAGTGAACACTAAAGACAATACCTTCACATTCTCCGGCATGACCATCAAAACGCCGTTTATCCTGAAGGTCACCGGCGACAAAATTGAACCCATGTTTGACGTTTATCTTTCCACGCCGCTGAAAAAACAACTGGCGGGGCTGGCGACCAGTGACAACTTTGTCTGGGTGGATAAATGTTACGAAATGGGGCGCGTCTGGGCACCGGAGTTGTCGCTGAACACCGGTCTGTGCGTGGCGTCCGGTAACCTCGGAGCGAAGCCGTCTATCGTGCAGGTCACCGGTGCTACCTTTAAAGGGAAAGTCGATTTCGCAAAAGACACGTCGGGCAGCAATGCCATTTATCAGCAAACGCTGAAAACCCTGAATATTGATGATGAAGCGACGCGATACCAGTCTCCGTCCATTGCCTTTATGGTGCCGGGCTTACCTGAGCAGGTGAAAGCGATCACCGGTGTTTCGACAGTAGAAAACTGGGGACGCTGGTCGGATGCTAATCTGGCACCTTCGGTGAAAATCGATTACGTCAAACCGCTGCCAACCACATTTGACGTGGTGATCCGCGCACGTGCTTACGGCAATAACATTGATAAACCGGTCTCCGTCCGCGTGGGCGATCAGGAACAGTTTGTCACCTTCGGCGATCAGGACGGCATCGTGAAAGTGCAGTTTACTAATCCTGAAGCGGCGCAGAGTATTGTCATCACGCCACCGGCACCGACCGAGCCCACCGAAGGCACCAGCGGCGGCTTCCAGCCACGTAAACTGGGCATCGGGATGGTGTCTCTGGAAGTTCAGCCGGTAGAAGAGCCGCAATCTTAAAACGCGCTTGTGATGCCTTTCTGCTGAACATGAAAACCCGCCTCGGCGGGTTTTTTATTGCCAATATTCAGTCCTTGCGTCTAAAGCTTTTTTATCGATTTACTATCCCATTTTAGTTATTCATTTTCAGAATAACTATCGCTAAAACAATATTATAAAGAAATAAGCCGATGGGTATACTCGCCAAATTCCTGCACTGAAACACAGCCGTGTGCAGGCCTCTCATCACACTTTTGGGGATACTCTATGCGCAAGACATTTAACAACTCGAAGACCCGTATTAACCGTGCATTTTTGCTGGCCGCGACTTCAGCCGCCATTTTTTCCGCCAGCGTTCTGGCGCCGCTGAGCGCAGCACATGCCGCCGACAAAACGACCATTAAAGTCGGCATTATCAGCGGGGAAGATGAAGATGTCTGGCGCGAAGTGGTTAAACAGGCGGCAGCGAAAGGGCTGACCGTCAAACCAGTTATATTCAATGATTACAATCAGCCGAACGAAGCGCTGCAAAACGGGGAAGTGGATGCCAACGCCTTCCAGCATCAGCCTTTCCTCGACAATCAGATCAAAGTAAATCACTACAATATCGTGCGCGTGGGCGACACCGCCGTGTGGCCAATCGGTTTATATTCCAAAAAAGTAAAATCAGCCGACGAACTGAAAGAAGGCTCGGTGATTGGTGTGCCGAACGATCCGTCGAACGAAGCGCGCGGCCTGATCCTGCTCCAGCAATCTGGCGTCATTAAGCTCAAACCCGGTGCCGGTATTTTCGCGACAACCGCGGACATCACTGAGAACCCGCGCCACGTGGTCATCAAAGAGCTGGATTCCGGCATTATTGGCCGTTCCGTACCTGATTTGGATGCGGCAATCGTCAACACCGACTGGGCGCTGAAAAGTGGCCTGACGCCTGCGGACCGTATCGCGCAGGAGCCGGTAAAAGGCAACCCTTACAATAACTTCATCGCGGTGAAGACAGAAAATGTTAATGCGCCATGGGTGAAAACGCTGGTCAGTGCTTACCAGAATGATGCCGTCAAACAGGAGTTTGATAAGGTTTATAAAGGCACCGGCGTGACGGCCTGGTAAGGATGTAAAGCATGACGATCCTCTCTGAAACTGGCGTGCAATTCACCGCGACGCCTTCAGATAACCACGATGCCCGCCCGGTGAACGCCGGGCTGTTCACAGATACCGGCAGGGACGTGGCGCACACAGGCACGGAGAATGTCGTCCGTCTGCACCGCGTCAGCCGCCAGTTTGGTACGACGCAGGCGCTGAAAGAGGTTTCGCTGACGGTCCGGCGGGGCGAAATCCTCGGCATTATCGGACGAAGCGGAGCGGGTAAATCGACGCTGATCCGCTGCCTTAACGGCCTCGAGCAGCCTGATGAAGGCGTGATTGAAATCGAAGGGCGTCCGATTACCGGCCTCAGCGAAAAAGCCTTGCAGGCTGTGCGCAGTCGCGTCGGAATGGTATTTCAGCACTTTAATTTGCTCTCAGCCAAAACCGTTGAGCAAAACGTCGCGCTGCCGCTGAAAATTGCCGGATACGATAAGGCACGGCGTCAGGCGCGCGTCGCCGAATTGCTGGCGCTGGTGGGGCTGGAGGACAAAGCTAAAAACTATCCGGCGGCTTTATCCGGCGGGCAGAAACAGCGTGTCGGTATAGCCCGTGCGCTGGCGGCCAATCCGGCGCTTTTGCTCTGCGATGAAGCGACGTCGGCGCTGGATCCTGAAACGACACGTTCGATTCTGGCACTGCTGCAATCGCTTAATCAGAAACTCGGTATCACCATTTTGCTGATCACACATGAGATGGAAGTGATCAAAAAAATCGCGCATCGCGTGGCAGTGATTAATGTCGGCGAAATTATCGAGGAAGGGCCGGTGTGGCAGGTGTTTGCGCATCCGCAATCCCCGCTGACCCGAACGTTGTTGCAGGGTTTGCTGCCACAACTGCCGGAAGCGCTGGCCGAACGCTTGTCACCGGTACGTCAGGGCGAGGCGATTTACAGCGTTCAGTATGCCGAACAGGGCAGGCAGGGCGAAATCCTCACGCAGATGGCGACCGCTTTACCGGGCAAATTCCGGCTGATTCAGGGCGGTGTCGATCATATCCAGCATTACGCCGTCGTGCGTTTCTTCTTCTCAGTGCCGGCGAACGATTCGGCGTCTGAGCAGGTTGTTTTAGACTGGCTGCAACAGCACCAGGCCACTGTGGAGCTGACAGGTTATGTCTCCGGTAATGATTGATTTGCTGATTAACGCCATCGAAGAAACGTTATTGATGACCGCAATTTCCGGGCTGTTTTCGCTGATCGCCGGTTTGCCGCTGGGTCTGATTCTGGTGATGAGCAGTCCCGGCGGAATTGCCGAAAATCGCTGGGTTAACCGCTCGCTCGGGCTGGTCATTAACGGATTCCGTTCGCTGCCATTTATCATTTTGCTGGTAGCACTGATCCCGGTTACCCGTTTTCTGGTCGGTACGTCTCTCGGTACCTGGGCGGCGATTGTGCCGTTGTCGATCACGGCAACGCCGTATTTCGCCCGTGTGGCTGAAGTTTCGTTGCGGGATGTCGATCGCGGTCTGATTGACGCGGTTCGCGCGATGGGAGCCAGCAAATTGCGTATTGTCTGGGATGTGCTGATCCCTGAAGCGTTGCCGGGGATATTGTCCGGATTTGTCGTCACGCTGGTGGCGCTGATTGGTGCTTCGGCGATGGCGGGAGCTATCGGCGCTGGCGGACTGGGCGACCTGGCAATCCGTTACGGCTATCAGCGGTTTGAAACGGTAGTGATGATTGAAGTGATCGTCGTTCTTATTGTGATGGTGTGTGGCATTCAGTGGCTGGGAGATCGCGTTGTGGCGCGCGTGGATAAGCGTCATTAACAAAGCCGGTCGTCAGCGTATGGCGACCGGCAGGTTCTGGGTTTACATTTCAGTGTGTGAGCGCCAGCGTTCACGCGCCATAAAGCCTTTCACTCCGGCATCCAGGAACGGGCGCGGCGGCAGATAACTGGCGCGCCCGATGCCCTGCATATCGGCCAGCAGCGGATTATCTTCTCCCAGCGCATACTCTGCCAGCAATCGCCCGAACGCGCTTTGCTTGGAACTACCCGAGCCATTGCAGCCCGCCGACGAATACACGTTCGGTCCAATATTCCCCCAAACCGGCGCGCCGTTACGCGTAATACTGATCAGCCCCGACCAGGTGTAGGCCATATTGACGTCCTGCAACTGCGGATAAATGCGGGCAAATAATTCCTGATGGCGGCGAGCATGACGGCCAGTTTCGACCGCACTGGTCACCAGACCCGGCGTAAAGTTAACGTGTTCGCGGATCAGGAAACGGTGGTCAGCGGTATAACGCAACGTTGCGCCCGCCAGCGCATTCACCGGTGTCGAGCCCCACGGCGCTATATCGCCAATACGTGCGCGTTGTTCCGGCGTGAGCGGTTCGGTCAATGTGGCAAAGGTCGACATGGCAAAAACGTTGCCTTTGAACAAGGGTAACCCGCGTGCCGCACCGTTGATCGCCAGCATCAGTTTACCCGCGCGCACTTCGCCATGCGGCGTTTCTGCGCGGATACTGCCCTGTGTGTCAATCTGCAACGCGGGCGAGTTAGCATAAACCGTGACGTTCGGGGGCAGCGTTGCCACCAGACCGCTGATCAGCGCAGCCGGATTCACCAGAATACAGTTGGGCGTGTACACCGCGCTGCGGTAGAAATCTGTTCCCAGACGCTGGCGTAGTGCGGCTCTGTCCAGCAGCTCAAAGCTTTCGCCGAGCGTAGTGAGTTCCTGCTGATAATGCGTGATTTCACCGTCAAACTGCTCGCTGACGGCGCAATGGTATTTCCCCGAATTCAGCCAGTCGCACGCAATATCATGCGTATCGACGGTCTCTTTCAGATGATGCAGACCGTACTGCAACAGACGCCGGTACGCATTGGCGTGTTCCAGCTCAGCCGATGTGCTGCCGACGGTATGCGGTAAATCAATCACAAAGCCTGAATTGCGCGCCGAGGCGTTATCGGCGACGTCCAGCGCCTCAAGCACCACGACTTGCTCATGCGGACGAAGCTCTGCGATACGACGTGCAAACGCCAGTCCGGCGAAACCAGCGCCGATCACCAGCCAGTCAGCCGTCACTGCGCCACGTAAAGCAGGATGACGGGGTATGTTCCCGCGCAGTGCCGCCCAGCCATTAATATTTTGATCAAGAGGTAAATGTTTAATTTTCATCGTTATGTGAGGTCGTTATCCCGGGTGGTGCGATCCTAAGGGATAGCCGTTTAGATGTCTAATGCGGATTGATGATAAGGATATATTGCAGAAAGCGCAGGGGGGGATTCTGGTTTAAATTAGGACAAAGTGCAGCCAGGTTGATGGGATTTTGTACAGCGGGAGCTGCTAGAATGCGTGCGGGTGCTTGAGGCTTATTTGGCTTGAGCAGAAAGAAATAATAGTTGTTCAAGGCGTAATAAGACGAAAGCCCCAGGGGATTTTTCAATCAACCCGGGGCTATCCCTGCACGTCTAAGCAACTGCAGGATAGCCTCTTAAAAGCAGAAATGCAACGGAGGGCAAGATGTCGCGAAAGCTTGTGTTACACGGACTCATCGTGGTTTGTTTCACATTGCTGGCCTGGACCTGGATGGTGCGTGATTCGCTCTGCGAGTTACATATCAAACAGGGTATGACAGAGATTGCGGCAGTCTTAAGCTACGAAATTAAGAGCTAACCGTAAGGTGGGGTTCGCCCCACCTTTTTGGTTGTTGACGAAGCATGTTGGCCTCAGGCACCCATTCTTATTATCTTCTCCGTCCGAATTTTGTCTTCATCGCTCGAATTTCTGGAAGACGTCTTCCGTATTTATACCTTCCGCCTTGTGACGATACCCTCCGGGCAGTACTTTTCGATTATAGCATTTGACCTATATAGCATTTAACCTATAATCGACAAGGAGTCGCTGTGTGGATAATTAATACGACAGAAAGATTTGATGGCTGGTTTGATGGTCTCGATGATGTTGAGCAGGCGAGTGTACTGGCTTTGGCGATCGTCTTAAAAGACAAAGGCCCTGCATTATCCAGGCCTTACGCGGATACAGTGAATAACTCCTGTCATCGTAATATGAAAGAACTGCGTATACAGAGTAAAGGCGAACCCATCTGGGCGTTTTTTGCTTTTGACCCTTTACGCAGAGGTATATTGCTTTGCGCTGGACACAAAGCCGGAAATGAAAAACGATTTTATGATGTCATGATACCGGTTGCCGATAATGAATTTTCCCGGCACCTGAATACGATAATAGAAAAGGAATTACCTTAATGAGCAGAACCCTTGAACAGTTACTGGCATCGGTAAAACCTGAGGTCGCCGCGCAGGCACAGGCAATGGCCGCCGATATTTTGATTACTATTGAGCTGGCCGAACTGCGTGAAAGAATGAACAAAACACAATGTGAGATGGCTGAAACGTTGGGCATTAAACAGCCGACGGTTGCGGGTATAGAAAAGCCGGGCCGTGACCTGAAATTATCGACGTTGAAGCGGTATGTAGAAGCGGCTGGTGGCAAGCTACGTTTGGAAATCGATCTGCCGGACGGCAGCCATTTCGGATTTGCTATGTAAGGGCGGGGTATTACGCTAACCGTTTCGGGCATGCAATCAGAAAGCAAAAAGCCCGCTTAAGTTTCCTTAAGCGGGCTTTTCTAATTTGGCTCCTCTGACTGGACTCGAACCAGTGACATACGGATTAACAGTCCGCCGTTCTACCGACTGAACTACAGAGGAATCGTTTGAACGGGGCGAATAATAGCGACTGCCCCGAAGCATGTCAAAGGGTTAACGCAAAAAGTTGCCCAACTGCTGTCTTAATATTCAACTTGTTGAGTATTAACACAAAGTGATGAAAACCTCTGCCAGTTATTCCCCTCTCCGTGCCATTTCACTGACGGATTGCACTAAAAGCAAACACAAGTTGCCTGATTGTTGTGCAGCCGTTATCGACAAGTTTGATTCTGGCCGAACTTCTGCACGTTTTTTGCCAGATACCCGCCATAAAAACGTCATAAATTCAGATCTGCTGCACAAATTTCACTCATTTTTGGAAACTGGCACACCCCGTGCATTGTTATTTTGCTAACAGCAGCTAGTTTTTTGACAATAAAACAACAAAGGATTAACCGATGCAGCCAGCGCAGGATGTGATCGAGCAACTTGAAGCTTCGTTCGCCGTGCAGACACCAACGGGTAAACGCATTGCCAGTTATTTGCTGGCCAATCTGTCGCAGATCCCTTTTGAAACTGCGGACAGCATTGCGCGAAGCGCGGCGACCAGCGGGATTTCTGTCGGGCGTTATCTGCGCAGCCTCGGTTATCGCAATCTGGATCATTTCAAGCAAACGTTGCGTCTGCAAAGCGGCACCTCTTATCAGCCGTGGGTGGTCACCGATCGTCTTGGCGCGTATCGCGAACGCAGTAAACAGCCGCAACAGGAAAAGCTGCAACAGTCACTGGCGCTCGAGCTGGAAGCCATTAATCACGTGTACCAGCTGGCGCAGACGGACAGTTTTGCCCTGGTCAGCCGCCGTCTGGCCGATGCGGAGGCAGTGTTTATTCTCGGCATTCAGTCGGTGCGGGGTATCGCGAATAACTTTTCCAGCTATCTCGAGTATTTACGGCCAAAAGTGTATTTCGCTGACGGACTTTCGGGCACCTACGTCGAATCCCTGAATTCAGAATTCGCACAGCCGTATCTGGTGGTCACCGATACCCGCGCGTATTCGAAGATGGCACAAACCTATTGCGAAGCGGCCTGCGAACGCGGGCTGAACGTGGCGCTGATCACCGACATTTATTGTCCGTGGGCGCGCGATTATCCGGTGGATTTGTTGCAGGTGAAAACAGATACAGGCCAGTTCTGGGATTCGATGGCGCCGCTAAGCTGCCTGTTCAATCTGCTGTGTTCCGCGGTGCTCGAACTGCGCGGCAATGAGGTGGAACAGCGTCTGGCCAGCAACCGGATCCTGCAAAAACAGCTTGGACAATTTGAATCCTGAACTTCTAACCCAGCGGAAAGATTTATTGATGAATACGAAAACACCTGATGTTGCCCTGGTCGATCTGGCTGAAATTCTGCCCGATGCGGTGATCGACCTGAAATACGCCACTGCCGATAACCTGACCGGTCAGCCGATTTATCGCGAATCCCGCTGCCTGTTACATCCCGATGCGGCCGCCGCGCTGAGGCGTTGTAACGACGTAGCGAAGCTGGCCGGATTCACGTTTAAAATCTATGACGCTTACCGGCCACAGGCGGCGCAGGCCTGTTTGTGGGCGGCGTTTCCCAATCCGGATTATGTCGTGGATATCAAACTCGGTTCGCACCACAGCCGCGGTGTGGCGGTGGATCTGACCTTGCTGGATGAGCAGGGTGACGTGGTGAATATGGGCGCGGACTTTGATGAAATGACTGAAGTTTCGCACCCGTTTTATCCCGATTTACCGCCGCAAATTCAGCGTAACCGTCTGTTGCTCAACGCCGTCATGGCAGCGGGCGGCTTTAAGGGGATCACCAGCGAGTGGTGGCACTTTGAATTACCGGATGCCAAAACGTATCCGTTGTTGGAAGAGCGGTTCGGCTGTTATCCGCCGGTGAATGCCGCGTAATTATTGCACGTCTCTTATCACTTTTTGACAGAGCCAGGAGTTCTCCGATGAGCAACACAGCAATCAACACGTTCCGCAAAAATACGAAAACACAGGTCGCCGGTGCCATTTTTCTCGCCTTGTCAGGCTTAAGCTTTGCCGCGCAGGCTGCCGTGCCAAAAGACATGCTGGTGATTGGTAAAGCGGCGGATCCGCAAACGCTGGATCCTGCGGTGACTATCGACAACAACGACTGGACAGTCACGTATCCGGCGTATCAGCGCCTGGTGCAGTATAAAACCGAAGACGGCAAAGGCTCGACGCAGGTGGAAGGGGATCTGGCGGCGAGCTGGACATCGTCACCGGACCAACTGGTCTGGACGTTCAAACTCAAACCGGGCGCTAAATTTGATGACGGTTCCGACGTCAATGCTGACGCGGTGAAATGGTCGTTCGAGCGTCTGATGAAGATCGGTCAGGGGCCGTCGGAAGCTTTCCCGAAAGACATGACGGTTACGGTGGTCGATCCGATGACGGTGACCTTTACGCTGAAAACGCCGTTCGCGCCATTCCTCTATACGCTGGCAAATGACGGCGCAGGCATCGTGAATCCGGCAATTGCCAAAGCCAATCCTGGTGATGAAGGCAAGGTGTGGCTGGCGGGTCATACTGCCGGCTCCGGCCCTTATAAACTCGATCGCTGGCAGAAAGGTCAGCAACTGGTGCTGGTGCCGAATCCGCATTACAACGGCACGAAACCGGCGTTCAAACGTGTGACCGTGAAAATTATCGGTGAAAGTGCTACCCGCCGCCTGCAACTGTCGCGCGGGGATCTGGATATCGCCGATTCCCTGCCGATGGACCAGCTAGCTGCGCTGAAGAAAGAAGACAAAGTCGCGGTTGAAGAATTCCCTTCATTGCGCGTGACCTATTTGTATCTCAATAACGCCAAAGCGCCGCTGAATCAGGTGGATTTACGCCGCGCAATTTCTTCTGCCGTGGATTATCAGGGCATGGTGAAAGGCATTCTCGGCGGTAATGCTAAGCAAATGCGCGGGCCAATCCCTGAGGGTATGTGGGGCTTCGACCCGACAGCGAAGCAATACACCTTAGATCTGACGCAGGCTAAAACTGACCTTGAGAAAGTCAAAGACAAGCCACAAACGCTGGACTTCCTGTATTCCGACAACGATCCGAACTGGGAATCCATCGCGCTTGCCGTGCAGGCCAGCCTCGGTCAGGCCGGTATTAACGTGAAGCTGGAAAAGCTGGCTAACGCCACCATGCGAGATCGTATCGGGCAGGGCGATTACGATATTTCGATTGGTAACTGGAGCCCGGATTTCGCCGACCCGTACATGTTTATGAACTACTGGTTTGAGTCCGACAAAAAAGGCCTGCCGGGTAACCGTTCCTTCTACTCCAACCCTGATGTGGATGCATTGCTGAAAAAAGCTGTGTTAGTCACGGATCAGAAACAGCGCACTGACTACTACCAGCAGGCGCAGAAAATCGTCATTGATGAAGCGGCATACGTTTACCTGTTCCAGAAAAACTATCAGGTGGCGATGAACAAAGACGTTAAAGGCTTTGTTTTCAACCCGATGCTGGAGCAGGTGTTTAACGTTTCACAAATGAGTAAAAAATAAATCCCCGTCATACTTCGAACTGCAGATGCGTTGGCTGCGCTCATTCGCCCCGGTCACAGGGTATATCCATGCTCCCGGGGACTTGTGAGCTTGCCGCCTTCCTGCAGGCCGGATTATTTAGGGGATTGGCTGGGGGGTAGGATGACTTTTTGGACTCTGATTCGACAAAGATGCTGGGGTTTGATTTTGGTGATGGCGGGCGTTTGCGTAATCACTTTTATCATCTCGCATATGATCCCGGGTGACCCGGCGCGCCTGCTGGCGGGCGACCGTGCAAGCAATGAAATGGTCGAACATATCCGTGAGCAACTGGGGCTGAATCAGCCGCTGTACGTGCAGTTTTTCCGCTACGTCAGTGATTTGCTGCACGGCGATTTAGGCACGTCTATCCGTACCGGTCGTCCGGTGCTGGAAGACCTGAAAGCGTTCTTCCCGGCGACGCTTGAACTGGCGGTCAGTGCGCTGTTTCTGGCGATTGTGCTCGGTATTCCGCTTGGCGTGTTATCTGCGGTGTATCGCAATAAATTCCCGGATCATCTTGTGCGTTTGCTTTCCGTGCTGGGGATATCCACGCCTGCATTCTGGCTGGGGCTGGGCGTTATCATCCTGTTCTACGGTCATCTGAACCTGCTGCCGGGCGGCGGAAGGCTGGATGACTGGATGGATCCGCCGGCCAATATCACCGGTTTTTATGTCCTCGATTCCCTGCTGACCGGTAACTGGGATGCGTTCTGGAACAGTCTGCAACATCTGGCGATGCCTGCGCTGACGCTGGCGTTTGTCCACATGGGTATCGTGGCGCGGCAAATTCGCTCGGCGATGCTTGAGCAACTGAGCGAAGACTACATCCGCACGGCACGCGCTAACGGGCTTTCCCGCTGGCGTGTGATCCTGAGCCACGCGTTGCCGAATGCGCTGATCCCGTCGGTCACCGTGCTCGGGCTGGCGATGGGTGATTTACTCTACGGCGCGGTACTGACCGAAACCGTATTTGCCTGGCCGGGCATGGGCGCGTACGTGGTGAACTCGATTCAGGCGCTGGATTTCCCGGCGGTGATGGGCTTTGCGGTGGTGGTGTCGTTCGCGTACGTCATCGTCAATTTATGTGTGGATTTACTGTATGTGTGGATCGATCCGCGCATTGGCCGTGAGGGGTGAGGCATGTCAGTGATTGAACCGGGCATCAATAACCATCGTGCCGAGATTGTGGCACCGGACATCAAACCGCGTTTCGCCAACTGGCGGCGCACATTCCATTTACTGAGCCGCAGTCCGCTGACCATGCTTGGGCTGGCGATCATGTTGATCGTGTTGTTTATCATGATTTTTTCGCCGTGGCTGGTGCCGCATGACCCGAATGCCATCAGCCTCACCGACCGGTTGCAGGCGCCTTCCGCGCTGCACTGGTTTGGTACTGATGAAGTCGGAAGGGACCTGTTCAGCCGCGTCCTGATTGGCAGCCAGCAGTCGGTGGCCGCAGGGCTGGCGGTGGTCATTATCGCGGGCACGACTGGCTCGCTGCTCGGTTGTTTCTCCGGCGTGGTCGGCGGCGTGGTGGACGCGCTGATCATGCGCTGCATGGACATCATGCTGTCGGTACCGTCACTGGTCTTAACGATGGCACTGGCTGCCGCGCTCGGGCCGAGTTTATTTAACGCCATGCTGGCAATCGCCGTGGTGCGTATTCCTTTTTATGTGCGGCTGGCGCGCGGGCAGACGCTGATGTTACGGCATCAGGCGTATATGCAGGCCACGCGGACGTTCGGCGCATCGCGCTGGCATCTGATTACCTGGCACGTTTTACGAAACGTAATGCCGCCGTTAGTAGTGCAGGCTTCTCTGGATATCGGTACCTCGATTCTGATGGCCGCGACGCTCGGCTTCATCGGCCTTGGCGCGCAACAACCGACCGCAGAATGGGGCGCGATGGTGTCTAATGGCCGCAATTATATTCTCGACCAGTGGTGGTATTCGGCGTTTCCGGGCGTGGCGATACTGATCACGGCCACCGGTTTTAACCTGTTCGGCGATGGTCTGCGCGACCTGCTGGATCCTAAAAGCAGAGGGCGCTGAAATGACTGAACAAACCCAGGCGCCGGTACTGAAAATCGACAATCTGCAACTGGTCTTTCCGGTGTACGGCGGCGAAGTCAGCGCACTGAATCAGGTTTCGCTGTCTGTGAACGCCGGCGAAATCGTCGGCGTGGTGGGCGAATCCGGCTCAGGCAAATCGGTCACGGCGATGATGGCGATGCGCCTGCTGCCACCCGATGGCTTCACTGTCACGGGCGGCGCGTTACACATGCTCGGCACCGATGTGGTTCATGCCAGTGAAGAACAGATGCGCGCCTTACGTGGCGCTCGCGTGGCGATGATTTTTCAGGAGCCAATGAATGCCCTGAACCCGACACGCAAAATTGGCCGTCAGATGTGCGAAGTCATCTGCCTGCATCAGAAACTCAGCAAGGCGCAGGCATGGCAAAAAGCCATCGGGCTGCTTGATGACATGCAGATTGCCGATGCAGAACAGGTGATGTCGCGCTATCCGTTCGAGCTTTCCGGCGGGATGCGCCAGCGGGTATTAATCGCAATGGCTTTTTCCTGCGAGCCGGAACTGATCATCGCCGACGAACCGACGACCGCACTGGACGTTACCGTGCAGCGTCAGGTATTACGCTTGCTTCAGCGTAAGGCCCGCGCCAGTGGTACCGCCGTGTTATTCATCACCCATGATATGGCGGTGGTGTCGCAGCTTTGCGACCGTGTTTATGTGATGTACGCCGGGCATGTGATTGAAAGCGGCAACACGGCTGACGTGATCGACACGCCGTCGCATCCGTATTCCATCGGCTTATTGCAGGCCGCGCCGGAGAATGGTGAGCCACGTAGCCTGCTGAAAGCCATTCCCGGCACGGTGCCGAATCTGGCAAAACTGCCGCAAGGCTGTGCATTTCGCGGGCGCTGCAATCACGCAGACGAGCGTTGTCTGATAACACCTGTGTTGTCACCGCTGACTCAGTTTCCGCTGCAGTCCGTCGCCTGCTGGCATCCGCAGCGTCATGCCGCTGAAATCAACATTCAACGCATTGAGGAGCATTCCTGATGATTGCTGAAGCATTGGTCGAGTTGCAGGATGTGCGCGTGCGGTTCCCGGCCAGTTATAACTGGCGCGGTAAACCTACCGGTTATGTCCATGCGCTGAACGGGCTTGATCTCAATATTATCCGCGGCGAGACGTTAGGGATTGTTGGCGAATCCGGTTGCGGAAAAAGCACGCTGGCACAATTGCTGATGGGATTACAAAAACCGAGCAGCGGAGAAATTCACCGTGCCCGCCATGATAATTCCTGGTTTGGTTCCGGTATGCAGATGGTATTTCAGGATCCACAATCGTCGCTTGATCCGCGCCTGCCGGTCTGGCGAATCATCACTGAGCCGGTATATGTGCAGAAACACAACAGCAGCCGCGAACGTCGTGAACTGGCTGTCACATTGGCGGAACAGGTGGGTATTCGCAAAGAATACCTCGACCGTCTTCCGCATGAATTTTCCGGCGGCCAGCGTCAGCGTATTTCCATTGCCCGCGCGCTGTCTTCCGAACCAGACATCATCGTGCTGGATGAACCGACGTCAGCGCTGGATATTTCAGTGCAGGCGCAAATTCTCAATCTGCTGGTTGAACTGCAACGCCAGCGTAATCTGACCTACGTGCTGATTTCCCATAACGTGTCCGTTGTGCGCCACATGAGTGACCGCGTGGCCGTGATGTATCTGGGGCAAATAGTTGAACTGGGCGCGGCGGAAAAAGTGCTGTCCGAGCCGCAGCATCCGTACACCCGGTTGCTGCTCGATTCGGTTCCCCGTGCCGGACGCGCTCTGGATGAGGGGATCGTTGATAAAAAGGGCGAGCTTCCCAGTAACCGTAATCTGCCGATGGGCTGTTATTTTCGCGAACGCTGTCCGCTGGCCGGTGACGGCTGTCAGATGCCGCAGGAGCTTGTCTGCGGGGCAGGTGGGGTGGTAGCGAGGTGTCATCGGGTTATGCCGGAGCGGGTGTAGTTTCTAGCTCCTCCCCCTGCGAAGGGGGAGGCGGGGAGGGGGTATTAATGGCGAAACAATTGTTGAAGTATCCGCCGGGTAAAAACGTGCCAAAGCAAACTTCAACGCTATGATTTCTCTGTAATACCCCACCCCAACCCTCCCCTTCGCAGGGGAGGGAGTTGACCGGTTTTTTCCTCCGGTCAGGTGAGAAAGGGACAACTTATTTTCGTAAAAGATCCACTGTTTTCCCCCAGTCAAACGGCTCCAGATCCGTATACCTGATCCCTTTCGAGCCCAGCGCATCCACCATCCACTGTTGGGCCAGCACCGTACCGGAGCTCATATTCGGTGCGACGCCGACATCTTCGAGCGTTTTCACCACTTCACGCATTTCCTCGGCGCGGCGTTTGCCATGTTCCGCAATCCGGCTGATGAGATAGTGCGGAAACTGCGCGTTCCAGCCGAGTGAGGGGAAACTGGCATGCAGCGAAGCCAGTACTTCTTGTTCGACGCCGTACTGGCGCGCGGCACTCAGGCATTCGGCGGTCAGCGCTTCCAGACCTTTGATCATCACGCTGCGGCACATTTTGATCGCCGAGGCTTCTCCGACGGTGTTGCTGTGAACGTTGCTGTTAAATCCGGTTTCATTCAGCCATTCGCTGATGGCGTAAACATGCGTGCCACCAAGCAGCAGCGGGGTTTTCAGGCGTGCGGGCGGATAGGGCGCCATCACAGCGACGTCGATATAATTGCCGCCTGCCTGTTCAATCAGCGCCATCGCCTCGCGTTTGGTGTGGGGTGAAACGGAATTCAGATCGAGAAAGAACTGTCCGGGGGCGAGGTGCCGGGCGACGGCACCGGCCACTTTCAGCGCTTCGGCGGCGGTCACGGCTGAAAATATGATCTGACTGTTTTTCACGGCGTCTTCGACAGACAGCGCAAAGCTCACTCCCGCGTCACGGGCTCGCTGACGGATAACGGGGGAATCGGTCTGCTTATCAAACGCCGCAACGTCCAGCGCCGGATGTTGCTTTTTCAGGTCCGTTGCCAGAATAGTGCCGACTTCGCCAAGGCCAATTAAGGTAATGCGGGTCACGTTATTCATGATGGGATTCCTGATGATTGTCCTGATTGCCGTCCCAGATGCTGGCAGGGATCGCGACGCGGCCTTCAAAAATCAGGCGGGCGGTGCGTAACAGTGCGCAACCTTTCAGGCGCTCTGCACCGGTTTTTGTCGGGTCGAGTTGTAATTCCACGCTGAATTCGCCGGTCGGATGTTCCACGCTGATTAACGGCGTGTTGCCTGATGGCGCATGTGCCAGCCCTTCGGTAATGCTGCCGGGGATCAGGCAGGCGCTGGCGACGCTGACCGCGCCGAGAACGCCAATTGACGCGTGACATCGGTGTGGGATAAACGTACGGCTGGAGATAGCACCACCGTTTCGCGGTTCGGCAATCAGGGTCATTTTCGGCACGGTACGCTGCGAGACATCGCCGAGATTCATTTTCGGGCCCGCCTGTAAACGGATCGACTCGAGGCTTTTTTTCAGTTCTGTATCAGCATCCAGCTGTTCGCGGGTCTCATAACCACTGCGCCCGAAATCGGCGGCACGCAGCAGAATAACCGGCATGCCGTTGTCGATACAGGTAACGTCGATACCGTCGAATGTGTCGCGGGCGTTACCCGTCGGCAGCAGTGTGCCGCAACTGGAACCGGCGATATCGGCAAATTCCACGCTGATTTTGGCCGCAGTGCCCGGTACGCCGTCAATGCGCAAATCACCCTGATAGCAAACCTGACCGTCTTCTACAGGCACATGAGCGGTCGCAATCTGGCCGGTATTTTCCATGAAGATCCGCACCGGGGTCATCCCTTCGATCGCGCTGACCAGCTGGCGTTCGAGGGCGAACGGGCCGACGGCGGCCAGAATATTGCCGCAGTTTTGACCGTAATCTACCACCGCTTTATCAACATTCACCTGCGCAAAAAGGTAATCGACGTCGGCATCAGGTCGCGCCGAAGGGCGGACAATGGCCACTTTGCTGGTCAGCGGATCTGCGCCGCCGAGACCGTCAATCTGGCGAGGATCGGGTGAACCCATCACCGCCAGCAGCACGTTATCGCGTAAAGTCTGGTCTGCCGGTAAATCATCCGCCAGAAAGAATGCGCCTTTGGACGTGCCGCCGCGCATCAGCAGGCAGGGAATTCGGGTCTGCGGCATATCGGCTCCTCAGCGCTTTTCGGCTTGCTCTAATTCTTCGGTGGAATCGAAATACTTCAGGCCTTTTTCTGCCAGACGCGGGCGCATATTGTAGATATCCAGCCCGAGTTCGCCGTCTGCCATTCTTGCGCGTTTACTTTCTTCCAGCGCTTCACGCTCACGGCTGGCCTGCGCCACTTGCGCGACCTCTTCGCGGCGAACGACCACCACGCCGTCATCATCGGCCACGATGGCATCGCCCGGATACACCAGCTGTCCCGCACAGACCACCGGCACGTTCACGGAGCCGAGCGTTTCCTTGATGGTGCCCTGTGCATGAACCGCACGCGACCAGACGCGGAATCCCATATCGCGCAAAGTTTTGGTATCACGCACGCCGAGATCGGCAACCAGTCCGACAACGCCACGTGCTTTCAGCGACGTTGCCAATAAATCGCCGAAGAAGCCGTCGCAACAGGGTGAAGTTGGCGCCACAACCAGAATATCGCCCGGCTGACATTGTTCGACGGCGACGTGGAACATCCAGTTATCGCCCGGCGCGGTCAGCACGGTGACCGCGCTGCCTGAAATCGCACAATCCTGTTGAATCGGACGAATGCCTGCCTCCAGCAAACCCTTGCGACCTTGCGCTTCATGTACGGTGGCGACGCCAAAGGCTGCGAGAGCAGTCACGTCCGCTTTATTTGCCCGTGGAATATGGCGAACCACGACGCCTTTTTTGCCGACCAGACTCATGCTAAATCCTCCGTCACGCGCGGGAAGATGCTCTGATAGCCTTCGCCGTAAACGATGTTTTTGGCGCTGGTGATCCCGACATTTCGTTTGGCCTGCACGCCGCGCTGCTGGGCGACGCGGGTGTAGTACTCCCACAAATGTTCCTGACCGGCCATGCACTGGATAGCCTGATATTTCTTGTCCCAGACGTCGGTGATATCGAGCAGAACATCGGGTTTCCAGTCGCACTGTTCCGGCTGATGTGGTTCAAAACAGTAAACCGGCGGCGCGCCGACGATGGTTTCACCCGGTTTATAGCCTTCGGCCTGCGCGATAATCCGCGCTTCCTGCGCCAGATGTGTCGCCATCGGATGATCGTAGTTGTACGGATCTTTCAGCGAATGGGTCAGCACGAAATGCGGCTGCACGCGGCGGTAAACATCGGCCAGGCGGAACAGCGATTCTTTATCGGCACGCAGCGGATAATCGCCCATATCGAAAAACTCAACGGTGGCACCGAGAATTTCAGCGGCCGCCATGGCTTCTTCGCGACGCGACGCTTTCACGATGTCTTCCGTCATGTTGCCTTTACGCCACAGTTTGGCGGATTCACCGCGCTCGCCGAAAGACAGACAAACGATGTGGACGGCATAACCGGCCTGGGTATGTTTGGCGATGGCACCGCCCGCACGCCAGACGAAATCGGCGGAGTGGGCGCTGACGACTAATGCACTTTTAGAATCATCTTTTTTTGGCTGAGTCATGAGGGTGTCCTTGGTTTTATTGTTCTCAAAATGTCTGAGTTCCATGCTGTCAGCCTGCGCACGTGACGGGTAATTCATTTGAGCGCAGGAGGTATGCATTTTATTTATATAACCGTCATACTTCACATTGCGGATGCGTTGGCTGCGCTCAATCTCCCGAATCACTTACTTATGTAAGCTCATCGGGTGCTCTCGCTTGCCGCCTTCCCGTAACGTGAATTATTTAGGTTATAGTGCTGAGGGATGTCACTGAAAGAAACTGACAGGAGAAGGGGATGGCAGAGTCTGAGATGCTGAGTAACCTGATGCAAATACGGGCATTTTGTCAGGTTGTCGATCAGGGAAGCGTATCCCGCGCGGCCGATGAACTTTACCGCACGCAGTCAGCGGTCACGCGGGCGATCCGCGATCTGGAACAGGCGCTCGACGTCCCGCTGTTTGAACGTCATGCCAACGGCATGTTGCTGACCGATTTCGGTAAATGCGTGCTGCCACGTGCGCGGAGGGCGATTGCCGAGCTGCATCAGATCCCCTCGCAACTGGCGAAATTACAGGGCAAAAGCGGGCAAAGGCGCGGTGATACCGAACCGCTGTATCTGTTTAACGTCCGGCGTTTACAAATTTTTATCTCGCTGTGCAAGACGCGGCATATGCAGACGGTCGCGACGTTGCTTGGTCTCAGCCAGCCCGCGGTCAGTGCCGCCCTGAAAGTGCTGGAAAACGGCGCCGGTCTGGCGCTGCTCGAACGCACGCCGCACGGTATGATGCCGTCGCTGGCCGGGCAGGATATCGTGCCGAACCTGCGCCGCGCGCTCAACGAACTGCGGCACATTCCCGCTGATATTGCCGCCCGCCGCGGTGTGCTGGAAGGTACGGTGCAGGTCGGGGCGTTGCCACTCGGGCGCACGCGGTTACTGCCGCAGGCGATTATCGGTCTGACGCAGCGCTACAGTGGCGTAAAAGTGGTGACCAACGAAAGTGCGTTCAGCGCACTGGCATCGGAACTGCGTTCCGGCGAAGTGGATTTCATTTTTGGCGCGCTGCGCTCCAGTGATTACGCGGCGGATATGGCGACCGAAACCCTGTTCACCGAAAGCATGGTGATACTGGCAAGAAAGGGACATCCGTTGCTGAGCGGCGCAGTGACGCAGGCGCAGTTGCGCGAGGCCCGCTGGGTATTGCCCCGCGCTGAAACGCCCGCCCGACGCCTGCTGGACAACAGTTTTGCCGCCATGAATATGCCGCCGCCCGACCCGGTGGTTGAAAGCGGTGATCTGGGAATTGTACGCGGGCTGTTGCTGGGTTCTGACATGCTGGCAGCGGTGTCCGCCCGCCAGCTGGAGCACGAGCTTGAGTCCGGTGAACTGGTCAAATTGCCGCTGGATCTGGCCGATACGCACCGCGCTATCGGCCTGACATTCCGCGCCGGGAGTTTGCTGTCACCGGCGGCACAAGCACTGGTGGCAGAAATCCGGAAGGTTTGTGCTCAGTAATCCACTACGCCGGATTTTGCCTTTACTCCTCTTCTTCACCGGGAGGGAGTCGATTGAGCCACGCTTTGGGCTTTTGCTTTAGCGCCTCCCCCTGCGAAGGGGGAGGCGGGGAGGGGGTTTTAATGACAAAACCACTGCCTGCGAAAAGGTCAACCTCTTGATTTTGCTGTAATACCCCACCCCAACCCTCCCCTTCGCTGGGGAGGGAGCCGATTGTGCCATACTTCGGGCTTTTGCCTTTGCTCCATCCCCTGCGCAGTTGAGGGTGTTAATCACTTATTCAAATTCACCACTGCCTGTCTGATCGCGTATTCGTAGCCCTGAATACCGAACCCGCAGATCACACCGACGGAAACATCGGAAAGAAATGAGTGATGGCGGAAGGCGTCGCGTTTATGCACGTTGGTGATATGCACTTCATACAGCGGCAGGCTGACGGCGGTCACGGCATCGCGGATGGCGACGGAGGTGTGCGTCCACGCAGCGGCGTTCAGCACAATCGCATCTACTTTTCCACGGCAGGCCTGAATACGGTCAATCAGATCGCCTTCGTGATTGGTCTGGAAGAATTCGATGGTTGCGCCGCAGCTTTCGCCGGTCTGATGACATAACTTTTCGATGGTCGCCAGCGTGTCGTGGCCGTAGGTTTCCGGTTCACGGGTGCCCAGCAGATTGAGATTCGGGCCGTTAAAGACGGCAATTTTGTAATTCATGGTCTTTCCTTTCTTCAGTAATCCGTAAATCCAAACAAATCTTTCGGCGTCTGCCACAAAATCTGCTGACGAATTTTTTCGTCAGGGAATAATTGTTCAACCAGCATCAGCAGCGTGCCGAGATCCATCCGGTGCTCCGCCCGCAGAAACGGCCAGTCGGAACCCCACATGCAATGTTCTGCGCCGAACGCATTGAGCAGCGCATGCTGATAAGCGTGCCCGTCCTGATAAGGGAAGGGTTGGTGGCTGAATTTCGCCAGGCCCGACAGTTTTATCCAGGTTCTTTGCTGGTCAGCGAGGCCGAGAAGTGCCTGAAACGCCGGTTGTTGCAGGCCCTGCGTGATGTCAGGGCGTCCGGAGTGATCAATCAGCAGCCGCGTTTTGCTGCGGTTGATCAGCGGCAACAATGCCAGAAGCTGATCGTTTTGCACCTGAATGGCAGCGAACATATCCAGTTCGGCAAGACGCCCCATCAGGCTGCCGAGATGCAAAAAAGGCTCTGTGCCGAGCATCGCAACATTCATCGCAATGCCGACCACACCGGCCTGTTTCAGGCTGGCAAGCCGCTCAGTGCTGATATCAAACGGGACGACGGCGATACCTTTGAAGCGGCCGTTGCCCTTTTCCAGCGCATCCAGCAAACACGTACTGTCAGTGTTGTAACCCGACGTCGGGCCGACAATCAGCGAGTGGCGGATGTTATACGCCTGCATCACGGCGCGGTAATAATCGGTGGTGCCAATCTCGTGCCCTTCCGGACGATAAGGCGTGTCCGGAAGGTACGGGAAGCGCGCCGGATCAAACACGTGATGATGTGTGTCGATCTTGGGTTGCTCAAAAATCGTCATGCTTTCGCTTTACCTGCTACTGAATAGAGAACTTGTTGATTGCGGGTTTTCTGGAATTCTTCCAGCGTTTCGCCACGCATCGCGGAATAAATATGTAAGTTGGAGACGCCGACTACCGCGCCGAGTTTTTCCAGCAGGAAGAAGCTGACGCCGTAATGGATCATGCCGCGCCAGTCGAGTTCACGCAGCAGCTTTTGTTCCTCGTCCGTCAGTTTGTTTTCAGCAAACATAGCCTTCTGATCGGTAAGGAAACGCTCGCGCCATGCAGGCTGGATCAGACGGTGCAGGAACCGGTTAATGCGCAGCGCTTTCAGGCTTCGCGCCTGAGTGAACGGATAGGTGCCCGGCAGTTTTTCGACGCCCGCCATTTGCTGCGCGATTTTGTCACGCTGGCGCTGCTGCACGTCGTACGGCGCTTCACGTGACTGATTTTCGAGGATCAGCGTGGCGATGCCGGTCATCGACGGCAGGTAATAGGCCTGATGCAGTTTCTTCACATTGGCCGACAGCGCGCCGCGCATCACCAGCCACATAATGACTTCCGCGCCTTCCATGCCGCCCAGCGTGGCAAATTCTGCCAGCGTCATTTCGGTCAGACGTTCCGGGTCGTTGACGATCATATCGATAAACTGCTCATCCCAGTCCGGATTGTTAAACCCGCAACGTTCGCCGTGAACCTGATGCGACACGCCGCCGGTGGCGACAATCGCTACGTTCAGATCTTCCGGGAAACTTTCAATTGCACGGCGCAGCGCCTGACCGAGTTTGTAGCAGCGGCGGGCAGTCGGAATAGGGAACTGCAATACGCCGATTTGCAGCGGAACGATTTGTGTCGGCCAGCCGCCTTCATGCGGGAGAAGAGCGGAAAGCGGCGAGAACAAACCGTGATCCAAAGGTTTATCCTGGAAGAAAGACATATCGAATTCGTCCGCCATCAGGCTGGCCCCGATATGCTGCGACAGTGCCGCATGGCCTTTGACCGCAGGCAGGTCACGCGGGCCGCCACCTTCATCGGCCACTTCATACTGCTCGTCGATACCCAGCGTAAAGGCGGAATAGTGATCGAAGAAAAACGAGGTCACGTGGTCGTTGAAAATGTAAACCAGCACGTCCGGTTTTTTCTCATCCAGCCATTTTTGCATCGGTGCAAAGCTTTCGAAAATTGGCGCCCAGGCGCTTTCTTCCTGCTTGTTATGGTCAACCGCAAAGCCGATGGTCGGGGTATGTGAAACTGCTAAACCGCCTATGATTTTCGCCATCTTAAATCCTCAGTGCTTTTGTAGGGTAATCGCGGCGCGAAGGTCGTGCCGCGTTCTATTTCTATTTATGAACAGGTAGATGAACAGGTTGATGAATATATTGCTCAATAGGTTTCTAATTATAAGGTGGCTAATCCAGAGACTAGCGGATATTCATGGTGCGCGACAACTCCGGGATGTCAGTAATATCAACGCCTTTGATCATCTCGGCCGGGTGCGCCGCGCGGTGTAAAAGAATGCTCAGCCCCGCAAGCAATGCAGGCAACGCCAGAATAATAAAGATCATGTTTTGGCCGGAGAAAACGCCCAGCAGGACGCCGCCCATCGACGAACTGATAATCGCGCCGCTGCGGCCGATTCCGTGCATCCAGCAGACCCCGGTGGCACGCATTTCCGTTGGATAAAAGGCCGGAGAAAATGCCTGCAAACCGGTTTGTGCGCCGTTAATACACACGCCGCTGATGAAGACCAGCAGGGCAAGAATATCCGGGCCGAAGTTACCGATACCCTGTGATAACAGGCTGACCACGCCCATCATGTAGAAACCGGCAATCACCCGTTTGGCGATGAATCTGTCCATTAGCCCGCCGACCATCAGCCCGCCGAAAGTGCCGCCTAACTGGAACAAACCGGCGACGATAGCTGCGCGTTCCAGTGAGAAACCGCCGTTACGCATAATGGTTGGCAGCCAGCCGTTGAGCAGATAAATCACGAACAGCCCCATGAAATAAGTGACCCACAGCACAATCGTGCCTTTGGCGTAGCCGTTGGTGAAAAGCTGGAAGACCTTGGCTTTTTTCTGGATCACCGGCGCTTTCAGCACAAACCTGGTGCCTTCGCTGAATACGCCACCCGCGCGGGTCAGCACTTTGGCGATTTTTTCCTTCGCCACTTTACGCACCACCATGTACATCGCCGATTCCGGCAGGATCCACAGCAGCAAGGGCAGCATCAGCAGGGGCACAATCCCGCCCGCGAAAATGACTGATTTCCAGCCGTAGTGCGGCAGTAAACCCGCGGCGACAAAACCTCCTGCGCCGGAACCGACGTTAAAGCCGCTGTACATCACGGTGATCATCAGGCTGCGGCGGCGTTCGGGCATGTATTCCGACACCAGCGTCACGGTATTGGGCATCACCGCGCCCAAACCAAGGCCGGTGAGAAAACGCAGGATCGCCATTTCCATCGGCGTGCGGGCAAAGGTGCTCAGCAGGCTGAACAATGCGAAGCACAGAATCGACCACATCAGCACCCGTTTGCGGCCAAAGCGATCCGCGTTCGGTCCGGCAATCAGCGCGCCGATAGCCACGCCAAACATCGCAGCACCGAGGATCGGGCCCATTTCCGCGCGGCTGATACCCCAGTCTTCGATCAGCGCCGGGGCGATGAAGCCCATCACTGCGGCGTCATAACCGTCGAACATGATGATGATGAAACACAGGGATAAAACCACCCATTGATATTTCGATATCGGGCGTTCGTCTATCCACGCTTTCACGTCCACGATGGTGTCGTTGCTCATAGGGTACGCTCTCTGTTTTTTTTATTAATATGTGATCGGATTAAAACTTTGGACAAAATTTCACTGACCGGCTTAGCACGAAGCACGGTCGTGAAGGGTTTTTATTAAGATTATTTTATTTATTAAACAATGAGTTGGTTATTCATTGTTGTGCTTCCTGATAACCAACTTAGGGGCTGTAAAGCGCGCTGTCTGCCATAAAATCATTATGCAGGTATGAGTTTTATTTATGATGAGGTGTTTAAAATTACGGCAGTCGTGCTGCCGTAATTAAAAGAGGGCTCTGGAAGAGAAGGGGATAAAGCATTCATCAGGCGAATAGGTTACGCGGTCATATCCCAGAAACAGTCGTTATCGAGGGTGATGGTGGCAATTTTCTGCACCGGACCGCGCATGTTGACCTGAAAATCACCGCTGAAACTGATGGCAAGTTTCCCACCCGGCATATGCACCGTAACATTTTCATCCACCAGCGCCAGTTTGCGCATCGCGCTGGCGGCCGCACAACTGCTGCTGCCGGAGGCCAGCGTATAGCCTGCGCCACGTTCCCAGATGCCGATATTGATGTTGTTTCTGTCCAGCACCTGAACGAACTGCACGTTGGTACGCTTCGGGAAAATCGCCAGTGTTTCGATTTCAGAACCCAGTTGTTTCACCAGCTCTAAATCCAGTTCATCCACCCGGATCACGCAGTGCGGATTGCCCATCGACACCAGCGTTGCACTGAGGTTATGTCCGCCCGCGACCAGTGGTAATGCAAGGGCTTCGTCACCTTCAACGCTGGCAGGTAACGCCGCCGGAGAAAACTTTGCCTGACCCATATCGACAATCACCTGATGCGCACCTTCGGTCACTTCGCAACGCACCTGCCCGCCGGGGGTATTCACCTGAAACGGTTCGTGCGCTACGCGGCCAATATCAAACAGATAGCGGGCGTAAATCCGCAGGCCGTTGCCGCTTTTTTCGGCCTCTGAACCGTCGGGATTGATAATGCGCAGGGAAGGAATGTCGGCGTCGTCATGGTCAATCAGCAAACCGTCGGACCCGATGCCATAATGGCGGTCGCAGAGTCGCTGAATTTGCTCATTACTGAGAAGGGCGGCTACGCTCTGATGACAGACCAGATAATCATTACCCAGCCCGTGATAGCGGTGAAAAATCATGTTGGTGCTTCCTTTGGCAATTCCTGCTCGTTCATAATTGATATGAATAGCTTTAATAGGAAATCTTGCCTGTTTCAATAGCGCCACGTAAATTCAAAATAATCAGTACGAAATTGCTGAGCTGATCTCCCTGAGATCCCGCCATAAACAAGGAGTTACAGATGGAAGCTTTTACTGTTCCTGTGGCTGTTCCGCCGCTGGCCGTCACCACGCCGCGCCTGATCCTGCGTCAGTGGCAGGACAGCGATGCTGAGGCATTTGCAGAAATGAATGCAGACCCGCAGGTCATGGAGTTTTTCCCCGCCACCATGACCCGCGAGAAAAGTGACGAAATGCTGATGCGCTGTCAGAATTTGATCAATGAACGCGGCTGGGGGATATGGGCAGTTGAGTTGCGTGAGTCGGGGGAGTTTATCGGTTTTGTCGGGCTGCATACGCCGGGGTATGATCTCCCTTTTGTTCCGTGCGTGGAAATTGCCTGGCGGTTAAAAGTGGATGCGTGGGGAAAGGGTTATTGCACCGAAGCCGCCCGCGCCGCACTGGATGCAGGATTTAACCCGTTGGGTTTAAGCGAAATAGTGGCGTTCACAGCGCTGCCAAATGTGCGTTCTCAGGCGGTGATGAAGAAGCTCGGCATGACATGCGATCCCAAAGAGAACTTCATGCATCCGGCGCTGGAAGAAGGACACTGGCTGCGGGAACATTGTTTGTACCGTTTACCGCGTCCCTGAATGGCGTCCCTGAAAAAAACGGCTCCCCCTTTTCAGAGGGAGCCGTTTTTTTCAGCAAGGGCATTTGCCCGTTTTACCGCCTTCGCCCGGGAATCTCGTCTCCAGACAACGGCGGTGAAATCAGGGGGAGTCAGACGGGGCGTTAGCTTTCTGTTGATTCTGGCAAAAAAATCTCCGGCGCAGACACTTTGCCGGGGAAGAAATGAACGCGCTTATTTGGGTGCAGGACTGTAATTATCGATATAGCCAGCGATTTTCTTGCCAATCAGCGTAAGGAGTGGGCCGGCAAATACCCCGCCCAAACCGGCGACGATCATTAACCGGTCATCGCTTGCATCCCGCGAAAGAACGAAAATACTTACCAACATCCCGGTGAAACAAGAAACAACAATCTGCAGAAAACAGGCTTTCAGCTCTTCTATGAACGGCTTACTTTTTCTCAGCATGATATAGCGGACAAGCCCGCCCCACGCCGACATACCTACAATTGCAAGTATGATACCGTGCTCCATTAACACGATATCTCTGGCTTGTGCTGCACCAATCATGACGTAGTCCTCAGAAGTTAAAATTAAACCGATATAAAACTGTTGCGGTCAAATTATCACCAGAGGCTGTGGCGCGAAAATCACAAGGCAACACATTTTACTGTGAGGTGTCGGGCAGCCATCACCGGGAACATTAAAAAAAATAAAAGACATTCTATTTTAAGTCATTGTCAGCGCCCCCGCTGACCCGACTAGCCTCCGGCCATTCTGACTATAAGGCAGGAGCGCATAAGTAACTCCTTCCTCAGGTGAGAGGAAGGAGCAAAACACTAAAACCGTCAGTCAACCGGGGAGGATAAAGTGGGGGTCAGCAAGGGCATTTGCCCATTTTACCGCCCTCGCTCGGGAATCTCGCCTCCAGACAACGGCGGTGGAATTCACGCTCCGTCATGGGCGCGCGGCCCGGATGCCTTACCTGCATATGCCGGACATAATTCTGATAATCCTGCACGCCAACCATCAGCCGGAAGCTCTGCGCGGTGCGCTTTATGGCCAGTTTCAGCCACCCGGCAACGTTGTGTGGTTTCGGTTGTGGCACAAATAACGGCTGACAGCGTGTCACCTGAAATGCGCCTAACCGTGGCGTCTTAAATAATGCGCGTGATTCAGACATGGCGGGCCTCGCGACGGTTAACCACGGCAGTTTCATGCACGGTTGGCGTAGCGGATTTAAGCGCGCGGCGGATAACAAAGAAGGCGGAAATCAGCATGGTCACCGCCACTAGCATGAAAAAGCCGCACAGGATGGCGTTAATCTGATTGTTCAGCACGATAGTGTGCATATCCGCCAGCGTTTTCGCCGGTTTGATGATTTCACCACTGTCGATGCCTGCGTTGAATTTCTTCGCCTGCGCCAGAAAACCAATCGACGGTTTTTCGTGAAAAATCTTCTGCCAGCCTGCGGTCATCGAGGTGATGAACAGCCAGATGGTCGGCAAAATCGTCACCCACGCGTAACGCTGTTTCTTCATTTTGAAAAGCACTACCGTACCCAGAATCAGCGCCATTGAGGCCAGCATCTGGTTACCGATACCAAACAGCGGCCACAGTGTATTGATGCCGCCAAGCGGATCCACCACGCCCTGATACACGAAGAAACCCCAGCCAGCGACCGCGACCGTAGTACCGGCAAATGTGCCGATCCATGAGCGGTTATTCGCCAGCGACGGAACGGCGACGCCCACAAGATCCTGCACCATAAAACGGCAGGCGCGGGTACCGGCATCGACGGCAGTCAGAATAAATAAGGCTTCAAACAGGATGGCGAAGTGATACCAGAAGGCCATCATGGCGCGGCTGTTGAACACCTCGGTGATGATGTGCGCCATGCCGACCGCAAAGGTCGGTGCGCCACCGGCACGGGAAAGAATCGACTGCTCGCCGACGTCCCTGGCGATTTGCGTCAGAACGTCCGGCGTGATGACAAAGCCCCAGCCGTTAATCACCTGTGAAGCGCTTTCCACCGTGGTGCCAATCAGCGCCGCCGGTGAGTTCATCGCGAAATATACGCCCGGATCGATAACAGACGCACAGATCAGCGCCATGATCGCCACAAACGACTCCATCAGCATTGCGCCGTAACCGATAAAACGGATATGGCTTTCGCGCTCAATCAGTTTCGGCGTCGTGCCGCTGGAAACCAGTGCATGGAAACCGGAAATCGACCCGCAGGCAATAGTGATAAACAGGAACGGGAACAGGCTGCCGGAGAATACCGGACCGCTGCCGTCAATAAAGCGTGAGACGGCAGGCATTTTCATTTCCGGCATGGCGAAGACGATACCCACCGCCAGACCGGCAATCACGCCGATTTTCAGAAACGTCGAGAGATAATCGCGCGGCGCCAGCAGCAGCCAGACCGGCAATACCGAGGCAATAAAACCGTAAATCACCAGCACCCAGGTTAGCGTGGTACCGTGCAGCGTAAAGAACGGACCCCAGTAGGGATCTGCCGCTACGTTGCCGCCGTACACAATCGCCAGCATCATCAGCACGAAACCCATCACCGACACTTCAGCAATTTTTCCCGGACGCAGAAAACGCATGTAGATGCCCATAAACAGGGCGATCGGGATGGTGGCGGCGATGGTGAACAGTCCCCACGGACTGTCGGCGAGTGCTTTGACCACCACCAGCGCCAGTGCGGAAAGAATGATGATCATCACGCCCAGCGCGCCGAGCATAGTGATCACTCCGGCAAAATCGCCCAGTTCCTGTTTTGCCATTTCACCTAATGAACGCCCGTCGCGGCGGGTGGAGATGAACAAGATCAGGAAATCCTGCACTGCGCCCGCCAGCATCACACCCACTAAAATCCAGATAGTGCCTGGCAGGAAGCCCATTTGTGCGGCAAGGATCGGGCCGACCAGCGGACCGGCTCCGGCGATGGCCGCGAAATGGTGGCCGAACAATACCCATTTGTTGGTCGGCACGTAATCCAGCCCGTCATTGTGACGCTCAGCCGGAGTCATGCGTTTGTCATCGAGTTCGAAGACTTTTTCAGCGATAAACAGGCTGTAAAATCGGTATGCAATGCTGTAACAGGCAATAGCGGCGACCACCAGCCACAGGGCATTAACGTGTTCGCCGCGGCTCAGTGCCAGCATCCCAAAGGCAAAAGCCCCGATTAACGCCACCACCAGCCAGGTAATCCCGGACTTGACGCTTTTCATGATGTACAACTCCTTATGAATGGTCCTGCTCAGGCAGGCCACTATTTTTATGCAGAGAGTGTGATGTAGAGGTACGATGCGCAGACGTGCATCAGGTTGCAATATTGTGAAAATTCCGTTTAAAAATAGTGTTTTTAAACGGAAAAGTTTGAAGTTAAAGATGAAATTGTGATGGGGTTGACGCTTTAGGCAGAGAAGGCTGGTCGGATGACATCAAAGTTGTGGCGCAGAAGAAAGAATGCAAAAAAAAAACCGGCCCGTGAGGGGCCGGTCAGGCAGGTTATCAGACGCTATTATTCAGCGGCAGCGGGTTTTGCTTCACCTGGTTTGTGGTCACGCATCTGCTCCATTTTGGCAGCGCGTTTCTGGTAGTTCTCATTGAACTGTTTTTTCTGCTCTGGCGTCAGCAGGTTATACATTTTGTTCTCAGCACGTGCGCGTTCCAGCATACGGTCGGACTGCGCTTTGGTGATGGTATCAATCTGCGATTTCACTTTTGATTCATCGAAGCTGTCAGACGCCACCAGGCTGTGCATCTGATCCATCTGTGCTTTCATTGCAGCGCGGTCAGGACGCGGGCCGCTGTCTTTCATGATCTCTTTCATCTGAGTTTTCTGCTGCTCAGTCAGGTTCAGACCGGCAAACGGGTTCATATGATGCGGGCCTTTATGGTGCATCATTTTGCCGTGTGGCGCGGTAGTGGCGTCAGTGGCAGGAGCAGCGGTTGTCTCAGCAGCAAACGCGAAAGAAGCAGAGCTCAGAGCCAGAGTTGAAGCCACAATCATTGCGGTAAGTTTACGCATAATTAAATTCCTCATTGAATATTCAGGCACGTCGCCCGTTTTGTTTCGACGTAAACAAGTCTACTCATTCCAATGAATAGTAATGCGAGGAAGATGTAAAAGAGTGAAAGCCAAAATGTCATTTATCCGGCAATCGTGGAGAAAATGTTTAGAAAGCGTAAGGTTGCACGAACAGGCATGAACGGGAGGTCAGATAAATCTGAGTAATGCGGTGTATTCACACATTAACATGGTGAATGTTTCGCCGCCAGACCTCACTGGTAAACATTGATGACGGTTGATGAGCAGTTTACTTCACAGATAAAAGCTAAAAACAGGCATAATAGTTATCATTTGATTAACAATTCCTATAACAGTGCAGATGAATTATGGCCGAATCCCGTTATGAAACGCTGGCGCGTACCTTACGCCGACAAATAGATACGCAGGTCTGGCTGCCCGGCGACCGTCTGCCTTCGTTGCGCGATACCTGTAAACAGTCGGGCCTGAGCCTGATGACGGTATTACAGGCTTATCAGCTGCTGGAAAGTCAGGGCGTGATTGTTTCCCGCCCGCAATCGGGTTATTACGTGGCGGCAGGCACACAGCGCCCGGTGCGTCATTCACCTGATGAACGTCTGCACGCCGCCGAGCAGGTGGACGTCAACGACGCTATTTTCGATATCCTCAAAGCCGGGCAAGATCCCGCCGTGGTGCCGCTGGGTTCCGCGTTTCCTGATCCGACGCTTTTTCCGCAGCCACGGCTGGCGCGTTCGCTGGCCAGCGCCGTCCGCCGGATGTCACCACACAGCGCCATTGCTAATCTGCCGCCAGGTAATGAAGAGCTGCGCCGCAGTATTGCGCAGCGCTACGCACAAAACGGTATTGAAGTGGCACCTGATGAAATTGTGATTACGTCGGGGGCAATGGAATCGCTTGGATTAAGTTTGCAGGTGGTGACAGAACCGGGTGACTGGGTCGCCATTGAATCGCCCGCTTTTTATGGCGTATTGCAGGCCATTGAGCGCCGCAAATTAAAAGCCATCGCCATTCCGACGGATGTGCGTTACGGCATGGATCCTGATGCACTGGAGAAGGCGCTGGAGATCTATCCGGTCAAAGCCTGCTGGCTGATGTCGAGTTTTCAGAACCCGCTCGGATGCAGCCTGCCACCGGAAAATAAGGCACGGCTGGTGGGCATTTTGCAGGCGCACAAGGTGGCGCTGATTGAGGATGACGTTTACAGCGAACTGTATTTCGGCAGCGAAAGGACGGTGCCGCTTAAAGCGTCAGATTATCGCAGTGAAATTCTGCACTGTTCGTCTTTTTCAAAATGTCTGGCGCCGGGATTTCGTGTCGGCTGGGTGGCGGCGGGGGCTTATGCCGAACGTATACAGCGTCTGCAACTGATGAGCACATTATCGGCCAGCGTACCGGTTCAGCTGGCATTAGCGGATTATTTGCAGGGCGCGCAGCAGGGCGGCTACGACACGCATTTGCGACGTTTACGGCGTCAGCTCGAACAACGGCAGCTGGCGATGCGCCACGCCATTATCCGGGAATTCCCGCCGCAGGTTTCAGTTTCGCAACCAGCGGGAGGCTATTTCCTGTGGCTGGATTTGGGCGATAACGTGGATGCGGCACGGGTTTATCAGCGCGCACTGGCAAAAGGCGTCAGCGTCGCGCCCGGCACCATGTTCTCGGTCGATGAACGATTCCGCCACTGTTTGCGTCTGAACACCTCATTCGAATGGGGGCCGCACACCGCCCGCGCCATCTCGATTCTGGCGGCGCTGGTGGCGGAAGAAATCGGGATGGAAAAGGGGAGTTAACCTTCCGGGGAGTAGCGGGTTCGCTAATTGTCTGATGCCAGGTAAAGGAATATTGTAATCCCTCACTCTAATAAGGGATTTAAAACCATGGCAATACCCGTTTACTTATGGCTCAAGGATGACGGTGGTGCAGACATTAAAGGTTCTGTGGATGTACGTGATCGCGAAGGAAGTATTGAGGTCGTTTCATTTAATCACGGGCTTCATATTCCGACAGATAATAATACCGGAAAAATAACCGGCACGAGGATCCATGCACCGCTGACATTTGAAAAAGAGTTCGATAGTTCGTCCCCATACTTTTATAAAGCTGTAGCTCAAGGCCAGACTTTAAAATCGGCAGAATATAAGTGGTATCGGATAAATGATGCTGGACAGGAAGTAGAATATTTCAATATGTTGCTGGAGAACGTGAAAGTCGTCGCTATCAGTCCGGTGATGTACAACGTTAAAACTTGTGAGAAAACCAATCATATGGAAAATATTGAACTGCGATATGAAAGGATTACATGGAAATATTGTGACGGAAACGTACAGTTCACCGATGCATGGAATGAACGTGTAACAGCCTGAAGATGAGAGGGGATTATCCCCCTCTTTTCACTAATCATAAAGCCATTGTCCCGCCTCAGCAGAGTTAATGAACATCTGAACTGTTAAATCCGGCTTCTTTATCCATTTATCTTTTTTTCTGAGAATCCAGTCCAAAATGCCGATTTCTAAATAGGGAAAATAAGCATTCCAATCAAGAGTGCTCATATCAATACTGAATTCATCGCCAAATCGCTCAATTATTTCAACCAGATAGTAAGGTTCATCTTCGAAATCCTGCAGTGCTGAGTCGATCTCGATAGAAATTCTTTTAGAACTGAACAGTACCTTTTGGTCCGGTATTTCTCGCTTAAAAAAGGCCACCACCTTCTCCTCAATACTCATAATACCACCTTAAAATATCCGATCTTGGGGATGGGCAATGATGTTGTATTTATTGACAGATTTACAGGCAATACTTGAGACATCGTAAGCAATCAGAAATGCTCCCAGTACTGGGATTGTGCGGCCAATAAAGGTTGATAATTTTTTAACCATCACAATTTTCATCTTAGGTGGGAAGTAACCTATTATCGTTGGTAACTTTATGGACATCATTTTTCCACGAAGATATTTTCTGATAGTTTTTGAAGCCCTTGATGTCCCCGGAGTGGCATCGGAGGGTTTACCTGGCACATCGATATTATTTTTCCCTGAGTATAGGAGTGAAACACCTACTACATCATTTACACCGAAATGATCAAGTGTCTCATCAACCATAATCCAGAAAAATAGTTCGCAGGCAGTAAGATTGGAGGTTCCATCGTAGAAATAGGTTCCATTTAGTTCTTCAATCGTGTCCATCGTAGAAACTCCCTTTATAAATGAGGAGTTACGTTATGCCTTCGAACTTTAATAAACAATTATCGAACGCTATTTAACGAGATTTTCAGAAAGTTATTATGGATAAACATTTATTAACGGAAACCCTATTATCCCGATTTCAAACATCCTTCTCCCGCAACGTCTTGCCGACATTTCCGCCCGGATGGACTTTCAGCAAACGCTGCTGGTCGAAACCGTTGCGCAGCATAATGTTGCCGCATAATGCATCGAACACCGCCAGCACCAGCACGATAGACGTTGTGGCCAGCATATTGAGCGGGTCGATTTCGCGCTGAATGTGCGTTTTCACCACCAGCGTGGCGGCGCGGGCAATCGCCGAATCCGGATTCTCCGTCACGCTGATGATTGCCACGCCTTTAGCTTTCAGTGTAGGTAGCAGGCGCGTCAGCTCTTCAGAGTTGCCGCCGCGGGAAATCAAAATCATCAGATCATTGCTGCGCATAAAACCTAAGTCACCGTGGGCCGCATCGGTAGCACTCAAATATACCGCAGGCTGTTCAACGCAGGCCAGCATATGCGCGATTTTCCGCGCTGCAATGCCCGATGTGCCCACGCCGGTGACGGCAACCTTGCCCTTGCAGCCCGTCACCAGCGTCAGTAACTGCTGCCAGACATCCGCATCGAGATTATGCTGCAATGCCAGCAGTTCCTGGCTGTAGGTCTGCCAGCCCTGACACGCCAGGGTAAATTCCTCTTCCGCATTCATTCAGTTTCCCCCTGCATCAGGCGACGGTATTTCATGCTGTCGTGGTACATCTCATGGAATACGCGATATTTACGGTCGTAATACTCTTTGATTTTATTGGTTTGCGGCGTAACGGTTTTGCCGATACGGCTCATGGCGGCCATCGCTTCCGGCAAAGAATCGTATGCGCCTGCCGCGACGGTGCCCATCATGGCGCTGCCAAGCAACATCGCTTCGCTTTCTTCCGGCAATAACATCGCGCAGCCGGTGGCGTTGGAATGTTCCTGCACAAACACCGGGTTTTTGGTGCCGCCGCCGCTGGCCATCATGGTATCAATGCGGTAACCGCTCTGGTTCATGGTCTCGATAATGTGACGGGTGCCGAGGGCCAGCGCCTGAATGGTCGCCAGATAATGCAGGGCCATGTCTTCCGGCGTGCGCGACAGTTTCAGACCGGTCAGCGTACCGGTCAGCGTCGGATTGGCGCGCGGTGAACGGTTGCCGTGGAAATACGGCAGCATATGAATGTCTTTGGTGAGGAAGGCGATATTCTCCGGTTCACCGGCCATTTTTCGCAGAATGCCGTTGAGCATTTCGTAAATGGTTTTGCCGCTGTCTTTGCCCTGTTTGAGCAGGTCCTGATAACAGGGATGCGACTGGATCACGTGGTCTATCAGCGCGCCGGTGGTAGATTGCCCGCCTTCATTCAGCCAGTAGTCCGGCAGAATGGCTGAGTAATAAGGCCCCCAGATGCCGCCGATATAACGTGCGCTGCGCGACATCGCCATATGCGCCGTAGACGTGCCGCCAATCAGCGCGATGCGGTTGTCGAAATCAGCTGATTCACCGGATGCACCGCTGGCACCGAGAATACCGAGGCTGCCTGCGTGGGCATCAATAATCGAAACGCTGACTGCCGTGCCAGCCATCAGACCCATTTCTGCAGCGGCGCGCTGGGTCAGACCGTGTCCGAGCGGTTCCCCCATGGTTTTCACTTCACTGCCAATTTTCGCCGCGTTGTTTTCCAGCAAATCTTCCAGCCCGATCTGGCGGAAATAGCTCGGATCCCAGCGGTCTTCATGGCCGATATAGGTCCATTTGCAGACGGTGGAACACAGCGAGCGGGTGGTGTCCTGCGTGGCGCGCCAGGTCAGGAAATCTGGCAGGTCAAACAGGTGACCGACGTTGTTCCAGGTGGTTGGCATATGCTGTTTCAGCCACAGCAATTTCGGCGTCTGCATTTCCGGTGAAATAATCCCGCCGACGAATTCCAGCACGCGGTGACCGGTGGCATTGATACGCTCGGCCTGAGTAATAGCGCGGTGATCCATCCACACGATAATGTTCTGCTCGCTGCGCCCGGAAGGACTGACGGTCAGCGGTTTGCCTTCTTTATCCAGTACCACCAGCGAACAGGTGGCGTCGAACCCGATACCTTTCACCTGAATCGGGTTGATGTCTGCCTGATTCACCGCGTCTTTCACGGCGTTGCAAACGGACTGCCAGATCTCATCGGAAGACTGTTCGACGAAATCGGCTTTCGGGCGGTACAACGTGATTTCACGGCTGGCCTGGCCGACCATACGGCCGGTCATGTCGAAGACGCCCGCGCGGGCGCTGCCGGTTCCTACGTCAACTCCAATAAAATAACTCGCCATGTTCTTTCCCTTCGGTAAAAAGCTTTCGCTTAAGATTTTCTGTTTTGCAGAGCGATAAACAGGATCAGGACGCCGCCCCAGAGAGCCATTGTCAGGTAACTGCTGACGCCCATCAGGTTCAGGCCGCTTTCCAGCATTTGCAGGACGATCAGTGCCAGTACCAGCCCGATGACCCGACCGAAACCGCCGTCGGGGTTAATCCCGCCGAGCACCGAAGCCAGAATAGTCACCAGCAAATACGAGTCGCCGTAGCCTGCTTTCGCCGAGTTAAATTTGGACATCATCAGCAGTGCCGCGCCCCAGCCGAGCAGGGCGGAAAGCACGTACACTGCGATAGTCACTTTGTGGGTGTTGACGCCGCTGAAGCGTGTGGCCTGTTCGTTGGACCCCATCAGATACAGGCTGCGCCCGAGCGTGGTGTGCTCCAGCAAAACCCATAACAGCAGCGCCACCAGCAGGAATAACAGCAGAGCGACCGGAATGCCCAGCAGACTGCCGTTACTGAGATACTGAATCGCCGCCGGGAAGCCGGAAATCACCGCACCGTTGGTCAGCAGAATGTTCAGTCCGGCAATCAGCGTCATGGTGCCGAGCGTTGCCAGAATCGGCGAGACACCGACATACGCAATCAGCGCGCCGTTGAGCACGCCAGTCACCACTGCAACGGCCAGACCGGCGAGCATCGCCAGCACGAAATATTGCGGCTGATCCGGGTGCGCCACCAGAATGGCGGCCATCGCCAGCGAGCAGGCGTTAGCTCCGGCAATCACTGAAAGGTTGATGCCGCCAGTGAGCATGGTGATGCCCATCCCCAGTGCCAGCATGCCCAGAATCGGCAACTGCGAGGAAATCGACTGGAAATTGCCGATGCTGTAAAAACTGCCGCCCAGCGTGAAAGAGAACAACACGGCCACGGCAACGATGATCAGCAACTGCAAACGGATGATGCGGTCGCCGGGGAAGAATCGGTTTAAGGTTGTCATGTCACATCCCCTTTGCCAGTTTGCGTTTTTCATTCCACGCGGTGCTGCTGATGCTGACCAGAATGATCACGCCGCTGAAAACCTGATGCCAGTAAGACGAAATACTCAACAGGGTCAGGCCGTTTTGCAGGAAGGCCAGCAGCATCACACCGAGAATGGTGCCGGTGAGCGAGCCGCGACCGCCGGTCATGCTGGTGCCGCCTAACACCACCGCTGCCAGCACCGTCAGCTCATAACCGAGCAGGGAATTCGGTGCGACAGACTGAGTGATTTGCGCCTGAACCACGGCAGCGATACCCGCCAGTAATCCCATAAATCCGTAGACGTAAAAATGCAATCGCAGGATGTTCAGACCAAGGCGCGACGCGGCGTCACGGTTGCTGCCCATGGCGTAAATCTGACGACCGACGCGGGTGCGGTTCATCAGCACGCCGGTGGCGATGATGACGCCCAGCAGGCTGAGCAACGGCAATGTCAGGCCATAGTCATAACCGTCGGCAGCGGTAAAGGAAAACCAGTTAATGCCGTTCATAAACCAGTCGGGGAAGCCGTACAGCCAGGTGCCGTTGGTCAGGTACACCAGCAACCCGTAGAACAGGTTCAGCGTGGCAATCGTAATGATGATGGCCGGAACGCGCAGCCAGTACACCAGAAAACCGTTGACCAGCCCGAGCAGCAAACCGGTGCCCATCGACATGGCAAACGCCAGCGGGAAACTGCCGCCATGGTGGATGATGTAGCTCGCCATCACGTACTGACCGATGGAGGTCACCGCCGGGAAAGAGATGTCGATGCCACCGGCGATCAGTACCACAAACAGGCCGCAGGCCAGAATGCCGAGAATGGCATAACTGGTGGCGACGTCCGTCAGGTTGCCGAGCGTCATAAATTCCTGGGTGCTGACGCTCAGGCCAATCACCAAAAGCAGCACCAGTAATCCCAGCCAGAATTCGTGCTGAGAAAACAGTTTCGAGAGAGATTTGTTATCCATTGATCGCCTCCGCAATCTGCGCTTCGCTGCTCTGGTGCGGCGCGAATTCCGCCACCAGTTCGCCTTTACGCATCACCAGCACGCGGTGACTGTTGTAATAAGCTTCCGGAATTTCATCGCAAATCATCAGCACCGCCATGCCGGACTCCGCCAGATCGCGGGCGATGCGGTAAATCCCTTCTTTGTTGGCAATATCCACACCGACGGTTGGAGAATCGAGGATCAGGATATGTGGCTGGGTCGCCACCCATTTTGCGATGGCGATACGTTGCGCATTACCGCCGGAAAGCGTCTTTACGGGTAAGCCGCTGTCGGAAACTTTAATGTTCAGGTCACGGATCAGGTCTTTCACCACGGACGCCGCTTTACGGTGATCCATCAATCCGGTGCCGGTGTGCAGCTTGTCGAAAATCGACACCAGCGTGTTGTCGTAAATGGATTGCTCCATGATCAGCCCCTGCGTCAGACGGTCTTCTGACACATAAGCGATACCGTGGTGGATGGCGTCGCGGTTGCTGTGAAATTTAACCGCATTGCCGTTAACGCGGATTTCACCGCTGTCCGGCTGGCTCATGCCAAACAGGCTCAGACATAGCTCGGTGCGCCCCGAACCGAGCAGGCCGATAATTGAAGTGATCTCGCCCTGGCGCAGTGACAGCGAAATATCCTGATACTGGCCTTTGCGGCTCAGATGGCTGACTTCCAGCAGCGGCGTCACGTCGGCGGGCGCGCGGTGCGGCAGATGACTGTAGGTAAAGCGCTGTCCGGTCATCAGGAATGCCAGCTCATTGCTGTCGAGTTCACTGGCCGGATAGGTGCCGACCAGTTTGCCGTCGCGCATCACGCTGATACGGTCGGCAACTTCCATCACCTCATCGAGACGGTGGCTGACAAAAACCACGCAGATGCCCGCAGCTTTCAGCTCATTGACCACCCGCAGCAGGCCGTTTACTTCGGTGCGGGTCAGCGATGCGGTCGGTTCATCCATGATAACCAGGCTGGCGTCAGCGGCGATTGCGCGGCATATTGCCACTAACTGACGGTCTGCGATCGAGAGTTTTTCGACTTTACGGTCCGGATCGAGAGAAACTCCGACCCGTTGCATCGCCGCGACAGCTTTTTTGCGCATTGCCTCGCGATGTACCCAAAAATCACCGCCCGGTAAATAACTGTGAATGGCAATATTTTCGGCAACCGATAAATTCGGGAATAAAGACAAGTCCTGATAAATAACCTGAATACCGTAATAAGAAGAAAGTTGCGGCGTCAGGGTATGAAAGAGTTTTCCGTCGAGCGTAATCGCCGCGCCTTTTTCCGGCTGATACACGCCGGAAATCACTTTAATGATGGTGCTTTTTCCGCAACCATTCTGACCGGCAAGACAATGCACTTCGCCTTTATTCAGCGTCAGGCTGACATTATCCAGCGCTAATACACCGGGGAATTTTTTACTGATTTTTTCGAGGCTGATAAAGGCCTCAGCAGGGGCAGGGGACGTGCTGAGAGTATTCATCGCAATCCTTACAACATACCCTTCATACTTCGTGCTGTGGATGCGTTGCTGCACTCGCTCACCCGAATCACTGACTTATGTAAGCTCATCGGGATTCACTCATTTGCCGCCTTCCCACAACCCGAATTATTTAGGGTTTAAGTTTCAATGTCTGATTAGAAATTCAGATACGGCACTGCAAACATCGCCGTATCTGTTTCTATTTGCCTGGTGTGGCGCTGGAGATAAATGTATCTCCGGTAAATATCCGATAAATAAAAGAATTAAAAAGCTAAATCAGAAGCCGAGTGATTTCGCATTCTCTGGTGTCACTTCCAGAATTTTATTAAAACGAATCACGTGTTTATCCATATCCACATCGGCTTTGCCTAACCCTTCGATGCTCAGGTCTTTGGTCACTTCTTTACCCTGCAACAGCTGGTCGGCGACGGTAACTAAGGCGTAACCGGCATCTTTCGGATCCCACAGCAGCACTTTCTTCACATCACCGCGCATCAGGTATGGCGCAGCCTGAGCAGGCATAGCGATACCGACAACGGCAATTTTGTTTTTCGCACGTTTCTGCTGAACGGCCTGACCGGCACCAATCGGGCCGAGGGAACCGAAACCGATAATCCCTTTCAGATCAGGATAGGTTTTCATTAAATCGAGCGTGGTGGAGTAAGACTTATCGATGTTTTCTGCCACCGGCAGACGTGAAGTCACTTCATGCATATCCGGGTATTTTTCTTTCTGATATTTAATCGCCGCATCTGCCCAGGCGTTATGCAATGGCACGGTCAGGGAACCGACATAAATGGCATAACCGCCTTTGCCGCCCATATCTTTCGCCAGCTCATCCATATTCGCTTGCGCATATTTCTGGCTGTCGATGGTTTCGATATCCCACTGACCAATCTGCTGATCTGGTGATTCATGTGTTAACACCACGATGCCCTGGTCACGCGCTTTTTTCAGCACCGGTTCCAGCACTTTAGCGTCGTTGGGTACCACGATAATGGCGTCGACTTTTTTGGCAATCAGATCTTCAATCACTTTGACCTGCTGGGCAGGATCCGGCGTGGAAGCGCCCACCTGATAGGCGTTAACGTCGAGTTTTTGCGCGGCTTCTTTTACGCCGACTTCCATGCGGGTGAACCAGGGAATGCCGGTGACTTTGGCGACGACAGCGATGTCGTAAGGCTTGGCGGCGAATGACGGTGTTGTGAATAACATGCATGCTGAAACCACACATGCACTGACTAATGCGAGGTTAAATTTCATGTCGGTACCTTTCTTATGATGTTCTGTTCTTGTGTAGGGGAACGGGCAGTGGTCATTTATTCCACATTCAGAGATTAACTTAACGGGAAAGCGCTTTTCGCGTGGTCGTGAACGGAATGTGATCAAAGCCCTTAATTGTTAATGTCTATGGATTTAAATGTAAAAATAAGGTTAATTAAATCCAGCAATTCAACCAGAGTCCGGCTGGGTGGCAGACGTTACCGATAACAATGAAACAAATTTAGATCAAATAATTTACATATAAGACACATTGTAAAATCTATACGCGGATTTTTCAGAAAGGAAGGCGGGGCACTGTTTTTTATTTGCGCAGAGTGTGAACAGCGTCACGGGGAACAGATGCGCCAGAACGGTGCGACATTGCACCTTCATCGGGCGGTGCGCCTGAATCAGCCAGGACCGATACGCGCGGGATCACAATCCTGCATAAAACATTGTGCCCGAAATGAAATTATTTCCCTGCATAGTCATTCTTCATCACCCGTTGCTGCAAAAGGGGATTTTTTCTTTTATTCATTTATTATGCAATTAAAGTGAATAACAGCCGGTATTAAGTGGTTGTTTTTTCTCGATGTCACTTTTTCTATTCACTTTTTCTCTTTGCTGGCATGAAGACTGCACTCTATGATGTGACTGAGTGAGATTATTTATTAACTTTTAAATAACAAACTAATAACCAGAATTCCTGCCGGTATGGGGGGCAGGCTCCTGCACCCTGAATTCAGCCAGTCACTGGCCTTACATTAAGAGGTTTATATGGAACACCAACAGCAACCACAAAACGTCAGCCGCCAGAACTTTGATGACTGGATGGTGCCGGTATATGCCCCTGCGGCGTTTATTCCCGTGCGTGGTGAAGGATCCTGGCTGTGGGATCAGGCGGGCAAAGATTATGTCGACTTTGCGGGCGGCATTGCCGTGAATGCGCTGGGCCATGCGCACCCGGAAATCCGTAAAACACTGCACGAACAGGCGGATAAAGTGTGGCATCTGGGCAATGGTTACACCAACGAACCGGTGTTGCGTCTGGCGAAGCAACTGATCGACGCCACCTTTGCTGACAAAGTCTTTTTCTGTAACTCCGGCGCGGAAGCCAACGAGGCGGCGCTCAAACTGGCCAGGCTGTACGGCAATAAAGCCGGTGGCGAAAAGAACGAAATCATCGCCTTCAAAAACGCCTTCCATGGCCGCACGCTGTTTACCGTAACGACCGGCGGTCAGCCGAAATATTCCGAAGATTTTGCGCCCTTACCGCAGGCGATTACCCATCTGCCGTTTAACGATCTGGCCGCTGTCGCCAGCCATATTTCTTCCCGCACCTGCGCAGTGATTGTTGAGCCCATTCAGGGCGAGGGCGGTGTGGTACCCGCAGATGCCGGATTCCTGCAAGGTCTGCGCGAGTTATGTGACAAGCATCAGGCGGTGCTGATTTTCGATGAAGTGCAGACCGGCGTCGGGCGTACCGGCGAGCTGTATGCCTATCAGCATTACGGCGTGGTGCCGGACATTCTGACCAGTGCCAAGGCGCTGGGCGGCGGTTTCCCGATTGGTGCGATGCTGACCACCGACCGTTATGCCGCGTTATTCCAGCCGGGTACGCACGGCACCACTTATGGCGGTAACCCGCTGGCGACGGCGGTAGCAGGCAAGGTGTTTGAGCTGATTAACACGCCTGAGGTGTTAGCCGGAGTCACTAAACGGCATGACTGGTTTATCGCCGGGCTTAAACGCATTAACGACCGTTATCAGGTATTCAGCGAAGTGCGCGGCCAGGGTTTGCTGATCGGCGCAGTGATGAATGCGCGTTATAAAGATCAGGCCAAACAGCTGAATACGCTGGCGGCGGAAGAAGGGCTGATTGCGCTGATTGCCGGACCTAACGTGCTGCGCTTTGCGCCATCGCTGATCATTCCGGGCGCCGATATTGAAGAAGGGCTGAACCGCCTTGAGCGAGCTGTCGCGCGCCTGTGCGTGTGATTAATTGGGTAAAATGAGGTAGAGCATCATGATGTTGATTAGACCTGTGCGGCCCGGCGATCTCGCCGATATTCTGCAGTTATCAGGCAAAACCGGCATCGGTTTAACGTCTTTGCCCAAGGATGAAGCGCATTTACGCGGGCGCATTGAGCGCTCAGTGGCGACCTGGGAAGGTCGTCTGGATAAAGGCGAACAGGGCTATCTGTTCGTGCTCGAAGACACCGAAAAGAAAAAAGTGGTCGGCGTCAGCGCCATTGAAGTGGCAGTCGGACTCAGTGAGCCGTGGTACAACTTTCGCCTCGGTACACTGGTCCATGCCTCCAAAAGCCTGAACATTTACAAACCGGTGCCGACGTTGTTTCTCAGCAACGATCACACCGGTTATACCGAGCTTTGCACGCTGTTTCTTGATGCGGATTACCGCAACGGTAAAAACGGTCAGCTGCTGGCAAAAGTCCGTTTCCTGTTTCTCGCGGCGTTCCGCGAATACTTTTCGCGCAAGGTGATCGCTGAAATGCGCGGAGTCTCCGACGACAATGGTCATTCACCGTTCTGGGACAGCGTCGGGCGGCACTTCTTTGGTATGGAATTCGCCGAAGCCGATCGTCTGACCGGCATGGGGCAGAAATCCTTTATCGCCGAACTGATGCCGAAACATCCTTTATATACCGAACTGCTCAGTCATGAAGCCCGTGAAGTGATCGGCGAAGTGCATCCGCAAACCGCACCGGCGCGAGCCGTGCTGGAAGGCGAAGGGCTGCGCTACGAGGGTTACGTGGATATTTTCGATGCCGGTCCGACGCTCGAGGGCGAAATCGATCAGTTACGCGCGGTGAAAGAAAGCCGCCTGTTGCCGGTGCGGCTGGCGGAAGAACGCAGCGGTGACGATGAGCCGCTGTATCTGGTCGCTAATGAGCAGTATCAGAACTTCCGTGCCCTGCTGGTTCCGGGAGGTGAAACCCCGGAAAACCTGTCACTTAACGCCGCAGAGGCTGAAATACTCGGCCTGCGCGAAGGCGATACGCTGCGCGCCGTGGCGCTTTTTCCCGGCAGCTCCGTTAATCCCGCAACCCAAATTCTCAAAAAGGAAAGTCTCGCATGATGCAACCTGCACTTTTTATTCAGGGCCAGTGGCGCAGCGGACAAGGCGCGCAGCTTAACAAAACCAATCCGGCGGATAACACGGTGCTGTGGTCGGCGCTGAGCGCCAATGCAGAAGATGTCGAAGCCGCCTGTACGGCAGCGCGCACGGCATTCCCGGCATGGGCGCGTAAAACCGTGGCCGAACGCGCTGAGGTGATTCAACGTTTCGCAGATTTACTGACTGAACACAAAACCCGGCTGGCAGAGATCATCAGCCAGGAAACCAGCAAACCGCGCTGGGAAACGCTGACCGAAATTCAGGCAATGATTGGCAAAGTGGCGATTTCACTGGAAGCTAATCAGCAACGTACCGGCGAAAAATACACCGCTATGCCCGACGGCGAAGCGGTTCTGCGCCACCGGCCACACGGCGTGCTGGCCGTTTTCGGCCCGTATAACTTCCCCGGACATCTGCCGAACGGACATATTGTTCCGGCCTTGCTGGCGGGTAATACGCTGGTGTTCAAACCGAGTGAACTGACGCCGAAAACCGCCGAAGAAACGGTGAAGTTGTGGCAACAGGCCGGGCTGCCGGACGGCGTACTGAATCTGGTACAGGGCGGACGCAGCACCGGCGAGGCACTGGCGGCCTGCGGCAATATTGACGGCCTGCTGTTCACCGGCAGCGCGGGCACCGGTTACCAGTTGCATCGACAACTGGCCGGTCAGCCTGAAAAAATTCTGGCGCTGGAAATGGGCGGCAACAATGCGCTGATTGTCGAGCCGGCAGAAGACATTGATGCGGCGGTTAACCTGACCATTCAGTCGGCCTTTATTTCTGCCGGACAGCGTTGTACCTGTGCGCGCCGCCTGCTGGTGAAAGAGGGCGCGGCGGGTGATGCGTTTATCGCCCGTTTGCTGGATGTGACCATGCAGTTGCGTGTGGGCGGCTGGAATGACGATCCGCAGCCATTTATGGGTGGCGTTATTTCTGACGCCGCGGCTCGCAATATGCTGAAAGCGCAGGACGAACTGCTGGCGCTGGGCGGAAAGCCCTTGCTGTTGCTGACACGTCCGGATCCGCTTAATACCGTGCTGACGCCGGGGATCATCGATCTGACCGGCGTGGCAGGTATTCCTGATGAAGAATACTTTGGTCCTTTACTGAGCATTTACCGCTACAGCGATTTCGATCACGCCATTGCCCTCGCCAATCAGACACGCTTCGGCCTGGCGACCGGACTGATCTCCGCTGAGCGGGATCAGTTTGAGCAGCTATTATTGGAAGCAAGGGCAGGCATTGTTAACTGGAACAAACCGCTGACCGGCGCATCTAGCAACGCGCCTTTCGGTGGCATCGGCGCTTCAGGCAACCACCGTCCAAGTGCTTATTATGCGGCGGATTATTGCGCCTGGCCGATGGCCTCGCTGGAAACAGACAAGCTGGAACTCCCTGCGACGTTGTCGCCTGGTATTGATTTCCGTACAACCTGAGGAGACAGGAATGTCTGGATGTGAAGCAAATTTCGACGGATTAGTCGGGCCAACGCACCATTATGCGGGGCTGTCGTTTGGCAACGAAGCCTCGACCAAAAATCAGAATGCAGTCGCCAATCCGCGTCTGGCGGCGAAACAGGGTCTGCTGAAAATGAAAGCGCTGGCTGACCTGGGTTTTGCGCAAGGGATTTTGCCTCCGCATGAGCGTCCGCATCTGAGCACATTGCGTAAAATGGGTTTTGGTGGCAGTGACCGTGAGGTGCTGACCAAAGCTCAGGCGTATTCGCCACGTTTGCTGTCATCGCTGAGTTCGGCATCTGCCATGTGGGTCGCGAATGCGGCAACCGTTTCGCCTTCGGCGGACAGCGCCGACGGGCGCGTGCATTTCACCGTCGCCAACCTGAACAATAAATTCCACCGCGCGATTGAGGCTGAAACTACATCTGCGATTTTGCGTGCCACATTCCACGCGGATAAATATTTTGCCCATCACGACGCGCTGCCTCAGGTGGCGGCGCTCGGAGACGAGGGCGCGGCCAATCACAACCGTTTATGCGGTGCATACGATAAACCCGGCGTGCAGGTGTTTGTTTATGGCCGTGACGGGCTGGTGAAGGACGGGAATGAACCGGTACGTTATCCGGCACGTCAGACCCGTTTGGCCAGTGACGCCGTGGCGCGTTTACATCAGCTTGACGAAAAGCGAACGGTGTTTATCCAGCAAAATCCGCACGCCATCGACAGCGGCGTTTTTCATAACGACGTAATTTCTGTCAGCAACGCCAACGTGCTTTTCCATCATGAACAGGCGTTTGTGAATTCAGGTAAAGCGCTGGACGAAATCCGCAAAAAAATGGCGGCGCTTGAGCTGGATTTTCAGCCGATTGAAGTGCCGCAATCAAAAGTATCGCTCGATGATGCGGTGGCGACCTATCTGTTTAACAGCCAGTTACTGAGCAAAACGGACGGGAAAATGATGCTGGTGGTGCCGGAAGAGTCTCGCCAGCACGCGGGTGTGTGGGCGTATTTGTCGGCGCTGAAAGACAGCGGCGGGCCCGTCGACCAGATTGAAGTGTTTGATCTGCGGGAAAGTATGCGTAACGGCGGTGGTCCGGCGTGTCTGCGCCTGCGGGTGGCGCTAAATCGCAACGAGCTGAACGCCGTGAACGTGGCCTCTCTGGTGAGCGACAGTCAGTTTACCCGGCTCAATACCTGGGTGGATACGCATTACCGTGACCGGATGCAGGCGAAAGATCTGGCCGATCCGCAGCTTCTGACCGAAGTGCGTACTGCGCTTGACGAACTGACCAATATTCTGGGGCTGGGTGCGATTTATCCGTTCCAGCGCTGAACCTCAAAGGAGTGAGATATGTTTGATTTACTGGCGACGACGCTTTCCGGCGATGCTCTGACAGAGCCTGCCGGACAAACCGAAACGCTGGACTGGCAGTGGCGCGGCGAGGGCATTCTCGAGCTGTCACCGCGTCAGCCCTGCGAAGCAGCTGTGGTCATTTCCGCCGGTATCCACGGCAATGAAACCGCGCCGGTTGAGTTGCTGAATCAGCTGGTCAGCGAGTTGCTTTCAGGCCAACGGCAGCTGCGGGTCAGGTTGCTGGTATTACTGGGCAATCCGCCTTCCATGCGCATTAATAAGCGGTTTGTCGATGCGGACATGAACCGCATGTTCGGCGGGCGTCATGCGCGTTATACGCCGAATGATGAAAGCCGCCGGGCGCAGGAACTCGAACAGGTGATGGCACTGTTTTACCGCAGTGCTGCCGCTGCGGATACCACGCAGCGATACCATTATGATTTGCACACGGCAATCCGCGGATCACAACATGTCCGTTTTGGTTTATTGCCGCTTCAGGCGCGCCCGAAAAGCGAAGCGATGTTGGCGTGGCTTGATGCCGCCGGGCTGGATGCGCTGGTGCATCACCGGTCGCCGGGCGGTACTTTTACGCATTTCAGCAGTGATGTTTTTCAGGCCGACAGCTGCACGCTGGAACTGGGCAAGGCGCTGCCCTTTGGCAGTAACGATCATACGCAATTCACCGGTATCCGCCGCGCGCTGGAAACGCTGGTCAGCGGTGAACCGTTGCCCATCCGTGAAGCCGCCGCGCCGCTGGTGCATTATCGCGTGGTGCAGGATGTGATCCGCTCACAGGAAGATTTTGAGCTGTTTGTCCCGGCAGATGCCCTGAACTTTACGGCGTTCAGCAAAGGTTTTGTTATCGCGCAGGAAAGCGGCAAAACCTACCAGGTCGAAGCAGACCAGGAAGTCGTGCTGTTTCCCAATCCGAATGTTGCATTAGGATTAAGGGCAGGGCTGATGCTAGTGAAGATGTGATTTTTTGCGAGATGTCTTCCTGAATTGTTCATACAGTATTGCAAGTTAGCGACCTTGTGCGTACTTTATGCTCATCTGATTCGGCATGATGTTGAATTCATTGCATGTTTTTGTAACGTGAAAACGTTATAAAAACGGCTCAGGGAGGATCATATGAACATGATGTATGACGAATACGATTGGTTTTAAAAGAAACTGATCTAAATAAGGCGGGGAATCCCGCCTTTTTCATGGATGAAAATCATGAAATTTGACGCGTTAGAACTGCAACTCATCAGCAATATCATTCTGCTTATCGGCGTCTTTGTCGCTATAGGCACGATTGTTTATAACGTCCGTATTGCAAAAAGAACTCAGACAGCTGTTTTTCTTTTTGAAAGTCGAACAGATACCCGCTATGCCCAGTCATTGAAAGTACTGAAAAAGGTACATAGTTCAGGAAAGTCTTTCCGCTCATTTGTATTTCCACCGGAAGCTTCACCGCTTACTGAAGATGAAATCCGTGAGTGTAGTAAGTTCCAATACATCCTTAATTTTTATGAGCGTGTTGCGGTGACCATTCAGAGCGGTATTTATGATGAAGATATGATTAAACGCACTTCTTATTCGACCGTGATCGACACCTGGAACATTGCTGAGCCTTTAATTAAAGCTCTGCGGGAAGAACTGAAATCGGATAATACTTATCAGGAATTTGAATGGCTCGCCGGGCGATGGAGAAATCAGCCACTGAATGCAAAAAGAGGCCGGTTTATCCGCTGAGTACATGATCTTCACCAAAAGAAAAAGGGTCCTGATTTTCATCAGGACCCTTTTTCTTTAATTTGGCGGTGAGAGAGGGGTTCGAACCCTCGATACGATTTCTCGTATACACACTTTCCAGGCGTGCTCCTTCAGCCACTCAGACACCTCACCGTGTTCGTTACAGCGCATACGTTGCAACGGGGCGCTACTATAGGGAGACAGCCGCGAAGGGTCAAGAAAATTTTCGGCGTTTTGTGCCAGCCGCTCAGACTCTATGCAGCATCAGTCTGCTGAATCTCCACTCTGTGAAGCACCTCAATAGTCGTTAACCCTCAGCGCCATTTTCGGGAACTGCTGGCAGGCAGGGAAAGGTATCGTTCAGCCTGTTTTTTATACTCAATCCGCGTCCCTTCCTAACAATTATTTTAAATCAGGATACAGCGGAAATGACTTCAACCTCATCACCTGCCTTTGAAAACTCGTCAGAAATGTCGAAAGTTGTCTTTGGAATGCCCGTCAAACTTTTCTGGGGTTATATCGCCATTGCTATATTTATGACCGGCGATGGCGTCGAACTGGCCTTTTTATCGAAATACATCATTGATATCGGATTTAACGTTTCGCAAAGCGCAATGGTATTCACCGTTTATGCCATCACTGCCGCCATTGCCAGCTGGCTGTCCGGTGGCATCAGCGAGATTTACGGCCCGCGCAAAATTATGGCGCTGGGCGTAGTCTGGTGGGTCGTGTTCCATGTGCTGTTTATCCACTTCGGACTCGCTGCCAAAAACTATCCACTGATTCTGGTGTTCTATGCGCTGCGCGGTTTCGCCTATCCGCTGTTCTTCTACGCGTTCTATGTGCTGGTAGTGCAAAGAACACCTTCACACAGGCTGGCGTCGGCGACGGGATGGATCTGGTCGATGTTCACCATCGGTTACGGCATCATTGCGTCGTTTCTTCCGAGCGTGACCATTCCATTGTGGGGGTTCCTCACCACGTTGTGGATGTCACTGGCATGGGTGATTGTCGGGGGCGCAATTGCGTTGTTAACGCTGAAAGAACTGCCCTCGCAAAATAAAACGGCGATGCCGGGCGCGGCGAAACTGCTGGAAATCAGCCGTGGTGTTACCCTGATATTTGCCAACAGAGATATTTGTCTGGCGCTGATTATCCGCATTCTCTGTAACCTCGCGTTGTTTGGATTTCCTATCTTTATGCCGCTGCACTACACCTCACAAAACGTCGGTTTTACCCCTGAGCAATGGATGCGCATCTGGGGAATATTTTTCCTGGTTCAGCCGGTGACCAATGTGCTGTGGGGGATTATCGGTGACCGTATTGGCTGGCTGTTCCAGATGCGCTGGGTTGGCTTCTTCGGTTGCACTATCACTACTCTGCTGTTTTATTTCATGCCTTTATATTTCCCGGCAAATCTTGGTATGGCCATTTTCTTCGGGCTGCTGCTGGCCTTCACGATTACCTCTTTTGTGCCGATGGGCGCGATTTTCCCGATGCTGGCACCTGAGCATAAAGGCGCGGCGATCTCCGTGCAGAATCTCGGCGGTGGTATCGGCAATTTCATTGGTCCGGCTATCGCTACGGTGCTGTTCAGTGCCTCGTTCGATATCAAAACGGTGGTGATCTGCTACTCGGCGCTCTATTTCATCGGCGGTGTTCTGACCTGGTTTATCCGCAATCCACAGCCCGCACGGGTTCCGGTAAAGACAGAAACGGACCTGACCTCTCTCTCACTGAAGGAAGAAAAATGAACATCAACGAATTTTTTGGCATCAAAGGCAAAATTGCCGTCGTGACAGGGGCATCGGCAGGGATCGGACTGGCGATCACTGAACTGATGATCCAGCTCGGCGCAACCGTCGTGATGGTGGATAAGGATCCACAGGTTGTCGTGCAGGCGGAAAGAATGACCGGCGACGGGTTCGGTATCGCGGCTGACTTGTCGGACATTGCCGCCATTCCCGCGCTAATTGAGCAGGTTATCGGCCGTTACGGACGGATTGATATTCTGGTGAACAACGCCGGAATAGGCATTCTCGAAGCGGCTTCTGAGGTGAAAAAAGAGAGCTGGGATGCCACATTGTTAGTGAATCTTACCGCACCCTATTTTCTTTCGCAGGCTGCCGGAAAATACATGATTGCTCAGCAATACGGGCGCATTGTGAATATCGCTTCACAGGCGAGTGTTATTGCGCTGGAGAATCATGCGGCGTATTGCACCAGCAAGGCCGGTCTGGTGATCGCGTCAAAAGTGCTGGCGGCGGAGTGGGGGCAATTTGGCATTACCGTTAATACGATTTCACCGACGGTGGTGGAAACGGAATTAGGTAAACGCTACTGGCAGGGTGAAAGAGCAGTGGCCATGACGGCAAAAATTCCCGCCGGTCGATTTGCGATGCCGGATGAAATTGCCGGCGCGGTAGCCTATCTGGTCAGCGATAAAGCCGGGATGATCACCGGCGAAAATCTTATCGTCGACGGCGGCTATACGATTATCTGAGTTGCCTGTACGGATTGTCTGAAGCAAAAAAAAGGTCCTGATTTTCATCAGGACCTTTTTTCTTTAATGTGGTGGAGAGAGAGGGGTTCGAACCCTCGATACGATTGCTCATATACACACTTTCCAGGCGTGCTCCTTCAGCCACTCAGACACCTCTCCAGTCGTCGGCTGCACCGCAGTGCTGCTGACCGGCGCTAATGTAGGGAAAAGTGAGCTCAGCGTCAACCCTCTTTTGCAGGATCCGTGCCGATTAGACAAACTTAGAGCAATCTGATGATTTACAGAGCAAAAAGCGCGTGAAGGATGAACAACGGTTATCTGGTTGCCGGACGTGATTAAAATTGCTTATCAGAATGCATAAGTAATTAGGGATTTTGCATAAAAGCACAATTATCCCGCAAACACTTTTTGTTACGGCGAAATAGCAAGATATGTTGTGGTAATCGCTGGTGGTAGCGGTATAACAATGCACTGTTAAAAAATGCTTCGCATAAGAACTGTACAAGTCACCGATTGAAGCAGAGTTTGTTTACCACATAAGGGCAGGGGTTATTCTTGAGTCAGTCAAATAACGCGACGACGTCGCAACACCGGACGGCAATACCTGCCGGGGCGGGCACATTATTCTTCGTTCAGACATTCGCGACGCTCGGCTTTGCGGTGCTGTATTCCACGCTGGTGTTATACGCCACCAAGAAACTCGGTTTCAGTGAAGATAACGCCAACGCCATCATGGGCGTGTTCGGCGCATTCAACTACGGGCTGCATATGTTCGGCGGCTATCTTGGCGGACGTTATCTCAGCAACCGTAATCTGTTCGTGCTCGGCATGGTGTTACAGGTGTTTGGTTGCGCGCTGATTGCGATGGAAGGCGTGACGGGGTTGTACTGGGGGCTGGCGATGTTCCTGACCGGCAGCGGGCTGAACGTTACCTGTCTGAACATGATGCTGACACAGCGCTTTGCACCAGATGATGACCGTCGCGAATCGGCCTTCCTCTGGAACTACGCCGGGATGAACCTCGGCTTCTTTATTGGTTTCGCAGTGGCAGGTTATTTCCAGCTGAGTGAAAACTATCGCGCGCTGTTCCTGTTTGCCACACTGGGTAATGTGGCGGCGATTGTCGTGACACTTTCCCGCTGGTCAATTCTGGCTGACATCAGTACACCGCTCAAAGAGGTCAGCCGCAGTCAGTGGTTGCGCCGGCTGGCGGTGGGTATTGCCATTCTGATCGTGCTGGTGCCGGTGATCCGTATGTTGCTGACTCATGCAGAATTCAGCAGTTACTTCGTGGTGGCGCTGGGTATTGTGATTTTCGCGCTAATGACGCTGGTCACATTCCGCCATCGTAATGCCGGTGAGCGTCGCCGCATGAAAGCCTATCTGCTGCTGGCGCTGGGCTCACTGGTGTTCTGGATGTTGTATCAGCTTGCGCCGATGGGGCTGATGCTGTTCTCCGAAAATAACATCAACCTGAATGTGTACGGTATCCGCGTGGCGCCGCAGTGGATCCAGAACATTAATACCGTGGTGATCGTCATCGGCGGGCCGCTGATGGCGCTGTGGTTTAACCGTCTGCGTCAGCGCGGCTGGAACATTGATATTCCGGCGCAGTTTTCGGCTTCCTTGTTCTGTATGGGGTTGGGGATGCTGGTTCTGCCGTTGGGTATTCATCTGGCGGGCGGCGACGGGCTGGTGGCGTTCAAATGGATTGCCATCAGCTATGTATTGCAAAGTATCGGTGAACTGCTGATTTCCCCTATCGGTTACGCGATGATCGGCAAACTGGCGCCGCCGCGTTATCAGGGCGTGATGATGGGCTGCTGGATGATGGTGACCGGCGTGGCGTCGGTGCTGGCAAGCTACATTTCCGGACTGATGCCGCAAAATGCCGGCAGTACGCCGGTATTGACTAATCCGGGATACAGTCAGGTGTTTAACGCACTGGGCTGGGGTTCTGTTGCGACAGGTGTTGTGCTGCTCATTCTTATTCCGCTGCTGCGCCGGATGATCCACCGCGAGCCTTCTGTGGCCTGATTTTTGTCATCACAGCACATCATTTAACAAGCCCCGTTCTTCGGGGCTTGTTCTTTTTTGCGTCACAGGGTTGCATCCCGATGATATTCAGGGAAATCTATCCGCTCACAGGAGGTTTCCCCGATGAACATTATTTTTTACCACCCTACATCTGATGCAAAACCCTGGATTGACGGAATAACGAAAAGATTACCGCAGGCCAACGTGCGCGCGTGGAATGCTAATGATCATGAACCGGCAGATTACGCCCTGGTCTGGCGACCGCCTTACGCTATGCTCGCGCCGCGCACTGCGCTAAAAGGAATTTTCGCGCTGGGGGCGGGCGTCGATGCCATTCTCACGCAGGAACAGCGTCAGCCGGGCACATTGCCTGCCGGTGTGCCATTACTGCGCCTGGAAGATACCGGCATGGCATTACAGATGCAGGAATATGCGCTCGCCAGCGTCCTGCGTTATTTCCGGCGGATGGACGAGTATCAGCTGTTCCAGCAACAAAAACAGTGGCGTCCGCTTTCGCCGCATTCCCGCAGTGAATTCACCATCGGTATTCTCGGTGCCGGCGTACTCGGCAGCAGCGTGGCGCAGGCGCTGGTGGATATGCAGTTTACCGTGCGCAGCTGGAGCCGCAGCGCCAAGTCGCAGGAAGGCGTACAGAGTTTCTATGGCGACGATCAACTGGCGACTTTTGCCAGTGGCTGCAAGGTGCTGATTAATCTGTTGCCAAATACGCCACACACCGCCGGTATTCTCAATCATCAACTGTTCACAAATCTTTCGCATAATGCGTATCTGATTAACCTTGGCCGGGGCGGACATCTGGTGGAAGGCGATTTGCTGCGAGCGCTCGACAGCGGACAAATAGCGGCTGCCGCGCTTGACGTTTTCGTCGAAGAGCCGCTGCCGGGTATGCACCCGTTCTGGTCGCATCCGCGCGTGAGTATTACGCCGCACGTCGCTGCTGATACGCTGCCGGAAGAAGCCATGGACAGCATCGTCAGCAATATTCTGGCGATAGAAGCGGGGCGCGAGCCTAAAGGACGCGTCGATCTCGGTCGGGGTTACTGACATTCATCTGCTAACATTATAAATGCTGCGGTTATTTCGCCGCAGCGGAAGACTTCAAGGAGAGCACATGCCGTACCCGGTTGATTTACATATGCATACTGTTGCCAGCACACACGCCTACAGCACGTTACATGATTACATTGATGAGGCAGCGGAAAAGGGCATTAAGCTGTTTGCCATCACCGATCATGGCCCTGATATGGCCGATGCACCGCACTACTGGCACTTTATGAATATGCGGGTCTGGCCGCGTCTGGTGAACGGAATCGGCATCCTGCGCGGCATTGAATCGAATATCAAAAACATCAACGGTGATATCGACTGTACCGGCCCGATGCTCAAAGAAATTGACGTCATTATTGCTGGTTTCCATGAGCCGGTGATGCAACCGGTTGATAAAGAAACCCATACTGCGGCGGTCATTGCGGCAATGGCGGGCGGTGAAGTGCATATTATTTCGCATCCCGGTAACCCGAAATACCCGATTGATATTCCGGCCGTGGCAGCCGCTGCCGCGAAATATAACGTCGCGCTGGAGCTGAATAACTCCTCATTTATTCATTCCCGCGTGGGCAGCGAGCCTAACTGCCGCGCTATTGCGCTGGCAGTCAAAGAAGCCGGTGGCTGGCTGGCGCTGGGATCAGATTCGCACATTGCTTACTCGCTGGGCGGTTTTGAACATTGCGAACGTATCCTGCGTGAAATTGATTTCCCTGAGGACCGTATCCTTAACGTCAGCCCGCGTCGTTTTCTCGATTTTCTTGAAACACGTGGACGTGCGCCCATTGCTGAATTAAGCGAACTGTGACATTGTCGCGACCAAATTGCGGGTGATTAACCCTTTTCATTGTCTTATCAGGTTACTGTTATGAATGAATTTTCGATTGTCTGCCGCGTGCTGGGCACCTTGTTTTACCGTCAGCCGCAGGATCCGTTACTGGTTCCGCTGTTTGGTCTGATTCAGGACGGCAAGCTGCGCGAACACTGGCCGCTGGAACAGGATGCTTTACTGGTCCGTTTGCAGGAAAGCGCCAATCCTGAAGCACTGGCCGCTGAATTTAACCGTCTTTTTGTCGGCTCAGAATGCGCGGTTTCGCCGTTCCGCAGCGATTATGTTGACGGTGCAAATGAAATGGATGTGCGTACATTCCTGCAACAGCGCGGAATGCCTTTGGGGGAAACGCCTGCCGATCATTTTGGCGGTATGTTGCTGGCGGCTTCCTGGCTGGAAGATCAATCGAAGGAAGATGAAGTCAGCGCGCAGATCACGCTGTTCGATGAATACCTGTTCCCGTGGTGCGGCAAATTCCTCGGTAAAGTCGAAGCCCATGCCACCAGCGGCTTCTACCGCACACTGTCTGAAATCAGTCGTGAAGCCTTGCAGGCGATGCGTGACGAACTCGAAGAACAGTTGCCGCCGGATCTGGACGACGCTGAAGAAGACGACCAGTAATCCGGACGACTGAACGTAAAAAAGCCCGGCGGTGAGCAATCACTGGACTGCACCCCAAAAGTTGGACACCCAACTGAGTAAGGTGCAGTTTTTTATGGCGAAGCCAAAATATACCCTCGAAACCAGAATGGCTGTGGTCAGCCATTACCTCTACGGCAATGACGGGACACAACGGACCGCAGAACGTTTTGGTGTCGAAAGAACATCCGTTCGTCGCTGGGTCAGAGCCTGGCAATTACACGGTATTGATGGCATTACCTGGAAAAATGACCGCCATTCTCCGGCATTCCGGATTGCTGTTGTCCGGACTGTTCTCGGTGAAGAACTTTCAATGCGCGAAGCTGCCGCACGGTTTAATATCTCAAACGAGACCGTCGTCCGGCACTGGGTTAATGTCTATAAAGACGCTGGTGAGAATGGACTTCTGAGCATAAAACCCGGCCGGAGAAAAGGCATGACAAAACCCAAAAAAGCATCCCCACTTACCGATGAGGCGCTGGAAAAGTTATCTCCCGAAGAGCTGCGGGCTGAGCTCCGTTACCTGCGTGCAGAGAATGCCTACCTAAAAAAGCTAAAGGCCTTAGTTCAAAGCGAGAAAAACGGCAAAAAGCCGCAATAATCAGTGAGCTAAGGCGTAATTATGCGCTTAGTGACCTTCTGCGTGCAGCGGGGATGTCCCGCAGTACGTGGTATCACAATATGAACGCGCTGAAGCGAGTGGACAGGCATGCCGGACTGAAAGACAAAATCAGAGAGATATACCACCATCATAAAGGGCGTTATGGTTACCGCAGGATCACGCTCTCACTGAGAAAGCAGGGGCTGCTGGTGAACCATAAAACAGTACAGCGGCTGATGGCAGAGGTGTCGCTCCGGTCGCTTATCAGGGTGAAGAAATATCGCGCCTGGAAAGGGGAAGCGGGCAAGGCAGCCTCCAACATCCTGAGTCGGGACTTCAGTGCATCAAAAGCCAACGAAAAGTGGGTTACGGATGTTACAGAGTTCTCGATACAGGGTAAAAAGTTGTACCTGTCACCGGTTCTCGATCTTTTTAACCGGGAAATCATCTCATACAGCCTGTCGGAAAGACCGGTGATGGAAATGGTGAATACCATGCTGCGTGATGCGTTCGCAAAGCTCAGTCCAGAAGATGCCCCGTTGTTGCACTCGGATCAGGGTTGGCAGTATCGAATGGCAGCCTATCAGGCAAAATTAAAGGCAGAGGGCATAACGCAAAGTATGTCGCGTAAAGGAAACTGCCTGGATAATGCTGTAATGGAGAACTTCTTCGGTACGCTGAAATCGGAGTGTTTTTACCTGAGCCAGTTCGGGAGTCTCAGGGAACTGAGGGAGGCGATAGAGGGATATATCCATTACTACAACAACGAAAGAATAAGCCTGAAATTAAAAGGCCTGAGTCCGGTAGAATACCGAACCCAGGCCCTGAAAGCCGCTTAACATGAACTGTCCAACTTTATGGGGTCAGTCCACACGCCGGGCTTTTTATTATTGGTTTACGCAGACTAATCAGTAAATGGTATCACTAACTGCCCCGGTTTCACTTCTATCCCTTTCGCCAGTTTCTTCGCCATCGCTTCGCCTTTGCTGTGATCGCCATTGAGCACATAAGCCGGACGCTGATTGAAATAGGTGTTCAGTGAATTGTTCAGATAAGGCATCAGGCCTTTCATCACGTTATCCATTTTTTCCGGCTTGATGGTGTAATCCACCACCTGCATATCACGCAGGAAAATGGCGCCTTTCTCACGGTCATACGTCGGATGCGCTTTCAGGGTCAGGCGCATATCGGCTTTTTGCGGGCCAAATAATGAAGAGATATCAACATGCGCGTCGCCTGTCAGGGTCACGATGCCGGGTTCTGCGCGACCAATCTGGCTGCTGAGATTGGTCAGGATCAGTTTTGCATCTACCAGTCCGGGAACACCCAACTGTTTCTCGAAGTTGTTGTTCTTTTGCAGGTAATCATTCACCTGCTGCTCGCTGATGGTGTACTGCGTCAGCTGATTACAACCGGCCAGTAAACTGGCACATATCAGGACTGCGGCACCCAGAAATCGCTTTGTCATTCTTCCCTCACTACGTAAATGCTATTTTGTCAGCATGACCCGAAAGCGTCATGGCTCCAATCAGACAACGCTGATTAGCCTAAGTGCCGGAGGCAGGGAAGAAAAGGGAAAATTGCCGGAAGCGCACTTCCGGCAGCTAAGTATGACGGGCTTAGCTCGCGAGGCGGGTTAACAGATTGACCTGCGTTTGCTTCGCCATGTTGTCGCGATAGTCCTGCACGCGCGAAGGCCAGTCAATGCCTTGTACAATTGTCAGCGAACGCAGCAGCGGCCACAGATTAATATCATCCTCGGAAAGCTCGCCGTTCACCGCATTCGGCTCGACGATCAATTTGTCGAGTGCGCGCAAATCCTGACTGATCTTCTTCACCAGACCTTCGGAATGTTGCAGATGCTCTGCGAAACTGCCGCTGGCGGCCTGTTTTTTATCGGAGAAGTATTTACGCGCTTCAGGCGTGGAAAATTCTTCCAATGGTGCGGAGGCAAAACGCGGCAACAACAGACGTCCGGTATATTCAGAAACCTGACGCAACCACGCGGCAATTGACGCATTCAGCGGACCGGTCAGCAGCGGCTTGCCGTCGCTTTTGTCGATGTAATGCACGATATCCATGCTCTCAGGCATGAAGCCGCCATCGGCTTTTTGCAGGACAGGCACCATCTTTTTGCCCACCATCGAAACCGGCGTCTTTTCGTCGTCATTGAGCAGTACTTTGATCTCAACCGGGATGTTCTTCAAACCGAAAATCATGCGTGCTTTCACGCAGAAAGGGCAATGTTCGTAAACGTAAAGTCTCATAGTTCGTGGCTCCTGTTGTCGCCGGCGGTGACCTGTAGGGTGCATGAAAACTGCCGGATGTAGGTTCGGATTTTATCTAACGCTATGATTCAGTATGGATATAGATGCTGATGAGATCAAACCTGCCCGTCATGCTTGTCGCTGTCACTGTGTTGGCTACGCTCGTTTACCCGAATCACTGACCTTTGACAGCTCATCGGGGTTCACTCGCTTGCCGCCTTGTTACAACGCCAGTCATTTTGGGTATTAAAAAAATGAGTAAGAGATCAGCCCCCGCTGAGCATGGCCGGTTCGATGCGGCGGAGATTGAATTGCCAGTACAAACCGGTGAGGGTGATAAAGCCGACAACGGCGAGCAGAAACCATGGTAACTGAGGCAGTTGCAGCGCCCGGCCGGTGTCGTACATCCAGCCGCCTCCGGTGTAACCAATCACGCCGCCGAGTGCCAGCCCGAGACGGCTGAAGCCCATATAACTGCCGCGTGCGCGGGAATCCGCCAGTGATGCGCTGAGGGTTTCACGCGCCGGTTCGGCAATGATGGAACCGATATAGAAGAAGCCGATCAGCAATAATAACGGATTGATTGAGGTAACCAGTCCGACCGGTAACAGGCTGAGTGTCATGATCAGCAATCCAAACATCAGGCGCTGCTCGAGGCGGAAGCGTTTTTCGCTCCAGCGGGCAATCGGATATAAAAATGCCAGTGACAGCACGGCTTCAATGGCATACATCCATTTCACCGCCGACGGACTGCCCGCGACATCATTGACCGCGATAGGCAGCATCAGCATGACCTGCACGGTCAGCATGTAATAGCCGGTGAGCGTCAGGACATAAGCCAGAAAACGGCGGTCGCGCAACACGCGCATCATGCCTTCGCGCATCGGGGTACGCATGGTGGAAATACGGTAAGCAGGTAACAGCCAGGCGTTACAGGCTGCGGCAAGACAGAAAATGGCTGCTCCGGCCCAGCAGACGTAATGAAAGTCGTACTGCAACAGCCAGCTGCCGATCAGTGCGCCAATCACAGCACCTGCACTGTCCTGCATCATCATCAGGGAGAAGAAACGGCTGCGCTCGTGGGGACGGGTCAGTTTAATCACCAGCGCGGTACGTGGCGGATCAAACAACGTGCCGCCGAGGCCGGAGAGAATACAGGAGCCGACCAGGATCCCCGGCTGATCGGCCATCGCCATGGTGGCGAAGCCCGCCGCACGTAATAACATGCCAGTGATAATCATCGGTTTTGCGCCGAACCGGTCAGCAATCGCTCCGCCAAAAATGCCTAATCCCTGTTGTGTAAGCTGACGAACGCCAAGCGCCAGACCAACGGCCATCGCTGCCCAGCCAAGCTGATCGACAAATCGGATCGAGATCAACGGAAAAACCACGAAAAAGCCTAAAATAACCAGCGCGTTGTCTAATAACAGAAAATACTTACCCAAGCTCCGAGCTTGTGATACCAGAGACATGCTTCACCATGAGCGATTATTTGTATCCTGTCCGGCAGATACAGAAAGGAGAAAAGATGCTCCCAGTCTGAACCGGAAACAGGCATTTAGATAGGGCGCTATTGATAATATTTTTTTATCGTCAAGCCGCGTTCTGACTGGCAGAATTAGCGATGATCTGTCGTTTCCTATAAATTCTATTTATCGACCCATGCGGGATGTGGAGGGAAGGGATGTTTGGCTACAAATCTGCCGTGCCAAAGGTGCGGCTTACCACTGACCGGATGGTTCTGCGCCTGGTTCATGACCGTGATGCGCACCGGCTGGCTGAATACTACGCCGAGAATCGTGCGTTTCTGAAACCCTGGGAGCCGGTCAGGGATGAAAGCCATTGTTATCCCTCCGGATGGCAGGCGCGTCTGGGGCTGATTACCGAGATGCAAAAGCAGGGCAGCGCCTATTACTTTATTTTGCTCGATCCCGATGAAAACAGGGTGATGGGTGTGGCGAATTTCAGCAACGTACTGCGTGGCTCTTTTCATGCCTGTTTCCTGGGATATTCGCTCGGTCAGGAATGGCAGGGCAAAGGCCTGATGCAGGAAGCGTTGCAGACGCTTATCCGCTATATGCAACGCCAGCAAAAGATGCACCGCATCATGGCGAATTACATGCCGCACAATAAACGCAGCGGTCAGTTACTGGAGCGTCTCGGTTTTGAACGTGAAGGTTATGCGAAGGACTATTTGCTGATCGACGGCAAGTGGCAGGATCACGTGCTGACAGCATTAACCTGGCAAGAATGGACACCCCCGTCCCGATAAGGAGAGCAGTATGAAACACGAACTCAGCGCCCGGGAGGCCCGTGTCGTGGGCTGTTTGCTTGAAAAACAACTCACCACGCCAGAACAATATCCGATGACCCTCAACGGCCTGACCACGGCCTGCAATCAGAAAACTAACCGCGAACCGGTCATGGAACTGAGCGAGAGTGAGGTGCAGCAGACGCTGGATTTACTGCTGCGCAAGCACATAATCCGCACCCTGAGCGGCTCGCGCACCATGAAGTACGAGCATCGTTTCTGTAATTCCGAATTCGGTAATCTCAAATTTTCCCCGCAGGAAGTGGCGGTGGTCACCACGCTGTTGCTGCGCGGCGCACAAACGCCCGGTGAACTGCGAACCCGCACTAACCGTTTGCATGATTTCTCTGATGTTGCCGAAGTAGAACAAACCCTGACTGAACTGACGAACCGTGAAGACGGCCCGTTCTGTGTGCGTCTGGCCCGCGAACCGGGTAAACGCGAGAGCCGGTTTATGCATCTTTTTAGCGGAGAAGTCAGCAACGTGGCCGGTGCCGCTGAAGAGACATTATTCAGTTCAGCGCCTGAAAGTGCAGATCTGACTGCGCGAGTAGAAACGCTGGAAGCAGAAGTCGCTGAGCTGAAACAGCGTCTGGAAAATTTGTTGCAACACCTGGCTGATTAAAAGGAGCGGGTTGTGAGTAAATTACGAATTGGTGTAATCGGGCTTGGCGGAATTGCGCAGAAAGCGTATCTGCCAGTGCTGAGCCACGCTGAAAACTGGACGCTGGCAGGCGGATTTTCTCCGAATCAGCAAAAAGCACAGGCCGTTTGTGACAGTTACCGTATGGCCTGTTTTTCCCGTATAGATGAACTGGCCAGTCAGTGTGATGCGGTTTTCGTTCACAGCAGCACCGCCAGCCATTTCGAGGTGGTCGTGCAGTTGCTGGCGCAGGGCGTGCATGTGTATGTCGATAAACCACTGGCGGCAGAACTTGATCAGGCTGAACAGCTGGTAGAACAGGCGCACAAGGCAGGCAAAGCGCTGATGGTCGGTTTTAACCGCCGTTTCGCGCCGTTGTATCGCCAGCTCAAAGAGAACATGCAGGATGCGGCGTCATTACGCATGGATAAACACCGGACCAACAGCGTCGGACCAAACGATCTGCGTTTCACCTTGCTGGACGATTATCTGCACGTGGTTGATACCGCACTGTGGCTGGCGGGTGGAAATGCCACTCTGGAAAGCGGTCTGCTTCAGATTAACGAAGCAGACCAGATGCTCTACGGCGAACACCATTTCCTGTGCGGCGAAACGCTGGTGACGACATCCATGCACCGCCGTGCGGGAACTGCCCGTGAGAGTGTTCAGGCGGTAACGGAAGGCGCGGTGTATCAGCTGGACAATATGCAAATTTGGCGCGCGGAACAGCAGGATATTCTGACGCAACTGCCGGTGCCGGGCTGGCAAAGTACGCTGGCGCAGCGCGGATTTGTCGGAGCGATTGAACACTTTGTCGATTGTGTGAGCAATCAAACTGCGCCGGAAACCAGCGGTGAGCAGGCAATTTATGCGCAGGCGATGATCGAGAAAATTCTGAATTCTTAACCTGAGTGCTTAACGGAGAAGCCGTGCGGGATGGCGCGGTTAACACTCTATAACAACATAAAACAACTGCCGGTGGCTATTGCATGGCGGATGCGTAGACTAAGCGCATCTTTGAGCCATGCCGGTTCATCTTTCACGCCTGCTGATGCAGGCGTGGTTGTTTAACTGACTCATTTATCAGCTAACCGGTAAACAAGAAAAGTGACATGAATCTACTTAAATCTTTGGCAGCCGTCAGTTCCATGACGATGTTTTCACGTGTATTAGGTTTTGCCCGCGATGCCATTGTGGCACGTGTATTTGGCGCCGGAATGGTCACAGACGCCTTTTTTGTGGCGTTTAAACTCCCCAACCTGCTGCGCCGTATTTTTGCCGAAGGGGCATTTTCTCAGGCTTTCGTGCCGATCCTGGCTGAGTACAAAACGCAGCAGGGCGAAGAAGCCACCCGCACCTTTATCGCTTACGTTTCCGGCTTACTGACGCTGGTTCTGGCGATTGTCACCGTTCTGGGCATGATTGCCGCGCCGTGGGTGATTTATATTACGGCGCCGGGCTTTGTTGATTCACCGGATAAATTTGCGCTAACCAGTTCGCTGCTGCGTATTACTTTCCCGTATATCCTGCTGATTTCACTGGCATCGCTGGTCGGTGCGATACTCAATACCTGGAACCGTTTCTCGATACCGGCGTTTGCGCCGACGTTCCTGAACGTCAGCATGATCGGTTTTGCGTTGTTTGCCGCTCCGTACTTCCATCCGCCGGTGCTGGCGCTGGCCTGGGCGGTGGTGGCTGGTGGTTTGCTGCAACTCGGTTATCAGCTGCCGCATCTGAAGAAAATCGGCATGCTGGTGTTGCCACGTCTGAATCTGAAAGATGCCGGTGTGTGGCGCGTGATGCGTCAGATGGGACCCGCTATTTTGGGCGTTTCCGTCAGCCAGATTTCCCTGATCATCAACACGATCTTCGCGTCATTCCTGGTGTCCGGTTCCGTTTCATGGATGTATTACGCTGACCGCCTGATGGAGTTTCCTTCCGGCGTGCTGGGCGTGGCGCTGGGCACCATACTGCTGCCGTCACTGGCACGCAGTTTCTCCAGCGGTAATCATGGCGAATACAACCGCCTGATGGACTGGGGCTTGCGTCTGTGCTTCCTGCTGGCGCTGCCAAGCTCTGTCGCACTGGGCATTCTGGCGAAACCATTGACGGTCGCCTTGTTCCAGTACGGTAAATTCAGTGCGTTTGATGCCTCGATGACGCAACGTGCGCTGGTGGCGTATTCCGTCGGCCTGATGGGTCTTATCGTCGTGAAAGTGCTGGCACCGGGCTTCTATTCCCGTCAGGACATCAAAACACCGGTGAAAATTGCCATCATTACCTTGCTGATGACGCAGGTGATGAACCTGGCCTTTATCGGACCGCTGAAACACGCGGGACTTTCCCTGTCGATTGGTCTGGCAGCTTGCCTGAATGCTTCGCTGCTGTACTGGCAATTGCGCAAGCAGGATATCTTTCAGCCTCAACCGGGCTGGAGAACGTTCTTGATCAAACTGTTTGTGGCAGTGATAGCGATGTCCGCGGCACTGCTGGGCATGATGTATGTGATGCCAGCGTGGGACGTGGGCGGTATGGCATATCGTCTGGCGCGTCTGGCAGCGGTGGTCGCGGTGGGCGTGGTGGCGTATTTTGCCGTACTCGGACTGCTGGGCTTCCGCGTGAAAGAATTTGCGAGACGTCTGGATTGATTGGATTAGATTCCGGAAACACAAAAGGGCGCATAAGCGCCCTTTTTTAATATCGAAATACTGCGAATTACATACGTTCTACAGTTTCGATACCCAGCGTATCCAGACCAGTTTTCAGCGTGCGTTGTGTCAGCAATGCCAGTTTCAGGCGGCTGTTGCGGCTGGTTTCATCTTCTGCGTTCAGGATAGGGCAATGCTCGTAGAAGCTGGAGAACAGGCCTGCCACGTCGTACAGATATGCACACATGGTGTGTGGCGTGCCCTCACGGGCGACGACAGTCAGCACTTCTTCGAACTGCAACAGGCGGGTTGCCAGCGCGGCTTCACGCTCTTCGCTCAGCACAACAGGCTGGGTCAGGCTGTTCACGTCGATTTCTGCACGTTTGAAGATGGAAGCCACACGGGTATAAGCATATTGCATGTATGGCGCAGTGTTACCTTCGAACGCCAGCATGTTGTCCCAGTCGAAGACGTAATCAGTGGTACGGCTTTTTGACAGGTCAGCGTATTTGATTGCGCCGATACCGACAGCATTCACCAGTTTTTCCAGTTCAGCAGCGTCTTTCATTTCCGGATTTTTTTCGGTGATCAGCTTACGCGCACGATCAATTGCTTCATCCAGCAGATCAGACAGTTTCACTGTGCCGCCGGAGCGGGTTTTGAACGGCTTGCCGTCTTTGCCCAGCATCATGCCGAACATATGGTGTTCCAGCGCCACAGAATCCGGCACGTAACCGGCTTTACGCGCAATGGTCCACGCCTGCATCAGATGCTGGTGCTGACGGGAATCGATGTAATACAGAACGCGGTCGGCACCGAGTGTTTCGTAGCGGTATTTCGCGCAGGCGATGTCGGTGGTGGTGTACAGATAGCCGCCATCTTTTTTACGGATGATAACGCCCATCGGGTCGCCATCTTTGTTTTTGTATTCATCAAGATAAACGACCACAGCGCCTTCGCTGTCGACTGCCAGCCCTTTGGCCTGCAGGTCGGAGACAATGCCAGGCAGCATGTTGTTGTACAGGCTTTCACCCATCACATCATCTTCTGTCAGGGTCACGTTCAGGCGGTTATACGTCAGCTGGTTTTGCTTCATGGTCACGTCGACCAGTTTGCGCCACATTTGCAGGCAGTATTCGTCGCCGCCTTGCAATTTAACCACGTAACCACGTGCGCGCTCGGCGAAGGCTTCGTCTTCGTCGTAGTTTTTCTTCGCAGCGCGGTAAAATTCTTCCAGGTCCGCCAGATTCATGTCACCGGCATTTTCGTTTTGCACTTTTTCCAGATAGGCAATCAGCATCCCGAACTGCGTGCCCCAGTCGCCGACGTGGTTAGCGCGGATCACTTTATGACCAAGGAATTCATTGGTGCGCACGGCGGCGTCACCGATGATGGTGGAACGGATATGGCCGACGTGCATTTCCTTCGCCACGTTTGGCGCGGAATAGTCGATAACGATGGTTTGCGGCTCAACCGGCGTGATGCCCAGCTTTTCGTCGTTCAGTGCGCTGTCAACATGCGCGCCAACAAACGCAGGATCGAGGAAAATGTTGATGAATCCCGGACCGGCGATTTCGACTTTATTTGCGATACCGTTCAGATCTAACAGTTCAACCACTTTCTCTGCCAGTTGTCGTGGTGGCATACCCAGTTTTTTTGCCACGGACATTACGCCATTTGCCTGATAGTCGCCGAACTGCGCTTTGGCGGACTGACGGACTTGCGCTTCGCTGTCGGCGGATGCGCCTGCTGCGATCAGCGCCTGGCTGACTTTTTCTGAAAGAAGTGACTGAATATTCACCGAAGTACCTTTATTTAGGAATGGAGTTGTTTGCTGTTCATCCCAATGCGGATGAACCTAAAATGATGCGTGTTTATATCATATTAGCCCTGCGGCGTCAGTATCGCCGCACGCCTGACGGCAATGAAAACGCGATTCTGCGGCGCGTCTCTGGCAACCGGATGAAAGGCTGTGTAAATTACCCGACCCTGAAGATAAGCAAACTGAAATGAGATAGGATACCTGCCATGAACCAAGTGCCTGAGTTACAGGATTTAGTCGACGATATGCCGCGGTTTGTCAGCGTATTGACGGCGTTTGCCGCAAAATTGCAGATCAATCTGGGCGAGTTTCATGCGGATCATATTTCAGTGCGCTGTCACCAGAATACGACAGCGGACCGGTGGCGCGCCGGGCTGGAAAAATGCGGGCAACTGCTTAATGAAACGATGATTAACGGCAGGCCGATTTGCCTGTTTACTCTCAACGAGCCGCTGGTTGTCGGGCCGCTGAGTATCGATCTGGTCGAGTTACCTTATCCCGGCGATAAGCGCTATCCGCATGAAGGCTGGGAGCATATTGAGATTGTCCTTGAAGGTCACGAGGACGAATTGTATACGCGGGCGCTGGCACTGATTGCCGACGAAGCGCTGATGACGCCCGGTATAAAACTGAAACAAAGTGCGCCAAAGGGTGAGAATGAGCGGTTGCCTAACCCGACGCTGGCGATCACCGACGGGTCCGTGACCATCAAATTCCATCCCCACAGCTTGCGCGATATTGTTGCCAGCGAGAAGGCTGAAGGTTAACGTTCGAGCGACTGCAAGGCGGATTCCATGCGGTCCATTGCCTTTTCCAGCAATGCCCGCTGGCAACCGAAATTGATGCGCACAAAACCGGGAGCACCAAATGCTGCGCCGCCGGAAAATCCGACGCCAGCTTCTACAAAGAACCGGTACGGATCCTGAACCGGCAATGCGCTGGCATCAATCCAGCCGAGATACGTGCCTTCTGGTGGCAGCATGCGTAATCCCGGCATGGCGTTGATTCTGGCTGTCACTAATTCCCGGTTTACGCGCAAATAGTCGAGTTGTGCGCTGAGCCATTCTTCTCCGTCACGGTAAGCAGCGGTCGCAGCAACGTAGGCCAGAATATTGACGTGCGGAACGATGCCCTCGCTGGTGTCGAGAAAGTTTTTCCGTAACTGAGGATTAGGGATGATGGCCATTGAGGCGCCGAGACCGGCCAGATTAAAGGTTTTCGACGGCGACAACAGGGTAATGGAGCGCTGTTCTGCATCGGCATTGAGCGAGGCAAACGGAATATGTTTCAGCCCCGGCTCGAGGATCAGGTCGCAGTGAATTTCATCGCAGCACACCACTAAATTGTGGCGTCGGGCGAACTCCTGTTGTTCCAGCAACTCTTCGCGGCGATAGACTGTTCCGCCCGGATTATACGGATTGCATAGCATCAGCAACTTTTCGCTGCCATCCATTTGATTTTCGGCAGCGGCGAAATCGGCCACCCAACGCTGATTCTGCTCAATTACATTAACCGATTTAAACTGACGCCCTTCGGATTGCGCCGCCTGCATAAACGGTGGGTAAATCGGCGTGGGCATCAGGCTGGTCTCATGCTGACTCACGTTGGCGCGCACGGCGACGTTTAATCCGCAAACCAGTCCGGGCAGCCAGACAATCCATTCGGGGTTAATAGTCCAGCCGTAGCGTTCTGCCAGACGTTTTACCACTAAATCAATCAGTTCCGGCGGCGTAAATCCATAACCGAACACGCCTTCTGCCACGCGTTGCTGCAACTCTTTGATAACCTGAGGCGGAGAAGTGAAGTCGGTATCGGCGACCCAAAGTGGAATGACATCCTGATTATTGTATTTATTCCACTTAACGCTATCACTGTGACTGCGGTCTACCCATAAATCAAAATTGAGTGTCATAGTTAGCTTTCCTAAGCAAGCAGGTTGGGCGGGGATGCTCATCTCAAAGCCTACGCGACATGGCCGGTTACAGACAAGTGTTGTAGCATAATGCCGTAATCAGGAGAGATCACATGACTAAATTAGAAGTGTGTTGTTACAGCGTAGACTGTGCGTTGACAGCAGAACTGGCCGGAGCCGATCGCGTCGAATTATGCGCGAGTCAGGCTGACGGTGGGATTACGCCGAGTTACGGTACCCTCAAACTGGCGAGGGAAAAAGTGACAATCCCGGTACATCCGATTGTACGCCCGAGGGGTGGTGACTTTTGCTACAGCCAGAGCGAATTTGATGTGCTGAAAAGTGACATCGCCTGCATTCGTGATCTCGGTTTTCCGGGACTGGTCGTAGGTATGCTGGATGCGGAAGGGCATATCGATATGCCAAGAATGTGGGAAGTCATGGCGCTGTGCGGCGATATGGCCGTGACATTCCATCGCGCGTTCGATATGTGTCTCAATCCGAAGATTGCGTTAGAGCAGTTGACTCAGTTAGGGGTGGCGCGCATTCTGACTTCCGGACAGCAACAAAATGCAGAAGTAGGTTTACCGATGCTTCGGGAACTCAACCAGCTGACGCGTGGTCCAATCATTATGGCTGGCGCGGGCGTGCGACTGACCAATCTGCAAAAGTTTGTGGATATCGGGCTGACTGAATTGCACAGCTCGGCCGGACGTCAGGTGCCTTCTTCTATGCGTTACCGCAAAGCCGGTGTCACGATGAGTTCTGACACGGACTTTGATGAATTCAGTCGTTATTGCGTGGACGGCGATATTGTTGCCGCAATGAAAAGAACATTGCAGTTCGACGATGAAATATCCCGCTCGGCGTGGCGTAATAACTCAAAAGTTTAACCGGGTCACACGACCCTTATTGCGTCGCCCTGCGCAAGTACCAGGCCCCGTCACTTTGGCGGGGCTTTTTTTGTGCGAAAAATTACTTTGCTCCTGTGCGAAGGTTGTTATCGGCACAGCCGTGGGGTGAGATGATTCACAAATTAATCATAAAATACAGAGGGTATTTGAAGGTTTGATCAGAATTATGTTTTAATTAACAATAAAACTAAAAACTAGGGATTTACATTATCACAAAGAAAAGGTTATAAGATCCTTTGTGGATATACCCGAAACGTCTGTAACAAAATGTGATTTTTTTGAATGTTTGAGAATTATAGCATTGAGTTCAATTAAAAATAATTTCAGGAAACCGTAATGATGACGATAAAGTGGTGGGGAAATGCTTGACAATAACTATCATATATTATGGATGATTGTTGCAGTGGCATTACCAGTGTTTATATTTAATTTTAAATGTTTTAGTTTTTTAGATGGAGATGTAAAGCACGTTGGTAGAAATTATAATATAGACGCGTTAAGATATTTTTTGGCTGCTTTTGTAGCAATGCATCATTTTTCTCTGACAATAAATTTTATAAAATCTGGCTTATGGCTATATCCTAGCGGACATGACCTTGATGCATTCATCGGGAACTTTGCAGTATGTATATTTTTTATGATTTCAGCATATCTTTTTTGGGGGAGATGCTCGAATGACGATACAAACTGGTTTAAGGTTCTCATTGGCAGACTATTTAGAATCGGGCCGATGTTTCTTGTTTCTGCAATATTATGTTGGTTGCTCGCCTACAAGTTTGGCGTGCGTAATGAAACAACCTTTTTTTCGGAGCGTTCTACCTATCATTGGTTTGATATGGGGTTAACGGACATAAGGCCTGATATTTTCGGATTTAAAGATACGCGTTTACTGAACGCAGGCGTGATGTGGACACTACCTTATGAATGGATGTTCTATTTTTCACTTCCAGCCTTATCACTATTTGTTAACAAAAAAAATTCTATCGCTGTGATTTTTGCGGTCATATTTATTACTTTTTATTTTCTAAAGGATATAGATAAATTATCAGTGGCGCTATTAGCGATGTTTGCAATGGGTGCTCTAACTTATGAATTGAAAAGTAAAATTAAATTTGAAGTTCATAAAATAAAAATGAGCATGATAAGTTCATTGCTTCTCGTTATTAGCGGGTTCCTTTTCATTAAACAGGATTCTATTTCACTAGAAGCTTCACTGGTGTATGCCTGCTTTTTCTTTTCTGTTTGTATTGGTGGGAACCCTTTTCTTGCACTGGGAACTAAAGGAGCAAGAAGACTAGGGGAGATTAGCTTTAGTTTATATCTCTTACATGGGGTCGTCTGGTACTTATTTGGTAGATTTATGCTCAAGTTTGATATGACAGGGCATGTTTTTTTATACTATATATTGGCAAGCTTAGCATTTTTAATTTCATGTCTTTTATCAGCTTTCACCTATCATTTTTTTGAAGCGAAGATGATTTCTATAGGAAGAAAAGTCCAGAGCAGAATTTTCTAAATCTGTATCCAGAATTTACAACACCCGCTTCAGCGGGTGTTTATAAAGTTGTTAAACAACGTACTGCCATCTCTTTCGCACAACTGTTGTCACTTTCCTTAGAGCTCAGGTATAGCCTACTCAAAGCGGAATGTTCAAATGCGCAGATAGTCGATAGCAGAAACAATCTTTGCCTGACGGAAACATTGACCAGTCTGAACTCATAAAGCGCCCTTTAATGTGTGTCCTCAATTAGGAAAACAGGGACAGTACTGTCATCAAAGTATGCGTTTTACTCAGTGATAACTAGAAAATTTCACAGTGAGTGACTCTTAAAGTTTGGACTCAGCCCCAGGTCAGCAATGCCACGCCAAACATCCCTGCTTTAACGACCAGACACATGACAAAAAGACCTAAAACAATGACGGCGCGGTCCATGAGGAAACGAATTCTTCTGCGCATTGATTTCTCCGCGAAATAATCGCGTACGGATAAATTGGTTGGCCGAATTTATACACGAAAAACTATCAATCAATCCAATGTTATAACGTCAAAACGCGAAGCTTTACAAAGGGCTTTGACAGAAGAGGGGAACCGCTACTTTTCGTAGAAGTTTTTTATCCTGATCGCGACATCAATATTGGCCCAGTGTAATTCGTCCTCTTTATGCAGACTGCTGCTGCCATCTTCCCAGGAAACGAAATAGGACACGGTGCCTGTCTGTGATTCGAAGGTATTCATGATGCGACCTTTGATATCTCCGGATCTGTGTTTAACGATGCTGCCTTTAGGGAATTTCATACTTCCTCCCAATACGTTAGCGACGATCTCTGTCATAACAAACAGATACCCTCAATAAAGGTTAGACCTTTTTACGGCGCGATGTACAGAGCCATGTGGCTGAAAGTGAGGGTAAAGTGTGAGCAATAAATTCCGCCAGACCTGAGGATGTCTGGCGGAGGAAGAGGGAGTTAGGGCTTGCGGGCGATAAGCAGGGCGCGACGTGGTGCCGGATAGCCTTCGATAGTTTTGGTCGGGTCGTTCGGGTCGAGGAATTCAGCCAGTGATTCACTGGTCATCCAGTCGGTACGGCGCTGTTCTTCCAGCGTTGTGACGCTGACATCCGCAATGCGTACATCAACGAAGCCGCATTTGATCAGCCAGTTTTTCAGTGCTGCTGCAGAAGGGATGAAATAGATATTCCCCATCTGCGCGTAACGGTCGCCCGGTACCAGTACCTGCTCGCTGTCGCCTTCAATCACTAAGGTTTCCAGCACCAGTTCGCCCCCGCTGACCAGCTGATTTTTCAGCTGCAGAAGGTGATCCAGCGGCGAACGACGGTGGTACAAAACGCCCATCGAGAACACCGTATCGAACGCGTTAAGCTCAGGTAATTGTTCGATACCCAACGGCAAAAGGTGCGCGCGCTGATCGCCGCCCAGCAATTTACGCACGGCCTCGAACTGACACAGGAACAGCTGCATCGGGTCGATACCCACGGCCAGATGCGCGCCTGCGCCAATCATGCGCCACATGTGGTATCCGCTGCCGCAGCCGACATCAAGAATAGTGCGGCCTGCCAGCGAAGAGATATGCGGCAGAACGCGATCCCATTTCCAGTCAGAACGCCATTCGGTATTGATTTCAACGTCGTACAGCGAAAATGGCCCTTTACGCCACGGCATCATATTGCGCAGCAGATTTTCAATCCCTTCGCGCTGACCGGCTGGCAAAGGCACTTCCATATTAGCGCTGACACTGTGCAGTAAATCCAGACGTTCTGGCTGCAACAGTGGCAAACGATCGACGGAGTTAAACCACAGTTTGAACTTGCCGTGTAGCGATTCTTTCTGCCATGCAGTCAGTTGTGATGGCAGGGTATTGAGCCACGGGCTCAGCGGCCCTTTGGCGATAACGCGATAAAAATCACCGAAATCAATCATTCTGCTTCTCCGGCTTTCAGCGCGATAAGTGAACCGAAGTTAAAGCACTGGAACCAGACTTCTGTGTGCTGGAATCCGGCCTGGTGCAGGCGGGCTTTGTGGGTTTCAACCGAATCGGTCAGCATCACATTTTCGAGCATGCTGCGTTTCTGGCTGATTTCCAGCTCGCTGTAGCCGTTCGCACGTTTAAAATCGTGATGCATATTGAACAGCAGTTCGCCGACGTCTTTATCTTCAAAGCTGAATTTTTCAGACAGTACCAGCGCAGCACCCGGACGCATACCCTGATATACCTGATTCAGCAAGCGCTGGCGGTCAGCCGGTTCAAGGAATTGCAGCGTAAAGTTAAGTACCACCATCGAGGCATTTTTCAGCTCGATATCCAGAATGTCGGATTCAATCACGTTAACCGGGGTATCGGCACGGAAAGCATCAATGTGGCGGCGGCAGCGTTCCACCATGGCGGGGGAGTTATCGACAGCAATGATTTCGCAGCCCGGAACCTTGATGTTGCGACGCATCGACAGCGTGGCAGCACCCAGCGAGCAGCCCAGATCGTAGACATTCGAGTCGGGCTGAACGAAGCGCTCGGCGAGCATACCAATCATCGAAATAATGTTGGAATAGCCCGGAACTGAGCGTTGGATCATGTCAGGGAAAACTTCAGCAACGCGTTCATCGAACGTCCAGTCGCCCAGCTTATCTATTGGTGCAGAAAACAGCGTATCGTGGTTTGCCATAGCGGTGAGTCAGGCCAAAAAGAGTGTGGGTAAAAAGTTGAGGGCAGATTTTAGCAGATACTGGCGCAGGCAGATACCTGCGCGCTCGGGAGTTGTTTCAAAACAGCATCAAAACAGCCCGGGGAAAGCGGGGTGATCAGTCGAAGTTCAAAAATTGTGACCATGGCAGATAGATAATATTCACCAGGACCATCAGCACCAGCGAGATATACGTGGCGGCCATGCCGTTGCGGCGCCAGGCAAATTCGCGGTTCTTCAGCCCGTAATAATGGAATAACCGGCCCAGAATCAACAACAAACCGCAGGCATGGACTGTCCAGATGGGTGAACCGTTCATTTCCATAAACAGCAGCAGTAAACAGCCAATCGGCAGATATTCTACGGCGTTACCGTGGACACGGATGGCGGTTTGTAATTCGTAGGAACCGCCGTCGCCGGTGGCAATGCGGTATTGCATCCGCAGGCGTACAACATCGAAAGAGAGTTTGATCAAAAGTATGGCAGCAAGCACGACATATAACGCGCTAATCATGATGACTTCCTTGGTTAATCCCTGTTTTCTGGCGGAACTAATGCCTTCCGCTACGCTGCTATGATAACGGGCTGCCGTAAGACTGTCGTCAGAAAATCCTGAATATTCTCAGAACAAGGTGTCCTGTTCCGGCCAGTCAGGTGCGGGCTGAACAGAGGGCATTTGCCGGTGCAAATCCTGCCACAGGCTGCGCGCCTGCTGCGGGGCATCGGTACAGTCAGGCGTATGAATAAACAGATACGGTGATAATCCCTGTGATTGCCAGTCGTCGAGTTTTTTAATCCACTGTCCGAACAGCGGACGGTTAGCGTCCAGACTGTCGCCACCGATAAAACGCACAATGGGCCGGGATGATGTCGCCAGCGCGTGCAACGGCAGAATCGGTTTTTTGCGTTTAGCTTCGAGGACTGCTTCAGTTGTGGACTTCGAACTGTGAACCGGACGGCTGTCGAGAATGGCGCGGTTAATTCCACGCTGATGTAAGCCCTGATTCAGCGCACGTTCTTCCTCGCCTTTGTTGAAAAAATCTTGATGGCGCACTTCAACGCCGTAATCGAAACCCGCGGGAAGGGCATCCAGAAATTGCCACAGTCGGTCGAGGTGAACGGGAGCAAACGTGGCAGGAAGTTGCAGCCAGAGCTGACCAATGCGCTCACCGAGCGGTTCGAGCGTGCGGTAAAACAAATCGACGTTTTCCTGACAATTCGTCAGTGCCGCTTTATGGCTGATATCAGATGGGAATTTGAAACAAAAACGGAAAGATTCCGGCGTCATGTCGCGCCAGCGCATTACCACTTCCTGTTTGGGCAGGGCGTAAAAGGTGGTATTGCCTTCGACGCAATTGAAATACCGCGCGTAATCGGCCAGATCACGCAAACCGATTTTTGCCCAGGCGTTGTGGTGCCATTGCGGTAAACCAATATACATAATCATGCTCCCTGTTTTCTGAGCCGGAATTCCCAAATAAAACGCCGCCTCAGCGGGCGGCGTTCAGGCAAGAAATTCAGGGTAACGTTACTCCGGCAGAGCGGCAAGCACTTCGGCAGTTGAACGTACGCGACTGATACGCGGGAAGATAAATTGCACGCTGGACTGATGATGGTCATTGTTGTGCGCGCTGCAGGCGTCTTCAGCAATGACCAGTTCATAGCCGTGTTCCCAGGCGTTACGCGCGGTGGATTCCACGCCGATGTTAGTGGAGATACCCGCCAGCACGATGCTTTTGATGCCACGACGACGCAGTTGCAGATCCAGATCGGTGCCATAGAACGCGCCCCACTGGCGCTTAATCACCAGCAGATCGCTGTCGGTGACGCCCAGCTGTTCAGGAAATTCCCACCAGCTTGCAGGTAAACCGCCTTCCGGCGCAGCCGCAGGGATATCAACCGGTTGTTTCAGCGCTTCGTCAAAAGAATCTGACCAGCCCACGCGAACCATGACGACCGGCGCGCCCAGTTTACGAAAACGGTTTGCCAGTTCAGTGGCATTATCCAGCACCTGCTGTGCGGTGTGCGGGCCCCCAGCGAACGGTAAAATCCCTTTCTGTAAGTCGATCAGTACCAGTGCGGTAGTTTTTGGGTCAAGTTTCATGTGTAGCTCCCGGTTTTCAATAGGGTAATGAGAGAAAGGAATTATTTACTGCGTGTACAAAGGGGATGGCGCGAGTCTATTCTAACGGGCAGACTGAAATGAGATAATTTTGTTAAATTATGTGTAGCTTGCAACACGAATGAATTTCCGCGTCAGCGTTGACGTGTTCGTACTTATCCTTCGCCGGAAATTCCTTTATAATAGCCGCCTTTTTTCGACCTGAATAAAACCCATTCCGAGCGCTGCTGAGTTTTGCGGCGAACGACCAGAGTCAATAACCGTTTCTGTGCCTGTGCGCCATGAGGCCGGGTAGTGGGATCAAAAGGATACCGTTATGCGTACTGTATATTGTGGAAAACTGAATGCGTCCAATGTGGGCCAGGAAGTAACATTGTGTGGCTGGGTTAACCGTCGCCGCGATTTGGGTGGTTTGATTTTCATCGATATGCGTGACCGCGAAGGCATCGTTCAGGTTTTCTTCGACCCGGATCAGGCGGAAGCCTACAAACTGGCGTCTGAACTGCGTAACGAATTCTGTATTCAGCTGACCGGTACTGTGCGTGCGCGTCCTGAAAGCCAGTTCAACAAAGACATGGCGACCGGTGAAGTGGAAGTGTTCGCCAGCAATCTGAACATCATCAACCGTTCTGAATCGCTGCCGCTGGATTCCAACCACGTCAACACTGAAGAGGCGCGTCTGAAATACCGCTATCTGGATCTGCGTCGTCCTGAAATGGCTAACCGCCTGAAAGCCCGTGCAAAAATTACCAGCTTCGTGCGCCGTTTCATGGACAGCCATGACTTCCTCGACATCGAAACCCCGATGCTCACCAAAGCCACGCCGGAAGGAGCGCGTGACTATCTGGTGCCGAGCCGTGTGCATAAAGGCAAGTTCTACGCCTTGCCGCAGTCTCCTCAGCTGTTCAAACAGCTGCTGATGATGTCCGGTTTCGACCGTTACTATCAGATTGTTAAATGCTTCCGTGACGAAGATTTACGTGCTGACCGCCAGCCTGAATTCACCCAGATCGACGTGGAAACCTCCTTCATGAGCGCTGAACAAGTGCGTGAAGTGATGGAAAAACTGGCCCGCGAACTGTGGCAGGAAGTGAAAGGCGTGGATCTGGGCGATTTCCCGATCATGACTTTTGCAGAGGCTATGCGTCGTTTCGGTTCTGACAAACCGGACCTGCGTAACCCGATGGAAATGGTCGATGTGGCTGACCTGATGAAAAACATCGAGTTTAAAGTCTTTGCTGATCCGGCTAACGATCCGAAAGGCCGCGTGGCTGCGCTGCGTGTTCCGGGCGGTGCATCCCTGAGCCGTAAGCAAATCGACGAATACGCAAAATTCATCGAAATCTACGGCGCGAAAGGTCTGGCATACATCAAAGTTAATGAAGTGGCAAAAGGTCTGGAAGGTATCCAGAGCCCGGTCGCGAAATTCCTTAACGAAGAACTGCTGGCAGCCCTGATCGAACGTACCGGCGCGCAAGATGGCGACATGATCTTCTTCGGCGCAGCCAGCGCGAAGATTGTGACTGACGCGATTGGCGCACTGCGTCTGAAAGTTGGCCGTGACCTGAAAATCACCAAAGAAGACATGTGGGCACCGCTGTGGGTTATTGACTTCCCGATGTTTGAAGACACCGACGAAGGCGGCCTGAGCGCCATGCACCACCCGTTCACTGCGCCAAAAGACATGACGGCAGAAGAACTGGCGGCGAACCCGGTTTCCGCTATCGCAAACGCCTACGACATGGTGATCAACGGCTACGAAGTGGGCGGCGGTTCTGTGCGTATTCACCGCAGCGAAATGCAGCAAACCGTGTTCAGCATTCTGGGTATTAACGAGCACGAACAGCGCGAGAAATTCGGCTTCCTGCTCGATGCCCTGAAATACGGTACGCCTCCGCATGCGGGTCTGGCATTTGGTCTGGATCGCCTGGTGATGTTGCTGACCGGTACCGACAATATCCGTGACGTGATCGCCTTCCCGAAAACTACCGCGGCTGCGTGTCTGATGACCGAAGCGCCAAGCTTTGCCAACCCGGCTTCACTGCTGGAACTGGGCATCGCAGTGGTGGCGAAAAAAGAAGTGACGCCAGACACAAATACAGAGAATAACTAATGAGCTATAAGCGTCCTGAGTCGATACTGTGCGTCATCTACGCCAGAAACACCGGCAGGGTGCTGATGCTCCAACGAAAGGATGACCCAAATTTCTGGCAGTCGGTGACCGGCAGTCTGGAAGGCGGGGAATCCCCGAATCAAACCACGCAGCGTGAAGTCATGGAAGAGGTCGGTATCGACATTGCAGGTGAAAACCTGACTCTGCAGGATTGCCAGCGCTGCGAGGACTTTGAAATATTTGCGCATTTGCGCCATCGCTATGCTCCCGGCGTGACCCGTAACAAAGAACATTGGTTCTGTCTGGCGTTACCCGACGAGCGTGATGTGGTTCTTACTGAACATCATGCGTACCGGTGGCTCGATAAATCCGCAGCGGCTGCGCTGACGGTGTCTCCGAGCAACCAGCAGGCGATTGAAGAATTTGTAAACTATTCGGTCTGTTAAGACTTAAGACTTTTTGGAGATATTTATGGCAGGTCACAGTAAGTGGGCCAACACCAAGCACCGCAAAGCGGCGCAAGATTCTAAACGCGGCAAAATTTTCACAAAAATCATTCGTGAGCTGGTGACAGCGGCACGTCTGGGCGGCGGCGATGCGGGTTCAAACCCACGTCTGCGCGCGGCGATTGATAAAGCGCTGTCGAACAACATGACCCGCGACACCCTCAACCGTGCTATCGCACGTGGCGTGGGCGGTGACGAAGACACCAACATGGAAACCATCATTTATGAAGGTTACGGTCCGGGTGGCTCAGCCATCATGGTTGAATGTCTGAGTGATAACCGCAACCGTACCGTGGCAGAAGTGCGTCATGCCTTCACCAAAACCGGTGGCAATCTGGGTACCGACGGTTCCGTGGCTTACCTGTTCTCCAAAAAAGGCGTGATCACTTTCGCTCCTGGCCTGGACGAAGACGTGCTGATGGAAGCCGCGCTTGAAGCGGGCGCTGAAGACATCATTTCTTACGATGACGGCGCTATCGATGTCTTCACTGCCTGGGAAAATCTGGGCGAAGTGAAAGATGCGCTGGAAGCTGCCGGTTACAAAGCTGATTCCGCTGAAGTCACCATGATCCCATCGACCAAAGCCGACATGGATGCAGAAACTGCACCTAAACTGTTGCGCCTGATCGACATGCTGGAAGATTGTGACGATGTGCAGGAGGTTTACCACAACGGTGAAATCTCCGACGAGATCGCAGAAACTCTGTAATCTCAGTGCCGCCGGTGGCTACCACCGGCTGGCTATCCTGTTGTGCCTCAGCAGTTTATACTCTCCCCCAACTTTCCAAAAAAACGACAACACAAGGCGTTGACTGGCTATGGCTATTATTCTGGGGATCGACCCCGGTTCGCGTATTACCGGCTATGGCATTATCCGCCAGACAGGGCGTCAGCTCAGCTATCTCGGCAGCGGGTGTATCCGCACGGTGGTGGATGATATGCCGGGACGTCTGAAACTGATTTATGCCGGTGTGTCGGAAATCATTACGCAATTTCAGCCTGATTTTTTTGCCATCGAATCCGTCTTTATGGCGAAGAATGCCGACTCGGCGTTAAAGCTCGGGCAGGCACGTGGCGCGGCGATCGTGGCAGCGGTGAATCAGGATTTGCCGGTGTTTGAATACGCGGCGAGGCAGGTGAAACAGACCGTCGTGGGTACCGGTGCGGCTGAAAAATCGCAGGTTCAGCATATGGTGCGTTCAATCCTGAAATTACCGGCCAATCCCCAGGCGGATGCCGCCGATGCGCTGGCAATTGCGATTACGCATTGCCACATGAGCCAGAACGCTATTCGTCTGAGCTCGGACAAATTGCAGATGGCTCGCGGACGTATGCGATAGACGCCGCAAGTCCATTAGGCTGGATATTCATCCAGCCTTTTTTATGATATAAACATCGCTGCTTTTGACCTGATAAGGAAAATGAACGTGATAGGCAGACTACGAGGCATTATTCTGGAAAAACAGCCCCCTTTGGTGCTGCTTGAAACCAACGGCGTGGGCTATGAAGTGCATATGCCGATGACCTGTTTTTACGAATTGCCGGAGCTGGGTCAGGAAGCTATCATCTTCACGCAATTTATCGTCCGTGAAGATGCGCAACTGCTCTACGGATTTAACGATAAACAAGAGCGGGCACTGTTCCGTGAACTGATCAAAGTGAACGGCGTGGGGCCTAAGCTGGCGCTGGCCATTCTGTCAGGCATGTCGGCACAGCAGTTTGTCAGTGCGGTAGAAAAGGAAGAAATCACCGCATTAATCAAATTACCCGGCGTCGGTAAGAAAACCGCAGAACGCCTGGTCGTTGAAATGAAAGACCGGTTTAAAGGATTAAACGGTGATCTATTTAACAATCATACTGATATCACGCTACCTGCATCGGCGTCGAAAGCTAAAGAATCTGATGCCGAAGGCGAAGCCGTTGCAGCCCTGATATCCCTCGGATACAAACCACCGGAAGCCAGCCGCATGATCAGCAAAGTGGCCAGGCCGGGTGCGGAATCTGAAACGTTGATTAGAGAAGCGTTGCGCGCAGCGCTGTGAGGTAAACGATGATTGAAGCTGACCGCCTGATTTCTTCCGAAGTCTTCAGTGAAGAAGAAGTCATTGACCGTGCGATACGCCCGAAGTTGCTCAGCGAATACGTCGGGCAACCGCATGTGCGTTCGCAAATGGAAATCTTTATTCAGGCGGCCAAGCAACGCAAAGATGCGCTCGATCACCTGTTGATTTTCGGCCCGCCTGGGCTGGGTAAAACCACGCTGGCCAATATCGTCGCCAACGAAATGGGCGTGAATCTGCGCACGACCTCGGGCCCGGTGCTGGAAAAAGCCGGTGATCTGGCCGCGATGCTGACCAATCTTGAGCCGCACGACGTGCTGTTCATTGATGAAATCCACCGTCTGTCGCCGGTTGTTGAAGAAATTTTGTATCCGGCAATGGAAGATTATCAGCTGGATATCATGATTGGTGAAGGTCCGGCAGCGCGTTCTATCAAACTCGATTTACCCCCGTTTACCCTGATTGGTGCCACCACCCGCGCCGGTTCCCTGACGTCACCACTGCGTGACCGTTTTGGTATCGTGCAACGTCTGGAGTTCTATCAGGTGGCGGATTTGCAGCATATTGTCGGGCGTAGTGCGTCTTGTCTCGGGCTGGAATTGTCGGAAGAGGGCGCGCATCAGATAGCCCGCCGTTCACGCGGTACGCCGCGTATCGCTAACCGCCTGTTGCGCCGTGTGCGTGACTTCGCGGAAGTCAAAGGCGATGGCACCATTAACGGTGATGTAGCTAACGGCGCGCTGGACATGCTGGATGTCGATGCCGAAGGCTTCGATTACATGGACCGCAAACTGTTGCTGGCGATTATCGATAAGTTCACCGGCGGGCCGGTCGGGCTGGATAACTTAGCCGCGGCAATTGGTGAAGAGCGCGAGACGATTGAAGACGTCATCGAACCGTTCCTGATCCAGCAAGGCTTTATTCAGCGCACACCGCGCGGGCGTATGGCGACCAATCATGCGTATAAGCACTTCGGGATCACCAGAGAATCTGAGTAAACGATTTTGCACGCATAAAAACGGACGCCCTGAGCGTCCGTTTTGCTTATTTCAGCCAGCAGAAATTACTGACTGACTTCACAACGGCTGACCATCCGCCAGTGACGTGGCAACTCGCGCACTTCACCCGCCAGAATCACCTTTCCTGTTGCATGAATATCGGCGCTTGAAGAGCCCACCTGAACTTCAACAGAACCCGGTTCGACGATGCGCTTACCCGCGTGACTGGTAAAATTCAGCATGTCGGTCGGGATGCTGAAACTCAGCGTTGCGGTTTGTCCGGCGTCCAGCGTTACGCGCTCAAAAGCCTTGAGTTCCTTCACCGGGCGCACCAGTGATGCCACGCAGTCACGCAGATAAACCTGCACCACCTCGCTGCCCGTCTGATTTCCGGTATTGGTGACTTTGATTTGTACTGCAATATCGCCATTTTCGATAGCGACCGGTTGCTGATTGAGTTGCAGATCGTGATAGCGGAACGTGGTGCCGCTTAGCCCGTAGCCAAACGGGTATTTTGCGCCAAAGTGGAACGCAATCGGCGTGCCGCCACTTTTCAGTTTGTGATTGTAATAATACGGCATGGCACCGGCGCTTTTCGGCACGGAAACCACCAGCCTGCCGGACGGTGCTTCTTTACCGCTGACGATATCGGCAATTGCACGTCCGCCTTCCTGACCGGGCGCAAACGCCATCAGGAATCCGGCGACTTTCTCCTCCAGTCCGCTAAGTGAATACGGACGACCGCCGGTCATCACCACAATGGTCGGTTTGCCGGTCGCGACAATCTCTTCCAGCAACTGTTGCTGAACGCCCGGTAATTGCAGGCTGTCCGTATCAGAACCTTCACCGACCGTGCCGCTCTGGAATAATCCGGCCAGATCGCCGACAAACACAAACGCGACATCACTTTCCTGCGCCAGTTTCACGGCCTGTGGGATAAGCGCGGTACTTCGTGATACCGGCGACTTTTGCATGGCTGAACCGGTATCGCCGGGGAAGACCGGCGCACCGGCGGTGCGTTTCTCGAGAATATGGCACCCTTTGGCATAACGGATATTTTGCTCTCCGTAAGTGTCATGCAAGGCCTGTAACGGCGTGGTGACCTGTTCCGTCTGCGCATCCATTTCGCTGATGATCAGATGCACGGGGAAGCTGTAACCGCTGAGCAAGGCCAGCGGATCGTCTGCCGTCGGGCCGATCACTGCAATTTTCTGCCCGGATTTGGGTTTCAGCGGCAGGATGCCATTATTCTCCAGCAAGGTGATGGAACGGACAGCGGCTTTCCAGGCCAGTTCCCGCGTGGCGGGTTGTTGCATTTGTGGCTGCGGATCACGTACGTAAGGCTGTTCAAACAGCCCGAGGCGGAATTTTTCAGTCAGCACGCGGGCGACGATCTCGTCAATTTTCGCCATATCAATCAGGCCACGTGAAACAGCATCGGCCAGATGCTGCGCGCAGTCACCTTTCGGCAATTCGATATCCAGACCGGCATTAAACGCCAGCGCGGCGGATTCCGCGTCGTCATGGCTGACGCCGTGATGCTGATGTAGCAGGCTGACGCCGCCGTAATCGGCGACAATCAGGCCATCGAATCCCCACTGTTCGCGCAAAACTTCGGTCAGCAGGAAGTGATCGCTGTGGCAAGGCTGGCCGTCGATGTCGTGATAAGCCGGCATCACCGAACCGGCATTCGCCAGCTTTACCGCCATTTCAAACGGCAGCAGGAAGGTGTCATTCAGCTCGCGGAAACCGAGATGCACCGGCGCATGGTTGCGCGCCCCTTCGCTGAAAGAATGCCCGACGTAATGTTTCAGCGTTGCCAGCAGGTCACGCTTTTCGCCCTGCAAACCGCGCACGTAAGCCGTCGCCATGACGCCGACCAGATAGGGATCTTCGCCAAAGGTTTCCTCAGTTCGTCCCCAGCGGACATCGCGGGAAACATCCAGCACCGGCGCCAGGCCCTGATGACAACCAACGCTTTGCGCTTCATCGCGGATAGCGCCTGCAATTTGCTCCATCAGTTGCGGATCCCACGTCGAGGCATAACTCAGGGAAGAGGGAAACAGCGTGGCATCTTTGCACAACAGGCCGACCAGACACTCTTCGTGGAACATCGCCGGAATGCCCAACCGTGTTTCTTCAACCAGCATTTTTTGCAGCCGGTTCAGTGCGCGCACGCCTTCTTGCGGGCTGACCACGTGCGTTCCCAGTGGGCGCGTGATTTGTCCCGCGCCCAGCGCCAGTTGCTCCTCCAGCGCCAGAGTCTGTTTATGCCCGGCAAAATCATCGCTAAGATCGGACCGTTCTTTATGCTTCCCGTTGCTGTCGAGGATCAGCCAGAACGCGTGCATCTGGGCATATTTCTCAGCGGGCGTCATGCGGGCGAGCAGGTCGGCGACGCGGGTAGCGACGGGCTGTGAAGCATCCTGATACAGGTGAGTCATTTTATATCTCCTTGATTTTCCGGATGGGAACGCAGGGATAACGCCTTAAAAGACGAAATATAAAAAGAAGTATTGAGAATGGACTGCGCGTAAACAATTGAGGAAACGAATATGCATTTTACGTTATTTAATTTTGTTTCCGGTTTGTGAGCAGGATCAGATTGAAGGTGATCCGGTCAGGCATCTGCTTTTCGCACAAATTCTGAAGCCGATCACAGTTTCATCATCCGGCGGATATTACGACTTGTTTCTTCTGACGATTCGCCAGAGAATCCTTTTCAGAAAGCAGGATTGTTACTGTCTGACAGGCAAAACCTAAACTTCTCGTTTTTTCGCATATTGCGAAAAGGCCGGAAGTTTAGGTTTTTTTTTGGCCTGAATTCAGGGGCAGGCCGCCCCTTTGAAATACACCGGCAATGTCGTGCACGACGCCATTACTCTGATGAGATAACACCATGGAATACAGTACATTAGCCGATGAAATTCTCCGCGGAGTGGGCGGAAAAGACAACGTCAACAGCGTGGTGCATTGTGCCACCCGATTACGTTTTAAATTAAAAGATACGAGTAAAGCCGACGCTGCCGGATTAAAAGAAAACCCGGGTGTCATCATGGTCGTCGAGAGCGGCGGCCAGTTTCAGGTTGTTATCGGCAACCACGTTGGTGCGGTTTATGAAGCGCTGGTGAAAGGCAGTGCGCTTTCCGACAGCGGCGACGATGACAGCGGTGATAAGGGCAGTTTATTTGCCCGGGCGATTGACGTTATCTCCGGCATTTTTACCCCGTTTATCGGCATCATGGCCGCGTCGGGGATCCTGAAAGGTTTTCTGGCACTGGCGCTGGCGTGCGGCTGGATGGTGCCGGAAAGCGGTACCTACAAAGTCTGGTTCGCCGCCAGTGATGCCATGTTTTACTTCTTCCCGCTGGTGATCGGTTTCACCGCCGGTAAAAAATTCGGCGGTAATCCGTTCGTTACCATGATGATTGGCGGCGCGATGGTGCATCCGCTGATGATCGCCGCATTTGAGGCACAGCAACCTGGTGCTCAGGGCGAGCATTTCTTCGGTATTCCGCTGGTGTTTATCAATTACGCCTCATCGGTGATCCCGGTGATCCTGGCTGCGTGGGTATCAAGCTGGCTGGAAAAACGGGCCATGAAAATCTTGCCTTCGGCGCTGCGTAACTTTATCACGCCGCTTATTTGCCTGATGGTTGTAGTGCCGCTGACCTTCCTGATTATCGGACCCGTCGCCACCTGGGCCAGCCAGCAACTGGCTAACGGCTATCAGTTTGTGTATCACATCAGCCCGATGATTGCCGGTGCCTTTATGGGCGCACTGTGGCAGGTGTGTGTGATTTTCGGTCTGCACTGGGGGCTGGTGCCGCTGATGATCAACAACTTCAGTATTCTCGGTCACGATACCATGCTGCCGCTGTTATTGCCGGCCGTGATGGGGCAGGTCGGGGCGGTGATTGGCGTGATGCTGCGCGTAAGAGATGCGCGGACAAAAGCGCTGGCGGGTTCAGCCATCAGCGCGGGGATTTTCGGGATTACCGAACCCGCGGTTTACGGCATCAACCTGCCGCGTCGTCGTCCGTTTATTTTCGGTTGCGCCGGTGGCGCACTGGGTGCGGCGATCCTCGGGTATTTTCAGACCACGGCGTATTCCTTCGGTTTCGCCAGCATCTTCACATTCACGCAAATTATTCCGCCAACCGGCTTTGATAAAACGGTGACCGCCGCCATTGCCGGGACGCTGATTGCCCTCGTGTTTGCCGCATTTGCAACCTATTTCTTCGGCATGAAAGAAGAAGCGGCAACGCCGGAAATCACCGAAAAGGCCAAAGCGGAGGCCGTTCAGGCACCACGCGGTAAAACCCTGATTGCCAGCCCGATGACCGGTACCTGTATCGCACTCGATCAGGTTAACGATCCGACGTTCGCCAGCGGTCTGCTGGGCAAAGGCGTGGCGGTGGTGCCAGCAGTGGGGCGGGTTGTATCGCCGGTAAATGGCACCGTGGTTTCCCTCTTCAAAACCCATCACGCCATAGGGATTGAATCTGACGAGGGTGCAGAAATTCTGATCCACGTCGGCATCGATACGGTGAAGCTGGACGGCAAATTCTTTACGCCACGCATCGCCGTTGATGCGGTGGTGAAGCAGGGCGATTTGTTGCTGGAATTCGATATGCAGGGCATTTCCGATGCCGGTTATGACCTGACCACGCCGGTGCTGGTCACCAACAGCGATGACTATCTTGATGTCATCCCGGCAAGTGTTGGTCAGGACACCAGCGAACAAGCGCCATTACTCACTTTATTACGATAACGACCAGAGCCAGGAGGTTCACATGAACAAGCAATTCCCAGACGGTTTCTTATGGGGCGGCGCAGTCGCAGCCAATCAGGTGGAAGGTGCATATCTGACTGACGGTAAAGGCTTATCAACATCTGACCTGCAACCGCAAGGCGTTTTTGGTCCGGTGCAGGAACGTACTGAAGGCGATTTCGGCGTGAAAGATGTGGCGATTGATTTCTATCATCGTTATCCGGAAGACATGAAATTGTTCGCCGAAATGGGCTTCACCGTGCTGCGTACCTCAATTGCCTGGACGCGTATTTTCCCGCAGGGTGATGAATTGCAACCAAACGAAGCCGGTCTGGCCTTTTATGACCGCCTGTTTGATGAAATGGCAAAATACGGGATCACACCGCTGGTGACGCTTTCTCACTATGAAATGCCGTATGGCATCGTGAAAAAACACGGTGGCTGGGGCAGTCGCGACACCATCGGTTTCTTTGAAAACTACGCCCGTACGGTGTTCAGCCGTTACAAAAATAAGGTGAAACACTGGCTGACGTTCAACGAAATCAACATGTCGCTGCATGCGCCGTTCACCGGCGTCGGTTTGCCGGAAGACAGCAGCAAACAGGAAATTTATCAGGCCATTCATCATCAGCTGGTGGCCAGCGCCAAAGCGGTAAAAGCCTGCCACGAGATCATTCCTGACGGCAAAATCGGCAATATGCTGCTCGGCGGAATGTTGTATCCGCTGACTTGTAAACCGGCTGATATGATGGAAACCTTGCAGCAAAACCGCGACTGGTTATTCTTCGGCGATGTACAGGTGCGCGGTGCATACCCGGCCTACATGAAGCGCTTCTTCAAAGATCGTGGCATGGAAATTAATATTACGGCTGAAGATAAAGAGGCGTTGAAAGAAACGGTCGACTTTATTTCATTCAGTTATTATATGACCGGTTGTGTAACCACTGACGAAGAGCAAAATATTAAAGCGCGCGCCAACATATTAAATATGGTGCCTAACCCGCATCTGCAAAGTTCCGAATGGGGCTGGCAGATTGACCCGGTAGGTTTGCGCTTCTTAATGAATGAACTTTATGACCGTTACCAGAAGCCATTATTTATTGTGGAAAACGGATTAGGCGCGCGTGATAAAGTCGAAGCAGACGGCAGCATCAACGATGATTACCGCATTGAATATATCAATGACCATCTGGTTCAGGTGCGTGAAGCCATTGAAGACGGCGTGGAAGTGATGGGCTACACCAGCTGGGGGCCGATTGATCTGGTCAGCGCCTCGAAAGCCGAGTTCTCCAAACGCTATGGTTATATCTACGTTGACCGTGATGACCAGGGGAATGGCACGCTGGAGCGTCGCCGTAAGAAAAGTTTCTTCTGGTATAAAGAAGTAATTAATTCGAACGGCACGGCTTTAAAATCCTGATCTGATTTTCGCCTCTAATAATAAACAACTGATGCGGCTTATAAATTTATAAGCCGCCTGTTCGCCCTTGTATTGACCAAAAATAATAATGATGATTTAAAATAATAAAACGGAAATATAAAGATGAAAATTTCTCAGACTTCTGCAACACCTACATATATTTTAAAAAATAATTACCGGCTGCTGAAAAACAGTTTTCTGGCGCTATGTATTTCAGTCGCAGGTATTCATTCAGCACAGGCTGCGGATAACTGGAATGGCACTGTATTAGGTTTTGAGGCGCCCGGCGAAGGTATGTTCGGCGATATGCTGGGTATTCGCCCGATTATTGAAGACCATGGATTTCATTATCAGCTTGGTTATCTGAGCGAGTCGTCTTATAACGCAGGCGGCGGTTATAACCATGATAAACATCTGGCGTATATCGATCAGTTCTCGCTGACGTTTACCCAGGATCTGGAGATGTACACCGGCATTCCTGACGCGGCCATTGAAGGTAACATTGTTAACCGTAACCACGATGACAACCTGACGTCCAAACGTACGCAGGATCCGCGTGTCGGGTTTAACGATCTCGCCCAGGAAAGCTGGGGCGGACAGTCGATAACCCGTCTGGGCTGGCTGACGTTTAGCCGTAGTTTCGATGACCGCAAACTGCACTGGCGCATCGGTATGATGAACAAAAATCAGGATTTCGATCAGATTATCCCGTGTGATTTCCAGCTGCTGAGCCAGTGTGGCGGTAAATCGGCGAACTCGATGACCTGGTATAACTGGAATAAACATTACTGGGGCACCACTTTCCAGTACAAGCTGACGCCAGAACTGACGCTGAAAACCGGTATTATGGAACAAAACCCCGATGCCTCTGACCGCAAATACGCCTGGAGCGGTTCGCTGAAAGGCGCACGTGGCATTCTGTTGCCGATGGAAGCGGAACTGAAAACCAAAGTGAATGGTTTGCCGGGCATTTATAACGTTGGTTTGCTGTATACCAACTCGCCGCAAACAGATTTATCGGAAGGGAAAACGCAGAGCGTGGGCGCAACAGATCCCGAAGGTTATCGCAAACACAGCAGCACCTGGTTTATGTACACCGGTTTCAACCAGCAGGTGACACAACGTGGCGACGATCCAAACCGTGGCATGAGCGTGTCATACAGCCTCGGGCTGGGGGATCAGCGCAGCAACGCCATCCATCATTCGCAAGCTGCTTCCATGCGCTATCGCGGGTTGTTTGATGCGCGTCCTGACGACTGGCTGGGATTTGGTATGACGTATATTAAAATGAGTAATCATTACCGCCAGAATCAGGAAAACCTGAATACGATTTATCAGGTGGATGATTACGGTAACCCGCTGTATACGCCACTGTCCGGGCACTCGGTGAACGCTGATTTGTACTATCAGATAAAAGTCCGTTCGTGGCTGATTCTGCAACCGGATTTGCAATACTGGTACCGTCCGGGCGGGGTGAAAGAAACGCAGGATGCGTGGGTGACAGGATTGAAAGCCATCGTCACGTTCTGAGTGCAAATTTTACGTCTGACCGCAGCGATCATCGTCACGGTTTTTCAGTTACATACGTTGAGCAGATGATCTAACCTGATAAAATTATCGGGCAGAGATGAAGTGCTGCGGCAGACAAAACCTGATCTTTCTTAGGAACGGTCGGGTTTTTCTTTTCAGGGAATAACAATGAAAATCGCCAAAATTCTAAATAATAACGTGGTGGTTGTCGTCAACGATCAGCAGCGGGAACAGGTCGTCATGGGCCGCGGGCTGGCGTTTATGAAGAAAACCGGAGACGAACTCGATGACAGTAAGATCGAGAAAATCTTCGCATTACAGAGCGACGAACTGGTCGCGCATCTGACAGAACTGCTCTCGCATATTCCGATGGAAGTGATGACCACCTGCGACCAGATCATTACGCTGGCGCGCGGCCGGCTGGGGAAATTGCAGGAAAATTTATACATTGCGCTCACTGACCACTGTAACTTCGCCATTGAGCGACAGAAAAAGGGCGTGCCGATCAGCAACGCGTTACTGTGGGAAACCCGCCGCCTTTATCCGAAAGAGTATGCGCTGGGACTGGAGGCGCTGGAGATTATTTATTCGCGACTTGGTGTGCGCCTTCCGGTGGATGAAGCCGGGTTTATCGCACTGCATCTGGTGAACGCTCAGCTTAATGGCGAAATGCCGGAAGTGGCGCAAATCACCCGCGTGATGCAGGAAATCCTCAATCTGGTGAAATACCAGCTGCGTATCGAATATGACGAAGAATCGCTGAGTTATCAGCGCTTCGTCACCCATCTGAAATTCTTCGCACAGCGCATGCTCAGCCGCACCGTCGTAGCGGATGACGACATGACCCTGCATGTGGCCGTGAAAGAGAACTATCCGCAAGCCTGGCAGTGCTCGGAGAAAATCGGCGATTACCTTGCCGCGCAATATCAGCGGGATCTGACGACGGAAGAGATCATGTATCTGTCGATCAATATTGAGCGGGTGAGAAAAGAATGTTCGCCTAAAGAAACCCCATAACCGCACGCATGCTCAAAATTCGTTACGCGAAATATGACTGTTCACAATTTTTTATGACGGTTTTTTTTGCCACGGTTAATGAGAAAAGGTAGCATCCTTCGCCGTTATTGCACCAAAACAGTTCCGGCTAAAAAAACTACAGTGGGTAAACCCCATAAACGTTGAGGCTTGCAATCGTTTGCTTGCAGCACCCGACGTCAGGTGAAGGTTATTTTTGGAGAACAAGATCGAATGAAGTCTCATAAAAAATCGGCAGAGGCGAAGCACGCGGCGAAAAGACGCTGGCTGGACTCGCACGAACACGGGTATCACAAAAGTATGGGCAATCGTCAGGTTCAGATGATTGCCATTGGTGGTTCTATCGGCACCGGTTTATTTCTCGGCGCGGGCGCGCGTTTACAGATGGCTGGCCCGGCGCTGGCAATCGTGTATGCGGTGTGTGGTATTTTCTCATTCTTTATTTTACGAGCACTGGGTGAACTGGTTTTACACCGTCCGACCAGCGGCAGCTTTGTCTCTTATGCCCGCGAGTTCCTGGGCGAAAAAGCCTCTTACGTTGCAGGCTGGATGTACTTCCTCAACTGGGCGATGACCGGCATTGTCGATATCACCGCAGTGGCTCTTTACATGCACTATTGGGGAACCTTCGGTGATGTCCCGCAATGGATGTTTGCGCTGGGCGCACTGGCGATTGTCGCCACCATGAACATGATCGGCGTGAAGTGGTTCGCTGAGATGGAGTTTTGGTTTGCGCTGATCAAAGTCGCGGCGATTGCCCTGTTCCTGGTTGTCGGCGTGGTGTTCCTCGGCACCGGCAAACAGCTGGACGGCAATACCACCGGTTTCCATCTGATCACCGATAACGGCGGTATCTTCCCGCACGGGTTGTTACCGGCGCTGGTTCTGGTGCAGGGCGTGGTCTTCGCGTTCGCGGCTATCGAACTGGTCGGTACGGCGGCAGGCGAAACCAAAAATCCTGAAAAAGTGCTGCCAAAAGCCATCAACAGCGTTATCTGGCGTATCGCGTTATTCTACGTCGGTTCCGTGGCGTTGCTGGTTCTGCTGTTACCGTGGAATGCGTATCAGGCAGGGCAAAGCCCGTTTGTGACCTTCTTCAGTAAGCTGGGCGTGCCTTATATCGGCACGATCATGAATATCGTGGTACTGACTGCGGCGCTGTCGAGTCTGAACTCCGGCTTGTATTCCACCGGTCGTATTCTGCGTTCCCTGTCGATGGGCGGTTCTGCGCCGAAATTCATGTCGAAGATGAGCGCACAGCAGGTGCCTTACGCCGGTATTCTGGTCACTGTGGGTATTTATGTCATCGGCGTGGTACTCAACTACTACGTGCCATCGCAGGTATTTGAAATTGTCCTGAACGTCGCGTCACTCGGCATCCTCAGTTCATGGGCTTTCATCATCGTATGTCAGATGAAGCTGCGTAAGGCTATCAAAGAAGGCCGTGCGAAAGACGTCTCCTTCAAAATGCCGTGGGCACCGGTCACCTCGTGGCTGACGCTGGCATTTCTGGCGGGCGTGCTTATCCTGATGGCGTTTGACTATCCGAACGGCACCTACACCGTGGCGACGATCCCGGTACTGATTATCCTGCTGGTTCTGGGCTGGATTGGCCTGCGCAAACGCGCGGCGGAAGTCCATGCTGAGCAGGCCGCTCACGAAGAAGCACATCATGAAAGTCTGGATGCGAAGTAATTAACTTACTTCAGAGATTTTCAGCAAAGGGCTGCCGCAAGGTGGCCCTTTTTCGTTACATGCAGCACTAAAAATTATGTTGCCTGTAAAAAATCCGAAAGCGTGAAAGTATCTCTCATCTTTGACTAGGCTTACTCTTTAGTTAAAAGAGGCAAACCTATGTTTAAGATTATGTTACAGATTTTCTCCAGCCCGGAAAAATTCCTCGGGCTGTTCAGTGCAGCGGACATGGAAGATACGATTGAGGAGGGGGAGCGTATTTTAATTGATGAAAACGGTACCGCCTCGGTGAATCCGGCAAATCAGGATATGCGTGAAGACTTTGACCGGCACGTCAAACGCATGAGCGTGCTGTAATGGCGACAGCGGTTTTCATGGTGTTAATGGTTTGCGGGTACTGGTACACCACCCGCGACATCTCATCGCGCTTCAAACTCAAACGTACCTTCGGCTGGGACGTCTATTTTCTTGTGGCGTTATACGGCTGCATTTTTGTCCTGCAGGGCGTACTGGTGATTGCGCTGGTTTATATGGCGCTGTGGGGGATTTCAGAAGTCGTGAACTGGCTGCCTGCCATCCCGCATTTGCATCAGGATGTGCATTACCACAGAGATTTCATCAACTGGAGTTTCTTAGGCATTCAGGCGCCGGTCGTCATTATGCTCGGTGTTTCCGTGATGCTGTGTCTGGTGCGCACCACCTGGTCGCCGGGCTTGCGGCTTAATACCGCCGGACGCAAACAGTTGTACAAACAACTCACCCGCGCCAACGGTGTGGAAGGGCTTTTGTATCAGTGCATGGAAGAGGGCGATATGGTGTTTATCACCTTACAGTCGCGGCGCGTCTATATTGGCATGGTGCATACCGCGCGATGTGAAACCAGTTCGTCGGACAATGTGGTGGTGATCCCGATGGTCAGCGGGTATCGCGATAAAGACACGCTGGAGCTGCGCGTCGAGCATAACTATGCCCGTTATTATCAGGAACACGGCATTACGCCGGTGTCGGATCCGGTGAATGCGCTGAAATTTCGCAAAGTGATTTTACTCAGTCAGATTGAAACGCTGTCGCTTTTCGACCCTTCAAGCGCCTGTGCCTTTGAGGAGTTAATCCCGATTATCGAGGAAGAGAATCAGAGAAAAATCGGAGAGAAGGACGCCTGAAGCCAGACGTCCTGAATGAATCACACGATGGTGAAGCTGAAATCGCTCAGGCCTTCGATACCACCGGTAATCACATCACCGCGCACCACAGCGCCAACGCCTGCCGGTGTGCCGGTGTAAATCAGATCGCCAGGTTTGAGTTCAACGGCCTGCGAGAGATAACTGATGACATCTGCCACCTGCCAGATCTGATCACGTAAATCACCGCGCTGACGTTTCTCCCCGTTCACATCCAGCCAGATTTTACCGCTGGCAGGATGACCGGTCTGACTGACGGGCAGCAGCGGGTTCGCCGGTGCGGAATCATCAAAACCTTTGGCGAAATCCCACGGACGACCTTGTTTCTTGGCCTGCGCCTGAATATCGCGACGGGTCAGATCCACGCCGACGGTATAACCCCAGACATGCGACAGCGCATCTTCAGCCGTGATATTTTTGCCGCCTTTGGCAATCGCGACGACCAGTTCCACTTCGTAATGCAGATCTTCGGTCAGTGTCGGATAAGGCACGTTACCGCTGGCAGGGATAACGGCATCAGCGGGTTTGCCAAAGAAGAACGGCGGCTCGCGATCCGGATCATGACCCATTTCGCGGGCGTGCTCGGAATAGTTACGGCCAACGCAGTACACGCGGCGCAATGGAAAACGGGCGCTCTGGCCTTCGATGGCGAGAGACGGAACTTCGGGTGCAGCAATTACATATTCGGTCATCGTATTCACTTCACAAAGTTGTCGAATTAACATATTTGCAAAGCGAATCAACATTGACCAGTAAATTTATGTTACTGGTCAATGTCTCACTGTCAGGCTTTGTAACGTGGTGCCGCGTGAGCTTGCAGGAAGTTCGGCACCATCGCGCCGCGCAGGGCATCAAAGTCATCCCACTGTTTTTGGTCCTGCAATGGCGGAATAGTGATTTTTTCTTTGCGGTCGAAGCCCAGCAAGGCAGCATCCACCAGTTCACCGACTTCCATTACCCCTGGTACTTCATCAATATTTTTACCCGACCGTTCCCAGATTTCTGTACGCGTTGCGGCAGGTAATACGGCCTGAACGTACAAACCGCGTTCTGCCATTTCAAATTGCAGCGTCTGGCTGAAGGTCAGCACAAAAGCTTTCGTCGCGGAATACACAGCAGATTGCAGCTCCGGCGTCAGCGCCATTACCGAGGCTATATTGATAATAGCGCCGTCTTTATGCTTGATCAGGCCATCAAACGCCACGCGGGAAAGGCGTGCCACTGAGGTGACGTTCAGGGTGATCAGATTCTCGATGGCATCGGCATCACTGTTCTCAAAACCGGCTTTGAGTGACGCCCCGGCGTTATTGATCAGCAGGGAAATTTGCGGCGTCGCGCGGATAAAATCTTCTACCCGTGACAGGTCTTCGCTGCGGGTTAAGTCTGCGGGTAACACAGTCACTTTCACGCCGGTGTCCTGTTGCAGCTTTTCAGCCAGCGCATTCAGGCGCTGTGTATCACGTGCCACAAGAATTAGATCATAGCCGCGTTTAGCGAGACGATCGGCGTATGTCGCACCAATACCGGTGGATGCGCCGGTGATTAACGCCAAAGACTGAGAACGAATGGAATCTGACATAAGAACCTCTGGGTTGATTAAGTGGTTTAATAATGAAACCAGATGATTTTTAGCACTGGTGGTTTTATAATGCAACCAGATTCTTTAAGCAGGAGGTGCCATGAAACGAACACGTCTGGAAAACACGCCTTGTCCGGCTGGCCGCGCATTGGATCTCATTGGTGACTGGTGGACGCTGCTGATTGTCCGCGACGCCATGCGTGGCATTTCGCGTTTCAGCGAGTTCCAGCGCAGTCTGGGTGCGGCAAAAAATATTCTCAGCGCACGCCTGAAAGCGCTGGTGGCCGAAGGCATTTTGAAAATTGAACCGGCGGCCGATGGTTCGGCGTATCAGGATTACGTGCTGACCGAAAAGGGGCTGGCGCTGCAACCGGTGCTGGTCGCGCTGGGGCAGTGGGGAAGTGAATACCTGTTTGAGGAAGGCGAAGCCTGTACGCAGCTTGTGGACAATGAAAACGGCCAGCCACTGCGCAAACTGGAAATCCGAGCGCAGGACGGACGGGTGCTGGAGAGCCGGGATATTACGGCGATCATTCCTGAAATCTGATACAGAATTCGGGCAACTCCCTCCATTTCGCACGGAAAAGGGCAAATCTCGATCTGCTCCCTCACCTGCGAAGGGGAGGGCTGGGGTGGGGTATTAATGGCATTTCAGTCATAACCCTTTTTTTCGAGCTGTCTCTAACTCTTTGATTTTAATGAATCACACGAGCCACACAAAAAAGAGGGTTTTTTTGGCAAAACAGGGATAATCTCTTGCAGTTCAAAGCATAAACATTAAAACTCAACTGTTCACTGCCGTACAGGCAGCTTAGAAAGCCGTCTGCGTTCCATTAACGTCGATGAGTTTGTTCACTGCCGTACAGGCAGCTTAGAAAATACCCCGGCGGCAGTCCCATCGGGATTGTAAGTTCACTGCCGTACAGGCAGCTTAGAAATTCATGACCCGCACTGACATGCAATCCTTCGGGTTCACTGCCGTACAGGCAGCTTAGAAAAGACACAGACTTACAACGCCCGGGCGCTGAGCGTTCACTGCCGTACAGGCAGCTTAGAAATTCTATGCTCGTTTCAGTCACCATCCGAGCTGGTTCACTGCCGTACAGGCAGCTTAGAAAGTCTGACTGTAATACCAGAGGGCGACGAACCCGTTCACTGCCGTACAGGCAGCTTAGAAACATACTTAATGTAGATCCGTTTTCGTCTCTCAGTTCACTGCCGTACAGGCAGCTTAGAAAGCTGCAAGATACTGATCGACTTCAGGCCCTTTGTTCACTGCCGTACAGGCAGCTTAGAAAGTGGTGGCGATTCAGGCAAGGTTTGCAGATCGGTTCACTGCCGCACAGGCAGCCGCGTGCAACTCACTGCAAACCATAAAAACTCTCTGGAAGCAGTATCTCATCCCAGCATTTTGCCCATTTTCTATGTGTGGATATCCAGTTATTGTCTGCTCGCTGCGGCAAAATCCGCAGTCGGGTGTAGGAACCTGAACCCTCATGGCGGAAGTTTTAATTTCGCCATCGCTTTGTATTACCAGAAAATAACAATTTATTACCGTATATTGTTTTGGTAACTCGGGTGGGGCAGCTTTAGGGCTGGTCGGAAAGGGTAACCGATATTCCTACCCCCGCCTGAGTTACCACCTTAGCGCAGGAACTTAAGTGGTAGCGTGATACGCAATCTAATATTAGGTTCTGTTCAAATGGATATTACTCTTACAAACGAAACATCCCCAGATTCATGGACGCTCACCGATCGCTGTCGTTTGCTGCATGAACAAAGACTGGCATCAGGCTGACATTATTGCGGCAATAAAAAAGAAGGGCACCACGATGGCGGCGGTTTCACGCCGCGCTGGTTTAAGCTCATCGACGCTCTCGAATGCGTTAATCCGTAAATGGCCGAAAGGTGAAAGGTTGATAGCGGAAGCCATCGGAGTAAAAGCCGAAACCATCTGGCCGAGCCGTTACACCGAAATTAAATACAACTAAGATCGGCTCCCTCCCCTGCGAAGGGGAGGGTTGGGGTGGGGTATTAAAGCGAAATCAATAAGTTGAAGTTTTCTCACACGAGGTGTCAGTCCTTAAAACCCCCTCCCAACCTCCCCCTTCGCAGGTGGAGGAGCAAGGTTAAACCACAGTTTGCGGGAGCAAAAAAACTTACCTCGCAATCCTCTCGTGCCAGTATTTGGTGAACTCTTCCTCGCCGTTCAGGCTGACCACCATATCGCCGCTGATGATAAAATGCGTCAGGTCGCTGCGCAATTCGAGGGTGATTTCAGCTTCCATCCACCAGCCTTCACGTCCCATCTTCATGGTCTGCGTCAGCAGATAACGGGCGGAAAGCGGATCGCTGTTGCTGACCGTCAGCTCGCGGCGCAGATTGTGATCGACCGTCGTGTCGATATCATCGAAGCGGTAAACGCCTTCACCGAAAACGCCACCCACGCCGTTGGTCACGCTGGTCCAGGTGTCGGTGAGGAAATCGTAAGTGATGTTGCGATCCACGCGGCCTGGCGACAGCACGGTTTGCGGCGTCAGCGGCGCGCTTTGCGGTTCTTTGATCGGACCTGCAATTGAAACCGGCTGCTCACACACCGGCAGGCTGAGCTGCGCGCTGTGCAAATCTAACGTCAGCGTCGCCGCTTCTGCCATCGGCCAGATCATCGGCCAGAAGGTGGTCGCCAGCGAGATACGCATCCGGTGACCGGTGGCAAAGCGGTGCGCAATACCATCGAGCTGAACCGGTACTTTGACTTTCTGACCGGGGATCAGCGGTACACATTTGTCGTGACCTTGCAGATGGGAAAGGTTCAGCCAGCCGTGGGTGACGCGGTTTACTGAGCCGTCCGGCGCAACGTCTGACAGCCGGACGTACAGCATCGCCGCCGGTTTATCGCTGCTCAGTTCGACGGTAAACTCCGGGAAACCGAAAATGGTCAGCGGTTCGGCCAGCGGTTCGCCGTCGAAGATTTCTGCCATGCCGTCATCGACACGCTGATCCGGCGGCATTTCACCGGGCACGCCCGCGCCCATCCATTCACCTGCCATCAGACCGTGATTCTGCGGCGAACAGATATTGATAACGCCCGCGTCAGCGTCGGGCTGGGTATTGAGCTGTCCGCGTGTCAGCCAGCGCGGGCTGTGATTGATATTGCTGGCGGTGCCGCGATCAAACCCCACCCATTTGCCACGACTGACCGGACGCATCGCCGATGGCGGCTGGCTGTCCTGCAACCAGGTCTGGATCATCGGGCCTTCCATCGCGCCGTTGTCTGCGCCTTTCAGCCAGTGATCCCACCAGCGCACGGCTTCCTGTAAGAAGCCAATCGCCGGTTCCGGCGTGCCGTCCTGCGGATAGATATGTGCCCACGGGCCGAGAATGGCGCGGCGCGGAACCTGTAAATTATCCATCAGACGGAATACGGCATTGCTGTAAGCGTCTGCCCAGCCGCCGATCGCCATCACCGGACACTGGATCGCAGACCAGTCTTCGCACACGGAACCGTGTTGCCAGTATGCATCACGCAGCGGATGCTCCATCCACAGCGCCGGGAAGAACGGCATGTTTTCCAGACGGTTCAGCCAGTCTTTGTACCAGCTATCGCCGACCAGCGCAGGGTCGGAAGGGCGGCTCTGGTACGCCAGCATAATGCCGCCCCACCAGAGGTTATCATTGAGCAGGCAGCCGCCTTTGTAATGAATATCGTCGCGGTAACGGTCATCCGTTGAACAAACCGTGATGATGGCTTTCAGCGCGGCGGGGCGGCGGGCGGCAACCTGCAAACCGTTAAATCCGCCCCAGGATTTCCCCATCATGCCGACGTTGCCGCTGCACCAGGGTTGTTCTGTGATCCACTGAATGACTTCCAGTGCGTCATCCTGTTCCTGCAACAGATATTCGTCGGCCAGCAATCCGTCGGATTCGCCGCTGCCGCGCATATCCACACGTACGACTGCGTAACCATTTCCGGCGAAAAAGCCGTGCATCGGTTCATCGCGGGTGCGGGTGCCGTCGCGTTTGCGGTAGGGAATGTATTCGAGAATAGCCGGCACCGGCTGGCGTTCGGCGTCATCCGGCAGCCATAAACGTGCGGCGAGGCGCGTGCCGTCGCTGAGCGGGATCCACAGATGTTCGGTCACGGTGACGGCGTGAGGGAATTCGGTCACGATGCGTTTGGTGCTCATAAAACTCCTGTCGAAGGAATGGCTGCCGCAGGAAGCGCCGTGCCACGCAGGGCGAGAACCTCGTCTAGCCAGCTGGTGCGCATTTCCGGTACGGAGGTCAGTAGTTTTTCGGTATAGCTGTGCATTGGCGCGCTGAAGACCACGTCAGTATCGCCGCTGGCGACCACCTGACCCTGATACATCACCGCTACCTGGTGGGCGATACGTTTTACCGTGCCGAGATCATGGGTGATAAACAGATACGACAGCCCCATCTGTTGCTGTAAGCGGCGCAGCAGATTCAGCACTTCTTCCGCTACCAGCGGATCGAGGGCTGAGGTGGCTTCATCGCAGATGATCAGTTCCGGCTGCGAAGCCAGTGCGCGGGCGATACAGACGCGCTGCTTCTGCCCGCCGGACAGTTCACCGGGACGACGGTCGATCAGTTTGACCGGCAGTTCAGTCAGGCGCAGTAACTCTTCCACACGTTCGCGAACCTGCTTTTTGTTCATCCCAAAGTAAAAGGTCAGCGGGCGTCCGATGATGTCCAGCAGCGTCTGGCGAGGATTGAGCGCCACGTCAGGTAACTGATAAATCATCTGCATACGGCGCAGTGTTTCTTTATTGCGCTGGTGAAAATTGTGCGAAAGCGACACGCCGTCGAAATCCACCGTGCCTTCAGTGTCGGGCAGCAATCCGACCAGCGCCCGTGCCAGCGTACTTTTGCCGCTGCCTGATTCGCCGATAATCGCCAGCGTTTTTCCGCGCGGCAGTTGCAGGCTGACATCGTTCACCACCCGTTTACCATTGTAGCCGGTACTCAGCTTACGCATCGTCAGCAGCGGCTGTCCGGCAGTTTCATGGCCTTCTGCCAGCGGCGTCAGTGCCTGTTCGCGCTCCGCAACCAGCCTGCGGGTATATTCCTGTTGTGGATTTTCCAGAATGGTTTGCGTGTCGCCGGTTTCCACTTCTTTGCCGTGACGAAGCACCATAATCCGGTCAGCAAGCTGGGCGACAACGGCCAGATCGTGGGTGATGTATAGCGCGGCGGTGTTGAATTCGCGCACCAGTTTGCGCAGCATCACCAGCACTTCAATCTGCGTGGTGACGTCCAGCGCGGTGGTTGGCTCATCCATGATCAGCAAATCGGGTTTACAGGACATCGCCATTGCAGCCATTGCGCGCTGGAGCTGTCCGCCGGAAAGCTGATGCGGATAGCGTTTACCGATGTTTTCCGGATCCGGTAAATCCAGCGAGCGGAACAGTGAAATCGCCCACTGACGACTCTCTTCTTTGTTCATCAGACCGTGGCGAATGGGGCCTTCGCAGACCTGTTTTTCGATGGTCAGCGCCGGATTAAACGAGGCGGCTGCGCTTTGTGCCACATATGCCACGCGCCTGCCGCGCCATTCACGCTTTACGCTGGAAGGCTGAGAAACAATGTCAGTGCCATCCAAAAAGACTTCGCCACCGGCAATCCGGCAGCCCTGACGCGCATAGCCTAACGCTGCCAGACCAATAGTGGATTTGCCCGCACCGGATTCGCCAATCAGGCCGAGCACTTCACCCGCCGCCAGTTTGAGCCAAATATCCTGCACCAGCGGTGAACCGTCGAGGGTTTCGATGCGCAGCCCGCGCATTTCTAAAATCGTGCGTGTCATGCTTCATCTCCATGCGGCAGGCTGTTACGCGCCAGCAGCCAGTCGACCACCAGATTGACGCCAATCGTCAGCAGGGCAATCGCCGCCGCCGGATACAACGGCGCGAACTGACCAAAGTTAATCGCCTGCGCATTGTCGCGCACCATGCTGCCCCAGTCGGCATACGGCGGCTGAATGCCCAGACCTAAGAAGCTTAAACCCGCGATAAACAGGAAGGTAAAGCAGAAACGCATACCAAACTCAGCCAGCAGCGGTGGCAGGGCGTTGGGCAGAATTTCTTTGAACAACACCCAGCGTAAACCTTCACCTCGCAGACGGGCTGCTTCGACGTATTCCTGACAGACAATCGCCTGCGCCACCAGCCTTGCCAGACGAAACACGCGTGTGGCATCGAGCAGGGCGATGGTCAATACCAGCACCGGAATGGACGTACCCATAACGGACAACACGATCAGCGCGAAAATCAGCACCGGAATCGACATCACGGTATCAACGATGCGTGAGAGCACCACATCGACCCATTTACCGTAAATCGCCGCCGTAAATCCGGTGACGATGCCGATGATAAATGAACTGAAAGTGATGGTCAGCGCGATAGCAATGGTGGTGCGCGCACCGAACAGAATGCGGGAAAGCATGTCGCGCCCGAGACTGTCAGTACCAAACGGCGTGGCGGCGGAAGGCAGCAGCCAGATATCGCCGACCTGTTCGGTTTCGCTGTGCGGAGCGAGCCATGGCGCAAAAATAGCCGCCAGCAGGTTCACTGCAATAATCACAATACCAATCCAGGCCGAGAGCGGGATGTTAATGAAATATCGGTTCATGAGTTCCCTCTTTTAGCGCGCATGGCGCAGGCGTGGATTGCACCAGATCGCCAGTAAGTCGGCGGTGGTGTTGAGGAAAATATAGGTGCCGCCAAACAGCAGACCGCAGGCCTGAACCACCGGCAGGTCGCGCTTGGTTACCGCGTCTACCATGTATTGCCCGATGCCCGGATAGACAAACACCACTTCCACCAGGATCACGCCGACAACCAGATACGCGAGGTTAAACGCCACCACGTTGATGATGGGCGCAAGGGCGTTTGGCAGGGCGTGAAAAACCACAATGCGCCAGCGGGGAATGCCCTTGAGCACGGCGCTTTCGATATACGGGCTGGCCATGACTGCCGTCACCGAGGCACGCGTCATGCGCAGCATGTGCGCCAGTACCACCAGCGTCAGGGTGAGCATCGGCAGGGTGCAGACGTAAAGACGGTCAATAAACGACGAACTGCTGTCGACCATCGACAGACTGGGGAACCACGTCAGGCGGATGGCAAAGGCAATCACCAGAATGTAACCGACGAAAAACTCCGGCACCGAAATGCTGATAAGCGTCAGCGTATTTGCCAGCCGGTCAAAAACAGAACCGCGCCAGATAGCCGATGCGATACCCAGACCTACTGCCAGCGGAATGGCGATCACTGCCGCGTATCCGGCGAGGAACAACGTGTTTGCCAGACGCGGCAGCAGTTCGTCACTGATGGCGCGCCCGTTCGCCAGTGAATGCCCTAAGTCGCCGTGCATGATACCCGCCAGCCAGTGCAGGTAGCGCAGCATCGACGGTTCATCCAGCCCGAGTTGCAGGCGCAATGCGGCAACGGTTTCAGGCGTGGCGCTCTGGCCTAAAATGGCCGTTGCGACATCACCAGGCAGCATTTCCGTGCCGATAAAAATCAGCACAGAAACCAGCCACAGCGTGATAATGCCCAACAGAACCCGCTGTAAAATCCGTTTTTTCATCATGCCTCCAGCCAGACGCGCTCGGCCAGACGACCACCCATAAAGTTGAACATCGGGTGCGGCTTGATACCGCCGACTTTTTTGCTGGCCGCGTCGAGATAATCGCCAAACAGCGGGATCATCGCGCCGCCGTTATCACGCACGATACTTTGCAGTTCCCCATAGATTTCCGCACGTTTGCCTTCATCAAGCAGTGAGCGTGCCTGCAACAGCAGGGCATCAAACTTCTCATCTTTCCAGTGCGTGTCGTTCCATTTTGCGGTGGACTGATAAGCGGTGGAGAACATCTGGTCAGCCGTCGGACGTCCGCCCCAGTAACCCATGCTGAAAGGCGCTTTCATCCACACATCGTCCCAGTAGCTGTCGGCAGGCTGGCGCTTGATGTTGACCTGAATGCCGCCTTTCTGCGCCTGTCCCTGGAACAGGGCGGCAGCATCGAGCGCACCGGCAAAGGCGGCGTCAGAGGAAGACAGCTCGATCTTGAGATCGGCCAGACCGGCCTTTTTCAGATAGAACTGTGATTTATCCGGATCGTAAACGCGCTGTTCCAGACTGTGGTTGAAGAAGCGGTCGGTTTTGGGGATCGGATGATCGTTACCCAGCGAACCGTAGCCACGCAGAACGGTGTCGAGGATCTTCTGACGGTCGATACCGTGTTTAATCGCCATGCGCACGTCGTTGTTGTTGTACGGTGCGACGCTGCAATCCATCAGGAAGGTGAAGTGCTGGCCGCCGGAAGAACGCACAATGTTGAGCGCCGGGCTGCGTTTGAGGAAATCGACAGTTTTAAAATCGACGCGGTTAATCGCATGAACCTGACCGGAAATCATGGCGTTGGTGCGTGCGGTCGGGTCATTGATGACCAGCACTTCTACGGCATCGACAAAGGCGCGGTCCGGTTTCCAGTAGTTCGGGTTGCGTTTGAACAGCGATCGCACGCCCGGTTCGTACTGATCAAAGACATAACCGCCGGTACCAATCGGGTGCGACCAGTCGGTAAAGCCGTCCGGAACCACCACCAGATGGTAATCCGCCAGCAGATACGGCAGGTCGGCGTTACCGCTGTCAAGGGTAATGAGGATCTGGTTATCGCCCTGTTTAGTCAGGCCGGTAATCGGTGCCAGCTGGCTTTTGATGGCACTTTTTGATTTGTCGCCGCGATGCAAGTTGATGGAGTAGAGAATGTCCCCGGCATCGAGTTTTTTGCCGTTATGGAACGTCACGCCATCGCGAACGGTAAACACCCATTCGGCGGCACCCGGTTTGGCTTCCCAGGCGGAGAACAGTTCCGGTGTGGCTTTGTTATTTTCATCAATTTCCACCAGGCCGTTCATCAGCATATATGCCTGATTTAAGGGCACCCAGTCGCTGAATAATGTCGGGTCGAGCGTATCGCTGGTATTTCCCCCTGACATACCCAGTTTTAATACACCGCCTTTTTTCGGTTCCGCCGCGAAAGCAGAGAACGGTGAAAAACCTAAGGCACTGGTAATACCCACAGCGGAAGCGCTGGTAATAAAGCCGCGACGGCTAAGTTGTGCATCCTGCATTAATTTCGTCAAAGGGGAATTATTATCTTTCATTAATTATCTCCATAGTACGTGCTGGAATTTTATAGGTGCAGGCGAAATACCCCGGGTGTGTCTAATTGGCGCAATGGATTGCCTTGATGATTTATATCAAAACCCCCTGTTGAACTTGCATGAGAATTTATCATGAGGGTATGCGAAAAATTCGCGGCAGAACACCCTGAAAAGCTTTATTTTTCTGAGCTATCAATGTCTGGAAAGGGAAGTGGCCGGTGGAAATGCATACGGTTGTCGGCTTAATTGGCGTGTTTTGCTACCTTCTGGCTTATGCGCTGGTTCAAATGCGCAGGCTAGCGGTTGATGCTAACAGTTACGCCTATCTTAATATAATCGGCGGTGTGTTTGGCCTGTATTCATTAAGCCATGATTTTAACCTTGCATCCTGTATTTCACAGTCATGCTGGCTGTTGTTTACATTAATTGGTATGAATTCTGCGAGAAAACGCAGATATCTGGAGAAAAATAAAATCCCGCCGGCTGATATATAATTAACATATAAGATTATTATTATTTGGCTCCTCCCCCTGCGAAGGGGGAGGCTGGGAGGGGGTTTCACAAACTAAATCTTTGCCAAAGCAAACTTCAACTTATTTATTTGACCTGAATACCCCACCCCAGCCCTCCCCTTCGCAGGGGAGGGAGTTTATTAAGGCTGTTTCAGCCAGTTAATCACTTTATGCACGACAGGTTTCAGGAACCTGTCCTGAGGCGTCAGCATGTAGCATTTTCCGGCAGCAGCCAGTTTGCCGGGATGCGCCGCAACCAGCTGGCCGCTGTTAACGTAATCCTGCACCAGTCCTTCCCAGCCCAGCAAAACTCCATCTCCGAGCACTGCTGACTGCACCAGAAACGGATAGTTATTGGCGCGCCAGGTTCTGCGCGGCGTCACGAAACTCACATCCTGTGAGGCAAACCAGTCACGCCAGCCGGTCCATTCGCGCTGCGGGTCATCCTGTATAAGCAAGGTTTGTTCGAGTAAATCCGCCGCGCTGGCATCAGGCGGCAGGCGTTTGAGAAATTCCGGTGAACACATCGGATAGCACACTTCATCGAACAACGCCTGTACGTGATAACCAGGCGGCGGCTCGCGCAGATAGAAGATAGCCAGATCGAATTCTGATGACTTGAGGTCTGAAAAACTGTCGGAAATCTTCATGCGGATTTGCAGGTCCGGCAGAAGCTGGCGCAAAGACGAGAGACGGGATGAAAGCCACAGGCCACTCATGGCGCTGGTGCAGGCCAGCGTGACCTGCGGCAAACCGTTCCAGCCCATCACCTCAGCGGTGGATTGTGAAATATCCCCCAGCAGCTTTCGCACCTGCTGTGCATAGGTTTCCCCGCGCGGTGTCAGCGTGGTTTTGCGTTGCGCACGCTGGAAAAGCTTACAACCCAGCATTTCTTCCAGCTGGATAATCTGCCGGCTGATGGCGCTTTGGGTGAGATTCAGCTCGTCCGCTGCCCTTGAAAAACTGCAATAACGCGCCACGCATTCAAATGCCACCAGCGTGTTGAGTGGCGGTAACGGTTCTATCTGCACGATAAAAGGCTCTCCGGATAGCGTTTAGCAGTTTTCCAGCATCTGTGAAATGGTCAGGCCAACCTGCTGAACGGCGCGCTCGGTTTTCGCCGTCAGCGTCTGGGCATAGTTGATGCGCAGACAATTGCGATATTTGCCCGAGGCAGAGAATATCGAACCGATGGCGATTTGCACTAAATGTTCTTCCAGCAGCCGGTTCAGGCGCTGGGTATCCACGCGTTCGTCAAGTTCGATCCACAACAGAAATCCTCCCTGCGGACGGCTGACACGCGTGCCACATGGGAAATATTTCATCACCCAGTCAGTCATGGTACACAGGTTGCGCTGGTACTGATTACGCATGCGGCGCATGTGTTGCAGATAATGCCCCTGTTTGATGAAATCCGCGATGGCGATTTGTGGCAGCGTGGCTGATGCGCCGGTGGTGATGTATTTCATGTGCAGGGCGCGGTCATGATAACGGCCCGGCGCAATCCAGCCGACGCGCAAACCGGGCGCCAGCGTTTTGGAAAACGAACTGCACAGCAGCACGCGGCCATCTTCATCAAACGAGGTAATGGTCGCCGGGCGCGGATACTGATAGGCCAGTTCACCGTAAACATCGTCTTCAATAATCGCGATATCGTAGCGTTGCGCCAGACGCAACAGGCTTTTTTTACGGTCATCCGGCATGTTATAACCGAGCGGATTATTACAGTTGGGCGTCAGCTGTATGGCTTTAATCGGCCACTGCTCCAGCGCCATCTCCAGTGCTTCCAGACTGATTCCGGTAACCGGATCGGTAGGGATTTCCAGCGCTTTCATGCCAAAGCCCTTCAGAGTCTGCATCGCGCCGTGAAAACTCGGGGAGTCCACCGCCACGATATCGCCGTGTTCACATACTGAACGGATGGCGATAGACAGGGCTTCATGACAACCGGTGGTGATCAGGATGTTGCTGGCATCCATATGGCTGCCGCTGTCAATCATCAGACGGGCGATTTGTTCGCGTAAGTCTTCGGAGCCGTAAATGCTGTCGTAATGAAACGCGCTGAGATTCTGATGCTGTCCGGCGCGCCCCATCAGACGGCTGAGCGGTTTGAGCGTGGCGGCAGTGACATCCGGAGAGCCGCGGCCTAACTGAATCACACCGGGACGATGCGGGGAAGTGATCAGCTCCAGTACCTGATCCCACTGGGAAATATCTACCGGACGTTGCGTCGGGCGGCACACCGCCGGAAGGGCAGCCTGAATGCGGGCATCTTTCACGAAGTAACCCGATTTCGGGCGGGCTTCCACCAGCTGTTTTTCTTCCAGCACGCGATACGCCTGCTGAACTGTACTGACGCTGACGCCATGTTCACTGCTTAACACCCGCACTGAAGGCAGACGGATACCCGCCGGATACAGCCCTTGTTCAATGCGATCACTCAGGACATTTGCCAGATTTTCGTAACGATTCATTATCTTTTCCTCAACGCCTGCGCAAAGAAAGCAGTACAGATGAACACAATCTAACGCTGAATCTGTCATCAGATCCAGATCTGTATGGTTGAAATACAAAAAAACTGAATCTGTAATGTTTTTGCCCGTTGTTAGATCCTGATGTCAGGTCGTCAACGGGAGCAGAATATGAAAAATATCATTGAAGAACGGCAGTTTGCCGGATGTGAGACAAGGGTTTGTGCAGATATCGCGGTGCATGAACGGGCAGTACAGATGCCGGTGAGAAAGGGCGGTTGGCTAAAACAGTTGTTTGCAGTGGTACATGGCTGGAATGAGCGCCGCGTCAGCCGCAAGATTTTGCATTCGCTGAGTGCGGATCAACTGAAGGATATCGGGCTGGCGAAATCGGATATCGACAGGGAGTATCCGAAAGCCATATGGCCGAACTGGCCGAAGTGATTTTGCTCCCTCCCCTGCGAAGGGGAGGGCCGGGGTGGGGTATTAAGGTCAAAAAAAATAAGCTGAAGTTTTCTCCAACTCTTTATTTTGTCTGTAAAACCCCCTCCCAACCTCCCCCTTCGCAGGGGGAGGAGCAGTCATGAGTTTTACTTCACCTGCATACCAGGCTGTGCGCCGGAATCCGGGCTGAGCAGGAAGATGTCTTTTCCGCCAGGGCCCGCCGCCATCACCATTCCTTCAGAGATGCCGAAGCGCATTTTACGTGGTGCAAGGTTGGCGACCATGATGGTCAGACGGCCTTCCAGTGCTTTCGGATCAGGATAGGCAGAACGGATACCGGAGAAAATCTGACGGGTTTCGCCGCCCAGATCCAGTTGCAGTCGCAGCAGTTTGTCTGACCCTTCCACGAAATCAGCGCTTTTAATCAGCGCGATACGCATATCCACTTTGGCAAAATCATCAAAAGTGATGGTTTCCTGAATCGGATCATCCGCCAGCGGACCGGTTGCCGGAGCTTTCGCAGCCGCAATATCTTCTTTCGACGCATCAACCATCGCAGTCACTTTATCCAGCTCAATACGGTTAAAAAGCGCTTTGAACGGATTCAGCTGATGCGACAGCAGCGGTTGAGCAATAGCGTCCCAGTCCAGCGTGGTGTTCAGGAAGGCTTCAGTGCGCTCTGACAGTGAAGGCAGAACTGGTTTCAGGTAAGTCATCAGCACGCGGAACAGATTGATGCCCATTGAGCAGATGGCTTGCAGGTCAGCGTCGCGGCCTTCCTGTTTTGCAACTACCCACGGTGCCTGCTCATCGACATAGCGGTTGGCCAGGTCAGCCAGCGCCATGATTTCACGGATTGCGCGACCTGATTCACGGCTGTCATACGCCTGCGCGATGCTTTCAGCGGCATCGGTGAAGGTTTTGTACAGCGCTTCATCGGCCAGTTTGTCAGCCAGTTTGCCGTCAAAACGTTTGGCAATGAAACCGGCATTGCGTGACGCCAGGTTAACCACTTTGTTCACGATGTCTGCGTTAACGCGCTGCACGAAATCTTCCAGATTCAGGTCGATATCGTCGATGCGTGAAGACAGTTTTGCGGTGTAGTAGTAACGCAGGCAGTCGGCATCCAGATGATTCAGATAGGTGCTGGCCTTGATGAACGTGCCGCGCGATTTGGACATCTTCGCGCCATTCACGGTGACGTAACCGTGTACGAACAGGTTGGTTGGCTTGCGGAAACCGCTGCCTTCCAGCATCGCCGGCCAGAACAGACTGTGGAAATAAACGATGTCTTTACCGATGAAGTGATACAGCTCGGTAGTCGAATCTTTTTTCCAGAACTCGTCGAAATTCAGGTCGCTGCGACGGTCACACAGGTTTTTGAAAGAACCCATATAGCCGATTGGCGCGTCCAGCCAGACGTAGAAATATTTGCCCGGCGCATCAGGAATTTCAAAACCGAAGTACGGCGCATCGCGGGAGATATCCCACTGTTGCAGACCGTGTTCGAACCACTCCTGCATTTTGTTCGCCACTTGTTCCTGCAGCGCACCGGAGCGGGTCCACGCCTGCAACATTGCGCTGAATTCCGGCAAATCAAAGAAGTAATGCTCAGAATCACGCAGCACCGGCGTCGCACCGGAAACCACAGATTTCGGGTCGATCAGTTCAGTCGGGCTGTAGGTTGCGCCACACACTTCACAGTTATCGCCGTACTGATCTGGCGATTTACATTTCGGGCAGGTGCCTTTGACGAAACGGTCAGGCAGGAACATGCCTTTCTCCGGATCGTACAACTGAGAAATGGTGCGGTTTTTAATGAAGCCGTTTTCTTTCAGGCGACCATAAATCAGCTCGGACAGCTCACGGTTTTCGTCGCTGTGCGTGGAGTGATAGTTGTCGTAGCTGATACCGAAGCCGGCGAAATCTTTCTGATGCTCCTGGCTCATTTCGGCAATCATCTCTTCCGGCTTGATACCGAGCTGCTGCGCTTTCAGCATGATCGGGGTGCCGTGCGCATCGTCCGCACAGATGAAATGCACTTCATTGCCGCGCATTCGCTGGTAACGGACCCAGACGTCAGCCTGGATGTGCTCGAGCATGTGACCGAGATGGATGGATCCGTTGGCGTACGGAAGTGCACAGGTTACCAAAATTTTTTTCGCGACTTGAGCCATAGTAAGAGCTTGCTTTCTGTAGTTGAAATCAGGGGCATTGATGTTAACCGAAAGCGCCGCCCCGCGTAAACAAACGGGGGGATCTCCTTACGTGTGTTCTGTTATGCTTATGCATAGATAAATAGTCTGATAACCAGTTTTCAAGGAGCCGGGATGACATCTCAATCCCCACAGCAGACCACACCCGCAGGGCTGCGCGCACTAGTGACCGGCGTACTGGCCACCTTTCGCCATTCCACATTACAAAAAGATTTACCCGCGATAAAAGCATTGCATCACTGCGTGCTGATGGACGGTGTTTTACATATTGACCTGACGCTGCCGTTTGCCTGGAACAGCGGTTTCGATGTGCTGAAAGATGAAACCAGCGGAGAATTGCTGCGGGTCACCGGCGCTACGGCTATACAGTGGAACCTGCGTCACGATATCGCCACCATGAAACGCGCTAACGATCAGCCGGGTATTAAAGGTGTGCGCAATATTCTGGCTGTCAGCTCGGGTAAGGGCGGGGTTGGGAAATCGACGACTGCCGTGAATCTGGCGCTGGCACTGGCCGCTGAGGGCGGAAAAGTCGGTATTCTGGATGCCGATATTTACGGTCCGTCAGTCCCGAATATGCTGGGTACGGAAGAAGAGCGTCCGACGTCACCGGATGGTGTGCACATGTCGCCGATTATGGCGCACGGACTGGCGACCAATTCCATTGGTTATCTGGTTACCGACGAAAACGCTATGGTGTGGCGCGGCCCGATGGCCAGTAAAGCGCTGATGCAGATGCTTTCCGATACGCTGTGGCCAGACCTCGATTATCTGGTGATCGACCTGCCGCCGGGCACTGGTGATATTCAGCTGACGTTGTCGCAGAATATTCCGGTCACAGGTGCGGTGGTGGTGACGACGCCGCAGGACATCGCGCTGCTGGATGCCATGAAAGGCATCGTCATGTTTGAGAAAGTGCATGTGCCGGTTCTGGGCATTGTCGAGAACATGAGTATGCACGTATGCAGCAACTGCGGACATCACGAACCGATTTTCGGCACCGGTGGCGCGCAGCGTCTGGCCGAGAAGTATCGCTGTGAATTACTGGCGCAATTGCCGCTGCATATTTCACTGCGCGAAGATTTAGATCGTGGCGAGCCGACAGTCGTCTCTAATCCTGAAAGTGAATTCACTGCAATTTACCGCGAACTGGCGGCAAAAATTGCGTCGCAATTGTTCTGGAGAGGTGACGCTATCCCGACAGAAATTGCTTTCAGAGCGGTTTAATCTCCCAACTCAGTGAATTATTGCCGGATGTCAGCGATTACACAGCCTTAACGCTGGCATCAGGCAGTGTCTTGTACTTATAATTGGCGCGTTCAAAGCACACGTCTGTGCTTGCCTTCCAACTTCCAAATCAGGTCTTTAATTTTATGTCTGACAAATTCCATCAGTGTGTCATCGTGGGTATCGCTGGCGCATCTGCTTCGGGAAAAAGCCTCATCGCCAGTACGTTATACCGTGAACTTCGTGATCAGGTTGGTGATGAGCACATCGGGGTTATCCCGGAAGATTGCTACTATAAAGACCAAAGCCACATGACCATGGAAGAGCGGGTCAAAACCAACTACGACCATCCAAGTGCGATGGATCACAATTTACTGTTCCAGCATTTACAAGCCATGAAGTCTGGTCAGGCGATTGAATTGCCGAGCTACAGCTTCATTGAGCACACTCGTCTGCCTGAGACGGTGACACTAAAACCGAAGAAAGTGATCATTCTGGAAGGGATCCTTCTCCTGACCGATGCGCGTTTGCGTGACGAAATGAATTTCTCCATCTTCGTTGATACCCCGCTGGATATCTGTCTGATGCGCCGCATGAAACGTGACGTCAACGAACGTGGCCGCTCTATGGATTCTGTGATGGCGCAATATCAGAAGACCGTACGCCCGATGTTCCTGCAATTTATCGAACCCTCAAAACAATACGCAGACATCATTGTGCCGCGCGGCGGCAAAAACCGGATTGCGATTGATATTCTCAAGGCGAAAATCAGTCAGTTCTTCAATTAATCGCCGACCATCTGCAGAAAACATACCGGAGATACGATGAGACTTTGCGACCGAGATATAGAAGCCTGGCTCGACAGCGGCAAATTAGGCATTTCACCCCGTCCGCCGGTTGAACGAATTAACGGTGCGACCGTAGATGTGCGTCTGGGTAACGGCTTCCGCGTTTTCCTCGGCCATAACGCGGGTTATATCGACCTGAGTGGCCCGAAAGACGAAGTCAGCGCCGCGTTGGATAAAGTGATGAGCGATGAAATTGTTTTGCCGGAAGGCGAAGCATTCTTCCTGCATCCTGGCGAACTGGCGCTGGCGGTTACTTATGAGTCGGTCACCATTCCTGACGATCTGGTCGGTTGGCTGGACGGGCGCTCTTCACTGGCGCGTCTCGGGCTGATGGTACACGTAACCGCACATCGTATTGATCCGGGCTGGAAAGGGCGGATTGTTCTCGAGTTCTATAATTCGGGTAAGCTCCCGCTGGCGCTTCGCCCGGGAATGCTGATCGGTGCGCTGAGCTTTGAACCGTTATCCGGTTCTGCTGCACGTCCTTATAACAGCCGTCAGGATGCGAAATACCGCGACCAGCAAAGCGCAATTGCCAGTCGTATTGATGAAGACTGATTCAGTTTTTTATCCGCATACGGATAAAAACGTGAGGAAGGCATGAGAAGACTACTGACAACACTGGTGATTTTACTGGTGGTTATCATTGCCGGCATGACTTCGCTGGTATTTCTGATCAATCCCAATGATTTCCGCCAGTACATGGTGGAACGGGTTGAGGTGAAAAGCGGATATCAGCTGGCCATCAACGGATCGCTGCGCTGGCACGTCTGGCCACAGTTGAGCATTATTGCCGGTCAGACGTCGCTTACCGCACCGGGGGCTAAGGAACCGGTTGTCAGTGCTGAAAACATGCGGCTGGACGTTAAACTCTGGCCTCTTATTTCTCATCAGCTGGCGGTGAAACAGGTACTGCTGAAAAACGCAGTAATACGTCTGACGCCTGAAACTGAAGAGAATCAGCCCGATGCACCTGTTGCGCCTTCAATGCCAACGCCTGTCGCTCCCGGAGCTTCTGAACTTGAAGCTGGCTGGAAGTTTGATATCGACAAAATCACCATTGCAGACAGTCTGCTTATCTGGCAGCGCGGCGATGATGATCAGATAAATGTTCGTGATATCAACATGGAAATTGATAAAAACGACAACCGTCAGGCCACCATTCAGCTTTCAAGCCGCATAAACCGCAATCAGCGCGACCTTGCATTCACCATGAATGCAAACGTGGATATGCAGCATTATCCGCAGGCTTTTTCGGCTAAGATCAGTAAATTCACTTATCAGCTGAGTGGCGCTGACATCCCTGTGAAAGGTGTTCAGGGTAATGGTTCGATGCAGGCCAGTTATCAGCGCGATAGTGACTCACTGGAACTCACCCAGCTGGCGTTAACGGCGAATGATAATCAGATTTCAGGGACTGCTTCTGCCACGATGGGTGGCGATATCGGCAACTATCAGCTCAATTTAAACGCTGACAAACTCGATCTGGATGCGCTTTCCGGCTGGCAGCCTAAAACTGCTGAGCAGGCGGCTCAGAGCACCCAGTCAATCACCTCCGCGCCGGTCATTGCGCGTGATGTCGATGAGCAGCCGAACGGCCTGAGCATTTTGCGGAATTTCAATGCGAATCTGGCACTGAAAGTAGCGGATTTAACCTATCGCGGGATGAAGATTCAAAATCTGGCACTGAATGCCAATAACCGGCTGGGTAACGTTGCGCTGCCGACGTTCAGTGGCAATCTCGGATCGGGAAGCTTTTCCCTGCCGGGTGATATGGATGTAACCGGCAAAAGTATTAAGGTTCACATGACGCCGGATGTGAATAATATTGAGCTGGCTGATCTGCTGACTGCTTACGGATTGCCGAAAGCGCTGACCGGCAGCTTCTCTATGAAAGGGGACGTGAACGGAAAAGGGCTCTCGGCAGAAGATTTTGCGCGTAACTGGCAGGGCAATGCTGAACTTGCTATGACCAATGCGCACCTGAACGGACTTAATATTCAGCAGCTTATCCAGCAGGCAATCAGCCGTAATACCAGCAGCGTTCAGGGGCTTGATAAGTATGAGCATTACAGCCAGATTGATACACTGAAAGCGCAGGGTCAGCTGAAAAACGGCACACTGACACTGAATGATCTGGAAGGCCAGTCACCCATGGTTTATGCAAAAGGTGATGGATCTGTTGATCTCGCCGGCGAAAAGGTAGACATGAATCTGTTGATCCGCGTTACCGGTGGCTGGAAAGGCGACGGCAATCTGATTAACACCCTTAAAACCACGGATATCCCGTTGCGAGTGTACGGGCCGTGGGCGCAACTGGGTTATCAGCTTCAGGTCGATCAGATACTGCGCCGGACGGTGGAACAGAGTGCCCGTAGCGCCATTCAGAACTGGGTGGATAAACGCAAAGACAGCAATGAAAAAGACGATGTGCAGAAGTTATTAAATAAATAATCTTTCTGTACCTCAATTTGTACGACTCAGTAAAAAGGGACGCCTCATCAGCGTCCCTTTTTTGTTTTTAATGCCGAGCTCTACGGCAGGTCACACTTCGTAATCATCATCCATGTCGGTTTTGAGCGGCGTAATTCTCACTTTCAGAATACGGTGACTGCTGACCTCAAGCGGTTCAAACAGATAGTTATCGATGTGGATTTGCGCGCCGACCTGAGGGATGCTCTGAGTATGCTCCATCAGTAATCCTGCCAGCGTGTGATATTCGCGTTTTTCATCAACCGGCAGGGCGATGTACATCACCAGATCTTCCAGCGGCATATAGCCGTTGGCAATCCATGTGCCGTCTTCCTGTTGCGAAATATCGTGGCGCGCATCCGGCGTTTCATCAGATTCAGGCAGATTACCGGCGATTGTTTCCATCACGTCAGTCAGGGTCACAATGCCTTCAACTGAACCGAACTCATCGACGACAAATGCAAAGTGAGTTTTGGCCAGGCGGAACTGCTCAAGCGCCATCAGCAGGGAAAGCTGCTCAGGGAAAATCAGCGGCTGGCGGATAAGTGCCTTAAGATCTAACTCATTTTGCAGGAGTTGTTGTTTCAGCAAGTCAACAACATGCACCACGCCCAGCGGTTCATCGGTAGAGCTGTCTTCGGTCACCAGAATTCGCGTGTGCTGGTTTTCCGCTATTTGCTGCTTAAGCAAATCAACCGGGTCATTGAGTTCAAGATTATCGACGTCGTGCCGGGAAGTCATCACGCTGCTGACGGTACGCTGCCCGAGGCCCAGAACGCGCTCAATCATATGGCGTTCCTGCTGATTGAAGATGGCATCCTCTTCGCCTGCACTGTCAGCAATCATATTTGAGGAATGCGTATCAAGTTCGGCTTCTTCATGTTTGCCACGAAGTACGCGTAAAACGGTTTCAGCAGTACGCTCACGCAGAGAGCGACGTGATGACAAAAAGCGTTTGCGGTTAAACTGCGCCAGCTGATTCAGGCCTTCGATAATGACCGAGAAACCGATTGCCGCATACAGATAGCCTTTCGGGATCGCATAGCCAAAGCCTTCAGCTACCAGGCTAAACCCAATCATCAGCAGGAAACTCAGACACAAGATAACAATAGTCGGGTGCGCATTGACGAAACGGGTCAGTGGCTTACTCGCCAGCAGCATCAGCCCGATTGCTATACATACAGCAGCCATCATGACGGCCAGATGGTCAACCATACCGACAGCGGTAATCACCGAGTCGAGGGAAAATACCGCATCCAGCACCACAATTTGAGCGACAACAGGCCAGAATTTAGCCCCGCGTTGCTGCTGGCTTTGCTCCTCATCCTTACCCTCGAGGCGTTCATTCAATTCCATCGTTGCCTTGAACAACAGGAATATGCCGCCGACGAGCATAATCATGTCACGCGCACTGAACGGGTGACCCAGCACCGTAATGAGCGGGCGGGTGAGTGTCGATAACCATGAGATTGAAGCAAGGAGCAGCAAACGCATGACGAGCGCCAGCATCAGCCCTGTGACGCGGGCTTTATCACGCTGGCTGCGCGGAAGTTTCTCCGCCAGAATGGCAATAAAGATGAGATTGTCTATCCCCAGAACAATTTCAAGAATAACCAGGGTAGCCAGCCCGGCCCAAATCGACGGATCGGCGATCCATTCCATATAGCGTTTTTCACCTTTAGTTACGCGGCGTTTGCCGCACGTAGAATAATGGGCGTCAGGGCATGAAATTTCAAATCTAAAACAGTGGGCTAGGCAAAACCGTTCAACAGAGCAGGGGAGGTCCGGGGCAACGCTCAATGGACAGACGCTGATGTTTTCGAAAGCAGCAATTTATGATTATAAAATCACCGAATAGGTTTAACATTCCTAAAATTAGGTCTTTACCTTACCGTTTCGTGCGGCTTACTGGTATCGTAATCAAATACAGAGAATCGTGCTGGCGTCCTAAAGTCAGCAGTATTGCCTCCCTAAAGTAAATGGCAGGGACTATACTCAGGGAAGAAATGGCGTTGCGGAAAAAAATTTGTATTTACAATTTCAGTCCGGTGAATTCCCTGACATGTTTGAATTCTAACTGACTGGATTTACACACTAATAGGTTTCAAGGAGTATCCTTTACAATGTTAAAAGCTGTTATCCCTGTTGCCGGTCTGGGCACACGTATGTTGCCAGCGACGAAGGCCATTCCAAAAGAAATGCTGCCTATCGTCGATAAGCCTTTAATCCAGTACATCGTTAATGAATGTGCTGCAGCGGGCATTAAAGAGATCATTCTGGTCACGCATTCTTCTAAAAACGCGATCGAAAACCACTTCGACACGTCATTCGAACTGGAAAGCATGCTGGAATCTCGCGTTAAGCGCCAGTTGCTGGAAGAAGTGCAGTCTATCTGCCCGAAGGGCGTGACAATCATGAACGTGCGTCAGGGTCAGTCAAAAGGTCTCGGCCACGCTGTTCTGTGTGCAAAACCTCTGATTGGCAATTCGCCATTCGCGGTTATTCTGCCTGACGTTCTGATGGACGATTCCACCAGCGATCTGCGTAAAGACAACCTTGCTGCGATGCTTCGCCGCTTCCAGGAAACTGGCAACAGCCAGGTCATGGTTGAAGAAGTGCCGGAGAAAGACGTTTCTAAATACGGCATCGTTAACTGTAACGGTGTAGAGGTTGAGCCGGGCGAAAGCGCGCCAATGACGGCTATCGTTGAGAAACCAGAGCTTAAAGATGCGCCATCAAACCTCGCGGTTGTCGGCCGTTATGTTCTTTCCGAAGCCATCTGGCCACTGCTGGCAGTGACGCCATACGGTGCCGGTAACGAAATC